>NZ_LBIX01000142.1:0-33753 GCF_028128655.1 Bradyrhizobium sp. CCBAU 45394 | reverse complement strand
AAAATCACACAGCGATCCCGCAAGGAATGACGTGGTCCCTCGCGTCAGACGGCGTCGAGCGCACCAGCAGCCTTTAGAAATTTGGGATGCGCGCCACAGAGGACTTTTTCAACAGTATCGGCCCTTAGCCGAAGGTCGATTGAGAGCGTGTTGTGTCGGCTGTCAGGGGCAAACCGGACGCCGACCAAACCGGGTCCACCGCTGCTTTTGACCCTGGTTGTGTAAAAACGCGAAAGACCAAAACTCGGCTAGAATTACATTCTTCAGTTCGTCGTCTAGGATGAAGGCGCTTGCGCAACTCGGCGCTACGATGGTCTGGGACGAATAAGTTCTTCTATCGCGCTCGAGCGTCTGGGCGTTTTCACACAGCCAAGACCCAAACCGGACTCCAACCAAGCATCCACTCGCACTCAAGCCACCACGGCTTCCAGGATGTTCGCCGCTGAACTCGTCGGGACGACCTGCGTCAGGCGGAAACCAGCCTTGCCCAAAAGTGACGCGTATTCGGATTCCGTTCGTTCCTGCCCCCCTGTTTGTACGAGCATCGTGAGATCGAGTAATTTTCCCGGATGCGGCGCATCGCCGGATGGCAGCACCATTTCGACGATCAGCAAACGACCGGCTGGGTTCATCGCCTTGCGGACCTGGCCAAGGATCGCAAGGCACTGGTCTTCGTCCCAATCATGGAGAATGTGCGAAAGGACGTAAGCATCCGCCCCGTCGGGGACACTTTCGAAGAAATTTCCGGGCTGGATCGTCACCCGATCGCTTACGCCTTTGGCCTCAAGCAATTCGGGTGCGTCTTTCACGGCATGCGGCCTGTCGAACAGGATGCCGCGCGGGCCGGCGTGACGGGAAAGTACGGCCGCCAGCATGTTGCCGGTGGCCCCGCCTACGTCAACAATGGTTTGGAAGATCGAGAAATCGTAGGCGGCGGCGACGGCTGGAGGCTCCTGGTCGTTGAGGCCGACCATCATCTCGCTGAACAGCGACGCGTCCTCGGGATGTTGCGCGAGGTAGTCGAAAAACGCGAGGCCTCGCGCTTTCTCAAAACCCGCTTTGCCAGTTTGAACAGAATAGACCACATTGTCCCAGCCACTCAGAGAGGGGTTCCCTGAAAAAATCACGGATGATCTTGCTGAGCCCGGCGCGCCGGTCTTCAGCGCCTCTCCCAGATCGGTCAGGGCAAAACGCTGCTCCGGTCGCTCGGTTAGAATGCCAAGGCCCGCTAGGGTACGCATCAATCGGTGCAAGGAAGGCCCATGCACGTCCAGGGGACCAGCAAGCTCGATGGCGCTTTTTGGTCCGGATGCGAGCTGATCGGCCAGCCCCAACTTGGCCGCGGCGTAGACGGCTCTTGAGACGATGTGGGCCCGGCCCATCTGGATCAATTGAATGTGGGGCGGAACAACTTGCGTTGTTGTCGGCTTAGGGTCTGCCATGACAATGAATTCTCACGGAACAAGCGCGGCTGGCAGTGGTCCTGTTGGTAGCGATACAAATTGACTCTGCTGCCCGCGCGCCATGGCCAGGATCGCCAATATAATTGCAAGGACCACCAAGTGTTTGGTCATTGGTCAACCCGCTGAAATCATGTTCGCACGCACGAGACTTTAGCTTTTCGCTCATTCGGAAAACCATTGTCGAGCAGGGACCAAAATCGACGGGGCACGACTAATACATGCATGCTGAGGAAATCAGCACCGTGAACATGTCCACGTCGAACTCTTTCTCCAGGCTCAGGCCGAACCGCTCTAGCCATTTAGCCTGAGCCAGGTAGGCCGTCTTCTCTCGCGCCCGCAGGCACTCAAATTTGAGCTTTCCCAGATTCTGAAGGTGATGGACCATTTCGTGTACCAGCACCGATTGGTCCGTCGGCGAAGCCCCACCCCAATCATCAGGAAGCAGGATCGTACTCGTATGGTTGTCGTAGAGTGCGACAACATCGCGCTGAGCTACTTGCCCATCGTTTCCTATGAGGCTTTGCGAAGAAGCAAGGTCCCTTTCACGCAGACTTGCAAGCTCCATTCTCGACGCAAATTTAATGGCAGGGCGATCTTTGATGGCAGGCAAGTCAAACTTTGATGAGAGCCAAGCCACAATTTCATTCAAAAGTTCTTCAGGAGGTTGATCTGCTTCAGAATGCGACGAGACAGAACGCGACCCCGTGGACGCGCTGCGCTCCAAAGCATACTCGCAACGAACTCTTGGGGATGTGGCCAACGTGAGAGAGGCAACTACGGCGATCAAAAGGAACCGTTTGAACATGACCCTAACCTAGTTGTTGTTCGGAATAGAGATCTCTTCAAATAACCTCGGTCAGCAATTGAATGGCTGGAACCATAGCATTCGCTTGCCGACGCTACTGTGAACCCATTCACACCCAGAGAAGGCACAACGCTGGTCACCGATGAGTGATGCGGGGTGATACCTCGCCGGAATACAAACAGACCATCTATCGTAGTGACCGTGCGCACGCCTTTCGCCGATTACCGAGCTAGGATGAACGAAAACCGGTTGAGTCGATCGATGGGTTCGAGGCGACGAAATCGATCTCACCGCGGGTGATACCGATGTCCAAAAGCTCGCTGTCCGTCAGGCAACACAGCCGCGTTCGCAGCCTTTCGCGTCTGCGCCACTCACAAAACGCATCCCAATATGCTTCGAGGGGGCTGTAATACTGCCGCCTTGCGGTTGCCGGTCCTGGCTCAGTGGTCCCGTGGATCGTGCTCATCGCGGTTTGTCCAAGTCGGGCTGTTTTCACTAAGCTAAAGCTGCCACCACATCCGCCGGCGCGCTTAACAGGTGGCTTACATTCTCCTTACCGGGAGCTTATTCTTTGGGTTCCTGGCGGGCTAGGTGCCACCGAAAAGGATTGGCCGTTGCGGTATTTTTTTGAGGATTACGCATTGGATACTGACCGGCGCGAACTTTACCGCGCAACGGACCTGATTGTTGTCCCACCTCAAGTCTTCGATCTGCTTGATTACCTGATCCGCAACCGGGAGCGCGTCGTCAGCAAAGACGACCTCATCAGCGCGGTTTGGAACGGGCGCAGCGTGTCCGACGCCGCACTGACGACCCGTCTGAATGCCGTTCGGGGTGCAATCGGCGATTCCGGCGAGAAACAGCGCTTCATCAAAACACTACCGCGGAAGGGCTTCCGTTTCATCGGACAGGTGCAAGAGGTGCGAGATGTTGCGGCCCCAAATCCGGACGACGCGCCCCAGAGCGCTCCTGCAATACCCGACAGGCCATCCATCGCCGTGCTGCCGTTCGCGAACATGTCTGGCGATCCCGAGCAAGAGTACTTCGCGGACGGGATGGTTGATGAGATCACGACCGCGCTTTCGCGGTTCAAAGGGTTGTTCGTGATCGCGCGAAATTCGAGTTTCACCTTCAAAGGCAAGGCGGTCGACATCAAGGACGCCGGGCGTCGGCTTGGCGTGCGTTACGTCCTCGAGGGTGAGGTGCGCAAGGCGCAGGGGAAAGTTCGCATCACGGGCCGGTTGATTGAAGCAGCTACGGGCACCCACATCTGGGCTGACAGGTTCGAGCGCGACATGACGGACATTTTCGCGCTGCAGGATGATGTCACGCTCGCCGTCGTCTCCGCTATTCGGCCAAGGTTATTTCAAGCAGAACTTGCACTGGCCTCGCGGCGACGCCCGGAAGACCTCACCGCGTATGACCTCTATCTCCGGGCCATACAGAAGATAGTCCCATCGACCCGCGAAGGCTTGGCAGAGGGACTCCGACTCGCCCAGCGCGCTATGGAACTTGATCCCGGGTTTGCTGGTGCCGCCGCTCTGGCAGGTGCCTGTCATTCGGAGAACGTGGTCAGGAACTATGCCATCGATCCTCAATTCGAACGCAAGGAAGCCGTTCGGCTCATGCGTCTAGCATTGAGCCTCGACGATGGTGATCCAGACACGTTAGCGGGTGTTGCCCTGATTTCGGCGCTCCTGGTCGGCGATTGCGAGAGCGAGATCGAGATGTCCGACCGGGCGGTCAAACTCAACCCGAATTCATATTACGCCTGGCACCGCAGAGGCTGGGTCTATGAGATCGCGGGGCAGCCAGAGGAAGCGATCCGGAGCTTTGAACGTTCCATGCGAATGAGTCCGGTAGATCCGCAAGCATTCATCGCGCTAACCGGGATAGCGTGTGCCCTTATCGAGCTTCGTCGCTTTGACGAGGCCATCATTGCAGCGAAGAAAGCCTTACGTCTCAACCCCTGCTATCCAGGACCGTATCGCTGCCTCGTAGCCGCTTTCGCCCATCTCGGACGCGACGCCGAGGCCCGTGAGGCGGCGGCTCGTATGCTTGAGACCGATCCTGATTTCACGATATCGGCTTGGATCGACAGGAGCCAGTTATCAAAAACCGCGAAGCTGATGATTGAGGGTTTTCGCAAAGCGAGGTTGCCCGAGTAGCTTTCCAATGTCCGCAACGTGATCGAATGGCAGTCGTCCTCCTCAGCGCATGGGGTCCAGAGTTGGCCCATCGCGGCAGTTTGCTCTGCGAAGGGCCAGGTCCGAAGCTGAGGGTCAACCGGAAGTCGCGAGCTGAGGCTCAGCCTGGCGCTAATGACCCTGGCTGTGTGAAAACGCCGTGCCTGCTATGATTCCCGCACTGAATCGGCGGGGGCTTGCATGGCTCGTTTCGTTCAAGGAGCTGATCGCGGGCAATCTACTTTGTTGCCGGAATGCCTGGACGACTAGGTTGCAGATGACAATCCGGTTCGCGTGATCGACGCCTTCGTTGCAGCCCTCGATCTGGCTGAACTTGGGTTCGGTGGCGTTGAGCCTGCCGGCACAGGTAGGCCGTCGTATCATCCGGCCGCGCTCTTAGGGCTCTACATTTACGGTTATCTCAACCGTGTCCATTCGAGCCGCCGGCTTGAGCGTGAAGCTGGCCGCAACGTCGAAGTGATGTGGCTGCTCGCCAGGCTTGCGCCCGATCACAAAACGATTGCCGATTTCCGCAAGGACAATGGTCCCGGCATCAAAAAGGTCTGCGCGCGCTTCGTCGAGGTGTGCCGCAAGATGGGCTTGCTCGCGACAGCCAGCGTTGCGATCGACGGCAGCAAATTCAAAGCAGTCAATAATCGCGATAAGAACTTCACGCGCGGCAAAGTCGAGCGGCGGCGCACGCAATTGGAGGAGAGTGTTGCGCGCTATCTCGCTCAGCTCGATACCGCCGACCGGCAGGAGCCGTCGGAAACACTGGAGTTAAAAAAGACGCGGATCAAAGAACGGCTTAAAAATCTGACCGTTGAAATGGCGAAACTCGCAGCGATTGAAAAACAGGTTCTGGCGTCGCCCGATCAGCAGATATCGTTCACTGATCCCGACAGCCGTTCGATGGCCACGAGCGGCCGTGGTTCTGGCGTCGTCGGCTACAACGTGCAGACGGCGGTCGATACAGAAAACCATCTGATCGTCGCGCACGAGGTGACAACAAGCGGCTCAGACCGGTCGCAACTTGCAAACATAGCCCGGCAAGCCAAAGCCGTTCTTGAGGCCGACACGCTCGATGTTGTCGCCGATCGCGGCTACTTCAAGGGTGAAGAAATCGTGGCGTGCGAGCAATCTGGCATCACGGTGACTTTGCCCAAGCCGATGACATCGGGTGCGAAGGCTTCGGGACGCTTCGGCAAACAGGACTTTGCTTATCTGCCAAATGAGGATGTTTATCGCTGCCCTGCCGGTGAGAAACTCAAATATTATTATACCAACGACGAAGACGGCCAGAAGCTGCGCAACTATTGGACGAACGCCTGCAAAACCTGTCCACTCAAATCGAAGTGCACGCCGAGCCCACAACGCCGTATCAAGCGATGGGTGCACGAGGACGTTCTCGAACGCGCTCAGGCGCGGCTCGACAAGAATCCAAACGCCATGCGCACACGCCGCGAGACCGTCGAGCATCCGTTCGGCACACTAAAGATGCGCATGGGCGCGACGCACTTCTTGTGCGTGACGCTGCCGAAAGTTGCGACCGAGATGGCGCTGTGCGTGCTCGGCTACAATCTGACACGCGTGCTGAACATCGTCGGGATGAAACCGCTGCTGGCGGCGGTGAGGGCGTGATACGGGCGTTGCCGCGCGCCGTTGCGGTTCATGGGGCGCGTAAAAGAGCCCCGACATTGCCTCAGGATGAGTTCTGGTCGAGCGGCCGCAAGAGTTGCCCAAATTGATCGGACCGCGATAGCCTGAGTTCGACCGCGCCGGTCCGCGTCGCAACAGCGTTTTTACACGACCAAGACCCAAAGCGGACGCCCGGGCCGCCAACGATGTTTTATGATGACAGAAGGCCTGCTGATATTCTGACGTAAATCACTGCTGGTTTGTAAACTCTATTGGCCGACAAAGGCCCGGGATTGGCGTCTATCGGCACCGATCAAGCGAGATGCTCGTATGTCCTTCCTAATCTTCATTGGTCGTCTCGATACAAAGGTCCATTCCGGCGAAGAGGGGCTCTTCTTCAACCCCGCTCTTGGTGGCATCGATGACCTCGGCTTTAGCGGCGATACAGACCACGACCTGTCGCACCGCCCGCCTCGGCCGGAGAGCGTTCCATATGATAGCTGGTGTCGCGATAGGTCTTTCTGCGTCAAACCTGACAAGTTCGTCAGTTCAACGGGGTCCGTGGAAGTTACCGAGACCTTAGTCTACGACAATCGCATGCGCGGGCAGATTGACTTCACCGGCTTTACGGTGATCGTCTCTTTGCAAGAGCACCTTTTCCAAGCTTATCTCAACTATATCGGTGAAAGGCGGGTGCCTGTGCGGAGCGATGAGGATGTCTGGGATGGCCGCATTCTGTTTCGCATCCCTTCGGACCCTTTCGCCTTTCCGATGCCTCGCGGCAGTTCAAGCCCATGGGGGATGCGTAAATCGGTCGTCGGCCCATTGAAGTTGATCAAGCGCTTCTCGCTCGATGAGATCGAGGTAAAACCGCTCCGAGACGAGCAAGGCCGCCGGATGAAACTTGCCGAAACGGCTGACGAGGTGCCTTCAGCGCTGCCGGGCTTGTATCTTCGAGTTTGACGGAGCCTTAACTCTCAGATCGACGTATGCTGCTGCTAAGAGTAGCCGTTAGAGATGTCGCCTATTGGCCCAACTCGGAAGTCAGGCAAGCGCGGCTTTTGCGCTGCTATCAGGGGAGAAGCGGACATCGCAGGGGCAGGCGTTTAATGAGCACGCCCTCTCGCCCTAAACGAGGGGTCGGCACTTGGGGCAGTGATAGGGCGAGCCCGGATCGAGTGCCTTGCGCTCCTTTCGTGGTCGGATGCGTGAAGGGGGCCATCGGCGCCACTTGCTGCTGGTCTATATGCTGCCAAAAACTGGCCAGCAGCCGTCTTTCCGTGTGGCGACGGCCCCCCGGCTTGGCAGCATCGACCTTTGGATCTCGACCGTTCTGTTGGGCCCGGACATTGTTGGGTATCTCGCTCAACCGCAACATCGATCGGACGTCGGTGGAACTCGGCTTTTTGATCGTCCAGGAGCGCCTGCCAGTTTCTGCGACGGAAGATCCGAGCAGCCAATCCTGGCTTTGGTGACGCGTTTTTGCCGACGAGAGCGGCCAGTTTCTTTCTGCTTGGGGGGTGGCCCCTGGCGGGCAGCACCGCGTCAACTATGAAATCAAACGTCCCGGCAGGCCGGCCCGAAGGTTATTGACTGGCGTTGGCGACCGCGCGATTCTGTGCTGCTGATCGCTGCGGTAGTCCACAATGTAGTCGTCAGTGTAGTCGTAACCCGCCGAACCGCGTTGTTTTATCGAGGTAATTGGCGTCGTGGGCGAAAACGGCCTGCGGAGTCCCTCCCTCTCCGCCATATCAATCGGCCTCAAAGCCTCGCCTCAAGCACTGAATCCTCAAGATCGCAGCAGCTTCTGGTGTCGCCTCCAGGGGACCGCAATCCGACACCGCACTTGCGGCGGGGCGGCAAGCTTCTCCACAATGTCCGTCATGACAGCCCGCCCCGAGGACCCGACGGATGACGGCCAAAATCGATCTGCTGACGCTGCAGCTCTTCGTGGCGATCGTTGAGGAGCAGAGCATCGCGAAGGCGGCGGAGAAGAAGAACATCGCCGCGTCCGCGGTCAGCCGGCGCATCTCGGATATCGAGGACCGTTTCCAGGTCGAGCTGCTGCATCGCCATTCGAAGGGGATCGAGCCGACGCCGGCCGGCTTTGCCTTGCTCGAGCATGCCCGCATCGTCCTTGGAAACCTGAGCCGGCTCGAGACCGAATTGACCGGATACCGGCAGGGCAAGCGCGGGCTGATCCGGGTCTGCGCCAACAAGTCCGCGATCCTCGAAGCTCTCGCCGACGAGCTCAGCCTGTTCCTGGAGCGGCATCCGCTGGTGCATATCGACATCGAGGAGGATCTAAGCCCCGCGATCGTGCGCGCGGTGATGGAGAACCGGGCCGACATCGGCATTTTCGGCGGCAACATCGACGCACAGGATCTGGAGCTGCTGTCCTATCGCAGCGACAGCCTGGTCGCGCTGGTCACGCGCGACCATCCGCTGGCCGGTCGCAGCAGCGTTCGCTTCCGCGAGCTGGTCGATTTCGACTTCGTCAGCCTGGAGAAGGGCAGCTCGATCGAGACGCTGTGTGTCAGGGCGGCGGCCGCTCTCGGGCAGCACCTGAAGGTGCGCATCCGCGTCAGCAGCTTCGATGCGCTGTTCCGCGTCATCGATGCCAGGATGGGGGTCGGGGTCGTGCCGCTCGAGATCGTTCGCGGCCGCTACGGTGTCGACAGCCTCGTCACCGTCGCGCTCGATGAGTCCTGGGCGCGACGCGAGCTGGTCATGGGCGTGCGCGACTACAAATCGTTGCCGCCGGTGACGAAGCTGCTGGTGGACCATTTGCGGACCCAGGATGATACGGGTCTCACCACGAGCAGCGTCTCCGACCGGCTGACGGTCGTCCGCAGCAGGGGCTGACATCGCCCGTGTCAACGCCTGCCATCGCCTGCCATCGCCGGCCGCGATGGCACCCTGCCAAACCGTCACTGCACATTTGCGGGACGCGCTTCTATCCTGCTTCCCAGGATTGCCCTCGGTCGGCATGATCGGCGGCACTACGGCACATCAGATGCCGATCAGGGGAGGACGGATCGTGGACACGCGTGGTCGCACGCTGCTGGCCAAAATCTGGGACCAGCATGTCATCGCCCATGTCAGCGATGACACCGATCTGCTTCATGTGGATCGTCATCTGCTGCACGATCTCGGCGGCTCCCGCGGCCTGATCGACCTCAAGAGCCGCAACCTCCCGGTCCACAATCCCGAGCTGACTTTTGCCACGCCCGATCATGCGATTTCCACGGCGTCCGGGCGCGCCGGCACGATCACGACCGGGCAGGAGCTGCTGGCGGCGTTGCGGACCGAGACATCCGCCAGCGGCATCCGGCTGTTCGACATCGACCAGCCGGGGCAGGGCATCGTCCATGTCATCGGGCCGGAGCTCGGTCTCAGCCTGCCCGGCTGCCTGATCGTCTGCGGCGACAGCCACACCTGCACCCATGGCGGGCTCGGCGCGCTTGCCTTCGGCATCGGCTCCAGCGAGCTCACGCATGTGCTGGCGACCCAGACTATCATCCAGCGCCGGCCGAAAACCATGCGCGTGACGTTCGACGGCCGCATGCCGTTCGGTGTCACGGCGAAAGATCTCATCCTCGCTTTGATCGGCCATGTCGGCGCCGCCGGCGGCACCGGTTATGCGGTCGAGTATGCCGGCAGCGCGATCAGGGACATGCCGATCGAAGGGCGGCTCACCATCTGCAATCTGTCGGTCGAACTCGGTGCCAAGATGGGGCTGATCGCGCCGGACCAGACGACGTTCGATTATGTCCGGGGACGTCCCTACGCGCCGCAAGGTGAGATGTGGGAGCGGGCCGTCACGGCGTGGCGGACGCTTCGGAGCGACAGCGACGCAATGTTCGATCGCGAGGTGTCGATCGATGTCGCAACCATCATCCCGCAGATCACCTGGGGCACCAGTCCCGAACATGTCCTCGGTGTCGATGGCCGCATCCCGGATCCCCGGGACATTGCCGATCCGGCGCGCCGCGGCGCGATCGAGATCGCGCTCGACTATATGGGCCTGATGCCGGGTGTGCCGATCGCCGGCACGCCGGTGGATTGGGTCTTCATCGGCTCCTGCACCAACAGCCGTCTCAGCGATCTGCGCGCCGCGGCCGAGGTCGCGCGCGGCCGCAGGGTCGCGCCCGGCGTGCGCGCCTGGGTCGTGCCGGGTTCGGAGACCGTCAAGCGCGATGCGGTGGCCGAGGGGCTCGACAAGATCTTCATCGACGCGGGCTTCGAATGGCGCGAGCCCGGATGCTCGATGTGCCTCGCCGCGAACGGCGAAACCGTGCCGCCCGGCCAGCGCTCGGTCTCGACGTCGAACCGGAATTTCATCGGCCGGCAAGGGCCGCGTGCCCGCACCCATCTGGCGAGCCCGGCCATGGCCGTGGCGGCGGCGGTCTCCGGCGCCATCGCCGATGTCCGAACCATGGAGCGCTAGATGGCGGAGCCCTTTACCAAGTTGACCGCGATTGCCGCGCCGATCATGCGCACCAATGTCGATACGGACGTCATCATCAGCATCAATCGCATGATCGGAAATTCCGTCCGCGGCAGTCTCGGCAAATGGGCGTTCGGCTCGCTCCGCTATCTGCCTGATGGCTCGGACAATCCGGAGTTCATCCTCAATCGCGAGCCGTATCGCGCGGCGGAAATTTTGGTCACGGGTCCGAATTTCGGCTGCGGCTCATCGCGCGAGGCGGCGGTGTGGTCGCTGCTGGAGATGGGTATCCGCGCCATCATCGGATCCGGCTTCGGCGACATTTTCTTCGCCAACTGTTTCCAGAACGGCATCCTGCCGGTGGTGCTGGACAAGGCCATCATCGACAGCCTCGCCGCCGACATCGAAGCGAGCCAGGGCGCGGGACGCCTCACGGTCGATCTGCAGGAGCAGACGGTCACCTCGCCATCGGGGTTAAGGCACGTCTTCGAGATTGATCCGCGCAGACGTGCGGGCCTGCTCGAAGGCCTCGACGAGATTTCGCTGACCTTGCGGCGCGACCAAGAGATCCGCGGATTCCAGGCATCCGACCACACCGCGCGGCCGTGGATTCACTTTGCAGGACATCAGGCATGAACACGCTCTCGAACACGATCAAGGTGGCCGTGGTCGGTGGTGAAGGCATCGGTCCGGAAGTGACCGATCAGTCCCATCGCATTCTCGAATGGTTCTCGGACCGGCGCGGCGCTCCGGTGATTCTGCGCGAAGCGCAATACGGTCTGATCCCGTATCTCGCGACAGGCAAGGTGCTGCCGGATGACACCGTCGAGGCGATGGAGGAGGCCGACGCGATCCTCTGGGGCGCGACCGGTGGCCCGGAGACGACGGAGGTCCCACCGGCCGCGCGCAAGGCGGGAAGCCTCTTGTCGCTGCGCAGCAAATACGACCTCTATGCCAATCTCCGGCCCATCGTCGCCAATCCGGCGCTGGCGGACTCCGCGCCGCTCAAGGCCGCGGTGCTGAAGGACGTCGACTTCATCATCATCCGCGAGCTCACCAGCGGCATCTATTTCGGCGAGCCGCGCGGCATCGAAACGCTGCCCGATGGCCAGCGCCGCGGCTTCAACACCCAGCAATACACCACCAGCCAGATCCGCCGGGTGGCGCGAACCGCGTTCGAGCTGGCACGGACGCGCAAGGGCCGGGTCTGCTCCGTCGACAAGGCCAATGTGCTTGAGACCAGTGTGCTGTGGCGCGAGGAGGTCACCGCGCTGCATGAAGCGGAGTTTTCCGATGTCGAGCTGACGCATCTCTATGTCGACAACGCCGCGATGCAGATCGTGCGGGCACCCTCGCAATTCGACGTCATGGTGACCTGCAATATCTTCGGAGACATTCTCTCCGATTGCGCGGCGATGGCGTCGGGCTCGCTCGGCATGCTGCCGTCGGTCTCGCTCGGGCCGCCGGACCGGCTCGGACGTCGCAAGGCGCTCTATGAGCCGGTTCACGGCAGCGCGCCTGACATTGCGGGCAAGGGCATCGCCAATCCACTTGGCTCGATCCTCAGCGTCGCAATGATGTTGCGCATTACCCTCCATCGGCCTGATG
This sequence comes from Bradyrhizobium sp. CCBAU 45394, assembly GCF_028128655.1. Lineage (NCBI taxonomy): Bacteria > Pseudomonadati > Pseudomonadota > Alphaproteobacteria > Hyphomicrobiales > Nitrobacteraceae > Bradyrhizobium > Bradyrhizobium sp. CCBAU 45394. The sequence continues at coordinate 21,603 of NZ_LBIX01000142.1, read as the reverse complement.
ATGCCGCGCTGCTGGAGAAGGCCGTGGATACGGCCCTGGCCGCCGGCGCAAGAACGGCCGATATCGCCGAACCCGGCGCAAAAAGACTTTCGACCCAGGAGATGGGCGATGCGGTGCTGAACGCGCTCGACAAGGTGGTCGGCAAGGAGAGGGAGCACGCGTGATGAGAACTCGGGTCACAAGACGGTCGGCGCTGACGATTGTCGCTGGCGCCGGTGTCTCCATGGCGGCGGGGCGGGCGTGGGCGGATACCCCGTCGGGCCGCGTGATCTACCCGGTGGCCATTCCGGTGTATCAGTCCCAATTCGTCGCCGACCGTGCCGGGTTCTTCAGGGAGGCCGGCCTCGACTGCAAGCTGATCCAGGGCGGCAGCGGCGTGAAGACCCGTGAGATCATTGCTTCGTCCCAGGGAGATATCGGCATCGGCGACATCACCCACCCGATGCAGCTCAGCAATCACGGCCGCAGCGCGCGCGTGCTGATGCCGGTCGATACCCGCAGCAACGCCGCGATCTTCATCATCCGCAAGGATCTGTTCGATCAGGGCATCACCACGCTGGAGGCGCTGGCGAAGTGGAAGCGGCCTGACGGACGCAAGCCGATCGTTGCGGTGTCGTCGCTTGGGGGCACCAACCACGTCTGGGCCTCCTATTACATGGAAACCATGGGGCTCGACGACAAGGTGACCTGGATCGGCACCGGCAATGTCGACACCATGATGGGGACGTTGAAAACGAAACAGGTCGATGTCCTCATCAACTCGCCGTCGATCCTGAAGGATTCTATCGAGCAGGGCTGGGGCGCGCTGTTGTTCGACGGAACCGACGAGGCGGTCTGGGCCAAGTATATCGGCGGCAAGGTCCCGGTGACGTCTCATTTCACCTTGCAGTCGACCATCGACAAGGACCCGCAGAAGATGCAGGCGTTCGTCACGGCGCTGTGGCGCGCGACCCAGTGGATCAAGGGGCACTCCCCCGAAGAGATCTACGATGCGATCGAGCCTTATGTCGGGAGCACGTCGCGCGATGCGAATGTTTTCGACATTGGGATCATGAAGAAGGTCACCGACTACGAATGCGTCATCGATGCGGAGAGTTTTGCACGCGGCCAGAAGGTCTGGTTCCGTGAAATGACCGGGATCAAGCCGCTCGCCATGGCCGACGTCGTCACCACCAGTTTCATCGAAGCGGCACGCAAGGCCTATCCGGCTTGAGCGTGCAGGCCTTACATGCGCCGCACGCCGACGCGCCGCCTGAGATGCGGCGCATCGACGTGCGCGGATTGTGCAAGACTTTCCAGCTGGCGGGCACCGCCATCGAGGCGGTGCGCGACGTCTCCTTCAATGTCCGGCGCGGCGAATTCGTCGCCCTGCTCGGGCCATCCGGCTCCGGCAAGAGCACCGTCCTCAACATGATAGCGACACTGGTCAAGCCGACCAGCGGTCAGATTCTGATCGACGGAACGCCTGTTGTCCCCGGACGGGCGACGTCTGACGTCGGCTACGTGTTCCAGCGCGATACGCTGTTTCCCTGGCGGACAGTCGCCGACAACATCGGCTACGGCCTGGAGCTGGCGGGCGTCCCGGTGGCGGAGCGAAAGGAGCGTGTCCGTGCCTGCCTGGTGCAGGCCGGGCTGGAGGGCTTTGGCAACGCCTACCCTTCTGCATTGTCCGGCGGCATGCGCCAGCGCGCCGCTTTGATGCGAACGCTGGTCGTTGAGCCGCAGGTCCTGCTGATGGACGAGCCGTTCGGCGCGCTCGACACCCACACCAAGATCGACATGCACGACGTGCTGCTTCGCATCTGGGAACGCGAGCAGCAGACCGTGCTGTTCGTGACCCATGATCTCGGCGAAGCCCTGACGCTGGCAGACCGCATCATTCTGTTCTCCGCGCGGCCCGGCCGGATCAAGGAGAGTTTCGATGTGGATTTTGCCCGCCCACGCAATGCGGTGAAGATCCGGGAGACGCCGCGTTATGCCGAGCTGTTCCAGCTGATCTGGCACTCGCTCGGCGAAGAGTTCATCAAGGGCCGCAAGCCATGAGACGCGCTCGCAACGCCGGCAGGACCCTGGCCTGGCAAATGGCGATCTGCGCCTGCTTCCTGTCGATCTGGCAATGGGGTTACGATCTGCACGGCCGGCTCCCCTGGCTGGTGCCTGATCTGCTCGACCCCTATTTCGTCTCAAAACCCTCGGACATCTTCGAGCATTTCCTGATCCTGAGCTGTCTCAAGTCCAAGCTCGGCGTGTTCAACGGCTGGTTCAATGGCGAATTCGCCCGCTGCATGGCACGATCCGAGAACAATCTCTGGATCGCGACCGCCGTCACCCTGAAGAACACCTTCTTCGGTTTCGTGACCGGCGTGAGCAGCGGCTTTGCCGCGGGCCTGGTGCTTGGCCGTTCGGACCGGCTGAGCGCGATCTTCCAGCCGTTCATCACGGCGGTGAATTCGATTCCCCGCATCGCGCTGGCGCCGATCATCGTGCTGGCCTTCGGCATCGGCGATACCTCGAAGGTCGTGACGTCGTGGATCGTGGTCGTCTTCCTCGTGTTCTTCAATACGTTCGAAGGCGCACGATCGATCGACGAGGGCTTTGTCAACGCGGCGCGGCTGCTCGGCGCCAGCGAGTGGCAGATCACCCGCACGGTGGTCATCCCATCGACCATGGCCTGGGTCTTCGCCTCGCTGACGCCTGCGATCTCCTTCGCCCTGATCGGCGTGATCGTCGGCGAGTTCATCGGCGCCGAACGCGGAATCGGACGCCTGATCATCGAGTCCGAAGCGCGCGCGGAGGCCTCGGGCATGATGGTCGCCGTCATCGTGCTGATGCTGGTCGGCGTTGCGCTGTCCGCGCTGATCTGGCGATTGCAGGCCTATCTGCTGCGCTGGCAGCAGCACAATCTGGCGGAGTAGCCCGAGCAGGGGTTACATTGATTACGGACCCGCCAGCACCGTCCGCGCCATCGCCACGAACGCCTGCGCGGCCGGCGACAGCGTCCGGCCCTGACGCTGCAGCAGCGACACCGGCCGGGTGATGGCCGGGCGGATCAGCGGTCTTGCGATCAGCGTCGGGAACTGATCGGCCGGCAGCATCGTCGCGGGGAGAATGGCGAGGCCGAGGCCCTGCGCGGTCATAGCGAGCGCGGTGTTGATCAGCGTCACCTCATAGGTTGGATTGAGGTGCTTGCCCTGCGCGCCGAGCGCCTGATCGATCTGCATGCGGATCCGCGTCTCGCGCCGCATCGCGATCGTCGGGAGCTGTGCCAGTTCGTCCCATGTCAGCGCGCGCCGCGCGGCGAAGTCGGCTGTGCTCCGGCCAATCGCGCTCAGGCGCCCGCGGGTCAGCGTCTCGATCGTCATCTCCGCGAATTCACCTTCCACGCTGCCGATGGCGAACTCCGCGTCGGTTGCGATCAGGCGCGGAACGAGATCGTCGGCGGCGACATCCCGCATGTCGATCTCGATGTCGGGATGGGCCGCACGGAATTTCGCCAGCACCAGGGGCAGCAGCGCCGAGGCGGCGCCGGCCGATGCCAGAAACGCGACGCGGCCGGCGCGCGCTTGCGCGAGGTCGCGCATGCGCCGTGACAGGCCCAGCGCATCGCCCAGCATCCGTTCGGCGGAATGGAACGCCTCGTCGGCCGCCAAGGTCGGCTGCACCGAACGCGTGGAGCGATCGAACAGTTTGACGCCGAGCTGGGTTTCGAGCTGCTGGATCAACAGGCTCGCCGCCGACTGCGTGATCCCGAGCTCGCGCGCGGCCCGCGTGATGCTGCGGGTGCGATAGACGCCGGTGAAGGCCCGCAATTGGCGCAAAGTGACATTCATAGGCAGGGCTCATGAATTGATGAGTTCTTTCTGGCTTATCTCATAAGCGAGTCTGCAATAAAATGCATGCCGCGCGGTCGGAGAATCCGCCGTACGGCAAGGGGAGCGGAGGCGAGCATGAGGACACAGGTGCTGGTCGTGGGCGCCGGGCCCGTGGGACTGACCGCGGCGATGGATCTGGCCTCGCGCGGGATCGACGTCGTCGTCGCGGAGATCCGCCATGCCGGCGATCCGCCCAGCGTCAAATGCAATCACGTCTCGGCGCGCTCGATGGAAGTCTTCCGCCGGCTCGGCGTCGCCGCAAAGCTGCGCGACGCAGGCCTGCCGGCGGACTTCCCGAACGATTGCTCCTATCGGACCACGGCGACCGGCATCGAGCTGTGCCGCATCGACATTCCCTCCCGCGCGCGCCGTTACAGCGCAACCGGCGGTCCCGACACCTGGTGGCCGACGCCCGAGCCGCCGCACCGGATCAACCAAGTCTACCTCGAGCCGATCCTGTTCAGCCATGCGGCCGCTCAAGCGCGCATCACCATTCTGGCGCGCACGGAAATCACTGACATCGAAAAGGGCGACGACCATGTGGTCGCACTGGCGCGCGACCTCGACAGCGGGAGCTCGCTTCGCATCGAAGCGTCCTTCGTGATCGGCTGTGACGGCAGCCGTTCCCTGGTTCGCAAATCGATCGGCGCGAGCCTCTCCGGCACGCCGGTGATCCAGCGCGTGCAATCGACCTTCATCGAAGCCCCGCAGCTCAAGGAGCTGATGGGCGCGCACAAGCCGGCCTGGATGGTGCTCTCGCTCAACCCGCGACGCTCGGGCACGACGGTTGCGATCGACGGCCACGACCGCTGGCTGATCCACAATCATCTGAAGCCCGACGAGCCCGAGTTCGATTCGGTCGATCGCGACTGGGCGATCCGCGCCATCCTCGGCGTCGACGAGCGCTTCGAATACCGCGTCCTCAGCAAGGAGGATTGGGTCGGGCGTCGCCTCGTGGCCGATCGCTTCCGCGACCGCAGGGTCTTCATCTGTGGCGACGCCGCGCATCTGTGGATGCCCTATGCCGGCTACGGCATGAATGCGGGCATTGCCGACGCTGTCGATCTCTGCTGGCAATTGGCGGCGCATCTGAACGGGTGGGCGCCGGCTTCGATCCTCGACGCATATGAAGCGGAGCGTCAGCCCATCACCGAGCAGGTGTCGCGCTTCGCGATGGACCACGCGATGAAGATGATGGCGCAGCGCGGCGGCGTGTCCGCGGAGATCGAGGACGACACGCCGCGCGGCCAGGCGGCGCGCGCAACGCTGGCCAGGGCGGCTTACGATCTCAACGTGCAGCAATATTGCTGCGCGGGTCTCAATTTCGGCTACTACTACGATGCCTCGCCGATCATTGCCTATGACGGCGAAACGCCGCCGGCTTACGCGATGGGCAGCTTCACGCCCTCCACTGTGCCGGGCGCCCGCGCGCCGCATCTGTTCCTGCGCGACGGACGATCGCTCTACGATGCATTCGGAGCCGGCTACACATTGTTGCGGTTCGACCCGGCGATCGATGTGGCGCGGCTGCAATCCGCCGCAAGGGAGCGCGGCATCCCGCTCGCGCTGGTCGACATCGCGCCCGATGAGGCGAACGGCACCTATGCCGAGAAGCTGGTGCTGGCGCGGCCCGACCAGCACATCGCCTGGCGCGGGCAGGTCGCGCCCGCGGATCCACAAGGCTTGCTGGCGCGCATCACCGGCGCTGCAGCGTAAGGCGGCTTGAAGCGGACGGTCTGGCGGCGAAGGCGGCCCGGTCGTGGTTCACAAGCAAGAACGTACCGAGGAGGGGAACGTGTTTCACGTTGCAAGGCGCCGCATTCTGGCCGTGCTGACGGTCGCGACTTTCGCCGTGCTGCCGCTGACGGCGGGCAAAGCCGCCTATCCGGAGCAATTGATCAAGATCATCGTGACCTTCCCGCCCGGCGGCAGCGCCGACACCGTGATCCGTGCGCTCGAGCCGCTCGTCACCGCCGAGCTCAAGCAGAGCCTGGTGATCGAGAACCGCGCAGGCGCTGGAGGCAACATCGGCATGGCCGCGGTCGCGCAGGCCAAGCCCGACGGCTACACGCTCGGCGTCGCGCCGGCGGGCGCGCTGACGGTGAACCCGCATCTCAATTCGTCGATGCCGTTCGAGCTGAAAGATCTCGCGCCGATCACGCTGCTTGCGGAAATTCCCTTCGTGCTCGTCGCCTCCGCGAACATACCTGCGCACACGACGGCGGAGACGGTCGCGCTCGCCAAGGCAAAGCCGGGTGCGCTGTCGATCGGACATGGCGGCAATTCGACGGCCATGCATCTGACGGCCGCGCTGTTTACGCAGAGGACCGGGATCGCCATGGAGCTGGTCCCGTATCGCGGGACCGCGCCCGCGACGGTCGACGTCCTCGCAGGACATGTCCCCTTTGCTGTGCTGGATATTCCCGCATCGAAGCAACTGATCCTCGAAGGCAAGCTCAACGCGATCGGCGTTTCCTCAGCGCGCCGCCTTGCATCCCTGCCGGATGTGCCGACTCTGGCCGAGAGCGGCATTGCGGGTTTCGAATCCGTCGGCTGGTTCGGGCTGGTTGCGCCGGCCGGCACGTCCGCCGACATCGTCGCCAGGCTGAACGAGGCTTTCACGAAAGCCCTGAAGGACCCGTCCGTGGCCGAGAAGATCAGGACCCTCGGCGCAGAGCCCGCGCCAATGTCGCCGGAGCAGTTCGGTCGCTTCATTCAAAGCGAAAGCGCGAAATGGGGCAAGCTCATCAGCGAAGCCGGCATCAAGGCGAACTAGAACTGGCATCACGATCGGTCGGCGCCACGCCGACGGCCGCTCCCTCGAGTGTGCGATGCCGGCAACCGTGCGCCTGAGCTAATGCGCGGCGATGCCCGCGCTCTCGATCACCCGCTTGTAGCGTGCGGTCTCCTCGACGATGAACGGTCCCATCTCGGCCGACCCCTTGTCGGCAATCGACACTTGGCCGTTGGTGGCGAGGTCCGCGACGATGCCGGGGTCGGCGAGCACCGCGGCCAGCGCCTCAGAGAGCTTGCCCACGATTCTCGGGTCGGTCCCGGCCGGGACCGAGACCCAGGTCGAACCGACACTGACGGCGTCCGGGTAGCCGGCCTCGAGCACCGTCGGCGCGTCGGGCAACGCGGCCAGCCGCGCCGTGCCGGTGGTGCCGAGCACCTTGACCTTGCCGGTGTCGATCAGCGGCCTGAGCACGGTGAGGTAGTCGAAGGAGACGTCCAGGATGCCCGACATCATGTCGGTCATCTGGCTCGAGCCCGACTTGTAGGGCACATGGGTCAGCTTGATGCCGGCGGCCGCCTGGAACATCTCGCCGGCGAGGTGCTGGGCGGTGCCGGGGCCGGGGGAGCCGAAGTTGACCTTGCCCGGGTTGGTCTTCGCGTAGGCGACGAACTCAGCCAGCGTGCTGTAGGGCGCTGCCGAGGTTGCGACGAGGATCTGGTTTGCCGAGCTCACGCCGCGGACATGGATATAGCTCTTGAGCGGGTCGTAGTTGAGCTTCGCCAGCCCCAGGTTCGGCTGGATCGTCATAGGCCCGCCGGAGGCGTAGAGCACGGTGTAGCCGTCGGGTTGGGCCCGGGCAACGAACTCTGTCCCGATGGTCCCGCCAGCGCCGGGTCGGTTCTCCACCACCACCGGCTGCCCAAGCCGCGTCCGCAGCAGCTCCGCGATCTTGCGCGAGACGAGGTCGGTGACGCCGCCAGCCCCGAACGGCACCACCCAGGTGATCGCGCGGTTCGGCCAGGATTCCGCGGCCGTCTGGGCCCCCGCGGCGCCGGCCTGGAGCGCCAGCGTCGTCGCAGCGACGAGACACAGGAGCGCTCTCCTCACCGTCCCGACGGGGCGACCGCTCAGGCCGCTGCGCGCGCCGGTCTGCTCGACCGCGTCGTTGATCACCTGTCGCGAGGTCTGATGATAGCCGCGCTGCTGCGCCAAGAATTCCATGGATGCAGTCCCCCCGTTGCAGCGTGGCCGTTTACGGCCATGTTGACCGAAGGCTACAGCCTTGAGTCTCTTCAAACCATTGGCGCAGTCCGAGCATCTCTTTTGCAGAATATGAAAAGATAGATCGCCTTCAGGCTATGGGACCGTTTGTCAGCACCGTCCGCGAGGGCAGCTTCCTGGCGCATCGGCCGCGATCTGTCGCCGGCCGCACGCGCGCTCCAGCGCGGCATTCTCGCGGGTGCGCAGGCGATCCGCGAACGGAGCCTTGTCGGCTGACTGCGCAGCAATCCACAACCCGGTGTGCCGCAACCGCAGCAGTGACGGGTTGAACCTGCTACCGTCGCGGCCCGACCAACAGCAGCCCGCCGGCCGGCTGGGAGCGAGGTGATTCACGACGATGTTCGACAAAACCTACCGGCAGCGCCTCGAAGCTGATCTGGCGCAATGGGAAGCGGACGGCGTGATCGCGCCGGCGGCCGCCGTCTCGATCCGCAATGCGCTGCCGCCGTTGTCGCCCGGCGTCAACATCGCGGTGGTCGTCGGCATCGTTGGCGGCCTGTTGATCGCAGCAGCTTTCCTCGCCTTCGTCGCGGCGCACTGGACGGAGATCGCGCGGCTGCTGCGGTTCGGAATCCTGCTTGCCGGCATGGTCGTCGCAGGGGGCCTTGGGGCGTGGTTCGCGGCGAAGGGGCGCACGATTCTTGCCGATCTCTGCGCGAGCATCGGCGCGGTCATCTTCGGCGCGGGTATTGCCCTGGTCGGTCAGATGTACCATCTCGGCGAGGATTTTGCCGGCGGCATGCTGCTGTGGTCGATCGGCGCATTTGCAGCGGCGCTGCTGACCGAATCGCGCGGCGCGCTTGCGGTCGCCCTCGTGGCCGCCTGCATCTGGACCTGCATGCGGACTTACGACGCGCCGGACGCGCTGCATCTTCCGTTCGTGGCGGTGTGGCTCCTCGCCGCCGCTCTTGCGTTTGCGTGGAATTCCCGCGTCGCGGCCCACCTCGTCGCGATCGCGGTGCTGCCGTGGTGGATCGCGACGTCGCTTCGCTTCGAATTCGATGGTGCTCAGCCGTCATTCGTGCTCGCGAACGGCGCCGCCTTGCTGTTCGGCGCCGGGCTCGCGATCGCCGCAGCGCCGTCGCCGAGAGCGCTTCGTCTCGGGACCGTTCTATCGATTTACGGGGCGTTTTCGCTGGCCGTGGTCGCTTTCCTGGAGGTGACGACGGTCGACGATATCATCCGCTTCCGGACCGGCAGTGCGCCAGCCCAGCCGCTTTGGGCGATCCTGTGCGGGGCTGCGGGTGTGATCCTCGCTCTCGCGTCCGCCGGGATCACCAAGCGCGCAGGTGAAATCCTTGCAGGATGTTCAATCGGGCTCGCCCTGCTCGCAGCTCCGCTGTGGCCGGTATCCACCGCCGGAGAGCCCTGGTTCGCCTACGCTGCGCTGCTCTGTGCCATGCTCAGCCTCGTCGTCTCCGGCATGCTCGATGATGTGCGTCCGCGGATCGTGGCCGGCTGGTTCGGGATCGCCGGCGTCATCGCGGGCATCACCTGGGCGGTGAAGGGCTCGCTGCTGCGCCGCTCGGCCTTCCTTGCGGCGGCCGGCGTCGTTGCCGTCGCATTTGCAACCGCGCTCAATCGCGCACTGCCGAGGGCGGGGCGATGATGGAACTGGTCGCGTCCGTCACCAGGCTCTGGCAGCGCATTCCGAAAGCGGTGCTGTTCGGCGTCGCCATCCTGGTCCAATGCGTGCTGCTGGTCCTGATGGTCGCCGATCGCATGCAGATCCTGCGCGAAGGCCGTGAGGTGACCTTGCAGACGCAGCCGGTCGATCCCCGCGATCTCTTGCGCGGCGACTATGTCGTGCTCCGCTACGACATCTCGCAACTGCCGGCCGGCGCGCTCGCGGGCAAGCCGGCCGCCGAGCGCAATTCCGTTGTGTTCGTCAAGCTGGCGCCCAATGCCAACGGGCTTTACGAGGCCGTCTCGGTTCACGCCGAGCCTGTCGCGGTCACGGCGCCCGAAGTGCTGATCCGCGGCCGTGTCCCCTATTCCTGTGGTTCGCCCGGCCGCACCTTCTGCGACAAGCTCACAATCAAATACGGTCTCGAAAGTTATTTCGTGCCCGAAGGCGAGGGCAAGAAGCTCGAGCAGGCCCGCAACCAGCAGAAGCTGCGGGTCGTCGCCGCCGTGCTGCCCTCAGGCCGCGCCGCGATCAAGCGCCTGCTGCTCGACGGCGAACCGGTGTACGAGGAGCCGTGGTATTAAGACCCGATGAGATGAGACTCGCCTGCTGCCCCAACGGAGGGAACGGAGAGAGCACCGCTGTTGGCCGAACTCGACTCGACCTCAAACCAGCGTCCTAGGCGCTGATCATTTGGCCTTCAGCGCCCGTCGCAGCACGTCCCACATCCGCGGATCGCTCATGTGCGCGACGTTGAATCGTATGAAGTCCTGCGCGGTCTGCGACACGCTGAACACGTTGCCCGGTGCGAGCACGACATCCTCTTCGAGTGCCGCGCGCGCAACGGACGTAGCATCCTGTCCGCCCGTGAGACGGCACCAGAGGAAGAAGCCGCCGCGCGGCATCAGCCAGGGCTCGATGCCGAGCGCCTGGAGCTTGCGTGCCACCTCGCGCCGGGCGCGCGTGAGCCTTTGCCTGAGCTCGTCCATGTGCTTGCGATAGCTGCCGCCGGCCAACACCCTGGCGATGATGTCGGTCGCGACCGGGCTCGGGCCGCCAAAACTGGTTGCGACCTGGAGATCGACGAGATGCTCGATCCAGTCGGCGCGCCCTGCGATGTAGCCGCAGCGCACCGAGGCCGACAGCGTCTTGGAGAAGCTGCCGATGCGGATCACGCGATTGAGGCCGTCGAGTGCGGCCAGGCGCGGCGAGCGCTCCGGCTCGAAGTCGCCAAAAATGTCGTCCTCGACGATGGTGAGGTCGTGCGCCGCGGACGCGGTCAACAGCCGGTGCGCGGTCTGGAGCGAGAGCGTCGCGCCGGTCGGATTGTGCAGCGCTGAATTGGTGATGTAGAGCCGTGGCCGCTCGCCGGCGAGAATCTGCTCGAAGCGCGCGACATCCGGACCCGACGGCGTGTAGGGCACGCTGACGATCCTGGCCTGATGCGCTCGCAGCAGCGCGCGAAAATTGAAGTAGCACGGATCGTCCACCAGCACCGTGCCGCCGGGACGCAGCAGGAAGCGGCAGATCAAGTCGGTTGCCTGCGTGCCTGAACCCGTCAGCATCAACTGGTCGGCCGAAGCCTCGATTGCGTCTTCTGCGAGCCGCGTCAGCAGCAGCCGGCGCAGGGCGAGGGAGCCGGATGTCGAACCGTAATTGGTCAATACGCTCGCATCAGTGCGGGCGAGCGCGCGAGCGGCGCGGCGCAGGGCCTCTTCCGGCATCCACTCCGGCGGCAGCCAGCCGCAGCCGGGTTTGAGCACGCTTTCGTCGGCATCGAGCGATTGCCGCGAAACCCAGAACGGATCGACCTCCCGGTCGCGGCGCGGCTCGACCTCGGTCAACGCAAGGGGCGGCGTGACGGTCGGCGAGACGTAGAAACCGGAGCCACGACGGGGGCGGATCAGGCCTTCGGCGGCGAGGCGATCATAGGCCTCGACGACGGTGGAGGGCGAGACGCCCATCGTCGCGGCAAGGCTGCGGATCGACGGCAGGCGGTCGCCGGCACCGAGCGCGCGGCCCGCGACCTTGGCGCGGATCGCGCTCATCACATCAACGGTCCGGGTGCCGCCCCGGCCTTTCGTCAGCGCCCCGCTGTCCAAGGTGTACTGCCTTCCATACCCATACAGTTTGGCCGGATTGTACTGGATTGTGGCTGTTCTTGCCACCGGTGAAGGCCGAGTATCGCTGCCCAAGAAGGCGAGGCGGACATGCAATCGGCGGGCAGCGGCTGGGGCAACGGGCTTCTCGGCGTCATCATCTTCAGCGGCTCGCTGCCGGCGACGCGCGTGGCGGTCGGCGGCTTCTCCGCGCTGTTCCTGACGTCGGCGCGCGCGGTCATCGCCGCGCTGATAGGCGCGGCCGTGCTCGGCCTGCTCCGTCAGGCGCGGCCGCAGCGAAAGGATCTCGCCTCGCTCGCCATCGTCTCGGTCGGCGTGGTGGTCGGCTTCCCCCTGCTGACGGCGCTTGCGCTCCAGCACATCACCTCCGCGCATTCGATCGTGTTCATCGGCCTCTTACCGCTCTCGACCGCGATCTTCGCCGTGCTGCGCGGCGGCGAGCGGCCAAGACCGCTGTTCTGGCTGTTCGCGATCCTCGGCAGCGCCACGGTGGGTGGCTTTGCTCTCTCCAACGACGGCTCGGCGTCACTCGCCGGCGATCTGCTGATGGTCGCCGCGATCGTGCTGTGCGGGCTCGGCTATGCCGAAGGCGCCGCTTTGTCGCGCCGCCTCGGCGGCTGGCAGGTGATCTCCTGGGCGCTGCTGCTTGCGGTGCCGCTGATGGTGCCGGTCGCGATCCTGACCTGGCCGTCGACATGGAGCGGCGTCGGTGCGCCGGCCTGGATCGGGCTCGCCTACGTCTCGATCTTCAGCATGTTCGTCGGCTTCATCTTCTGGTACCGCGGCCTTGCGATCGGCGGCATCGCGCGCGTCGGTCAGTTGCAGCAGCTCCAGCCGTTCTTCGGTCTCGCGCTTGCCGGCTTCCTGCTGCATGAGCCGGTCGCATGGAGCATGATCGCCGCGACCGCGCTCGTGGTCGTCTGCGTCTTCTTCGCGCGGCGGTTTGCCTGACGACAGCCCATTGCCGCAGCCGACGGATGTTCGCGCGGCAACAGCGTAGTTCTCCGAATTGCCTTGCATCACGGCGAACGCGCGCGGGATCACGACACTCGCGCGTGGCACGCCGGAAGCGCTTCGAAGCAATCGACAGTGCACGCTTGCGAGCGCGATCGCCGCGAACGCGCTCACTCCATCACCGTCTTCGTCAGCGTCGAACGGGCAAACTTCTTCAGCGGCATCGGCTTGCCGAACAGAAAGCCCTGCACGAAGTCGAAGCCAAGCTCGTTCGCGGCGACGAGGTCGGCGCGGCTCTCGACGCCTTCGGCGATCGCGCACGCACCGTAGCCCTGCGCAAGCTCGACGATGTGGCGGCACACCGTGCGCTTGAGGCGGTCATTGCCGCTGCCGGTGACGAAGTGCCGATCGGCCTTCAGCTTGATGAAGGGGAGCCTGTCCCGGTCCATCAGCGACGGCCAGTTGGCGCCGAGATTGTCGATCGACAGGCCGATATTGTGCAGGCGCACTTCCCGCGCCACCTCGGCGAGGTGATCGAGGTCGCGGATCGCCTCCTCGCTGTCGATCTCGATCGTCAGTCCGCCGAAGGCCGGATGCGTCGGCACGCGCCGGCAGAGATCGCGCACGGCCTGCGGCTCCTTCAGATACGAGGCCGGCAGGTTGATCGAGAGATCGACCGGGCTCTGGTGCTCCAGCAGATAGTGCCAGTCCTGCACGGCGCGCCCGATCACGAATTCGGACAGGTCGCGCAGATGCGGATCGTGCGCCTCGGGGATGAAATAGGCGGGCGGCACCACGCCCCAGGTCGGGTGGCGGATCCGCACCAGTGCCTCGGCGCCGTTGCGGATCAGCGTCCTCGCGTCGATCTTGGGCTGATACCAGAGCTCGAGCCAGCCGGCATGCAGGGCCTCGCCGACATGCACGGCCGGGCTCGGCGCCGGCTCCTCCGGCAGCAGCATCGCGACGCGCTCGCGCAGCGTCTCGGCGGCAAAGGGCGTGGTCAGCGGCGGCAGCATCGCAAGGCCATATTCCTCGCCGACCTGCTGCACGGCCCTGACGATGATCGACTCGCGGGCGCCGACGGCGAGAACCTTGCCGTCGAATGCCTCGCGAACCAGCGTCTGCAGAAATGTCCCGGGCTCGATGCCGTCGGCGGCGATTCCGAGCAGGATCAGATCCGGCAGCTCGCGCGTCAGTACGGTTTGCAGCTCCTCCGCGCTGGCGCATTCGGTCGTGACGAAGCCGAGATCCTCCAGCACCTCGGCGAGGAAAGCACGCAGATGGCGCTTGCCGTCGGCGACGCAAGCGCGCGGCGTTACCTTTCGCCGTCCGAAGGTTCTGGGCCTTCCGCCGGCGAGTTCTACAATTTGATCGTTCATCGCAAACCACTCCCGTTCCGCGACGGTGTTAGCGATGGGAGCAGTTTCAAATATGGAGGGCTTCAGTCGATCGTCGGATTATCTGGGTAACGTTAAAGCCCTCATCATTCCTAAAATTGTTCGGATCTTCTTCGAAGAATCTTTACGTCTGACCGTGCGTGACGGGCGCATGACACGGTCATCGCGAGAGATTTTTGAAAGATGCGGCCGCGGCGAGATCAAGACCGGTGTCCTGCAATTGGACGAAGCCGTTCGCGTGTCGCCCAATTGAATAACGCTCGCCTCAATTGGCTGTGGCTTTGTCGTGCTGAGCCATCCCGACCGCCTTGTAATCATAGGTCGGATAGAACTCGGTGCGGTACGAGCCCCACGCGGTATCCTCGATGACGCGATTGACCTCGCGCAGCCGCGAAGCCGGCAGGCGCAGCGTGATCACCTGGCCGATGCCCATCATCACGTACCAGCTCACGACCTCGATTCCGGGCGGCGGAAACGCTTTGTGGAATCCCTGCCTATCGAGCTGCGCATTCAGCTCGTTGAGCGGGCGGGACTGGTCGTGCTTTAAGAAGACGGTGAGCAGCACGGCGTTGTCGGCGGTCGGCGCGGCATTGCCTTGCGGCGGCGACGTCTGTGCCATCGTCGTCGATGTGAGCGCCAGCGCGCCCGCAAGCAGGACCGCCATCGTCAATGTCCGTCGGTTCGATCTCATCGCGGATTCCTTCCCAATGCTCATGCCGTGCATCGGAGGATAAGAGCGGCAGCTACGGCCGAAGAATTCATTTTCGCGCGATGCGCGCATGTTCCGCCTCTTCTCGTGACGGTTCTGCGACAATGCGTGGCCGCGACGGCGCAAGTGTGAAGCAGATCACATGCGGTTTGCTGCACCTGCGCTATTGCTCCAGGCAGCCGGTGGTGGGCTGTCGAGGATCGCAGCAATGACGACGCGGCGGATATTGTATTGGTGGTTCAGGTTCGTGCTGTCAGGGCGATTTCTCGATCGCTTCCTGTGCCTGCCGCGCGCGCATTGAGTGCGCTGCCGGATGTCAGGTCTGCCCGATCAATTTGCGAAACGCTGCCGCGCCGTCCTGCACGGCATCGCGTCCCTTCCACGCCAGGTAGGACAGCTTGCCGCCGAGCGTATCGTGACTGCGTAGCCGGCGCGAGCCGAGAATGTGTCCGACATTGGCCGGGAAGCGGCTTACCTCGGCGGCCACCAGCGCCGCGATCGCGTCCATCAATTGCTGGAGGCGGACGCCCCATTCGCAATTCTCGATGCCGTCGATGCGGACCTTGAGCGCATATTCGGTGTCGTAGATTTCGGCGAGCAGGTCGCGGGCGACCAGCACCCGGTTGTGCCGGAGAGCGATCCTGAGCGCGAGGCGCTTGTCGTCGAGCCGGTCGAGCACCATGGCAACGACGCAGGCATAGGGCGCGGCAGCGACCTCGGCCGCGCTCTTGCTCGCGGCGGCCCTGGTGGCGAGGCGCACCAATTGCCAGGACGTCTTCAGCCGCCGCGCCACCAGCGCCAGCGCGAAGGGCAGCGCCTCGGGATGAGCCTTCTTGAAGGCATCGAGCTGCGCGGTGATCTGGGCAACCTGGCCGTCGTCGAATTTCGCGATCTTCTCGGGCAGCTTTTCATTGAACTTCGGCAGCGCGGCGCCGGCGCGGAGCACCTGCTGCATCTTCTTCACGTCGTCGAAGGCGCTGCGCGAAGCCGTGTATTGCGCGAGCTTGCCGCGGGCGAACTCGGCGCTCTCCGCTGATGCGAGGGTGTTCTCGAGGACCTTGACGACCTTGGTCTGGAAGATCGACGCAACCTTCAGCACTTCCTTCGGGTTGTTGGCGGCGACCTGGTCGTTGATCGCCTTGATGTAGTCGCGCGCCATGGTCGGCAGCAGATCGCGGCAGATCCACTCCCAGATCGGGGTGAGGGTGTTGCGCGAAATTCGCCCCATATTGGCATGCTCGGGTGCGCCGTCGATCAGCAGCAGCTCGAGCGGGGCGAAGAAATAACGCGAGGGGCTGGTGGCGCGCGCCTGGGTCGAACCGTCCTTGCGAAACTCGGCGCGCAGGCGGGCCTGGACGTCGGCCGAGCCCGGCATGTCGATGCCGCACAGCTCGAGCCGTTCGAGCTCGCTGAGCAGACAGCTGCGCGACAGCGGCGTCAGCCTCTGCAAGAATTCGGTCAGCCGATCGATCTCGTTCATGGCACGCAATCTTCCGCAACGATTCCAGCAAGCCTACGGGCTCAATGCATGGAGGCATTTGCGCGCTCTCAATCGGGCTCTAGAGAAGCAAGTCGCCGTTAATTTATCCGTAAAATCCGGGGGCGGCGGAGGACCGTCCGGGCGACGGCGGTTAAGGAGGCTTCGGCCCGTCTGCCCAGGAAGTGGGCGAAATTCTCAACCCTTGCATGGTCAAGGCAAGCTTCGCGCAAGCATAAATTGTGCCGACGCCGGTGTTTTAGCGCAAAACTGCCAAAATTACCGTAGTCTTACGGAGCAAAAAGTTAACCACAGATCGGCCCGGGTTCCGCTAAACAGGTCACATGGGGTCACAGAACGATACGGCTACCGATTCGCGGCCGTCGGAATGGTACGAAAGCAGCACTGCTCCGGCTGAAGAGCTCGATTTCGTCCGCCTGAACGCCGCTCGCGCCAAGGCCGCAGACGAAATGGCCGCT
The DNA here is from genome assembly GCF_028128655.1 of Bradyrhizobium sp. CCBAU 45394. Classification (NCBI taxonomy): domain Bacteria; kingdom Pseudomonadati; phylum Pseudomonadota; class Alphaproteobacteria; order Hyphomicrobiales; family Nitrobacteraceae; genus Bradyrhizobium; species Bradyrhizobium sp. CCBAU 45394. Next base: position 4,950 of record NZ_LBIX01000142.1, on the reverse strand, counting down.
GCCATCGCCCGCGAGCTCAACGGCCCCCTGACTGCGCTCCTGCTCTACATGGGCGAGATCAAGCATCACAGCGATCAGCTCGCGCCGGCTACGGGCGACCGTGCCTATTTGCAGCGGGTGGTGGAGAATGCGCTGACGCAGACCGAGCGCGTTTGCGGCCTGGTCAAGCAGCTTGCCGGCCCCCACAAGGTTGACTCGCCGATCCCGCCCCGGATCGAGGACGCCGAAGCGAAGATCGCCCGTGCGCCGCAGGCGCAGCGCGTGCCGAGTCCCGAACTCCTGGGCCTGTCGGGCCAGAAGCGGCTGACCAAGCGCGAGCGCGAGGTGCTCCGGCTGATCAGTGAGGGCTATTCGAACAAGCAGGGTGCGCTTCGGATGCAGATCAGTCCGCGCACGTTTGAGAGCCATCGCGCCGAGGCGATGCGCAAGCTCGGTGCGCGCAATACCGCGGACCTCGTCCGCGCGGCGCTGCTGCATTCAATCGATTGAGGTTCTTGTCTTGCGCCGCCGGTGGCGGCGCGGGGGCGGGAGAAGCCGATCGCGTTCAGAAATAGTCTTCGGAGAAGGCGCGCGCGCGCGAGCTGGGGCGCAGCGGCTTGATCTCTTCCTTCGGCGCGTTCGGAATGATCGTGATGGTCCAGCGGGGAGGGGTGCTCGATTCCTGCTCCAGCACCGAGCGCACGAAGCCGGTCACCGTCGACTCGCCAGCCTTCACCGTCGCCATCCGGCCGTTGAACTGCGCGATACGGAAGCGACGGACCTCCTTCTGGTCCACTGTCTCGTAGGTGAACATGGAAACCCTCCTGGTTTCCCGCGACTATCGCCACCTATGATTAGCCATCTGTGAAAATCCCAAACCGTAGAAGTACGGCGGGGTTGCATCGGTCTCGCTATGCCTGCGGCTCCTGCGCGCGCGCGGCGGCGTAGGCGGCATCCATGCGCTCCAGCAGATCACCGAATTCGGCCTCACCGAGCGTCTCCGCGGTCTTCTCCAGCCGCAGCGCCAGCGCCGCGAGCCTGGCATAGCCGAACGTCCCGGCCGCACTCTTCAGCGAATGCGCTTCGCGCGCGATCTTCGCGTGGTGCTGCGCGAGCGCGAGCGTGCGGAACAGTTGCAGGCGCGCGCAGGTCTCGCTCCAGAACACGGCGCGTACTTCGCCGGCACCGTCCTCGCCGATCTCGCGCACCAGCGCCGCGTACGCGCCCGGCTCGCGCGCGGGCTCGGCATCGAGCGCTGCCTGCGCAGGCGCAGCGGTCATTTCAAACATGGCTTTGCCTGCCTTGGTCACGGTCCGTTTGTCGCGCGGCGCGTCCGGCGCGAGGTCCGGCCCGTGTCTACGGCATTTGAATTTCAGTTCCGGTAGCGGGACGGCAGGTGTTTGCAGGCCGGCGTTAGCCGCAGGTTTACCACGCGACGGCGCCGGTCAGCGCTGGCCGAGCAGCCGGTCGTACTGGGCTTTCACCGTGGCGTAGCATTCGCACGCGGTCTGGCGCAGGCCGTCCAGGTTCAGGATCTGGATGTGCCCGCGGCTGTAGTGGATGAAATTGGCCTGCTGCAAGGTATTGGCGACCAGCGACACGCTGTTGCGCCGCGCCCCGATCATCTGCGCCATGGCCTCCTGGGTCAGCAGCAGCCGGTAGTCGCCCGACAGATCATGGGTGTGCAACAGGCAGCGCGACAGCCGCGATTCCACCGGATGGGCGGCGTTGCAGCCCGCGGTCTGCTGGACCTGAGCGTAGACCGCCAACCCGTGGCGCGTGAGCAACGTCCGCAGGGTGCCGCTCTGGTCGGCCGCGATGCGCAGCCGGTCGAGATCCATCACCGACGCGACGCCGGGAACCAGCACGATCGCCGTGTTCAGCGCGCAAGTATCGCCCATGGTCGAGAGCGTGCCGAGCAGGCTGTCGCGGCCGATCATGGCGACCTGCACATGCTCGCCCTTGGCGAGGTTCACCACCAGCGAGATGACGCCGCGGTGGGGAAAGAACGCGCGCTTGAGCGTCTCGCCGGTCTCGACCAGCACGGCCTCGTGCGGCAGCTCGACCGTGCGCAGATATGGGCGGATCAGCTCATAATCGTCCGCCGTGAGCGCGGACAGGAAACCGTTGGACGGACGCACCATCGTTTCCAAAACTGCCTCCCGTCTCGTCAGGCAGGGACTTGCGAGAGCGAATTTGCGGATCCCGGCACGGGCAAGCTCCATCATGTTCCCGTCGGGATATATAGGCAATTGGGACAAGTTGTCCGAGTGCGACGGTCACCTTCGCGGCGCTGTGTGCACCTCGGCATGCAGAACGGTCGCATCGACTTCTCGTCACCGCGGCGCTCCGAGCAGGCGTGAATGGGTGGCCTTGACCGCCGAATGGCAGTCGCAGGACGTTGTCTCCAGCGCGCGCAGGTCGATGATTTCGATCTGCCCGCGGGTGTAGCGAATAATGCCGGCCCGTTGCAGTGCATGCGCGACGAGAGAAATGGCGTTGCGCCGCACGCCCATCATCTGTGCCAGCGTCTCCTGTGTCAGCGGAAGGATCGCGCTGTCGGACAGGTCGCGGGCGCGCAAGAGCCAGCGCGCCAGCCGGGCCTCGACCGGGTGCAGCGTATTGCAGAGCAACGATTGCTGCGCATGCGCGAGCAGGACCTGCTCATGACGCACCATCAGATTTCGAAACGGGACGCTCGCGGCGGCGATCGTCCGGAAAGCCGCGGTTTCAAGCATGGAAGCCGTGCCGGGGAAGAGCACGACCGCGTCCGCCGGCGCGATGCCGTCGGCAAGCGCCGCGCCACTGCCCACGACGCTGTCGCGCCCCAGCATTGCGATCTCGATCATTTGTCCTTCGGACAAGCCCAGCGTGATCGAAACGGACCCGCCGTGCGGGAAGTAGACGTATCGCAACGCGGCGCCCGCCTCGCCCAAGACAGATTCCCTGACCATTTCGACCGTCGCAAGATGGGGGCGCAGCAGGTCGAAATCTGCCGCATCGAGCATTTGCAGCAACTGATTGGGCGGGAAGCCGCTCGTGGTCATTCAGGATCAATTCCGGCGCGTTCGACCTAAGATCGATGCAGCGCCCTGTTGCGTCGTTCAGTTGCACGGCAACAAAAGCATATTGTACAGGTTGTGGTGCTGTCCATATACCCGTTAGAGGGCAGACAGGCTGCCGCATTTGCGGCGGAAATAAGTACAGCGCGCTGATTCGCTCGAGAACCTTCGCGCCAGTCCTGTGAGGGCGCGCCGGAAAAAGTGGCAGGGGGCCTTCATGAGCCGGGAGCACTGCATCCGCGCGGCGATCGGACACCGGTCAGTCCGCGCAGCCTCGTCTATTGGACGAGTGGTTACAGCGACCGGACATCGCGCCGATTCATGGCGCCGCATGGCTGCAGATTTCGCGTCCGTCGTTTCCGTCCTCCTGGCTTCGCCAAAGACGTTCGCGACCGTCAGTTCTTCGATCCCAACCGGAGGAGAAAGGCGTGCCCCACGGTTCAATTATTGAATCGCCGAAACGGGAAGCTCAAACGGGCAGAAAGTCTGCGCCATATTCTCGTTGTCGACGACGACCCGATGGTGTGCATGGCCATCGAGGTCTATCTTCAGCGAAACCATTTTCGGGTGACGATTGCCGAAGGAGGAGAGGTCGGACTGCGCGCTCTCGAACACGGACAGTTCGATCTGATGATCATCGACATCTTCATGCCGCACATGCGCGGCTTCGAATCGATCAGGGTGTTCCACGAGCGGGCGCCCACCATTCCGTTGATCGCGATGTCCGGCTACGCTTTCGCAAATCTGAATTCACCCGCTCCCGATTTCCTCCGGATGGCGCTCAAGCTCGGCGCGGCACGCCGTCTGCGCAAGCCGTTCACGCCGCACGCGCTGCGCGCCGCCATCAACGATTGCCTCGCGGAGCACCGCTACGACGACGTTGCCTCGGCCGCGCGCCTGGTTAGCGCAGCGCAGGCCGTCGTAGCGGCGGGGTAAGCGTCTGTTTACCACAAACGCGGGCCTTGCGGATCCCGGCAGGGCACGCCGCGACGGTCGCGAGAGCGCTCCCGATCGGCTTCGATTTCACGTGGGCCGTGCATATCGTCCTTCACGAGCAGGATTTTTTCGCGCGCGTCGTCGCGCTGTTATCGGCGCGTTTACCTAACGCTTCTTTTCGCGACGGTTCGGTGCCGATTTTACCGAGAAGCGTTGCCGCATGTGACCGAACCGCAAACTTCTCTTCAATATCCGTATTAGCACGGAGGATGAAATTAACGGGACCGTGAAAGGGGATGTCTAACGATCCAGACGGGGACCTCCGTCGATGCCAAGCGTGGCTCAGGCGTCGAAGTCCAGCTCAGTAAGGCGTAGCTCATGGATGATCTGTTGCGGGAGTTCTTGACGGAGACCAGCGAGAGCCTGGACACCGTCGACAATCAGCTGGTGAAGTTCGAGCAGGAGCCGAACAACGCCAAGATCCTGGATAACATCTTCCGCCTGGTCCACACCATCAAGGGGACGTGCGGCTTCCTCGGCTTGCCGCGACTGGAAGCGCTGGCGCATGCCGGCGAGACGCTGATGGGCAAGTTCCGTGACGGCATGCCGGTGACGGGGCAGGCGGTGACGGTGATCCTGTCCTCGATCGACCGCATCAAGGAGATCCTCGCCGGCCTCGAGGCGACCGAAGCCGAGCCGGAGGGCACCGACCGCGATCTCATCGACAAGCTGGAAGCGATGGTCGAGCAGGGCATGGCCGCAATGGCGGCTGGCAGCGCCGCTCCCGTTGCAGACGCCCCGCCGCTGGTGCCGGAAGTTCCGGCCGCCGCCGCGCCGGCCAAGGACATGACCACGGGTTCGCTGATCGACCAGACCCTGGAGCGCCCGCTGCGCCCGGGCGAAGTGTCGCTCGACGAGCTCGAGCGCGCCTTCCGCGAGACCGCGATCGAAATCCCCGCACCCGTTGCCAAGG
>NZ_LBIX01000141.1:0-31862 GCF_028128655.1 Bradyrhizobium sp. CCBAU 45394 | reverse complement strand
GCGCGTCCCGCACCAATTGGCGTCCGACTTCGGCGGCGTGGAGGCGATGCCGCGCCAGGCTTCCAGCATCGGCAGCACGATAGATGCAAGTCTGTCCTGGTCGGCAAGAAGGCTCCGCACATTCTTCTCGAAGGTGCTTCCCTTTCCGGCGGGAACGAGCAGACCGAAGGTCTTCATGACGCCGCGGATCTGGTTGGAAAGCTCGGTAGTGATTCGGACCAGCCGCGTCCGCCCGGATGTGCCTTGCTGCTCTTGGCAGTCAATTGCGCGCGCTGAAGGCCCAGATCCTGGAGTTCGACCGTGCCGATCCTAAAGCCTTCCGATCCGGGCGAGACTTCTCGGCCTGGGTTGGTCTCGTGCCAAAGCAGAGCTCGAGCGGGGGCAAAGACAGGCTTGGCAGCATCAGCAAGCAGGGCGATCGCTATTTGCGTAGCCTGTTCACGGCTGGCGCGCTCGCCGTAATCCGCTACGCCAAGATCCATGGCACCGATCATCGGCCATGGCTCACGCGATTGTTGGCCCGCCGGCCCACCAAGGTCGCGGCCATCGCGCTTGCCAACAAGCTCGCCAGAATGGCCTGGGCGATGATGGCGAGGAACGAACGCTACCAGGAGCCGGCCGCGCTGGCGGCCTAAACGAGATCGCGCCGACATCGCCGGCGTGACGTAACGGTTGGGAGGGCGAACAGCACGTAATGCAGTGCCGGTCGATCCGGCGATCAGGACACCCCACTCGAATGCGTGCTTTTGACCGGGACCTGATCCGCGGAGGGCATTATGGCCAGCGGTCATTGGTACCGCGCAAACAGGCCGAACACATGGCTGCTCCGACCAATCCTACGACGTGAAGATTCTCCTTGCCACCCGGAGCCGTCCACACATGGCCCGTGGCAGACTTTCGCGTAGGGGGCGGTAATGTCCGCTGTCGAGTGACAAGCGAAGGTTCAGGCGGGTAACGAGGCAGCTAGTTCAGACATAACACCTCGCCACGCCGCTGCGGTTGTGACTATGCAAGTTGCACAAGATGAACATCATCAAGAGTCCCGGCGATCAAGCGTTCCGCCAAGTATGCGACGCAAATCCCAGAATAGTTGGCAGTGTGATGCTCCCACATTAGTTCGTTGTCGTTTGTGTCGCTAAAGCAACAAATTCCAATTTTGGGCTTGCTGCGGAGAACACCCTTAGTCCACCCCGCGGTGTCGATAAACTTCGGAACGTCTGGTTGGAAGAATCCTTCCATCGGATCGTTTCAAACGCCGAAATTCGGACAATGCTCCGTATTCGCAGAGATTTCGCGTTTGATGGTCTCGTCTGCTATCGAACGGTACCGAAACAACACCCGCGGCAATACCGGGAGATCAAGTTGAGCCATTGGAGCAATTTCGGCTAATCCAAGTTCATGTTTATTTCCTCGCGCGTTGGCAGTGAATCAATTTGTCACGGTTCGAGTCAGCCCCCCAATTCAGGTAGTTTGATGCGGCACGAGGCGGGATTCTAAATCTCTCCATCGGAAATCGGGGAGTCCTGCAATGACCGGCGGAAGCATCGGCTCGCGCCCCGCGCCAACGGCGAGTGACGCGCCTCCAAAGCCTATGACCCCGTCGGAACGGCTCGACGCGATTGACGTGCTGCGGGGCTTGGCCCTGTTCGGCGTGCTCGCCATGAACATCGTGACCGCATTTCGGGTCTCCATCTTCGCGCCGTTCTTGCCGAACTCGGGGTCGCTCGACTGGGCGGTCCAGGCTGTGCTGACGGTCGCCGTCGGCTCCAAGGCGGTTGCGCTGTTCTCGCTGCTGTTCGGCGTCGGCCTCGCCATCCAATTCGAGCGGCTTGGCGGCAATCCACAGCGCATGATCTTGCTCGTGCGCAGGCTGGTGGTGTTGCTGGCGATTGGCCTGGTGCATCGCTATTTGATCTGGGACGGCGACATTCTGGTCGAATATGCGCTGGCCGGCCTCGTGGTGCTGCCCTTCCTCGGCGGCGCGCGGTGGCTCATAGCGGGTGCAGCCCTGCTGCTCCTGGGGCTCGACACGACCATGCTGCTGCTGTTACCGTTGATCGTGCCGCTGCCGGGTGCAGCCGAGATGGCCGCTCTTGCCGCGGACGCCACACGTGCCTACGGCACGGGTGGATTTTTCGATGTGCTCGCGTTCCGGATCCGCGAGGTGACGGTGATTTTTCCGCTGCAGATCATGTTCTTTCCTCATACTGTCGCGGTGTTCCTGGTCGGCGCCTTCGCGTGGCGCAGCGGGGTTTTGCATCGGGCTTCGGCGAACCGGCGCCTGCTGTTCGTCGTCGCAACCTCTGGCATTCTTCTCGGCGGCGGATTGAGTCTCGCGGCAGCAGGACATGAGCTCTTCGATTGGCCGTCGCTCGGGCGCGCGCATTTTCCGGTAGAACAGCTGGGGGCGGTCGTGTTAGCTCTCGGTTATGCGGCCGCAGTCATCGCGGCTGTGAACCTCGCGGGCGGGCGGAGGATGCTGGGCTGGGCCGCACCGCTTGGCCGCATGGCGCTCACCAACTATCTGGCGCAATCTGTGATCTGCGGCTGGATCTTTTACGGCTATGGTCTATGCCAATTTGGCCGCCTCGGGGTGGCCGCGACACTGGCGATCGGCATTTTCTTGTATGGCGCACAGGTGGTGTTCAGCGCGTGGTGGCTGCGCCGCTATCGATTCGGTCCTCTCGAGTGGCTCTGGCGCTCGTGCATGTATGGGCTACCGCAGCCGATGCGGGCAAAGGTCAATTTAGCCATCTGCGCGTGACTATAGCGGATTGATGCGTGCCAAGCTGCGTTCTGCTTCAAGCGGACGCCGCCCCGGCGGGTAGGGCTGGTTTTGAGACATTAAGACATTGCTGCTCCTCCGCCGCTGTTGGGGCGTAAGCGGACGTCAGGCGGCCAGCCGCTAAATGAGTACGCCGCCTTCTGTAATGGGCCCGATGATGTCAGCCCCCGAGTGAACGTCACGCCGCCGAGCTCATGCTTCTGTCCGTGGTCAGCGCCTGGCCGCCACATCATGCTGTCAGAGGGCACGGTGAGCCTATATAGATAACGCGTGGTTCGTCGGATGACGACCGCTGGTCGTGTAACGGCTTCACCGGATCCGCCGGATATCGTCTAGAACCTATCTCAAAATTGAAGATCAGCGTCGATCGGCTATAAAGGAAAGATGATTCGGCTGACGGACGAGCAATGGGAGCGCATCCGGAGACACTTTCCGGAAGAGCACCCCCCCCCCCCCCCCCCCCCCCCCCCCCCCCCCCCCCCCCCCCCCCCCCCCCCCCCCCCCCCCCCCCCCCCCCCCCCCCCCCCCCCCCCCCCCCCCCCCCCCCCCCCCCCCCCCCCCCCCCCCCCCCCCCCCCCCCCCCCCCCCCCCCCCCCCCCCCCCCCCCCCCCCCCCCCCCCCCCCCCCCCCCCCCCCCCCCCCCCCCCCCCCCCCCCCCCCCCCCCCCCCCCCCCCCCCCCCCCCCCCCCCCCCCCCCCCCCCCCCCCCCCCCCCCCCCCCCCCCCCCCCCCCCCCCCCCCCCCCCCCCCCCCCCCCCCCCCCCCCCCCCCCCCCCCCCCCCCCCCCCCCCCCCCCCCCCCCCCCCCCCCCCCCCCCCCCCCCCCCCCCCCCCCCCCCCCCCCCCCCCCCCCCCCCCCTTCTACATGATCGAGGCCAAGCCAGAGAACCTGATCGGCGACCGCGCCTATGACAGCGATGGGCTCGACGATGAACTGCGGTCACAAGGCATCGAGATGATCGCGCCACATCGTTCAAACCGAGTGCGGTCGCTCACCCAGGACGGCCGCAGGCTCCGTCGTTATACTCGGCGTTGGCTGGTCGAAACGCTTCTTCGCCTGGATACAGTGGCGGCGGCGCCTGCTGGTCCGCTGGGAGTTCTATCCGCAAAACTTCCTCGGCTTCGTCCAGCTCGCTTGCCTGCTGATCCTGTTTCGACAATTTTGAGATAGGTTCTAGTGTCGATGTCCGTGGCTTCGCGAACTGGTCCGAGGTTTCGTGAACTCGTCCCAGGTTTCGCGAACTGGCTTGGTTGGCAGAAGTCAGGAATCTGGTGGTGGGTAGGTCCATTTGTGGTTTTGGGGAGCAGCAGGCTTTGAGCCGCGGCAGCGAGAGAAGACCCCGCTCGGGTACACACTTCTCTATTGGTTAGGTGCCCCGCTTCGCACGTGGCGCGCGGGTTCTCTTTTGCAGGAGATCCGCTGCTTCAACCCCCAGTTCACGGGCAAGTCGATCGAGAACATCGATGCTGGCTGCATATTTGCAGCGTTCAATCGAACTGATGTACGTGCGGTCTATATCGGCACGGTGGGCGAGTTCCTCCTGAGACAGGCCTGCAGCCTGTCGGTACTTTATCAAATTCAGCGCCAGTATCTCCCGTATCGCCATGGATACGAGAGAGGTCTATTGAAGAGTATTTCACCACGGAGTATTCTCGACAATCTACGCGGGGGAACGCTCCGGCCGTCACTCGTGACTTGGAGGTAATCGGCATCGTCAAATCGACAATGAGCGCGCCACGTGCGATGAGCCGCGAGACCACCGCAAGGCTTGCCTCACGCGAGATCGGCAGCGCATCGATCAAATCGCCAAAGCTGACCGCACGTGCGCAGGCATGTGCGACCGCCCGTTCGGCCAACACCGTATCGACAGGCGCGCTCCTGAGCGGCAGCAACCGCGTTGCATTATCGAGCTGCCGATATCGAATGCGGCGTTCGGTTGCGATCCTGAGGCGCGCGCCATTGCAATGTGCCCAGTTTCGCGCAGCCGCAAAAGGCCGGCCGAAAGCGGAGCAGCCAGCTCGGAGGTCAGGCCGGCATTTGATCTCGACGATCTCGCAATGGTCGTCGCCCGAGTCGGCGCGAAAGTCCGGTGTGTATCGCCGCCGGCGTCCCTCATGCTGGAAGTGGATTGTTACCGGCTGTGCCGTCACCACCGCGCTCGCGTCCATGAAGCTTGCGAGCGTCACGAAGTCCCGTTCAAGAGCGCTCTCATGCTCGGCCATCCCGGTCGAGAGCTTGGAACCCGGTCACATGCGACCGTCGACTAAGTGGAATGCGGCGCAGTTCGTCCTCCATTCGGAAAACGACTCAGTACGCAATCCTCTCACCTTTTCCCGTCAGTTCACAAACCTGAGACACACCTATGCACGCAAATGATGGTTTGGATTCGATCGCTCGCCGATTCGCGAAACCTCGAACACCGACATCTGGCTTGGGTCGAGTTTGCCACTTCCGGGGAGCGCCGCGATGCGATTTACGCATCACGGCACAAATCGCGTGCGACGGTTTCCCAGCTTGCAAAGTTCCGGGGCTTAGATGAGTTCCAATCGCTGCATCCGTGCCGAGGGGCAATTCCAATGAACGAGGCGCCATTCCAGGACAGCCCGCCAATAACCGATCGCGTCAACGCCTACGACGAGAAACATCTTGCAATTTACGTTAGGTTGTTAATGGCGGAGGAGGAGGGGGCCGACTGGCGTGAGGTGGTCAGCGTGATCTTCGGCCTCGACCCCGCACGCGAACCGGATCGTGCCAAGATCGTCCACGACAGCCATCTCGCCCGTGCGCGATGGATGTCGGAAGCCGGATATCGGGACCTTTTGCTGCCGCGGATGCAGTGAACTTGCGTCCGATCACACAAATTGCGGCCTCGCGTGATGCAGCCTAAGGGTCTAGTTTCTTGTAGCGTCTTTCTGGATTCGTGGTGCGGGGCACAGAACGAAAGACGAGAAGACCATGCCGACCCAGTATTGGCGGGCGCCCGAGACCATTGAACGCCTGAATCGCCTTGAGCGTCCGGGTTTTGCCCTTGAGTTTCTGCGGCGCAACGCCGACTATCGCCGCGATTTCGTCCGTGCTGAACGCCAGATCGCGCGCGAGGGCGCTGATCCCGAAACCATCCGAACCAGTTTCGCACGTCGATGGAGGTTGCGGTGTCGCCCATGACCCCGCCTCTCCGGTTGGGCCCGAACCAGCCATTTGGCTTCCCGAGGCATCACCGGGCACATTGATCCTGACGCCCGCGCCGCCGGACTTCGAGACCGTTCATTCGATTGATCGCAACGCTTTCGGACTGCCGATCGTCGAGCGGACGGATGCTTACGGTCGCGAGCTGGTTGTCACAGACGGCTCGGGTGAGCTCCATGTCCGTTTGGGCGACGAGCGAGCCGCGCGCTGCCCTGCGGTGCTTGTGCCGCTCGACAGTATGGGCGAACTGCGCGCCGACGTGGCGCTACACTTCGCCCGCCACCTTGCTGGCGAACGCACCGGCCTTCTGCCGGCGGCGCTGCGGCTGACGTCGTTTCAGAAACGGCGACTGACACAGCTTCTTCACGCCTTCGACGTTCACGATCTGGGTGGCGGCCCGCGCGACGTGGCAGCGAAGGTGCTCGCGTCCGACCACGCTCACCGTCGTTCGGTCGAGTGGAAGGATTCGCATGCTCGCCGTAAGGCGAACCGCCTCATTCATGATTCGATCGCCCTGGTCGAGCGCGGTTATCTGAAACTTCTACGCGGCCTGTGAGCGGCCCCAATCCTCCAAGCCAGCGTCCCGATGACTTAACCCGCGCCGCTGTTAGCGCCTGGCTTCGCCTGGTTGCGACGATGGGGGGACACAAACGCACGTCAATTTTCGTCCACCCCCAACGCCTGAACTCTCCGCCACTCTGGCCCCGACATGCCGCGATTTGGCCGCGGCGCTTCGAGGCAAGACGGAGAACTCCCATGCTCGACAGGCCCGCGCAACTCGCCACCCGCTACGTGCGCACCCCCGAGGCCGCGCGCCTCCTCGGCATCTCGCCGCGCACGCTGGAGAAGTACCGCTGCCATGGCAATGGCCCGACCTTTCGCAAGCTCGGCGGCCGCGTCGTCTACGCCATCGGCGATCTCGAAGCCTGGGCCGATCAGGCCGCCTGCAATTCAACGTCGGATCCTCGCTATCTCGAGGCCCGCGCTGCCGGCAACGCGCATCGCTGAGGCATCCCGCCCATGTCGTCGCGCCGCCTCATCACGCCCAGCGAGCGAAGCAAGCTCGACCCGTTCGTTGTCGCCACTGGCGACGCCAGTCCGCGCGATCAGCGCGACCTGATGGAGCGGCCATTCTTTTCGCTCGCGAAGGCCAAGCGGACGAGGCCGATCCACTACCAGGCTGGCGACGTGTGTGTCGAAGTCTATGCGGTTCCTGAGCATGGTATGGCGACCATTTGGGATGCCGACGTGCTCATTTGGGCGGCGAGCCAGATTGTCGAGGCCGAGAATCTTGGTCTGGAGACCTCGCGCTTCCTGCGGTTCACACCTTACCAGCTTCTGACCGCAGTCGGCCGGCAAACTGGTGCCCGCGAATACAAGCTCTTGAAGGGCGCACTGACCCGTCTGCAAGCGACCGTGATCCGTACCAGCATCCGGCAGGGCGAGCATTGGCGGCGCCACCAGTTCTCCTGGGTCAACGAATGGGAGGAATGCGCGCGGAGCGTCGACTGGGGTTTTGGGCGCAACCGGGGATTCGGCTTGTGAGCGATCCTTCCAATCACCTACGTCAGGAGAGGGCAGCCCATGTCCGCGACCAAGATTCTCTGGGGGCAGGTCGTCACGGTGTTTGCGATCGTCGTGCTGACGATCTGGGCCGCGACGGAGTGGACAGCCTGGCGGCTTGGCTTCCAGCCGCAACTCGGGCAGCCCTGGTTCGAGCTGCTCCATTTTCCCTTCTATCTCCCGCCGGCCTTCTTCTGGTGGTGGTACGCTTACGATGCCTATGCGCCCTCAATCTTCACCGAGGGCGCCTTCATCGCGGCATCCGGCGGCATCATCGCCGCAGCCGTTGCGACCGGCATGTCAGTCTGGCGCGCCCGCGAGGCAGAGAATGCCGAGACCTATGGCTCCGCGCGATGGGCGGAGGCAAAGGAGATCGAGCAGGCAGGTCTGCTCGGACCAGACGGCGTCGTGCTCGGCCGGTTCGAGCGTGCCTATCTTCGCCATGATGGACCGGAGCATGTCCTGTGCTTCGCTCCCACGAGATCCGGCAAGGGCGTCGGACTTGTCATCCCTTCGCTCTTGACTTGGAAGGGCTCGGCGATCGTTCACGACATCAAGGGCGAGAACTGGCAGCTCACCGCCGGTTTCCGCAGCCACCACGGCCGAGTCCTTCTGTTCGATCCGACCAACGCAAAGTCGTCAGCCTATAACCCGTTGCTCGAGGTCCGCCGCGGCGAGTGGGAGGTGCGCGACGTCCAGAATATAGCCGACATCCTCGTCGATCCAGAGGGCAGCCTCGAGAAGCGGAACCACTGGGAGAAAACCAGTCACGCGCTCCTGGTCGGCGCCATCCTCCATGTCCTCTACGCGGAGGAAGACAAGACGCTCGCTGGCGTCGCAGCCTTTCTGTCCGATCCCAAGCGGCCGATCGAGTCGACGCTTGCCGCGATGATGCGGACGCCGCATCTGGGTGAGGCCGGCGTCCATCCTGTGGTCGCGTCCGCCGCGCGGGAGCTGCTGAACAAGTCCGGCAACGAACGCTCTGGCGTCTTGAGCACCGCGATGTCGTTCCTGGGCCTCTACCGAGACCCCGTGGTGGCGGAGGTGACGCGGCGCTGTGACTGGCGGATCACCGACATCGTCGGGGGAGAGCGAGCGGCCACGCTGTACCTCGTCGTGCCGCCATCGGACATCAACCGCACAAAGCCGTTGATCCGCCTGATCCTCAACCAGATCGGCCGCCGCTTGACCGAGGATCTGCAGGCCAAGGCCGGTCGGCGTCGCCTTCTCCTGATGCTTGACGAATTCCCGGCGCTCGGCCGGCTCGACTTCTTCGAGTCGGCGCTAGCCTTCATGGCGGGTTACGGCATCAAGAGCTTTCTGATCGCCCAGTCGCTGAACCAAATCGAAAAGGCCTACGGGCCCAACAACTCGATCCTCGACAATTGTCACGTCCGGGTCAGCTTTGCGACCAATGACGAGCGGACGGCGAAGCGGGTGTCTGATGCACTCGGTATGGCGACGGAGATGAAAGCGATGAAGAACTATGCCGGTAGCCGGCTCGCGCCTTGGCTGGGGCACCTGATGGTGTCGCGGTCGGAGACCGCCCGTCCGCTGCTGACGCCGGGCGAGATGATGCAACTCCCACCATCCGATGAGATCGTCATGATGTCGGGTCTTCATCCGATTCGGGCCAAGAAAGCGCGCTATTACGAGGACGGGCGCTTCCAGGAGCGCATCCTGGAACCGCCGAGGCTGACCAAGGCCAACGACGGCAGGCTGGACGACTGGAGCTCACGACCGGTGCCGCCGCGCCCAATAGCAGTGCAGGCGCCGACCGACGACCAGACGGATGACGATGACCCCAAGACCGCGGATCGCCGGCGTCATCCGGAACTAGACCAAGAGATGGTGGATAACAAGGAGTCGGTCGACAACGAGTTCGCGTCTGACTTCGCCGACGAGTTCGATGAAGATGCCCCGCGGATCCGGCGCATGAACGACATGATGCAAGGCGTCGCACGCCAAGCCTCGCTCGATCCTGGTGACGATCTCGGACTGTGAGGTGGACATGACCGCTCCGAAGAAAAAAACCCAGATGTCGGTCTATCTCGATCCTGATGTCATGAAGGCGCTGTCGGCCTATGCCGCTCGGCGCGAGCAATCGCTGTCGCTTATTGCCGAAGCCGCCATTGCGTCCTTTCTGTCGCCGGACGCCGACGAGCGGCGGGAGGCCGCTATTGCCAAGCGACTCGACCAAATCGACCGCCGGATCGCTCGCCTTGAGCGGGATGTCGGGATTTCAGTCGAGACCATCGCCCTCTTCATCCGCTTCTGGCTGACGACAACACCGCCACTCCCCGAACCGGCTGCAAAGGCCGCGCGGGCACAAGCCGGAGCGCGCTATGATAACTTCGTCGCCGCGTTGGGCCGGCGACTCAATCAGGGCCCGAAACTGCGGCAGGAGATTTTGGAGGACATGCCCAACTCGCCGCCGGAGTCCTGATGTGGGTGTCAGTCCGTTCTAAATGTGAAGAACTCAATGGAGACGAGGTAGAGATCCGGCTCGCTCTCGATCTTCGTTGCACTGCCCGGCCGCGCTAAGCTCTCGCCAGGATGACGTCAGATGATGACACGGGCTTGATTGCGGACCCTACATCGCCCAAACCCTCGAGGCGATCATCGCCCGCCATCCCCAAAGTCGAATCGAAGACCTCATGCCATGGCGACTCCGCAAAACGTCAAGCCAGCATCAATAGGTTGCGGCTAAGCGCTCACCAGCAAGCAGAAGATTTCGGCCTTGAACCACTCTGACGGAATCACAGGTACTACAGCTAACAGCTCAACACGGTTGCCTATTGCGCCGGCGAGGATGCCTGGAGCAAGAGGAGAACTCTCCGCAGGCGCATTCACCTATTCGATCGGTCTGAGCCGGCGTGCAGCATGCGCCTTGTGTTCCACCTCAGACGCGCGGCTTGTTTCAAAATCTACCGATCTTGTTACGAAGAAAACATCGCGATCGAAAAACCGCAGGGAATGCGCATTGCGTCCGCTGGCCTAGATCCTGCACACCACAAGCGCCGGGGAAGCGGAGCCAACAACTTCGGCTATTGGGCCTTCGTTGCAAATTGGCGCGCGTCATGTGTTCGTGAGGTGAAATGCGATCTGAACTTCTTTTTTGCGGAATCGCAACAGCTGCGCTCGTTGCAGGCGGTACCGTCAATTCGGCCGATCTTAAGCCGGCAGTAAAGGTCCCACCCGCCGTCTGGAACTGGACCGGCGGGTATATCGGCGGGCACGTCGGCGGGGGCTACGGGCTGACATCATTCAGTGATCCCTATGGTCCGTCACTCTATGGGGACGTTGTCCACACCCCCGTGTTCCTGGCCGGAGGTCAGATCGGCTACAACTGGCAGAGGGAGCGCTGGGTTTTTGGCCTTGAATTGGATGCTAGTGGCGCTGTCTCGGACGGTAAAAACACCTGTCTTGCCGTTTCCAGCTCGGTGGTGAGCGCGAACTGCAACGCCAGTCCAAACGTTTTTGTCACCGGGACGGGTCGCCTGGGGTATGCGTTTGGACCGCAGGGCCACACGCTAGCTTATCTCAAAGGGGGCGTGGCCTGGCAGCACAATCGCGGCGATGTCACCAACAACAACGAATTCGGTGACTTGGCGCCACAGAATGCCACCCATTTCGACTATGGTCGTGTCGGTGGCACAATCGGGGTAGGCGTCGAGCAAGCGCTCACGCCGGCTTGGTCCCTGACACTTGAATACGACTATCTAAGGTTCGGCGGAGCAAACGTGGCGACCCCTCCGACCCTACGGTATCCGCCGTTGGCAACGGTCCCAGCCAACATCACTAGCCTATCCAGCAGCTACCACGTCGGAAAGCTTGGTCTGAACTACCATTTTGACGCCGCCCCATGGACACCGGCATGGTCAGATGCGCCGCTATACCCGACAAAGCCGACGGTCAGCGCCTCGCCGATTGCTCTCGCTGATCGGTGGTCGCTGGAAAGCGGCACACGGGTGTGGTTAAGCCGAGGAAGGTATCAATGGGACCACGGGAGCAGTGATCTCGTATCAAGACTCTCCTATCATGGGCTCGATGGGATTTCGGGTGAGTTGTTCGAACGTGTGGACAGCCCCTGGGGGATCTTCCTGAAGGGCAATATCGGAATCGGGCGCTTCAACACTGGAAATATGAACGATGAAGATTGGGGCTTACGCCCTCCGTACGTGAGTGTCCCCACCGCCTACGTCAACACGATATCGGGTCAGGCCAACGGAAGGTTCACCTACTACACCGCCGATGCCGGATACAATTTCCTCCGCGGCAGCACCTACAAGGTCGGTGGGTTTATGGGCTGGAGCTACTACGGCCAGAAGTCCGACTCGATAGGCTGCGTTCAGATCGCCGCCCCCAAGTCTGATCCATGCCTTGCGCCAGGCGATAGAAGGATCATCGGCAGCCAAGACACTGACTGGAATGCGCTGCGCATCGGCCTCAGCGCTGAGACCATGTTGCTCGACCGTTGGCGCGTGAGTGCCGATGTTGCTTACCTGCCGTGGACAGACTTCCACGGGCGCGACAACCATCTGCTGCGTCAATTCACGACCTTCGCCGATCAACGCGGGAGTGGTGGCGGTGGTGTGCAGGTTGAGGCAGTCCTATCCTACTTCATCACTGAGAACTTCAGCCTCGGCGTCGGCGGCCGTTATTGGGCCATGTGGACCCCAAATGAGCGTAAAGGAATTGACACCCAAGCCACGGAGGCGCACCGCTCCCCTGTTACCCACGGGCCCTTTCCTGCGGACCATCGCATGGAACGATGGGGCACGTTCCTGCAGGCGTCCTACAAGTTTGACTGAAACTGCATGCTCCTCGCTCTAAGCTTGGCACGGCCGAGATTACACAATGACGACGGCGCCGCGCTCTTGCCTAGGCTGGAACTAAGCGAAGGTCCGGGACTAAAGCTGCAAGCTTTTGGGCCGTTCAAGCCCGAAAGCTTGCATCGACGCATCAAAGGTGAAGGCTAGGCGCCGCGGAGGTGGTGCAACGTTTGATCTTCGATGTGAGCGCCGTCATCCCGCCCACTGCAAGCACGCGGTCAGAGCTTTGATTTGCACGCTTTGTTTTCGTTTGCGGCGGGCGGGTTGTCGTTATCAACTTGCAGCTTAGCGATGACCTCGTGATCGGTAGTCGCCGGACCGATGTCAATTGTTTGCAAATTTGACCCCTTGCATTGCCAATAAATCCCTATTGTGGAGATTTGTCGTGAGAGGCTCGATCAGCACGCCTTCGATACAGCAAGTATTTTTTCTCTGCTCTACCCTTGATTCCTACGACGGCTGAATACTTGTTGAACTAACCCGTTTCCTGCCTTTTCTATCCATCCCCGTTGGCCAATCGCTTGTCGCGACTGGCTGTCGACGGGGGACGATTGTGGGGGGCACTTCACTTCATTCGGAAGCGTTTTCGCGTGGCGCGCGCATGCTGCGCACCGCGCTTGGCCCCGCGATCGCGACCTTCCTCGAAGACCCCTCGATCGTCGAGGTGATGCTCAACCCCGACGGTCGGCTCTGGATCGACCGGCTGTCCGGCGGTCTGGAGGATAGCGGCCGAACGATGTCCGCCGCCGACGGCGAGCGGATCGTGCGCCTGGTTGCGCACCATGTCGGCACTGAGGTGCATGCCGAGAAGCCGCGCGTCTCGGCCGAGCTTCCCGAGACGGGGGAGAGGTTCGAGGGGCTTCTGCCGCCCGTTGTTGCGGCGCCGGCCTTTGCGATCCGCAAGCCGGCCGTCGCTGTTTTCACGCTGGACGACTATGCGGCGGCCGGCATCATGACCATCGACCAGGCGGGCGTGCTCCGCGAAGCCGTCGCCGCCCGCAAAAACATCCTCGTCGCCGGCGGCACCTCGACCGGCAAGACCACCCTCACAAACGCACTGCTGGCCGAGATCGCCGGCACC
The DNA here is from genome assembly GCF_028128655.1 of Bradyrhizobium sp. CCBAU 45394. Taxonomy (NCBI): domain Bacteria; kingdom Pseudomonadati; phylum Pseudomonadota; class Alphaproteobacteria; order Hyphomicrobiales; family Nitrobacteraceae; genus Bradyrhizobium; species Bradyrhizobium sp. CCBAU 45394. The sequence continues at coordinate 18,413 of NZ_LBIX01000141.1, read as the reverse complement.
ACCGATCGTGTGGTCCTCATCGAGGATACGCGTGAGCTGCAGTGCCGCGCCCCGAATCTGGTCGCGCTGCGCACCAAGGACGGCGTGGCGTCCCTGTCGGATCTGGTTCGGTCTTCCCTCCGACTACGCCCCGACCGGATTCCGGTCGGCGAGGTACGGGGCAGCGAAGCCCTGGAGCTCCTCAAAGCCTGGGGCACGGGCCACCCCGGCGGGATCGGAACGATTCACGCCGGCACGGCGCTGGGCGCTCTTCGTCGCCTCGAGCAGCTCATCCAGGAAGCCGTCCTCACCGTTCCCAAGGCGCTGATCGCCGAGACCATTGATCTCGTCGCGGTGCTGCGGGGCCGTGGCAGCGAACGCCGCCTCGCCGAACTCGCTCTCGTCGCCGGCCTCGATCCCGCCACCGGCGATTACCGCGTCCAGTCAGCCGAGACGGGCGGCCAATCCTCGCTTTCCAAGGAGCCATCATGATCCAGTTCCCTTCCGCGATCCGCCATGTTCGCGGTCGCTTCACCGAGCTTGCGGCGATTGCCTTCATCTCCATCGCCTTTGCCCCCGCGGCCTACGCTTCAGGCTCCTCAATGCCGTGGGAGACGCCGCTCAATCAGATCCTGGAGTCGGTGCAAGGTCCGGTCGCCAAGATCATGTCGGTCATCATCATCACCGTGACCGGCCTGACGCTCGCGTTCGGAGATACGTCCGGCGGCTTCCGCCGGCTGATCCAGATCGTCTTCGGCCTGTCGATCGCGTTCGCCGCGTCGAGCTTCTTCCTGACCTTCTTCAGCTTCTCTGGCGGAGCGTTGGTGTGATGGCTGCAATCGTCGATCCGGAAGTGCCGGGCTTCTTCGCCCCAGTCCATCGCGCGCTTACCGACCCGATCCTGATGGGCGGCGCGCCCCGCACGGTTGCGATCGCCAACGGCACGTTGGCGGCGGCAATAGCGCTCGGCCTCCACCTCTGGATTCCCGGCGCGCTGATTTGGGCCGTGGGCCATGCCGCGGCGGTCTGGGCCGCCAAGCGCGACCCGCAGTTCGTGGACGTCGTTCGACGTCACCTCCGCTATCCCTCCTATCTTGGCGCGTGAGGCTTCCATGCTGAACCTCGCCGAATACCGCAACCATCCCCACCGCCTCGCCGACTTCCTGCCCTGGGCCGCCTTGGTCGAGAAAGGCGTCGTCCTCAACAAGGACGGCGCGTTCCAGCGCACGGCGCGCTTCCGTGGTCCGGACCTCGACAGCGCGACGCCCGCCGAGCTCGTCGGCGTGACGGCCCGTCTCAACAACGCGCTGCGCCGTCTCGGCTCAGGCTGGGCGATTTTCGTCGAGGCCCAGCGCATCGCTGCCCAGACTTATCCGCACAACACCTTTCCCGACGCCGCGTCAGCGCTGGTCGACCTGGAGCGACGGGACGCCTTCGAAGAGGCTGGCGCCCATTTCGAGAGCCGCTATTTCCTGACCTTCGTCTGGCTCCCGCCGGCCGAGGACGCCTCGCGCATCGAGGGCTGGCTCTATGAGGGTCGCGCGCAGAGCGGCGTTGAACCCCACGAGCTGCTGCGTGGTTTCGTCGATCGGACCAACCGCGTCCTGCAACTGGTTGAAGGGTTCATGCCCGAGGTGGCCTGGCTCGATGACGGCGAAACGCTGACCTACCTGCATTCGACCATCTCGACCCGGCAACAGCGCGTCCGCGTCCCCGAGACGCCGATGCATCTCGACGCGTTGCTCGCGGACGAACCGCTCGCCGGCGGCCTCGAGCCGCGCCTCGGCCGCCACCACCTCCGTACGCTCACCCTGGTCGGTTTTCCGACCATGACCCATCCCGGGATCCTCGACGAGCTGAACCGGCTTGCCTTTCCCTACCGCTGGTCGACCCGTGCGATCCTGCTCGACAAGACCGAAGCGGTGCAGCTGCTGACCAAGATCCGCCGGCAGTGGTTCGCCAAGCGAAAGTCGATCGCTGCCATCGTCAAGGAGGTGATGACCAACGAGGCCTCGACACTGGTCGATAGCGATGCGGCGAACAAGGCCGCCGATGCCGATCTCGCCTTGCAGGAACTCGGCACCGACGACGTAGGTCAGGCCTACATCACCGCGACCGTCACGGTCTGGGACGAGGATCCTGGTCTTGCCGCCGAGAAGCTGCGCCTCGTCGAGAAGGTCATCCAGAGTCGCGACTTTACCTGCATGCCGGAAGGGGTGAACGCGCTCGAAGCCTGGCTTGGCTCGCTGCCGGGGCACGCCTACGCCAACGTCCGCCAGCCGCCGCTCTCGACACTGAACCTGGCCCACATGATCCCGCTTTCGGCGGTCTGGGCCGGGCCGGACCGCGACGAGCATTTCCGCAGCTCCCCGCTCTTCTTCGGCAAGACCGAGGGCTCGACCCCGTTCCGCTTCTCGCTGCATGTCGGCGACGTCGGCCACACCCTGATTGTCGGCCCGACCGGCGCCGGCAAGTCTGTGCTGCTGGCGTTGATGGCGATTCAATTCCGCCGCTACCGGAAGAGCCAGATTTTTGCTTTCGATTTCGGCGGTTCGATCCGCACGGCCGCGCTTGCCATGGGGGGCGATTGGCACGACCTCGGCGGCAGCCTGTCGAACAGCGCCGAGGATTCCGTCGCGCTCCAGCCGCTCGCGCGCATCGGCGATGCAGCGGAGCGCGCCTGGGCTGCTGAGTGGGTGACCGCGATCCTTGCCAAGGAAGGCGTTACCATCGATCCGACCGTGAAGGAGCACGTCTGGTCGGCGTTGACCTCGCTGGCATCCTCGCCTGTCGAGGAGCGGACGATCACCGGCCTGACGGTCCTGTTGCAATCGGCCGCGCTCAAGCAGGCGCTGCAACCTTATTGTGTCGGCGGCTCCTCCGGCCGCCTGCTCGACGCGGAGGCCGAGGAGCTCGGCTTCGCCTCGGTGCAAGCGTTCGAGACCGAGGGCTTGATTGGCGCTGGAGCTGCGCCCGCCGTCCTCACCTACCTCTTCCATCGCATCGAGGGACGGCTCGACGGCCGGCCGACCCTCCTCATCATCGACGAGGGGTGGCTCGTCCTCGACGATCCCGCCTTCGCCCAGCAGCTTCGGGAATGGCTGAAGACATTGAGGAAGAAGAACGCTTCCGTCGTCTTCGCCACCCAATCGCTCTCTGACATCGACGGCAGCAATATCGCGCCGGCGATCGTCGAGAGTTGCCCGACGCGCATCTTCCTGCCGAACGAGCGCGCCATCGAGCCGCAGATCACCGCCATCTACCAGCGGTTCGGCCTAAACGACCGCCAGATCGAGATCATCGCGCGAGCGACGCCGAAGCGGGACTATTACTGCCAGTCCCGCCGCGGCAATCGGCTCTTTGAGCTCGGCCTCGGGCCGGTCGCGCTCGCCTTCTGCGCAGCGTCCTCCAAGGCCGATCATGCCGCCATCGAACGGCTGCTCGCCGAGCACGGCCGTGACGATTTTACGGCCGCCTGGCTCGCGGATCACGAGCTGCTCTGGGCCGCCGATCTCATCCCCGACCTGACAAACCTGGAGGTGCAGTCATGACCGCTCTTAAGACGCGGCGCGCAGGCTTGGTCGCCGCGACCACTCTCTCGCTCGCCTTGCCGATCTCGCCGCTTGTGACGCGGCCGGCCATTGCGCAGTGGATCGTCTACGATCCCACCAACTTCAGCCAGAACGTGCTGACCGCAGCCCGCGAGCTGCAGCAGATCAACAATCAGATCCAGATGCTGAACAATCAGGCCCAGAGCCTGGTGAATCAGGAAAAGAACCTCGCCAACCTTCCGTTGTCGACGCTGACCCAGCTTCAGGCACAGGTCGCCCGGACCCAGTCACTGCTGAGCCAGGCCCAGAACATCGCCTTTAACGTCGAGCGCATCCAGACGACGTATTCCAGCACGTACGGCACGGCGGCGGCCACGGGTTCTAACGCGACAATGTTTGCCGCAGCTCAAAGTCGTTGGCAGAACTCTGTGGGCGCCTTCGAGGATTCGCTGAAGGTGCAGGCCGGCGTCGTCAGCAATATCTCGACCAACTCCAGCGCGATGAGCTCGCTGGTTACCGCCAGCCAGTCGGCAAGCGGCGCCCTGCAGGCAGCTCAAGCCGGCAATCAGCTCCTGGCCCTGCATTCCCAGCAGCTTTCCGATCTTGTCGCGGTTCTCGCCGCTAAGGGGAGGGCGGATGCGCTGGAGCAGGCGCGTGTGACCGCGACCGAATCCCAAGGCCAGCAGCAATACAAGATCTTCTCGACACGCAGCGGCTATCAGCCCGGCAACGTCACCATGTTTAGCGGCAACTGAGGCACCGACTATGGAGCGCTCGGATATCCTTCGCGCAGGCGCGATGATCGTCGTGTTCGCGATTTTCCTTGCCACGCTGCACGTCATCCATCGGCGTCCGGCTGAGCAGCCAGTATCCGACGCTCCCTCTGCCTCCACTCCCGATGACGTCTCGGCCGAGCTGCTCCGCTGCGCCGAGCTTGGACCCCAGGATGCCGAAGATCCGCACTGCCAGGCGGTTTGGAAGGAGAACCGCGCGCGCTTCTTCGGTAGGCCGGCGCGGCCACGTCTGCCGCAAGCCGCGCCGGCCACTCAGCCGATGACGGCTGTTCCAAAGGGAGAGAAGCCGTGAACAACGTCGGCGTCATCGACACCTTTCTCAATACTTTCACGACCTACATCGATTCGGGTTTCGGCCTGATCAAGGGCGAGGTCACCTACCTGTCGTCGACGTTGATCGTCATCGACATCACGTTGGCCGGTCTGTTCTGGGCCTGGGGCGCTGACGAGGACATCCTCCAGCGCCTGGCGAAGAAAACCCTCTACATCGGTTTCTTTGCCTTCATCATCACCAACTTCACCAAGCTCTCAGGGATCATTTTCAATAGCTTTGCCGGCCTCGGCCTGAAGGCAGGTGGCTCATCGATCTCCGCTGCGGACTTCCTGCGGCCAGGCCGACTCGCGCAGGTCGGTCTCGACGCTGGGCAACCGCTGCTCGACGCAGCAAGCCAGATGATGGGGTTCACCAGCTTCTTTGCCAACTTCGTCCAGATCGCGGTGCTGATGGTGTCTTGGCTGCTGGTGCTGATCGCCTTCTTCATTCTGGCGGTGCAGCTCTTCGTCACGCTGATCGAGTTCAAGCTGACGACGCTCGCTGGCTTCATCCTCATTCCGTTTGCGCTTTTCAACAAGACCGCCTTCCTCGCGGAGAAGGTGCTGGGCAACGTCGTTGCGTCAGGCGTGAAGGTCATGGTGCTCGCTGTTATCGTCGGCATCGGCACCGGGCTCTTCTCCCAGTTCACCACCGCCTATGCCGGCGGCCAGCCGACGATCGAGCAGGCGCTCTCTGTCGTGCTCGCGGCGCTCGCTATGCTGGGCCTCGGCATCTTCGGGCCCGGCATCGCGACCGGGCTTGTTTCCGGCGCGCCGCAGCTTGGCGCGGGCGCTGCCGTCGGCACGGGTCTGGCCGTTGCCGGCACAGCGATGGTCGGCGGCGCGGCGCTCGGTTTGGCCGGAAGGGGAGCGATGGCAGCTAGCTCCGGTGCTGCGGCCGCCGCACGTGGTGGTGCCGCGATGGCGGGCGGCATGTCCTCCGCCTACAGCCTCGCATCAGCTGGTCGGTCCGGCGCTGGCGGTGTCGTGTCCGGTGTCGGTGGTGCGGGCCGAGCTGTTGCCGGTGCGGCGGCAGCTCCCGTCAGACGCGCCACTTCGCAGGCAGCGGGGGCAATGAGGGAGAGCTTCACCTCCGGTGCCCGAGCCGGCATCGCCAACACAGGCGGCTCCTCGACGATGGGGACCATCGGGAGTGGCGAGGCCGCCAACGATGGAGCCGCATCTCAAGCAGCGAGCGAGAGCGGTCCGCCCGCCTGGGCCCAACGCGTCAAGCGCAATCAGACCGTCATTCACGGCGCTCAGACAGCTGCGCAAGCCCTCAAATCCGGCGACAGCCATGGCGGCGGCCACTCCGTCGACCTCTCGGGAGGAGAATAACCTATGTCGATCTTCAGCCGATCGTCCGTGCGCTACGGCCGCACGCCCGAACCCGAAACCCCCTACCAGCGCGCGGCGCAAGTCTGGGACGAACGCATCGGCTCCGCCCGCGTGCAGGCCAGGAATTGGCGGCTGATGGCCTTTGGTTCGCTGATCCTGTCTTGCGGCCTCGCCGGCGGGCTCGTCTGGCAATCCACGCACGGCACCGTCGTTCCCTGGGTGGTGCAGGTCGACAAGCTCGGCGAGGCGCAAGTGGTGGCGCCGGCCACCGCCGACTACCGGCCGAATGACCCGCAGATTGCCTGGTATCTCGCCCACTTCATCCAGATCGTACGCTCGCTTCCGGCCGACCCGATCATCGTGCGGCACAATTGGCTGCAGGCCTATGATTTCACGACCACGGCGGGCTCGGTGGCGCTGAACGATTACGCCCGCGCCAATGATCCCTTCGCCAATCTCGGCAAGCAGCAGGTCGCCATCGACGTCTCCAGCGTCATTCGCGCCTCGCCCGACAGTTTTCGCGTGGCCTGGGTCGAGCACCGCTATCAGGACGGAGCACTCGCCGGCACCACCCGTTGGACCGCGATCCTCACCATCGCAATTCAGCCGCCCACCGACGCCGATCGGCTGCGCAAGAATCCCCTCGGCATCTACGTCAACGCTATCAACTGGTCAAAGGAGCTGGGACAATGAGCCCGCCGATTTTATCGAAAGCCGGCGGTCCGGCTTTACGTTTCTCCACGGTTCACCAAAGCCGGAAGGGCGGCGATACGTGTTCCCGTAAATCCGTACTTGCGGCTTTACTGATATCCGTCGCGACACTCGGCGGCTGCGCGCACAATTTCATCCCGCCCGACATCAACTACGACAGCGCGGAGCCGGCGACGCTTACCGCCGATCCGCCGCCGCCCGTCAAGATCGTGGAATTGCCAAAACCCCTGCCGCTGCCTGGGCAGTTGAAACTGCTCGCCGCCGGCAAGCGTACCACCGAAGCCGCCGATCCGAAGGTTCGCGTCAAACAGGCCAACGCCGCGGCACGAGTGCAGCCGGTCCGTAACGGTTTTATCAACGCGGTGCAGGTCTATCCATTCTCCGGCGGTGCTCTCTACCAGGTCTACACGGCGCCCGGTCAGATCACCGATGTCGCGCTCCAGGAGGGCGAGCAACTCGTTGGCTCCGGTCCAGTCGCCGCCGGTGACACCGTGCGCTGGATCATCGGCGATACCGAGAGCGGCGCGGGCGCGACCAGGAAGATCCACATCCTGGTCAAGCCGACGCGGCCGGAACTGGTCACCAATCTCGTGATCAACACCGACCGGCGGACCTATCTCCTCGAGCTGCGCTCGACGGAGAAGACCTATATGGCCTCGGTCTCCTGGCAGTATCCCGAGGACCAACTCATTGCGCTTCGGCGACAGAATGCGGCGGCTGAAACCGCAGCGCCCATTGCGGCCGGCGTCGACCTTGCCGCGATCAACTTCCGCTATTCGATCGAGGGCGATGATCCAGCCTGGCGTCCGCTGCGCGCCTTTGACGACGGAAATAAGGTCTACATCGAATTCCCCAGCGGTATCGCACAGGGTGAAATGCCGCCGCTGTTCGTCATCGGTCCGGCCGGCGGGTCCGAACTCGTGAACTACCGAGCGAACCGCAACTACTACATTGTCGACCGCCTGTTCGCCGCCGCGGAATTGCGTCTTGGCGATAAGGACAGCGAGCGGCGCGTGCGCATCGTCCGCACCGACGGAAGGCCGCGCGCATGGCGATAGGCAGCGAAGACGAACGTCAGAGCCCGCTGGTCGCGCCGCCGGACCTTCGGCTCCGAGGCGAGCGGCCGCGTGTCACACGGCTCTCGCGCAAGGTCCTGATCGGCCTCGGCGCGGTGTCTGCCCTCGCCGTCGCGGGCGCGCTCGGCTATGCCCTGCAGACCGGCAACAAGCCGCAGACCGGCCAGGAGCTGCTCAGCACCCAGACCAGGCCTTCGGCCGAGGGCCTCGCCGGTTTGCCGATGGACTATACCGGTCTGCCGCGCCAGGTGCCGCCGCTCGGACCACCATTGCCCGGCGATCTCGGCAAGCCGATCCTCAATGCCGGCGCCGCACCAAACACCATGGCAGCGACGTCAGATCCCGAGACGCAGCGCATGGGCCAGGAAATCGAAGCGGCGCGGGTCAGCCGCCTCTTTGCCCAAACTGCTCAGCAACCGCAGAGCGTCGGCCAACTCATCCCGAATGCCTCCGTTGGCGCCACGGCCACTCCGGCCGCGACACCGCCCGTCGATGCCGGATCCGCTCAGAACATGCAGGACCGCAAGACGGCCTTCCTCACTGCTCCGACAGACAAGCGCACGGTCAGTCCGGACCGGCTCGAAGCCAAGGCCTCACCTTATGTGGTGCAGGCGGGCACCGTGATTCCGGCTGCGCTCATCACGGGCATCCGCTCCGATCTGCCCGGCCAGGTCACTGCTCAGATCACGGAAGCGGTCTGGGACAGCCCGTCCGGAAAATATCTTCTGATCCCGCAGGGCGCGAAACTGATAGGTCAGTACGACAGTTCCGTCGCGTTCGGCCAGAGCCGCATCCTCCTGGTCTGGACGCGCATCATCATGCCCGACGGTCACTCGATCGTGCTGGAGCGTCAGCCTGGTGCCGACACCGGTGGATATGCCGGGCTCGAGGATGAGGTCGACAACCACTGGGGCATGCTGTTCAAGGCCGCTGGCCTCTCGACCCTGCTCAGCGTCGGAGCCGAGGCGGGCACCAGCCAAAATGAAAACAACCTTGTTCAGGCGATCCGTAGCGGCGCATCCAACGGCATCAGTCAGACCGGCCAGCAGATCGTGCAGCGCCAGCTCAACATCCAGCCGACACTGACCGTCCGGCCGGGTTTCCCCGTCCGCGTGATCGTTACGCGAGATTTGGTGTTGGCTCCGTACGGAAAGAGAGGAACGCCATGACGAAGCTCAAGCTTGGGCCGCTCGAAGACGACAAGCCGGTCAAGAACACGATCGAGTTGCCTGCGGCGGTCTTCAGGGATCTCAAAAGTTACGCCGATTATCTGAACGGTCAACATGTCTCTGTCGCATCTACCGAGGAAGGTGGCGCATGGCGGATCTGAAACTTGGCCGCTTGCCGAAAGCCGGTCTCGTCCGCATGACAATCAGCATCTCGGAGCCTCTAAAGGAAGAACTCGAGCGCTATGCCGCTGAGCACAGCCGACTTTATGAGCCAGTCGACGCCGCGACGTTGATCCCGCACATGCTCGAGTCCTTCATCCGGTCCGACCGCGGCTACCGGAGCCGGCGCGCGCAATCCGATCGGGGCAATAGTCGTCAACGTCGCGGCGCGGCCGCAAACGCTACGAGCGCTGCACCGCGTTCTGATTCGGACGATTCGGCCTGAAGCCGGGCTATCCGTTTCTCTTGCTCGCGCACGAGAAGACTGAGCGCCTGGATATGTTGCGCCATTTTGCGGTTGGATAATCGCAAGGCACGAAGCTCCTCGGTCTCGCGGCCGCGCAACATGACAATCTCGGCTTCGAGTTGGTGGACACGATCCGTTGAGGGCAGCGGCCTCTTCACTTCTCGCTCGGGCGACGCGATGGCAGCGCGGAATCTCTCGATCAATTCGGGGGCCCTGTAAAGTGTTGCGCGCGAGAGTCCGGCCTCCGATGCCAGACGAGCGATTGTGCATGTCGGCTGGGCGCCGCCATGGCTCAACAGCCGCGACATGGCGGCTTCAATGGATGAGACGGCGGCGGCGCTGATCTGCTTGGTCATTCTGGTGATCCTTCGAGAAGGGGCGCGATGAGCCGCCGCTTGCGCTCATTGTCCTCCGTCAGGACCTGACGCTGGAGGGATGAAAGCCGCCGGTCCTGCAGTAGCTGTTCGCCCTCGGCGATCGACGCCTGCCAAGGCGCCAGATGACGGCGCGTGACGCATGCGTTCGGACAGCGGTCTGGGCGGCAGTGGGATAATGCCGGGACGGTTCGATTGGCCGCCGCGTTCTCGCGGTCGAGGCAGAGCGCCGTATCAGGATCGAAGAAGCAGTCGGCCAGCAGGCCGACATGGAGCGTGCGCCCGAGATGTCCGAGCATCGATCGCAGTCGCTGCGCATCGACGACACGGCCCGGCAGATCGCCGAGTTCATCGCGGATACGCGAGAACTCGCTTCGCAGGCGCGCCGCGGCGGGTCCCGCCGGCGGCAGTCCACGCTTGATCGCTTCCTCATAATGTTCGACGACATCGTCCATCTGACCGAGCGCGCGTTCCTGCTCGACCTCACGGCGAAATCCTGATGGACTGGAGCCGGAATAGCCTTCGAACATGGCGATCGAGGCATGCTTGTACTGAATCTTGCCGGCCACGGTACCGAACGGCCGGTTGGCGATGTACCAGGCGAGCGTCCTTCGAAACTGGCGGGGTGTGAACCACCATGGGCGACCCTCGACGTGAGGGATCGCCGGCCCCCCGCGCGAGCGCGCGTCGAGATGTTCGCGCAGGCCGTTGACGAGGCGTATGACGCCGCCGCGCAGCTCCGCTCTATCGTCGGCCATTGAGAGCGCCTGCCAGATGGTGTCGACGCCGCGTGTCGCCCGTTGTTGCGCGGTCAGGCGCTCCACCACGTCGATCGCGCGCGCCACGGGTGCGATTGTTATCCACTCGGCTTCCTCGCCGCTTGATTCCCGTGCCTTATAAGTGATGCTTTTGACGCGATGTCGCTCGACGATCCCGTCGGCGCTTAGTCCGAGTGACCAGCAGGCCTGCAGTTCGCTATCGCGCATGCCGGTCAAGTAGGCACAGACGACATAGGCTGCGGCCTGCAGCATCCGCTCTTCTTCGACGATACTGCGTTCGTTGAACCGCTCCCGCCAAGGCAGGGCGGTATCTGGATCGACCGTGACGGTGCTGTCCATGCCGCCGATCTCGCCGCCGAGACGCTCGATGGCGCGCTCCAATCGTCTCCGAAGCGCCGGACGAGAGACCAAGAGGCGCTTGTCGCAGCCGAGCTCGAGGGCGACCAGATGAAAGTTGACACCTGAGATCGGCTTGCCCTCCGGCTCGCGCCGTCCGCTGCGGTCGAATGCAGAAGCCGGAATGCCGCGTCCGTCCGCGCAACGCCGTCCGATATAACAGTCGAGCTGATCAATGAGCGGAAGGCGTTGTGCAACTCCATCGAGATGACGTAAGCCCTGTTCCAACTGGCCGAGATCGGCGCGGGCAGCGAAGATGTCGGCGGCGAACAGATCGACATACTTCAGGGACCAACGCAGCAATGCTCCGATGACCGGCTCCGGAATGCGCGGCGTGCGGTTCTCGGTCACCATCGGCCGTGATGGCAGCCCAGCGACCCGCGCCGCTGAACGGCCTCGCCAGGGCCGGCAGCAAAAGCCGCCGAGCGTGAGGTACGGCGAATAGCGATCGAGTTCGATCGGCGAGTCGAGCAAATGTGCGACGCGTTCGACCGCTCGTCCTCGCACGCGCCGAAGCTCGGCGAGATAAGCATCAAGCATTGCTTGATCGACCAGGTGCATTGCGAATGTGCCGGCCTGCCGGGCGACGAATGCCATGAAGCCCGCGAGATTGGACAGGGCCCAGCGAGCGACTGTGGGTGACATGCGCGCCCGCGTGGGAGACGGCGATGGCTCGTTCAGCCGCGCCCAGATGAACTCCTTGGCGGTCAAGCGCTGCAGCGGATCGGCGAGCGCCGTGAAGTCGACCACGGTGGTGGATTGTTGTACGTTCTCGCGAAAGATCGCGGGGGCGAGATCCCAGCGGTCGTCGCGAAAGTGCGACAGGCAGGCCTCATTCGTTCCCGGTTTGAGGGCGTGCGTCGCCAACACCCGTTCGTCGTCGCGTCGCATCCGGGAAGCGACGCCTGCGGTATCGGGCGATGGTGCAGGAATCGCCGTCACGTCGCGCTCGCCTCCGGTGGGAGATAGATGATGCCGGGCGTTGCTTCGGCCGCGATGCGCGCGGCGGTCACAACGGCCTTCGGGAAGGCAGGAAGGATCTGATCTCGAATGCGCCGATGGGCACGGCCGAACTTGGCCTCCCAATCAGCTTCAGCCAGGGACTCGCGCTGCGCAACGGTAAATGCAAGAAATGCGATCAGTGCCGGCAGTTTGCGCGCGGTGATGACGGCGTTGCTGCAATCAAGGCAGTTCCAGAATGGTGACGGACAGGCTTCGCCCCTCGCCGCGAATGGACTATCGTAGAAGCCGGCGCATGCCGCGAGCCACAGATCCTGGGCACCATCGAGAAAGGGGGCGATTGCTTCGCCTGCGAGTGTTCCGGGCAGATCGCTGCCGCCTGGATCAGAGCAGATTGCCGCCTCTTCCTTGGGCGTGACGATGCGTGGTTCTGGGGCGGGCATCGTGCGCGCCGCGGCCAGTGCGTCGTCGAGCGCGGCTGCGATCGCAGCTTCATGCACCCCCTTGAGCGCGGGAATGTCGGCATAGTGTTCCGCCGCCACCTCGATGGAATGCCCCTGTGCGAACGTCTCGAGCTGGCCGCTAGTCTTCACATACCACTCGGCCTTGTAGGTCTTGCGCAACCGTGAAAGTTCGAGCCGGAGTGCGCGGCGCTGGTCGTCGACAAGGCCGTATTGACGCACGAAGTAGCGCGGCATGAAGTTGCTCTTCGTCATGCCGCCGATCAGACCGTGGACGCATCCCCACACCCAAAGCCGATCGGTATCAAGACGGCGGCGCGCTCGGGCAGTGAGTCTGATCGCAAGACGCACGAGGCCGCCGGGTGTAGTCGCGCCGCCATCGCGGACCCTGATGGTCTTCCACTCTGCACCCTGCGCGCGGCGTTTGAGGTAAGCGATGTCGATGAAACCTTTGGCCGGGTTCTTGAGGCAGTCGGCCCTCAGCTCGCGCAGACACTCGATCTCGAGCCCTGTCCTAAGCGACAGCAGGATGATGAAGGCGACGATGTCGACTGCCGTCAGGTAGAAGCGAGCATGGGTCGCCGGACAGGTCAGATCCACGCGGCGAGGCGCTCCGTAGTAGATCGCGCGCTGACGCATGTTATCGAAGAGCGGATCCTTTGATGCAACCCAACCGTCCCGATCGATTGCCTCAACGAGCAACTGATAGGGTTCCTGGACCCTGGGGTGAAGATCGGCAGGCAGCGTCGGGAGCTTGCCCTCCAGCACGATCCGACGGGCTGCTTCGACCACCTGCTTGCGCGCGGCACGCCGGATGCTCGCGGCTACGGCTCCGCTATAGGCGTCGCGCGGACGGCTGTTTTTGTACGGGTCGAGACTGAGATAGGTGAGCCGCGGCAGAAGCGCGGGCGGCAGCGTGCCCGGCTTGTGCTCCTCCATCCGCCGCAGGAGCAGGATCGGACGGGAGAGTAAATGGCGACGGTGGATGGCCCCTGCGTAGGTGTTGCGCTTTAGGCAGACTTCGTAGCGTTCGAAAAGTGCCGGTTCAATCATCTCGACGGTGTCGACAGCTTCGTCGGCGGCATCCAGAAAGTGCAAGAACCGTCGGAGTTGCTCGACATGCACCCGTACTTTGGTGGGCGTGCAGACGACGCCGGGTGCTGTCAGACTGTCGCGCAATGCTGCGCCGAGGGCGCGGACAAGCCGCGGCCGCGAGGAATCGCTCAATGCGACGGTAACGCGCTTACCGCTCTCTACCGGGATCTCGAACCGGAGCGCGCCGAGCGGCCTGGCGCGGGCGGTCTCTATCGGTGGAAAGCTTGCCCGCCTGCCGCTCATAACGCGTCCTTCGGCGCTGCATCGAGCGCCGTGCCCCAGCGTTCGGCGGCCGCCTCGACGAGCGCGCGGCTCTCCTCTAGGCTGTCGAGATAGATGTAAGTGCTGGCGATGCTGGCATGTCCAAGAAGGCGCTGTAGCTTCTGCAGTGGATCGCCGATCATCCGGCGGTAGGCGGCCGAGCCTGGTTCGTCAGGCGGACCGTCGGCCAGGACAGCGCCGATCTGTTCGCGGATCAGCATGGAAAGCATGTGCACTGCGAAGGTATGCCGCAGCGCATGTGGGGTGACGTCGAGATCAATGCCGAGAGCGCGGCACCGCCTGCCTGCCCGGCGGAACACCGCCGCCCAGGCAGGCGACGTCATCGGCCGACCCGCTTCGTTCAGCCAGAGGATCATCGGCTCGCCCGACGATGTGGCGAGCCGCCTCCGCTCGGTCGGGCTGAGCACATCGAGGCGGACAGATCGGACTTGGCCGGTGACGTCGACAAGACCAATCGTGCCACGGGTTGGGCCATCACCAACGGCGATTGAATCGGATTCGACATCGCGGAAATTGGCGAGCGCATTGGCGCGCTCGATCGCCACATAGTCGGCGAGACGATGCAGAAGCCGCGCTGGCAATCTGATCTCTCGCGATCTTCCGCCCTTGGCGATCGACGCGGGAAGCCGAAGCGGGATTGATCTGGGAGCCGATCGGGTCCGATCAACTGCGGGCAACTCGACGATAAGAAGGCTAGCTGCCTCTTCCAGTCGCAGCCCGGTCGTGACGAGCAGTTCCGCGAACAGGACATTGCGCTCGCCGTGGCGCCCGCTCCATGTGGCGTCTTCACGTCCGTCGAGCTGGCGGCCCCGCAACCCAACATCCCGGTACGAGAGGAAATGGTCGAGACCGACGAACCGGAGGTCGCCACGTCGCGCGCCGGCTTCGCGCGCACGGGCGGTCCTCACCGGTGCGAATCGTCCGCCGCGGACGCGTCGCCACGTCGTGCTCGACCCGAATGGCGACGCAGCGATCAGCTCTTCCTCGACTGCCCAGCCATAAAACGTCTCAAGCGCGGCTACAGCGCGATTCCAAGAGGCCGCGGAGATCCGATGAGACGGTGCCGACCGACGACGCGCGGCATGATAGACTGCAACATCTTCGCGGTCGGCAAGCCAAATCGACTTCTTGCCTCGACGCTCGGAAAGAAATCGCATCCAGACCACAAGGTCCCGAGCGTAGGCCCTGAGACTGTTCACTGAGCGCAGCCCCATGGTGGGACAGGCCCGAAAGAAACGATTGAGATCGTGATCGTAACCGCCGCAATCATCCAGAATGAATGGCATGCCGTCGTTGACGCCCGTTGCCTGCACCGCCGCGATCGTCTCGGCCGGAAGTTCGTGCGTGACACCATCAACGATTGCTGGGCGGTGCAACGCCGCGAGGTCCGCGAAGTAAAGTTCCGGCATTCGCTCTCCAAAACGGAGCGCCTTCGGCGCAAAGCCCTTTTATTTAGAATGCGAGGGGTTCCCCTCGCGCTCTCCCGCTCGCCGCGTGGCAGGGGTGCAGGACTTCGCCTGCACCCCATAGTCAGCTTATGGTGTCGCCGCCGAGTCAAGCGTTGTCCTCGCTACGCTGCGGGAACGCTTGACTCGGACGTCTGATGCGCTTCATCGGCAACCCTGATGACTGATCCGCATGACATGTCTGAGACACGTGCGTAGAGTCAGGATAACGCCGAGATTCTGACGCGCAACGCAGGAGCGACGACGCCGACCGAGCCTGCCAAATTGATCGCGCCGATGATCGAGCGTTTCATGGCGACTGACCGCGCCTTTGCAAAGGCTCGGAGAAATGCTGCTCACTCGGTCCCTGGCTCAGCGGAAAAATCCGGATAGCGTTCACGGAGAAGGTCGAGAAACGGACGAAGAGATGGATTGCTGTTGGCCTGACGCCAGTACGCGCGGAAGCTCAGTCGCGTAGGACCGTCAGCATCGTGGACCTCTCGGAAGGTGACTCCCTCGTAGGCGGCGCCGGTCGCACCTTCTAGGGCGAGCAGGACGCCCCATTCGGCACCCACCAGTGTGAGAAGCTGGTCATACACTACGTCATGATGAAACAGCCGGCACGAATCTGAACTTCCCAGTTTGTTGATGAGGAGCTTTAGCAATTCCGGTGCCGGGCCATACCGTGTCAGCAACAACGTTTGTTCTCTCAGTTCGCTCCAATGAACCACGCCGCGCGCTGCTAGCGGATGGGACTTGGGGAGAGCCACCACGACGCGTTCACTCCAGAGCAACAACGACCTGCCCTTCCACGTTGGGTTGGGCTCGGCTACGAACGCGACATCAATGGCGGGGCCGACCAAGTCGGAGATCAGATGATCTTTTGGTCCGTCAACAAGTTGCGTGTTGACCTTTGGGAAGCGGGTTCGGTGCTCGAGGAGCGTCGCTCGAAGATTGCCAGCTGAGAATGAGGCATGTATACCGATGGTCAGCCGACCGCTCTCCCCGCGCGAACGGTTCTTGATGCGAACCGTCATTGCAAGAGTCTGATCCACGATGCGGCGCGCCGTGTCGACAAACTCCTTACCTTCCATTGTAGGACGCGTGCCGCCATTGGTGCGCTCGAAGAGGGTTACGCCCAATCTGTGTTCGAGATTTCGTAGGCAGCGACTGAGGGTCGACTGCTTGATTCTAAGCGTGTCTGCCGCCTGACGGAGGCTTCGGTGCTGGGACACGACGATTGCCCAGCGTAGATGTCGAAATTCCACAGGCACTGTTTCGACCCTATGGCGGGAGAAGTTCAACGTGGCGCCGCGTTGGTAAGCCGAGAGCTCGAGATCGTGTATCACGAACTCGCACCCTGGATCGTCGCCGGGAGCCTTGTTGCGGCTTGTTAGTATCTTCAGGCGTCGCCCCGATCGCTGCAATTGAACCCACGATCGTGAATGAGAACGTTCAAGTTTTCACGTGCTTCGCCACGGCCGCTGGCACAAGCGTCATTCGCTGAATAAGGCGAGCGCAAATGGCGGTCCTGGAGTCAAAGAAGGTCAGCTTGGGCTCATGACGTGATCACGAGCTTTGTGCAAAGAGCTGGCCATTGCAGGAGACACTGCAGGGATTCAGTGGGAGTCTATGGAGGATCAGCGCTCGACCGCTCAGAAGCCGCCATACCTCGGGGATGCTGAAGGTGCCGTATCGAGCTAAGGGGCGCTTGTTTGACAGGGATACCTCGACCGCCTGCCGGAGATTTCCAACGGCAACCCGCAATACCAGGGCGGCGCTGCCGAAGACTAAAGTTCAGAATTCGAGGTGTTTCGAGAGACAGCCGTGAACCTGCATCGATCATCGCACATCTACCAGAGAAAAAATCGTAAGTAACTACAATGTGCGCCAACAAATGTGACTATTTTTAGTTGCAGAGCGACTTGCCGAGCGCCGTTGATTGGCCTGATGATGGGTGAGCTCCGGGCCTTTCCGCGCTTAGTAGATACCACACTTGAGATTACGACAGACCGTCCCGGTCGTCGCTAAACGCTGGTGCTCACGGTGTATCCACCGGGCGCAAAGATTTGAAATGTCGCGTTTGCAGTATCAAAACATCCTCTTGCGGTGTGATGTCGCGCCACCTCCCATGCAATCTTGAGAACCCGCATCAGGGGCCAGTCGTCGCTCGCTCCTATGCTGCGAGCGCGCTCTAATTGTTCGGACGAAGTTGGCTTCTAAGTCCCGTCAATTGGGCTACGTAGAAGCCGTTGAAATTCGTCAATTCTTCCTGCGATGTTGAGGCGCTGGCTTGCGCCTTCTTGACAAGGACTTGAGAGACCAAGCACCTTTGGGCGGCTGAACAAAGAATTCAGACAAATGGACGCCCAGCGTTTCGGCGATGCGGTCGAGGAGATCAATCGTCGGGTTCTTCGACTGCCGCTCAAGACTGCTTAGGTATGAGCGGTCAATCCCGGCCTCATAAGCCAATTTCTCTTGCGAAATTCCTTGATCTACGCGGATTCGACGAACATTCCAGGCTACAATCGCACGAGTTTTCATGGGCCAAATCATGCCATTTGAGGCAGCGGTCAAACCACTGGCTATAGCCCTACTATTGCCTCTTTCTGGGCGTGCCTCGATGCTAACTGATCTAAACTCAGCCGCGCCCGGAATCGATGCCATCATCATACTTGGGGGGCGCTGCGATTTAGTTGCCCTTGCCAAAATCTCCTTCAGCGCCTTGCATTCTCTTAGCACTACAGCAGCGTTTTTTTCCCTCAGCGGACCATCTAATCACTCTGCATCTAGCTCTTGCCGGCCCTGGCCTCGATTGCGTTGTACGGTCTTTGCGGGACCTCTGTTCCTTTCGAGCCTTGGTCGGCTAGATACCCGGAAGAAGCCTATATGTACTCTCGTCACTTTTATGGGTCGACTATTGCAGAGGCCTCGATTTCCACGAGCTGCCAAGCTCGAAGCATGGAGGTCACTTGGACTAACGTCGACGCGGGTCTTACGGCATTGAAGATCTCAAGTTGCGCTTTCGCCACCTGATCTGCGACCTCGATATTTCTCCGATATACAACCGTTCGAACAACAGCGGTCAGATCTGCTCCCGCGGATGTAAGCGCCGCCTCGATGATAGCCAGAGCGGCTGTAGCTTGCTCGCAGGCAGTCTTTCTGTACGCATACGACGAAGCTTACGATTACCCACATTTTTTGAGGTGCAGTGAGTCGAAAAAC
>NZ_LBIX01000140.1:0-30711 GCF_028128655.1 Bradyrhizobium sp. CCBAU 45394 | reverse complement strand
CTTTCGAGGTCCTGAAGCCCATGAACTACATGCTCAGGCGCTGGGACGACTTCGCCCGCTTCCTCGACGATGGAGGATCTGCCTCAGCAACAACGCGGCCGAAAGAGCGTTGCGGGGCATCGCATTGGGAAGGCGCAACTGGACCTTCGCCGGCTCCCAACGCGGCGCCGACCGCGCCGCCGTCATGCTCACCCTCATCACCTCCGCACGCCTCAACGACATCGACCCGAAAGCCTGGCTCGCCGACGTCCTCGCTCGCATCGCCGATCTTCCCGCCTCGCGTCTGCACGAACTGCTGCCCTGGGAATGGAAGCGCCTGCGCCAAGCCGACAGCCCGCCGATCAGCAGGCCGCCTGAACCTCTCGCGCCACATCATAAACCCGCCAGCGCTCGCGCGCCTGCGACAATCCCGCGGCCTTGCCCGTGTGCGTATTCAGTTCTTGCGAGTCGAGCCGATCGGCAGATGCGAGGCTCCAAGATCAATCGACAAGTTTTAACGTTGACCCGACGCTTCTGCCGGCCGCGGCGGTATGGCTATCGCAATGCTTCGAGACCGGGCCACGAGTCCCCTGGGCCGCCTAGTGTCCTGAACCAGAAGTTCGCAACATCGTATCTGGATTTGGCGGTGCGTTATATCGGCAGAAGCGTTCTATGGACGCCAGGATGTCATCGGCAGACCTGGTCCACCGGAACGGTTTGGGATCGGCGTTGTGCCGGTCGATGAAGGAAGCGATGTCTGCCCGGAGGGCGGCAACGCTTCGATAGATGCCGCGTCTGATCTTCTTGTCGGTCAGGAGTGCGAAGAAGCGCTCGACTTGGTTGAGCCACGACGAACTGGTCGGGGTCAGGTGCACGTGCCACCGGGGCCGCTTTGCCAGCCATCTTCGGATCAATGGAGTCTTGTGCGTGGCGTAATTGTCCATGATCAAATGGACGTCGAGGTCTGGCGGCACGGCGGCCTCGATCTCGTCCAGGAACTTGCGGAACTCGGCGGTGCGATGGCGCCCATAGCACTTGCCGATGACCCGTCCGGTCGCAATGTCGAGGGCGGCGAACAGCGATGTGGTGCCGTGCCTTGTGTAGTCGTGGCTCCTTCGGGCCGGCTGGCCGGGACGCATCGGCAACATCGGTTGGCTGCGGTCCAGCGCCTGGATTTGAGATTTCTCGTCGACGCACAGAACGATGGCGTGCTCTGGCGGCGCGACATAAAGGCCGACAACATCGCGCACTTTGGCCACGAAGTTAGGATCGGTTGAGAGCTTGAAAGTCTCCATCCGATGCGGCTGTAGCCCGAATGCCCGCCAAACGCGTTGCACCGTCGATACCGATAATCCACTGACCTTTGCCATGCCGCGGGAACTCCAATGCGTGGCGTCCTCCGGAAGGTTCTCCAGGGTCTTCACAATCACGGCTTCGATGCGGGCATCGTCGATCGTGCGTGGCGCCCCGGAGCGCGGCTCGTCGTGCAGTCCGTCCACTCGTCGTTCAACAAACCGCCGACGCCACTTTCCAACCGTCGACCGGTTCAGGCCCAGCTTGGCCGCCACCTCTGTGTTCTGGCCGCCTTCTGCACAGGCCAGCACGATTCGAGCCCTCAGAGCCAGCGCCTGCGCCGTCTTCCGACGCATCGTCAATGACTGCAGTTCCGAACGCTCATCATCGCTTAATGTCAGGGACGCAAGTTGCTGGACTGCCATAAGATGCTCCGTCGCTGCTGCAGCCCCATCCCTGCCATAGCGACGCGAATCTATTGCGAATCTACGATTGCGAACTTGTGACTCGGGACACTAGCACCAGTTCGGCGCTGAACGAATAGTGGGGCAAAGCCAACGGCGAGGCATGTCGCTCCTAGACAGCGAAACGCGGCAAGTGGGAAGGTCTCGAGATCTCAGCTTCTAAAAGAATTGTGAAGCACTGCTTCGCGGAGTTCTGTCCCTGCGTTTGATCAGCGCCGCGCGCGGGCGTTCTTGGTCTTGGGCTGCTTTGGTCTCGATCGCTTGCCCTGTGGCGCTGGGGAAGAACGGCCTTTCCGAATTACTCGCTTCGTGATCGCTCGAGCCAGAGCGTCAGCAGTATCGAAGCGAGCGATTCCACGGCGAACGCGAGCCCTCTCAGAAAAGTTTATGGTTCGTCTTACTTTCCCGTGGGTCGACAGCAGCACGTAATCGAGCACCGATTCGTTATGCTCAGACAGCCTGATGGCGGCAATCCAGCCCTGAGGCAGGCGTGCCCTACGCTTGATCGACCAGTACGGCGCTCGATTTTGCCTTCCGCACCAGAGGGCTGATCGAATTGAGATGTTGACCGATCCATCCACGCGCAAGTAACCTGTCCTGTTGCCAGAGGCGGTGCGACCACCGGCTTTCCTGATGGCCATGGCGATCTGAGAGCCGAGCTTGGCCTCTTGCTCCGCCCACCGCGGGCGCGACTCAAGAAACCCATAGCTGCGCTTGGGAGCGTAGCCAATCAGCCGATACACGTTCATCAAGCTGCCGAAGTGAGTTTCATAGGTGGAGGTGCAGGGAAGGCCTATCGTGCTGGCTATGATAGCGGAGCTCAGGCGTCCTTCCTTGAGCAGCGTTTGGCGTAGACGGGCAAGCATCTCCTCTTCAGTGAGGTCGACACGCCGTTCCTCAATGATCTTATTTACCTTCAGGAAGGCTTCGCGTTCGATGATCGGCTCGATACATCCCTCGCTGGTGATCCAAAGTTCGGGAGGATTGCAGGTGCTGGTCCGCCGCAGCTTGCGTGATCGGCGGTTAAAGGTCTGGTTTCCAATGTAGTTCTCGTTTCTAAGCACTCTGTTAACCGATGCACGAGTCCACCGAACTCCTGTGTTCGTGAGTATGGCCCTCCGGTTTAGCTCTCGGGCGATAATCGCTTCCGACTTTACCTGCAGGAATCGCTCGAAGATCCACTTAACCACGGCTACTTCCTCGGGAATGCCGGGTCGCACTCGGATGTGATCAGTCGTGAGGTACTTCCGATCACCGTTCTTCAGCACGCCTCGTGACTTCTGACTCTGATCGACAAGTTCCCGCAACAGTGCATAACCAGGGCGACCTCCGAGCTTGAAGCCAAGTCGCGCGAACCGGCACTGCGCAATGTGAACCTTTGCCGAGAGCTCACGGCTGTACTCCGCCGCCATTACTCGCTTGATGTTCTTGACGATGCTGGAGAGCATGCTGCCGTCATTGTCAAACAGCTCAGCACAATATGTTATCTTGATGCCCGCCTGTTTGCAGACGAATTCGTAATACGCGCTCTCGTCGACGTCCTGAAAGCGGCCCCACCGGCTTACGTCATAGACCAGAATATGACCAAAATCGGCTTCTCCTGTTTGGACATCCTTGATGAGCTGCATAAGGCCGGCCCTGTTCTTGATGAGCAGACCGCTCTCACCCTCGTCGCGATAGGTTCGTACAATCGTCAGGCTATGGGCGTGTGCGTATGCTGCAATCACAGCGGCCTGATTCTGAATCGAGTATTGCTGCCGCTGTGTCGACATGCGGACATATTGTGCCGCTCTCATGCCAAGCTGCGATCGTACCAAATGAGCCTTATGGACCTCGGGCGCGTTGGCCATCATTCTCGCTTCCGAACCTTACACGACCTGGAGCAAATCAAACACCTGTACGACGCCTACAGCAAGAATTACTTCAATTGGAAATAATAGCCCGCCATCGGCGCCGGTGTCGATGCAGAAAGGACCTGCTTGCGAGCGCGACTGCTAGTGCGGGCGCAAACGCGGCCGCCGATCGCTGGGCCGAAGATCGCAATGGTGGCCGGCGAACGCCCACACGAGACAGTGAAGTACGTCGAGGTCTCCCCATCTGTCGCCATGGCAGACGGAAGGCGGCATTCGCTTTCTGCCGTGGCGTGGGCGTGCGGCTCACCATGTTGCCAAGCGGCCGCCGGCACCGGCCGAGAATGCTACGCCGCGTATTCCCGAACCGATCATCGGCGCCATGCTGCGCGCTGGTCGCTCAAATACGTCGATGTCTTTGTGCCGGATGTCCCGGCGGCACGAGCGGAGCTCGATGCCCGTGAAGCCCGTTGTGAGCGACGGATGGCAAAGGACGCGCAGAGCGGAGAAGCGTCGCCGAGACTTATCGAGCGCGGATGGCCAAATGGCTCGAGGCGCGCCGGATGGCCGGCAGAGGCGTACCGATCTGGGAGCGCGCTCCTAATGTCGCCCGCCGCATCGACCCGCAAACCGGCGCTGAGACCCCTCCGTACAATCTTCACCTGATGCGCGGCACGTTGGCGCTCCCGAGAGCGGCCGTATCAGCCAGTCCGAACCGACCGCTCAGGGGGGCGCGTCTGATCGGCATCTACGATAGCCAGGTCACTTTCGGCCAGTCCCGCGCCCTGCTCCTCTGGACACGGCTGATCATGCCGAATGGACGTTCTATCGTTCTCGAGCGGCAGCTTGGCGCTGATACTGCCGGGTATGCAGGTCTCGAAGATCAGGTCGACAATCATTGGGGCGAGTTGTTCAAAGCTGCGGCACTATCGACGTTTCTGGCGATCGGGACTGAACTGGGTGCCGGCTCGGACACCAACAGCAGCGACAGCGCAATCATCCAGGCATTGCGACACGGTGCCTCGGGCTCACTAAACCAGACCGGGCAGCAGGTCGTTCGCCGCAGTCTCAGCATCCAGCCTACTCTGACCGTGCGACCTGGCTTCCTGGTTCGTGTTCTTGTCAATCATGACCTCATACTTACGCCGTATAGAGGGTGACAACATGCCAAAAATCAAAATCGGAGAGCTTCCAGACGACGAGCCTGTCAAAGTGAGTACGGAGCTGCCTGCGGCCGTGCATCGTGATCTCGTTACGTATGCAGAAGCGCTTACGCGTCAAGGTAGTCAAGTGGTCGATCCGACTAAACTCACCGCCCGCATGTTGGGGCGCTTTATGGCCACGGATCGAGGAATTTCTAAACTGAAACGTGAAGGCCACGTACCGGACGCAGGCGATGGACAGCAATGCTCAAGGTTTCTCGAAGCCGTTGGTCGACGTTAAAATAGACGCAATGCATCAACCTGGCGCTGCCGAGTTGGCGCTAAGAGCTGAGATATCGTGTCGGAAAGTGTGTTCCCGCGTCTGCCCGAAACAACTCCCATTACCAGGTTTTCTCGGTTTTCAGACGCGAGAGCGCTGGGCGTCGACGTGCAGTTATTCGGTCACCTTCAGGCGCGTTACACTGCTCCGGCCATCGACGCTGACAGGCACGTCGCCCTCGATCGTGGCCCTACGTACGACGCGATGCTGGTCCCCGTAATCGTTGACCGCGTAATGCTGCGTTGCGCGGTTATCCCATATCGCAATATCGCCCTCCAACCAGTTCCAGCGCACAGTGTTTTCGGGCGCGGTGATGTGAGACTGGAACAGATCGAACAGCTTTTGTCCGTCGTATTTGGGGACGTCAACAAAGTGCTTCACCAAAGCGCCGAGCACTAGCGTCCGCTCGCCTGTTTCGGGGTGAACGCGTACGACGGGATGCTCGGTCTCAAAAACCGTTCTGGTGAATACCTCGTCAAAGTGTTTCTTGTCGACCTCGCGGACGCGCGCGATGCCGGCGTAATCGAAAACGTTGCTATGAACGGCCCATAGGCCCTCGGCAAGCCGTTGTAGCGGCGGCGGCAGATCAAGATAAGCGGCAGCCGTGTTCGACCACACGGTGTCGCCTCCGAACGGTGGCATTACAACGGCCCGCAGGACCAAAATCTTGGGATAGGCGTCGGCGAAGGTCCCATCCGCATGCCAGACGTCGGCGCGGCCGCCGCCGCGAGTGGAGTCCAGTTCGAGGAGCGACGCCGTCCCCTTGGTGGCACCGAGCATCGGATGTGGCACTAGCTTTCCGAGACGAGCGGCAAAGCGCTCCTGCTCGGCGTCATTGAGATGCCCCTGATTGCGGAAGAAGATCACTTTGTGCTCAAGCAATAAGTTGTTGATCGCGGCGATAGCCTGATCCGGTAGATCGCCTGATAGCTTGATATTTATGACTTCGGCACCGATGCGCGCTGCACATTTCACAACATCGGTGCTCGGAATGACGCCACCGACCAAAGCCATTGTGCTCATCTTTCTTTTCCAAGCCTTTGTAGTTCTTCCTCGCCTCCTGGAGCGAATGATCTTCAGCAAGCATCGTGCCAAGCGAAAGACGACATGTACTCGCCAAAGGGCACTGAACGAATCGCGGTATTTGGCGCGAGTCATCGAACTGAGCCGATGGCTGGGCCGAGTGGCGAAAGAACTCGATCGACGACCTCACCCTTCGATTGTCGAATCGTGAAGACGTAACGGAGAGCAGGAGCGCGCCAACGGCAGATCTTCAGCTATGCTTTTGTGATCATCAATGGTGTTGAGAAAAGCAATGCTTCTGTAAAATTGCTAATATTTCATGATGGTCGTGAATCATGTAGTTGGGTCTTGCCGGGCTCAAGCGCGCTTCGAAAACAAATTCTCCCACGATTGATACGTTGATATGACCGAGATTGCGGGCAATTTCCGTCTCAACTAGCATATCGCCCACGATGACAGTTCTTTCTGGGATAATCATTGATCTGCATATACAAGCGCAGCCGGTCTTGCTTGCCCATGCTAGTTGCGCGGCTCAAATGCCAAAATGTCGCTGACATGAGTCTCATTCGAAGTCGTTGCGCTTGTGCGCGAACTAGTTCAACAATTGATTGCTGACAATGACGGCTTGAACGGCTCTCTGATCAGCGGCGAGCAAGACATTTCACGCCCCTTTACGCCTTTGCGTAAGGCAGCGTTGCGCGCTAAGAATTCGTAGGTGTCGTGAAAAATGGCGCCATCCTTGCCATGCACGAGCTCGATTTCATCTCTCGACATACCCGGATTGCGGAAAAGAATGGAGAAAGGGAGCTCAAACTCTCGAAACCTATCCATATCGATCGTTGCGCGGCTGAACCCGCCCAAAATGGCATTGACCGTCTGCAACATCGCATTTGCGTGATCGAGGAGTATGCCATTCCAGTTGAAATAAAATGGCGGATTTCATGCGTGAACCTCGGCACGTCATCGCGCGGTAATGTGTTCGAGACTAGGAATTTGCTGGTCTACATGTCTGGAGTGGTCGTAGTAGATATGTCCGAACAGAGCTGGAATGGGTGTACCGCACGTTAGTGAGCTGAACGGGAGCACCGTTCTTCCTGTGGTTTGGAGAGTGTGAGCATTGCTGTTTTTGTGGGCTCTGTTTCTGAATCGATTTGTTTTAAGCCATGCCATGCTAGGCGGTGCTGGGAAAGCCACAATGCCGAATGGGCGTTCGAAAGTCTCAACACTTACTATGCGCGCTGTACTGGACCTGACGCGACATTGCGTCTCTGTTAGAATACGTACAAGCGTCTACACAGTGCGTAAGTTTGGAGCTGATCGTTCCGTAAGTGAATTTCGCGAGGTAATTGATGGCCCGCCCGCTGGAGCCTGTGAGAGCTGTAGATGTAAGATCGCACTCTGTCGAGCGTCGCGGTTGGCGGGGCATGCACATTGTCGTCTCAGTCCTGAACCAAGATAAGAGCTGCAACTTCCTTGGTCCCGCGCCAGTTTGCTCGCCGCTAGGCCCTTGGCGATACCAATGCGATCAGGCGCGGGGCGGTTTTGGCTCATCTTGCGCTTGCCTTCGACCATGGTGATCGGGATGCGCGCGCCGACGATTTCACGCAACTGAGCGGCGATGAAATCCGCGGGAGCATCGCTGACGGCCCAAGGCGTCGCGCGTCACGTCTCATGGATATTCGTCAGACGCGTCACGATCTCGAGCAGGCGATTGGGATCCTCGAAGAACTCAATCGGCCTATTGGCGTGAACCGCGATGTAGTTCCATGTCGGCACCACATGTTCAGCTTGTCGCTTGCTGGATACTAGGATGGCGTCACATAAGCCTCTGCGCCAGATCGCAGGAGCTTCTCCGATCGAGGCCGTGCCATTGCGGATTACAGCGCGTCGTGTTCGCCTTCAAGTGGCCCATCTGAGCAGCGGATTGTCGCTCAAATGTTCTCGGGGTCGTCGTCTCGAAAGTGGGGTGATATGTACATGAAGGCTCTCCGTTGGCAGTCGTCGAGATAAACCCAAGTCAATATGCTGAAAACTGCCAGTTTCGGTCGTTCCCGGAGAGCTTCTTCGCTTCCTCGCAGCCCGATTTGAGAATCTTGTGGAACACCTCGATTTTCCACCTCAGCGCATACCATTCGAGCTTCTCAACGGCGTCCTTGCGTGACTGACCGGGCAGGTCGGTGATCAGTTTCCACTCGATTTTCTTTCTGTTCTTCAGTGTCCCGCCTTCCGCATGAAGCCGGCGGAACCGGAGGAGATCACGCAGCTTTAGCCGCGCAGATCTTGCTCACTTAGGTTGCAAATTCAATCTTTGGACACGGGCTTCGTCCGAGCCGCGATTCCGTGGGTTTCGGTCGCTTCTCCTACAGGCGCTTGGCGTCTCAGCGTCGTCGAATCCGTGGCACCCGAAGCTTTCGCCTTACTTGGCGGTCCAGTTCGTGATCGAGCCGCGCGGATCCGGAACGATACCATGCGCTCCAGTTACAGCTTCCAAACGGCATCTTGCTCATGGACAGCCTGGATACGGCAAGATCCTCGTGGTCGACGCGCCCGTCGCCATCTCGAGAGACTAGCCTTCAGGATTGACCTGAGCGAACTCGGAGGCCCCTTCGCCATCAGACGACTGTTTCCATGAGACAGGCGTTCGAACAAGCGAAGCGCAGCGCGCCTTCGCTGCGGATCTTAGAGGAGATTGATGTCTTTCGCCGGTGCGCGGACCCTTGGAGGAACTGACGGAGCTCCACCGGATGGCTTATACCAGTCAGTACAATCGTCTTGCCCTCGTAGCTGCTGAACGGATCGCAGGCCAGATATGACAACCGTCCAAGTAATTCGTGTTTGCTGCGCTGTCGACGGGTTGATGTGCGAGACGTCGCATCGCCGCGACCGGCTCGATCCAGGGCAATTCGGGGACGTGCATCAGGCTTACGAGCCGACATCCGCCAAGGCCGCGAATCGAAGCTCTCGCAGTGGTCGTACCCGTTCGATCGATTCTTTGTAGCGATCGTGCACCCTTATGGGCGGCGATCTCAGAATCATTCTCGAATTCATCGTAAGCAACGAGTCGATGTCATTACCGAGCTGATCGGCCTTTGCGGTTGCGCGCGATCTCGAGCCGTCGTGCATGTGGGACGGCGGTAAGAACCGAGAGTCCGTCGGCGATTCGACGATGTGGTCTTGTTTTGGCTGTGAATAGGACGATGTGGCGAATCATAGCTGGCTCTGGCTCGTGTGAGATGAA
Organism: Bradyrhizobium sp. CCBAU 45394; assembly: GCF_028128655.1. Lineage (NCBI taxonomy): Bacteria > Pseudomonadati > Pseudomonadota > Alphaproteobacteria > Hyphomicrobiales > Nitrobacteraceae > Bradyrhizobium > Bradyrhizobium sp. CCBAU 45394. The sequence goes on along the minus strand of NZ_LBIX01000140.1, from coordinate 21,382 downwards.
GGCTGATCGCAGGGCAATCTTGGTATCGTGCCAGCGACGGACGCCGCATGGTTGCGATTGCATTGTTGTCCCTCATAATGACGCCGGGAGGACGAGGCGCTCAATGGTTTGAATGTGACGCGCAAGCAGATCGCAGGCTTGATCGATATTGCGCGATCGTAATGCTTGCAGAATCAAGCGGTGATCCTGATTGGAGCGCGGGCACCATCCGGCACTGCGCGCCATCGCGAACACCAGTCGCGAGTTTGCGAGTTGCAGCCCATCGAGGCAGGCGAGCAATCGAGGCATTGCGCAGGGCGCCACAAGGGCGTGATGAAATGCGCGATTCGCGATCTCGAATTCCTGAATTGTGTCCGCATTGTCTGCTTCGATCAGGGCGAGCTCAATCCGCGCCAGATGAGCCGACGTAAGTTTCGGCGAGGCATTCCGCAGCGCGATCACTTCCAACGCGGCGCGCATCTCGGCGATCTCCTTCACCGACTTCGCGTCGAGCGATGCAACGCGCACGCCGCGGCGGGGGGCGGCAACAACGAGATGTTGTGCCTCCAGTTGCCGAAAAGCTTCCCGCACGGGGACGTGGCTCGAGTTGAATTCGCGCGCGATATGGTCCTGCCGCAGCGGTGCGTCTGGTTGTAGCGCGCCGCTGATAATGCGGTGCGCGATCGAATGCGCAATGCGTTGCGCAGTTGTCGCGTTGTCGCCCAAAGTCATCATAGATTATCTACTACAAAACATCGTGCGTGGCGGCCAGACGTCAGTTAACATACCTCGAGATGGAATATGATAGATAATCATAAGGATTATCTATAGTTCGAAGGAGGCCTCGTGGCTCGGATAGTCCCAAGCGCGAAAACAAAATCGGAGGATGGCTGCGACATCGAACCCGTTCGCCACGACTGGACTGTTGGAGAGGCGACGACGCTCTACAACGCGCCGTTCTCCGACCTGATGTTCCGCGCCCAGGCCGTTCACCGCCGCCGATTTGATCCCAATCATTTGGAGACCGCGAGCCTTCTCAGCCTCAAGACTGGCGGCTGCCCAGAGGATTGCGGTTATTGCTCGCAGAGCGCGCATTATGACACGGGGCTGAAAGCGACGCGGCTGATGGACAAGGTGGATGTGATCGCGGCCGCCGAGCGTGCGAAAGCGGCCGGCGCGGCGCGGTTCTGTATGGCGGCTGCGTGGCGCAGTCCGAAGGACCGGGACCTAGGCCATGTCTGCGAGATGGTCAGCGCGGTGAAGGGTCTCGGACTGGAAACCTGCGTGACGCTCGGAATGGTGACCGCTCCTCAGGCGCAGCGTTTGCGTGAGGCCGGCCTCGACTTCTACAACCACAACGTCGATACCTCGCCCGAATTCTATGGCCAGATCATCGCCACGCGGATCTTGCAGGATCGTATCGACACGCTCACTGAGGTGCGCGCGGCGGGCATCAAGGTCTGCAGCGGCGGCATCATCGGCATGGGGGAGCGCGTCGTGGACCGGATCGCCATGCTGGTGCTGCTCGCAAATCTTCCGAGCCATCCGGATAGCGTGCCAATCAACCTCTGGAACGAGGTCAAGGGCGTGCCGGTCATGGAAACCGCGGAACGCCCCGATCCAATCTCCCTCGCGCGTCTCGTCGCGGTCGCACGCATCCTGATGCCACAAAGCGTGGTGCGGCTGTCCGCCGGGCGGCAATACATGACCGACGAATTGCAGGCGCTGTGCTTTCTCGCCGGCGCTAACTCGATCTTTATCGGCGAGGCGCTTCTAACCACGCGCAACTCGCAGCGCGAGCGCGACATGGAGTTGCTCGAGCGGCTCGGCATCAAATCCAGCCTCGACCAGGCGCAGCCGGTCAACAGGCAATCTGCGCCGGCCAACGATAGCGTTCACAGTAATTGACGCCCAAAGGGGCGTCCGCCGCCCTTGAGAAACCCTAGAAGAATGTCAGGAAGAAGCGGGGCTTCGCGATAGCGGCTGCCTAAATGATTTACGCAAGCATCCCTACTACACGCGGGATTGATTGATGACTTCAACACGCGCGGGCAAGGTGGCCACTTATCACGCCGCCTTGCGGGCCCTGAACGAGCAGGACGGGCTGCGGCGCCTAGCGCCGCGTTCGGGCATTGATCTTGGATCGAACGACTATCTCGCGCCGGCGAGTGCACCGCGCATGAAGAAGGCTATGGCGGCAGCGCTGGAAGCCGGCACTCCAATCGGGGCCGGCGGGTCACGCCTCCTGCGCGGAAATTGCGACGAGCACGAACGTCTCGAACTGGAGGCCGCGCACATTTTCGGAGCCGAGACGGCGCTGTTTTTCAGCGGCGGATATGTGGCGAATTTTGCGATCCTGTTGCCTCAACGGGGCGATCTGCTGGTACTCGATTCTCTCGTGCACGCGAGCATTCACGAAGGCGCACGGTCCGGACGAGCCGAGTTTCGCGAAATCGCTCACAACGCCCCGACGTCGGTCGAAAACACAATCCGCGACTGGCGAGTGAAAGGCGGGACGGGCCGCGTCTGGATCGTGGCTGAAAGTCTGTACAGCATGGACGGCGATTTCGCGCCGCTCAAGGAGCTTGTCGCAATCGCCGACAGGCATGATGCGTTCCTTTTGGTAGACGAAGCTCATGCCACTGGCGTGTATAGTGAGCAGGGAAAGGGGCTGACCGCCCCCTACGAAGGGCGCGAGAACCTGGTGGTCGTTCATACGTGCGGCAAGGCGTTGGGCGCCGCCGGTGCCCTCGTCACCGCGAGCCGGGTGCTGCGCGACTTCATGGTCAACCGTTGCCGTCCATTCATTTTTGCAACCGCCGCGTCCCCTTTGCTGGCTGTTGCCGTGCAGGAGGCGCTATCAATCTTGAAGGAGGAGCCGGAACGGCAACAACGCCTGGCCAGCTTGGTCGCCTTCACGGCGACAACGCGCGCGCCATGAAACTGGCATCGATGCTGCAGGCTCGCGGATTCGACGTTCGGGGAATCCGACCACCGACTGTGCCGGCGGGCACAGATCGGCTGCGAATCTCCCTGACGCTGAATGTCCGAGAGGATGATGTGCGTGCGTTGCTCGATGCTTTGATGGAAGAAACCGGAAGCAAGGCAAGATGGCTCGGCGATTCGTAGTCACCGGCACCGACACTGAGGTCGGCAAGACGATCTTTTCCGCAGGAGTCGTCGATTTTCTTGATGCCTATTATTGGAAACCTGTCCAGGCTGGTCTTCGAGGGGAGATCGATTCCCAGGTCGTTAAACGACTGGCTGAACTTCCAGACGATCGGATTGTGCCAGAGCGGTATCGTCTTGAGACGCCAGCGTCACCACATCTCGCAGCAGAACTCGATCGCCTTCATATCGACGCCACCTCACTCGATGTACCGGACACCGGGGATCGCCCGCTCGTGATCGAGGGGGCGGGCGGGCTGATGGTACCGCTCAATCGCAACGAACTCTACATCGACGTCTTTGCACGATGGCGGCTGCCAGTCATTCTCTGCGCGCGCACTGCCCTCGGTACCATCAATCATTCGCTGCTTTCGCTCGAGGCCTTGCACAATCGCAACATTGAAATTCGCGGTATCGCGTTCATCGGCGAAGAGAACGTCGACACCGAGAGCACCATTTGCAGGATCGGACAAGTGCGGAAGCTGGGCCGGCTGCCGTGCCTTGTTCCACTCACGGCCGACGCGCTTCGCGCGGCCTTTAAGGTCTCGTTCCATGGTGGTGATTTCGATTCATAATGTGCAAAGCAAAGTCGCGGATCTGGCATCCGTTTACCCAACATGCGCTGCAAGGCGAGATGATAAAGGTTTTGCGCGGCCAGGGCGCATATCTTTACACCGCGGATGACCGTCGCATCATCGACGCGATCGCGTCTTGGTGGGTAGTAACCCATGGCCATTGCCATCCTTACATCGTGAGCGCCATTCAAAAGCAGGCGGAAAAGCTCAACCAGATCATCTTCGCGGGCCACACTCATGAACCCGCCGAAGAGGTGGCATCCCTGCTTCTGAAGCTTGCGCCCCGTGGCCTCGACTACGTTTTCTTCTCCGACAGCGGCTCGACCAGCGTGGAGGTCGCGCTGAAATTGGCGCTCGGCTATTGGCGCAACATAGGCGGGTCGCGCTCGCGTATCGTCGTGATGCAGCATTCCTATCATGGCGACACGGTGGGGACGATGTCGGTCGGCGCGCGTGGTGTGTTCAATGCGGCCTACGAACCTCTGCTTTTCGAGGTTACCTCAGTGCCGTTCCCGGCGCTGGGTCATGAACAGGCGACGCTCGACGCGCTCGAGGTCGCGTGTCGCAACGAAAACCCGGCTGCCTTCATCGTCGAGCCCCTGATCCTGGGGGCTGGCGGGATGCTTATGTATCCTGCTTGGGTCCTAAATGAAATGAAACGGATCTGTGAGGCCTCAGGCGTCCTGTTCATTGCCGACGAGGTCATGACTGGCTGGGGGCGCACTGGAACATTATTCGCTTGCGAGCAGGCTGGTGTCACGCCCGACATTGCCTGCTATTCCAAGGGCCTCACGGGTGGCTCTCTTCCGCTTGCGGTGACGCTCTGCCGCGCGGAGATTTTCGACGCACACTATTCGAAAGACCGAACCCGCACCTTCTTCCATTCCAGTTCTTACACGGCAAATCCGGTGGCGTGCGCCGCTGCCAAGGCGAACCTGGATCTCTGGTGCAACCATGAGACCTACGAGCGTGTGGCCTCAGTCGCTGCAATGCAGAAACAGAAAATCGAACCATTTCGCGCGGACGCGCGCTTCGGGAACGTCCGTCAAACTGGTACTATCACAGCACTCGAGCTGAAGGTGTGCGACGAGGGGTACCTCGCCAATATCGGGCCGAGACTGCAGGCGTTTTTTAGAGATCGAGATCTGCTGCTGCGCCCGCTTGGCAATACGATCTATGTTATGCCGCCGTATTGTGTCACGTCGGCGGACCTCGAGGAAATCTACGCTGGAGTTAACGATGCAGCCGATGAGCTGGTCTAGAAGCAGGCCGGATCGGTCGCCGATCGCCACAGCCGGTCCGCGAATCTGCCGAAGTCATTGGCCACGCCCGCATGACCCAACACACCGGCCGAGAAAGTCTTCGTCTGGTGATCGCGCAACCAAAAGGAATTTCCATCCGTTCGCGGGCCATTTTCGAGGCGTCGATTTCTTTTTATCTTCGCCGGTTGACAATTTTCTTCCAAGCTCCCTAGGAAGCACCAGGTGCGCAAAGGCTCAACGATATTTCAAATGAGAAAAGTGCTCTCTGCTAAGCTGCACGGCATCCATGTCACAGAGACCAATCTTTATTATCCCGGTTCCGTCACCCTCGATCCAGGTCGCTGTCACGAGGCGGGCATTCTACCGACGGAGTTCGTGGAGACCTGGAACAAGAAATCCGGGGCACGAATCTCGACTTACGTCATTCTCGGCGTACGCGGATCACGTTGCTGTGTCCTCAACGGCGCTGCGGCGCGGATCTGCCAAGTCGGCGACCAACTCATTGCTTGCAGTTCGTCCTTCTTGGACGAGCAGAAAATTGTTGAGTTAAGGCCGAAGAGTCGCCCTTTCGATCGCAGCAACCAGATTACTGAACACCTGACATACTCGGTCAGTTCGGAAGCAGCAGGCGACTTCGCGCCGCATAATCGAACTGAAGTCGTCGACGCGATGGGGGTCCAATGAGCCACGTTTTAGAGCAGCCGGTTGAGCGCATCACGATTCCCATGCTGCAGAAGTGGAAAGAGGAGAGCCGGCGTGTCGTCATGACCACTGCCTACGACGCGGTTCTGGCGCGTATCGCGGATCCTTCCGTCGATATAATTCTCGTCGGTGATAGTGTCGGTAACGTTTGCCTTGGATTTGAAAACACGCTACCGGTGAGCGTGGCGATGATGAACCATCATCTGGAAGCCGTTGCACGCAGCAAGCCTCGAGCTTTACTCGTCGCCGCTATGCCGTTTCTTAGCTTCCACCTCAGCGTCGAGGAAACCATACGCAATGCCGGCGGATTCCTGCAGCGAGGCGCAGCCGCGGTGAAACTCGAGGGCGGCGGCAAGCGTATCGAGATGGTACGTGCCCTTGTCGATTGCGAGATTCCGGTGATGGGTCATCTGGGCCTTATGCCCCAGAGCGTCAATGTCATGGGCGGCTTCAAGGTGCAGGGCCGGAAAGCGGATGAAGCGCTGCGGTTGCTCGATGATGCTCACCGTCTGCAGGAGGCCGGCTGTTTCGCTTTGGTGTTGGAAGGCATTCCGGCCGAGCTTGCTGCTCGAGCAACCGACTCCTTGACAATACCGACGATCGGAATCGGCGCCGGCCCGGACTGTTCGGGGCAGGTGCTCGTGTTTCACGACGTGCTGGGCCTGACCGAAGGTCAACGCCCCAAATTCGTTCGCGCCTATGCGGAAGGCTTCCAGCAGTTGCATGATGCGCTTTCGCGCTGGGCCGCGGATGTCCGCAGTGGTGCATTCCCGGGACCGCAAGAGTCCTATCGACTTCCTGAAGGCGTCGGCGAGGCAATTACCAACTGGGCGCCGTCCAACCCAAACCGATGTAAAGGTCGACATGCAAACAATCGCGACGGTCGCTGAGCTTCGCCGCACTCTCGCAAAAGCCCGCAGTGCCGATCAACGGGTCGGATTCGTGCCGACAATGGGCTATCTCCACGATGGCCACTTGGCGCTGATCGCGGCGAGCCAGGGGCAATGCGACGTCACGGTCGTCAGCATCTTCGTCAACCCCACTCAGTTCGGACCAAACGAGGATCTCAGCACCTATCCGCGCGACTTCTTGCGCGATGAGGGACTGTGCCGCGATGCCGGGGTTGCGATCCTCTTTGCGCCGGATGCACAGGAAGTCTATCCGAGCCATTTCGAGACTTTCATTGAACCGGGCGACCTAGCGAAACCTCTGTGCGGAGCATTCAGGCCTGGACATTTTCGCGGTGTCGCGACTGTCGTATGCAAGTTGTTCAACATGGTGCAGCCCGACGTCGTGTTTTTTGGCCAGAAGGATTTTCAGCAATGTGCAGTCGTGCGTCGCATGGCGGTTGATCTCAATCTCCCCATCGAGATCGTCACCGTACCAACCGTTCGCGAACAGGATGGGCTCGCGATGAGCAGTCGCAACCGGTATCTCAGCAAGGAAGAACGTCAGCGGGCCCTTACGATCAATCGTGGGCTATCCGCCGCGCTCGATGAATTTCGCTCTGGAGAGCGCAACGTAGAAAGGCTGATTGCTATCGCCAAGGGGCATTTAGAGGCAGTTGACCGACTGCAGTATCTTGAACTTGTCGACGGTGACACGCTCAACACCGCCGATAGTCCACTGCGACGCCCCGCGGCGCTTTGTGCGGCAGCCTACGTCGGCTCGACCCGGCTGATCGACAACGTAATACTGGCGTCGCCAACTCCGTAGCGCAATGCGTAGTCAAACCGTACGCAGCATATTGAGCTGGAAGAAGTGCTCAAGGCAACTTTTTACAGACGTGTCGACCTGGTAGCAAAGGGCGAACCCCGAGCCGACGTTGTTCAGAGAGTTAGCGATGCGATAGGGGGTGCTTGCGGAATATTGTGGGACCGAGAACTTTGCATTTGGCAACATCACAAGTTTCTCGCGGCTGCGACCAGAGACCGTTTCGACAAACCTTGGTATAGTGTTTTGCAGCCCATGCTATATTACCGACTTACCTTTGTAGAGTTGAGGACCCGTCAGGTCGTTTGTACTTTCGATGTCGAACCTGGATCATTCGATCGACGAGTCGGTGCGAAGCCTAAACTGATACCTTGCTAGAAGTCGTTGCGTTCCAATCAGGTGTGAGGACGAACATCTTGAACCGGACCTTTGGCCGATTGCACGCAAAAAAGACAGGGGCTTTATCTTAAGAAGGTACCCACTATTCGAGATCGCGATCAGCGATCAGAACAGCTCAGCCAACGTTTATGCAAGCGACGAAGATGGAGAAGCGGAGGATTGGGCACGCTATGCTCAGGAACGTGTGAGCCCTTAGAGTGGCCGATAACGCTCCCCTCATACTACGGGCTTTAGCGCAGTCGCCGCATTGATGATCGCTGCCGTAGCGCAAGTTGCTGGCGTAGTTGCATCCCCCTCTTGAAATGCGAGTCGCGATGGCATTTACCGAGCTTTTCATCAAACGTCCGGTATTGTCTATCGTCGTCAGTGTCCTGATCCTGCTGATTGGCTTGCGCGCGGCCACCGTACTGCCGATCCGGCAATTTCCCAAGCTATCTAATACGGTCGTCAATATCACGACTTCCTATCCTGGCGCCTCCGCCGACATGATCCAGGGGTTCATCACCACTCCCCTGGAGCAGGCAGTCGCTTCCGCCGAGGGCGTCGACTACATCAGTTCCTCATCGGTGCTCGGTACCTCGACGATCCAAGTCTACATCAAGCTGAATTTCGATCCCAACGAGGCGCTCACCGAGGTGCTCTCCAAGGTCAACTCAGTCAAATATTTGATCCCGAAGGAATCAAACGATCCGGTCGTCACTAAGTCGACCGGTCAGATCACCGCTGTAATGTATATCGCCTTCTCCAGCGAGGAATTGACGGCCAGCGCGATCTCCGACTACCTCTCGCGCGTCGTGCAACCCGTTATGTCAACCGTCGATGGCGTCGCAGCGGCAGACATCTTGGGCGGTCAGAGTTTTGCGATGCGGCTATGGCTCGATCCTGCGAGAATGGCAGGGTACGGCGTGTCGCCGGCTGAAGTTTCGGCTGCAATCGCCGCTAACAACTTCCAGGCCGCGGCCGGCCAGACCAAGGGCAATTTCACCATTTCCGATGTCACTGCAAACACGGATCTGCGGAGTGTCGATGACTTCAAGCGCATGATCGTCAAAGCCAATGACGGGGGCTTCGTGCGCATGGAGGACATTGCGATAGTCGAGCTTGCCGCGCAGACCACAGACATGAGCGTCGCCATGAACGGCGAGCACGCGGTCTTTATCGGCGTTCAGGCAAGCCCGCAAGGCAATCCGCAAAGCATAGTGCGAGGCGTTCGGGCGCTGTTTCCAGAAATGGAGCGTAACCTGCCGCCGTCACTGAAGATGAAAGTGGCCTACGACTCCACCAAATTCATTCAATCGTCGATCGATGAAGTGGAGAAGACGCTCATTGAGGCCGTTGTGGTCGTGGTGGCGGTGATCTTCCTATTCCTGGCCTCGCTGCGGTCGGTCATCATTCCTGTAGTCGCTATTCCGTTATCGCTCGTTGGTGTCTGCAGCGTGATGCTGGTGCTGGGGTTTTCATTCAATCTCCTGACTCTCCTTGCGATGGTTCTCGCGATCGGTCTCGTGGTCGATGACGCGATCGTGGTGGTTGAGAACATTCATCGCCATTTAGAAGAGGGGGCGCCGCCCCTCCAGGCTGCTACAAGGGGCGCGCGCGAGATCGTCGGCCCCGTTGTCTCCATGACGATTACCTTGGCTGCTGTATATGCCCCAATCGGATTTCTCGGCGGTCTCACCGGTGCGTTGTTCCGCGAGTTCGCGTTTACGCTAGCGGGAGCGGTGATCGTGTCGGGCGTAATCGCTTTGACGCTGTCGCCAATGATGTGCTCGCTCTTTCTGAAGCGCGCCGAGAGGGGGCGGTTTGCAGGGTTTGTGAACCGCGGGTTCGGCGCCTTGACACGATGGTACGGCCGCAAGCTCGACCGCTCGCTCGACTACTGTCCGATTACCGGGCTGTTTGCGCTGACCATGTTGGGCCTCGTCGGCTTTCTATATATGAATACTTCCAAGGAACTCGCGCCCGAGGAGGATCAAGGTGTCGTATTCGCACTAACCAAGGCGCCGAAATACGCCAATATCGACTACCTCGACTATTACGGCACCAAGCTCGAAAAAGCGTTCCAGAAGTTTTCCGAGACTGATTTGAGCTTCGTGCTCAATGGCTTTAGCGGCCAGCAGAGTGGCATGGCCGGCATGTTGCTCAAGCCATGGGACGAGCGCAAGCGATCATCGACCGCGCTAAAGTCCCTTGTCCAAGCCGAGCTGTCGAAAATCGAAGGCATTAACGCGTTTGCCTTTAGCTTGCCGCCGCTTCCGGGCGGCTCGGGTGGCCTACCAGTGCAGATGGTGATCAATTCGACGCTTGGCTTCCAATCCGTCTACGAGCAGATGTCGAAGCTGAAGGATGCCGCGCGCAAGAGCGGTCTGTTCATGGTGAGCGACTCCGACCTCGAGTTCAACCAGCCGGTAGTACGAATCAAGGTTGATCGATCCAAGGCCAACGAACTTGGCATCACCATGCAGACCATCGGTAACGCGCTCGCCACCTTACTTGGCGGAAACTACGTCAATCGCTTCAATTTGCAGGGTCGCTCCTACCAGGTGATCCCGCAGGTGCCGCGCGAGGAACGCCTGGCCCCGCAAGCAATTGGGAGCTATTATGTGAAGACTGCGACGGGCTCGATGCTCCCGCTGTCTACCGTAGTCTCCACCGAGACTGCGACCGATCCGAACGCGCTCACCCACTACAATCAGCTCAACTGCGCGACCTTTCAGGCCGTGCCGATGCCCGGCGTCACGATCGGTCAGGCTGTGGACTTCCTGGAAGCCGAGGCAAAGAAACTGCCCGCAGGCTTCAGCCACGACTTTCTCGCCGACGCCCGCCAATATGTGCACGAGGGTAACCAACTGGCGATTACCTTTGCATTTGCACTCATCATCATATTCTTGGTGCTTGCGGCGCAGTTCGAAAGTCTGCGCGATCCCCTTATCATCATGATCAGCGTGCCGATGGCAATCGTCGGTGCCTTGATCCCGCCATTCTTTGGCTGGGCGACTATGAACATCTACACCCAGGTCGGACTGTTGACACTGGTCGGGTTGATCTCCAAACACGGCATCTTGATGGTTCAGTTCGCCAATGAGCTGCAGCTCAAGGAGAGACTTGACCGTCGCTCGGCTATAGAGATGGCGGCGCGCGTCCGACTGCGTCCAATCTTGATGACCACGGCGGCAATGGTGACGGGCTTCATACCCTTGTTGACTGCAACGGGAGCTGGCGCCGCGAGCCGCTTCTCGATCGGGCTCGTGCTCGTCGCTGGCATGTCTGTCGGCACGCTGTTCACGCTCTTCGTGCTGCCGGCGGTCTATGTCGCGATCGCGTCCGATCACCGTGCCGATGCGAGCTCCGGCCGCGCGACGATCGCCGCCGAGCTCGACCTCACTGGCGCTGCTGATGCCCAGATGGCCAAGCAATGACGATAGAATAGATTTCGCTCAGTGTGGTGAGCGAAGGAGCGTGCGACCGCTTCAAGCTCCCTTGCGCATCGAGATCTTCAAGCCCGTGATGCAGAGCTTGGCAACCATCAGGTGCCCGGCGAAGAATACGTCATCGGTGATCCGCGCCTGCTCTGTCAAGGAATCGCACCGTACATTCACGGCGGCGGAACGCTCTAGACCTCGCCGGGGGAAGAAGGGAACTGATGCTCGCCTGATAAAAGGTGGCCTTGCCATTTATCCCAAGTGCTCTTTAAGGAGAATTGTTTGCTTCCGTCCGACCGCGTTGCGTTGCTAGCTGAAAAAGGTGACGCTGAACCGCTTAGGATTCGACACGAGTTCAATTCCGTGGGGCGACGGTCGTCAGGAGCCCCCGTATCCATGACCGACGCACTTACGGCTTCGACACGACCATTGTCGACAAACCGAAGAACAGGCTGACACGTATTGCTGAGTGATCGCAGTCGGGTATTGGGAAGGGCAGCACAGCTTCTGTTGTACGACCGAAGTCGAGAGTAGGAGCAACTCCTGAACCTGTGCTGACCACTGCCATTGCGAAGACGGCCGGAGCTGCTATGCGAATGGTAAGAATCTGCCGCAATCCAGATGACCAATGGCCGCGCTGGTCCCCCGACGCGTGACCCGACGCCCTCCGGTGTGGGAAAGTTAAGGAAATGCCTGAGTGTGATCCTGCTATGTGGTTTCTGGCCGCAACGACGTGTTTTGCGGCCTTTGTAAATGGAGCCATCGGCTACGGCTTTCGTCGCTCACGGTACCCCTTGCGCTGGTTTTCTACACCAATGGGGAACCTTCTGGCCGCCTGAGCCGGGACAATCGAATATCAAAAGTATCGGGCCGACATTGACGGCTTGCGCGTGATAGCGGTCCTCGTTGTATTGATCTCGCGGGTCGGCGCAGTTACTCGCGATGAGAGCTTCCGATTTTGCAAAAGCTGTCGGAAAACCTACGGCCGTGTTAGCGCCAACTACAGGCGTGGGGCGCCGTTGGCTTTGTAGGCTTTGCGACAGCCCATACTGAGCGTTGCGCCTCCGGCTGTCGCAAACCAGCAAAAAGCTATCATCTTCGTATGGCCAGCTCATCCGGGAAAGATTAGCCGAAACACCGCCCCCACGGGCTCGACCATCACCCCTACTTGTCGCTCGCCCTGTGACGTAGTCCAGCATTTGTGACGGCATCGCATTTGCAGTGATGAAGAACGTCAACTTGAGGCCATCATCGTCGAGTCGCGCGCCGCTTGTGACGCACGCAGGATGAGGGGCGCCGCGCTCGCGAGCCCGTTCTTTCAGGAGCGTCCGTGATACCATCTGCCAATTGGTCTGCCGGCGTGCTTGGGACGCGGCTGACATTTTTTGTGGCCGGATTCGGCCTCGCGGCCTGGGCGCCTTTAGTGCCAATCGCCAAGGAGCGGCTCGCGCTGGATGACCGCATGCTTGGTCTACTGCTGCTCTGCCTCGGAACGGGATCCGTCATCGCGATGCTTATGACCAGCGTGTCGAATGCCCGGTATGGCAGCAAGCCCATTATCCTCGCGGGTGGACTTGGACTCGCGATCATCCTGCCGTGCCTTGCAATTGCCGACACACCTGTCAAGCTCGGCGCCACGCTGTTTGCTTTCGGCGTTTCAATCGGCTCAATCGATGTAGCCATGAACATTCATGCGATTGAATCGGAGCGCGCCACCGGCCGTCCATTGATGTCCGGCTTCCACGCTCAGTATAGCATTGGCGAATTCACCGGCTCTGCTGTCGTGACCTCGTTCCTCTCGCTGCAGCTTGGCTCGCTTTTTTCGACGTTGGTCTGTTCGGCGTTAATGACGATCGTGATTGTGTCGGCCTGGCCGAGGTTGCTCGCGACGGGTTCGAGACAGCAGGGACCATTGTTTGTCTTGCCCCATCGCAGTGTGTTGCTGATAGCTGTGCTCGCGGCTATCACCTTTCTTGTCGAAGGTGCAATGCTCGATTGGAGCGCTTTGCTTCTCGTTGAACGAGATCTTCTCGCGGAGGCGCACGGGGGCATTGGTTGTATGCTCTTCTCAATCGCCATGACCGCAGGGCGTCTCAGCGGAGATGCCGTGGTGGCGCGAATCGGCGACCGTGCCACATTGATGCTCGGGACTCTGCCAATCGTGACAGGCTTCTTGGCTGTGGTGGCCGCGCCCGTTGCGTTGATTGCTATGGCGGGGTTCCTGCTTATTGGATTGGGTATTTCAAATGTTGTTCCCGTACTGTGTCGCCGCGCCGGCAAACAGAAGGTGATGCCAGCAGGCATAGCGATCGCGGTCATCACGACAGGCGGCTACACGGGTATACTCGTCGGGCCAGCCGGCATCGGGCTCATCGCACACATGTTTGGCTTGCCCCTGGCGTTCGGGATGTTAGGCGTGCTCATGTCCATCGTTACGCTGTCGGCGAGGATGATGATGACAGACCATCGCTAAAACATTGCTCGAGAGGAAAGGGGCACCGGCACGCTTCCGGCTAATGATCGTCCATCGGCGTTTGAGACTTAGAGTCGATGAGCCTCAATTGATGGCAGCACGTCTCGATCATGATCATTTTCCTTTTCCTGCAAGTCGGCTGGCTGCGTCGGAGCTTGGATACACCGCGTCACTCGGTTTCTTGGGGGCCAACTGAGGGCGTTGTTGACAATGAACGTTCGTCAACTGCGAATCACGATTGATCGTTACGTGAGCGGCGGGTCCGCTAGGCCGGATGTTCACCGCCGATTGATCGTAGGATCGGCCCCTTATCTGGGAACAAGCGAATCACTCTGGTGCCTCCATCGCTGTCAGCGCGATACGCCCGGTATGCCAGCTGAATCCCGTCCTCCAGCGAGGTCGTGGCGCGCCAACCGAGCCCGGACAGCCGACCCACGTCGAGCAGCTTGCGCGGCGTGCCGTCCGGGCGCGACGTGTCGAAGCTGATTTCACCGCGAAAACCGACGGCGGCCGCGACCATGAGTGCGAACTCGGCGATGCTGATGTCCTTGCCAGTACCGATATTGACCAGTTCCGGCGAGGAATAGGTCTTCATCAGATGGATGCAGGCGTCGGCGAGATCATCGACATAGAGGAATTCGCGGCGCGGCGTGCCGGTACCCCACACCACGACTTTGCCGGCGCCCGAAATTTTGGCCTCGTGGAAGCGGCGGATTAGCCCGGCGACGACATGGCTGTATTCAGGGTGATAATTGTCGCCGGGGCCGTAGAGGTTGGTCGGCATCACGCTGATGAAATCGGCGCCGTACTGGCTGCGATAGGCCTGGGCCATCTTGATGCCGGCGATCTTGGCGATGGCATAGGGTTCGTTGGTCGGCTCCAGCGGGCCGGTCAGCATCGAATCCTCTCGCAGCGGCTGCGGCGCCAGGCGCGGATAGATGCAGGAGGAGCCGAAGAACATCAGCTTCTCGCATCCATTGGCATGCGCCGCCTGGATCACGTTGCTCGATATCGCCAGATTGTCGTGGAGAAACTCGGCGCGCAGCGTGTTGTTAGCGACGATGCCGCCGACCTTGGCGGCGGCGAGGAACACGGCTTGCGGCCGCTTCGCGGCAAACCAGGCGTTCACCGTGGCCTGGTCGCGCAGGTCGAGCTCGCTGCGCGACACCGTCAAGAGGTCGGCCTGTTCGCGTGCCAGCCGGCGCATCAGCGCCGCGCCGACCATGCCGCGATGGCCGGCAACGAAAACCGTCTTGCCCTTCAGTTCAAACGCCGTGCTTGCCATTGGCCGCCCCCTGCCTGGCTTGGACCAGATCGCTGGCGACCATTTCCCTCACCAGTTGCGAGAGCGGCGTCTTCGGAGCCCAGCCGAGCTTCGCGCGCGCCTTGCTTGCATCGCCGATCAGGAGATCAACCTCGGTCGGACGCAAATAGGTCGGATCGATCTGCACCAGTGTCTTGCCGGACGCCTTGTCCACACCGACCTCTTCGACGCCCTTGCCGCGCCATTCGATGCTGCGCCCGACCTCGGCAAACGCCAGCTCGGCGAACTCGCGGACCGACCGCGCCTCGCCGGTCGCGAGCACGAAGTCGCCGGGCTCGTCGACCTGCAGGATCCTGTGCATGCCCTCGACATAATCGCGAGCATGGCCCCAGTCGCGCTTGGCGTCGAGATTGCCGAGATAGAGCGTGTTCTCGAGGCCGACCTCGATGCGGGCGACGGCGCGGGTGATCTTGCGCGTCACGAAGGTCTCGCCGCGGGTCGGGCTCTCATGGTTGAACAGGATGCCGTTGCTGGCGAACATGCCATAGGCCTCACGGTAGTTCACTGTGATCCAGTAGCCATAAAGCTTGGCGACGCCATAGGGCGAGCGCGGATAGAATGGCGTGGTTTCCTTCTGCGGCACCTCTTGCACCAGCCCGTAAAGCTCCGAGGTCGAGGCCTGGTAGAACCGCGTCTCATTTTCCATGCCGAGGATGCGGATCGCTTCCAAAAGGCGCAGCACACCGATCGCGTCGGCATTGGCGGTATATTCCGGGCTCTCGAAACTGACGTGGACGTGGCTCTGGGCGGCCAAGTTGTAGATCTCGGTCGGCCGGATCTGCTGCACCAGCCGAATCAGATTGGTCGAATCCGTCATGTCACCATAGTGCATCAGAAACGGCAGGTTGCCGGCATGCGGATCCTGGTAGAGATGATCGATGCGCGCTGTGTTGAACGAGGACGACCGGCGCTTGATCCCGTGCACGGTGTAGCCGAGACCTAGCAGATACTCGGCGAGATATGCGCCGTCCTGCCCGGTGACGCCGGTGATCAGCGCAACGCGCCGCTTTGAGTCCTGAGTCGCCATGGTCTCTCTTAGTTGCGTCGGAAAGAAAGCCTACCTGTGAAATGCTATTGCGAAGCCGTTTGTCGATAAATCTAGATGCGCAAGCGCGCTCCACCGGCAATTAGAGGAAAGCGATCATTAGCTCCAGTCATACACATCATGTAGGAAATGCACACTATATACATTAATTTATATTAGACTGGAGAAGCCAACACATTGAGCTTCCAAACATGAAAGTCAACTAACCCTCGCAACCTGCCTGATATCCGCGATGATCCGAAGCAGGCGAGATGGATGGCAAACGCAGTTACGAGCGTCAGGGCGCGCTTCCCCCGCGGGCGATATTTCCAATGAGATAGAAGCCGACGGTCTGTGTTCCTTATCTATTCTCAAGCGCATCTACGCATTCGCGTGCTCTCGCCATGGCTTGGGAGAGTGACGAGCTGAGGCCGCGGTCGTCAATGCGTTTGTCGGCATCACGCGATGCAGGCGAGCACACGTCAAGCCTGCGCATCATTTCGTAATCTACAAAGCGCCCGTACCGTTAATCTCCGAATAGAACACCCTGGCTTGGCGGTGACTCGTCAACGGTGATCAGTGCCTTTGCCAATATCAACTCGCGGCAGTGGACGGTCGACGCAAGACAAAATGAGAAAGAGTAGCAAACGTTGGTATAAATCCTCGAACGTTCCGATATCGAAAGTTTACGTTCGTACAATAGAGCTCCGACGCCAATCGTTTAGTCTCGACGAGCGTGACTTGCCTCGGTCCGAGTATGATGAGCCATCTTAAACCAGCGCCGGCAAAATGTTTCCAGTGACATAGGACAATTCTTGCTAGAGCGGCTGCGCAAATATATCGGCAGCAGACGATGTAGAAGCCACGGGCAGCGTGTCTTCTTTCTATCTGCAATGAACCAAGGCCCAGACGAACGTGAGCCTCTCGAAGAGTCTATCAGTGAGACGCAAGGACTCAATGACTCCCACATCAACTGCCGCCCGGTTCGCCGGTATCGCTGCTCACTTTCTTGGAAACTTGAGCTGCAAGTCGTGAAATGGCTCATCAGTGATGGTGAGCAAACCAGAAGATGTTTTACCGTAGCATAATTGACCTGTGACCTGCCTATCTGTTCGAATGTCCTCAATCCATGGAGCCAGACTATCTGCACGATGTATCCTCGCAGCGGCTTGTTGCGACGACGACAGCTGTCGTCGCAACGGAGCGAGTTTGTTTGTGTCGGAATTGTATTTCACCGGGCAAGCGCATCTGCGTATCTGGCTCTCCTCGAAGCGGTCACGCTATTCGCAGCCCGCATCACAGTTTACTCGATCGGCAGCCAAAAGCGGAATGTAGCCGGGCGAAGTGATGGTGGCCGAAGAAATCTGACTCGCGCTTGTGAATGCGGCGGCGATGCGGGCGGCCGCGAAAGATCCCGAACTTGACGCCTGTTACCACCGGGCGAGCGAATTTCATAACGGGGTTCCTGTGAGGAGGAACGTCGGGCTTCTTGAACTTGGGCAGCGTTGATCGATATGTGTGGCATTGTTGGCATCTTGGGGCGTGGTCCGGTCGGTGAGCAGTTGGTCGCGTCGCTCAAGCGATTGGAATATCGTGGCTACGACTCCGCAGGCCTCGCGACTCTCGAAGGTCTCCGTATCGAGCGGCGACGCGCTGAAGGTAAGCTGAGAAACCTTGAGGAGCGGCTGCGCTATTATCCGCCGTCGGGTCGTACCGGTATTGGTCACACCCGCTGGGCGACTCATGGAAAGCCGACCGAGAGCAATGCTCATCCGCATGCGACGGAAAATGTAGCGGTCGTTCATAACGGAATCATTGAGAATTTCAGCGAGCTGCGGACCCAGCTGGAGCGGAATGGAGCCCATTTTGACTCAGAGACGGACACCGAGGTGGTGGCACATCTCGTCGAATCTTATCTCAAGAATGGCTACTCGCCGCAGGATGCGGTACAAGCGTCGCTGCCGCGCCTGCGCGGTGCCTTCGCGCTGGCATTCCTTTTCAAGGACCACGACGATCTTTTGATCGGTGCGCGCAGAGGGTCGCCCCTTGCGATCGGACATGGTAACGGCGAAGTGTATCTAGGATCGGACGCGCTCGCGCTCGCGCCTTTGACCGACACCATTACCTATCTTGAAGACGGCGACTGGGCCGTGCTGACGCGCACGACGTGCGTGATTTATAGCGCAGACGGCTCCGTCGTCCAGCGGGAAACATCAAAGTCTGGCGTATCGTCACTCCTTGTGGACAAAGCGAATTATCGCCACTTCATGGCCAAGGAAATCCACGAGCAGCCAACAGTGGCCGGCAAGACATTGGCGCATTATCTCGACATGGCGGCCAAGCGCGTCGCCCTGCCGCTCACATTGCCGTTCGACTTTAAATCCATTCAGCGCATCTCAATTATCGCGTGCGGCACTGCAAGCTATGCCGGGCACATTGCCAAATACTGGTTTGAGCGGCTGGCGCGCTTGCCTGTCGAGATCGATGTAGCGTCCGAGTTCCGCTATCGGGAGGCGCCTCTGCGCCGGGGGGATCTCGCCATCGTCATCTCGCAGTCGGGCGAAACCGCTGACACACTAGCTGCGTTGCGATACGCCAGGGGCCAGGGCGTGCACACGATATCTGTGGTCAACGTCCCGACCTCGACGATTGCACGTGAGAGCGAATCCGTTCTGCTGACGCTGGCGGGGCCAGAAATCGGCGTCGCCTCCACAAAGGCATTCATCTGCCAGCTGTTGGTATTGGCAGCGCTTGCCGTCGCAGCAGGCAAAGAGCGCGGTAATCTCTCTGAGATCGATGAATCGAAGCTCGTGCGTGAGCTTATCGAAGTGCCGCGGTTGATTGCTGCGGCGCTGTTGATCGAGCCGCAGATCGAGAAGCTCGCGCATTATATCGCCGACTCAAGGGGCGTGCTCTATCTCGGTCGGGGCACGTCGGCCCCCCTGGCGTTGGAGGGCGCACTCAAGCTGAAGGAAATTTCCTATATCCATGCAGAAGGTTATGCCGCCGGCGAGCTCAAGCACGGACCGATCGCGCTGATCGATGAGACCGTGCCTGTGGTGGTGATCGCGCCTTACGACAAGGTCTTCGAAAAGACCGTCTCGAACATGCAAGAAGTTGCCGCTCGGGGCGGCAAGATCATCCTGATCACCGATGCGAAGGGTGCTTTGGAAGCGACCGTGGACACACTCATGACCCTTGTGCTGCCTGAGATGGTCGCAAGCTTTACGCCGATGGTCTATGCCATTCCGGTTCAGCTCTTGGCTTACCATACCGCCCTCGTAAGGGGCACGGACGTGGACCAGCCGCGTAATCTCGCA
Source organism: Bradyrhizobium sp. CCBAU 45394 (assembly GCF_028128655.1). Lineage (NCBI taxonomy): Bacteria > Pseudomonadati > Pseudomonadota > Alphaproteobacteria > Hyphomicrobiales > Nitrobacteraceae > Bradyrhizobium > Bradyrhizobium sp. CCBAU 45394. Next base: position 2,021 of record NZ_LBIX01000140.1, on the reverse strand, counting down.
AAATCGGTGACTGTCGAATGAGACCGCAATGTTAGTATCTGAGCATTGAGGCCTCCGTGTCGAGGTGTTGGGCTTGCGTTTGGTCGCGTCGAGTTCGTGGAGCCGGAACCGGACAAGTTCTTTGCGATTCGTGATTCCCTGACGGCGGTCATCGGCATTGGGGACGGCGATGAGCAAACCGCGGGATGATCGCCAGAAAGAGCTGTGCTTCCGGCCCTCGATCAGATCATCGACATGGGCCACCCGCTGGTGCGGTTGGCGGCGCTGATCGACTGGAAGTTTCTGGATGATCGCTTTGGTTCGGTGTGCCAAACACGTCCGGGGCAGCCTGGCCTGCCGACGCGGCTTGTCGCCGGCCTGTTCATCCTGAAGCACATGCACAATCTCTCGGATGAGGTGCTGTGCGCCCGCTGGATCGAGAACCCCTATTACCGTGTGCCACGAACACCGGCGGCGACGCCGGTGATGCTGTATTGAAGATGGGAGTTTGGCCTCCCGGAGCCGGCCTGCAGGGGCAGGCTTCAAACCACCTCATGCTGCCGCGTTCAAAAGGTGCGGTGGTGAGCGATGAGGAAAAAGGCGGTGAATGAAACCGTCAGGTAAGTGACAAGAAGATGAGTGCAAGCGAACCGCCGATGACGTCTCGAAATGGGTTCAAGACGCTGTCAAAACGGGCGTGGGGTAGTAGCGCTCGGAGGAGTGTGGGCGGAGCCTGGTTACGGCCCACGCGGCAGCCGGTGCATAGGCGGCATGATCTCGTCACAGGCTTCAACACGGAACGTGGGAACCTGACGCAATGCGTCAGGGGCGGAGCAACCCGTAATAGTGACGAAGCGGCTGTAATGGCCGTGGAGCAAAGGGGTTGCGTTATCCTGCCGGCGTCACTGCGCCAACCGGGAAGACCGGGAGGAGCACGGTGAACTCCGGCAAACCGTTGCCTATCACCAAGCGGATGGTGTGGGAAGCCTATAAGCTTGTGAAGAAGAAGGGAAAGGCGGCGGGCGTCGATGGCCAGAGTCTCGGAGACTTTGCCGGCGATCTTGAGAACCACCTCTACCGGCTGTGGAATCGGTTGGCGTCAGGAAGTTACTTCCCGCCACCAGTGCGGCGGGTCGAGATTCCTAAGGCCGGCGGTGGGGTTAGTCCTCTTGGCATACCGACGGTCGCGGACCGTATCGCCCAAATGGTGGTCAAACGGTGTCTGGAGCCGGTGTTGGATGGAGAATTTGATCCGGACTCCTACGGCTACAGGCCCGGAAAATCGGCCCATCAGGCCATAGAGCAGGCGCGTAAGCGGTGCTGGCAGCACGACTGGGTCGTAGATCTCGACATCAAGAGCTTTTTCGACACGATCGATCATGAACTCTTGATGCGCGCGGTCTATCGACACACGAAAGCTGACTGGATCCGGCTCTACATTGAGCGGTGGCTTAAGGCTCCGGTCGAGATGCCCGATGGATCGGTTCGGGCGAGGACGACAGGCACGCCTCAAGGGGGTGTGGTGGCTCCCTGAACGCAAAAGATAACTTTGCGGTGGGGGAGCGGTCACGGAGCTATTGGCGGCGCCGGGCGCCTTTCCACCGGGAGGGGTGGGTGGGAGGGGGATGGAGTGGCGGATGACGATCTTGTCGTCGCCAACGAGGACTTCCTTCACGAGAAGGCGCAGCACGCGTTGGCGTTCGATTATATCGAGCGCGCCGACGGACGAGCGGAGGCGCTCGAGGAAGCTAGTCACGGATTCGGCGAGACGCAGACAAACCTCCTGCTCCTGCGATTGGTCTTCGATCGCCTGCAGCGCCGACAAGCAAGCCTGTTCGCGGCTACGCAAATCGGGCATGCGACTGCGCAGCTCTTCAAGTGAGAGAAGGCTCTCTTGATAGGCCGTGAGGAGACGCTCGATGCTTTTCCGGGAGCGCGCAAGATCGCGGCGAAGCGTTTCCTCCCGGCGCTGTGTGGGATCGGTGCACGGCGGCGATCAAGGTGAGACTCCGGCGACAATCAGGGGTTCTTCCGCACATTTG
>NZ_LBIX01000139.1:0-25600 GCF_028128655.1 Bradyrhizobium sp. CCBAU 45394 | reverse complement strand
TGCTGTTCAGCGGCGCTGACGGCGATCATCAGGTGGGGGAGTTTCAAGTGACCATACCCGGGGGATTTTGACCGACCCACGGGGCTACGGAGTACTCCAAGGGGCGAGCCGCGGCAGCTGGGATGGCGAAGAGGGGGTGGGCGGCTTTCGGCCGTATGCAGGACGACCGCAACAGCGTTTTGTTGGAGCGCGATCCTGATAATGCTCGTACTTTCGCAGAAGTCCGCTGATGCTTGCGGAGCAAAGCTCGACCAGTGACATTAATCCAGCCTACCGAAGCTGTGATAGTTGACCCATGAGGGCGAGCCGTTGCAGTCACGCCAATACTATCAATCGCTCGCGTCCTTGCATTGTGGGTGCTCACGTCTGCCAACAGGGCAGGACAAGCGGCAGGCGGGGCAAGCAGTTCGAATGTTGGACCTGCGCGGTCAGAACGCGCCTATCCTATTTCAGAACGCACTCTTACCTTTGTCGTCGAGGACATGACCGTCCCGCGATCTTCTAGAATCCCGCGGGATGTCGCTGGACGCGCTATACCGACTTTGTCCTCTTTAGCGCCAGCGCGTTTGTTTCTAGCGCGTCCATATGAACAATGATCTCATCCATATCGAACTTTGGCTTAATCGGGTCGGTCGGCCTTTGATTGGACGCTGCCGTGACCATTGCAATTCTGAAATGTCCCTCAAAGAGGAGCTTGGCCGCGGAATAGCCGCCGGCCCGATCGCCTTCATCAGGTGCTCGTCGGCAAGGTCGCTCTGTCGGCCCTCGAAGATGACCCTGCCGTGGCTCGGCTACAGCCGCTAGTGAATGGGCGGATCTTCCGGGTCTGCAGGTCGGTCTTCCTCCATACCTTCGGGCCAAAGAGTCGGGTCTAGCGACGGTGTGAGACGAATGAAGCCCTCTTCTCTCCATTCGGCTGTGTGAGGCACGCCGAGCATGGTGAAAACCTGCGTTGGGTCGTGCTTGCTCGGCTTCACTCCGCTGCGCTCCAGCATGTCGATTTGAGCGCCTGTGGCTGGTTGACCAGCGAACACCCAGTAATCCTTGGCGAGATGTCCGTTCAGCATACGGAACTCGGAAAGCTCTGGCGGTGCAGCTTCGGGAGGCCCAGCTTGAGGCGGTCCCGCTTGCAATGGCGGGGCGTGAGAGGGGCCGGCGTGCGATGGTTCAGGCCGCAATGGGGCGACGCACGATGGTCCGGCATGCGATGGCTCTGCCTCCGATGCCTCCACGTGCGGTTGCTCGGAATGCGACGGGTCGACTTCCACATTCTGCCATATCAGATCTTGATCGAAACCAGGATGTTCCTCGATGGCCTGAGCGATGGTTTGCTGCGAGAGATGTTGCGGGAGGTTTTCCGGCTCTGGCTCGGCATCGGCCGCAGGGGGCGTATACAGATCATCCTGCCAACCCAAGTCTGGCAAATAGCGGAGCGCTAAATCCAGGTATGGCGCATAGGGCTGCCCAGCATCCAGATATGGAGAATAGGGATGGCCAGCGTCCAGATATGGCGAATAAGCCTCGCCCTGCAGCACTGGAGGAGCAGCTCCATCTGGCGGAGCACTAGCCTGTGTGTTGCTGAGCTGCCGCTCAAAGCCGGTGGTGTCCGTCGTCGGTCGCGGTGTGTCGGGCTCTGGGCTCGTAGTCGCCGAGCCGACTGCATTGAAATCCACCCCGTTCCTCCTTTCAAATGATGGAGCACTTCGAGCTATGCAAAATCTCCCCCGTACTAGCTCCGAAGCACGTGCTCGAAGGCTCGCATTGCTAAGGCCTCGCGCTACGTTTAAAGATGGCGCTAAGCACCTTCCGCTCGAGCATCCCGTGCCTAATGCATACATCCGCGGCTGTCTCCATGAGCTGGCCGTCTAGACATCGCGCGCTCATGCTAGGCACCTTTAGCTTTCGAGAAGCGGACGATCTGATGGATTTAAGCCAAGGCCAGTTCGCCAAATCGCTCGGAGACACATCATCAAGTGTCACTTCAGGCCTGGACCGGCTTCGCGCACGACGCCATCCTGGTGCGGAGTGTCGGAAGAATAATGACCTTCCGGTCGTCCGTCCCGAACGACCGTGCTCGAGGAGCCGCGAAACAACATCAAAACCGACTCGCGTTGTGGCCTTTCGGCCGCGACGGGATCCCGCCGGGCCTGCGCCTCCGCCACAAGGCCCTTGAGGGTCTGGTCCACCAGCGCAACAAAGCGCGGTGGGCCAGAAGCCAGGACGAGGCCTTCTCCCGGAGCCGGTTTCACGATAAAGCGCTCATCGGAGATGTTGAGCGCATCGAGCGCGGTCTTGAACGCATCGAAGCTGATCGGGTTCAACACAATCAGCCGGCTTTGCGCCTCGTGGGCAGCGGAGACGTAAAGGACGAGCCCGTCGTAGTACCATTGAAGATTGTAGAGGGCTGTCAAACGATCGAGGAACTCTCGCGGCGGAAGGTCCGGCATTCGTCCGCGAATCCTGCCCCTTACCTCGGCGCTGACATTGACCCTGATATTGAGATTGTTGCCGAACTCCTGAAGCGCCGCAGAAAGATCCTGATCGAGAACGGTGTAGCTATAAGGGGTCGAGGGTAGTGAAAGTGATGCGCCAAACGCCCGCATTATTCCGAGATAGACGAAAACCCCGACATATAGAGCTCTCTTCAAAATTTGCACCATCTTAGATCGCATGAGCATTCCCAGACGCCTTCCACTCAGAATAACACTGGAGTTTCATTCCAACTTGGAAGTCAAACGTGATCTTTAGATGACGCAATCAGCGGCATCTTCGTCAGGTTTTCGTCAGCTCGCTAATCTATGACCTTGATCCGCTTATCGGTCAAAACGCCTGGTCACATCACGCGAGAACAATGACTCCTTCCATGATGTTAGGCGCAACGCCGATCTCTTCCAATGCAGTTGGCTGTCTTCCCAATGCCTGCTCGCCGGCAGCTCCTGGCGAGCAGGCGCACTTTGAGCAGGCTCTCGCGCAAGCAGCTTCCAGTCAAGCAGCTGCCTCCCCGGTCGCGGACAAGCCGGTGGTTGCTCCGCCGGTAACGGAGGTCCAGCGCGCGAACACGTTGGCAAGTCCGCCGGGCGACCGCGTCCTTCACACCCTTTCCAGCCTGTACCATGGCCATGCCGTTCCTCCGGCTGTCGGAGGCGTGCCGACTGCTGTGAGCGGTCTGCAGCCTGGACCGGCTACCCAGCCGCTCTTGCAGTCGGACGACGGCGGCGCACATGCGACGGTTAAGCCGGTTGGAGCGGAGTTCGATTCGATGATGGTCAATCTGCGGGACGTCTACAGAGACGTCATTCAGGTTTCGCTCGTGTCCAAGGGTACCAGTGCCGTCAGCTCGTCGCTAAACAAGCTGCTGTCGGCAGGCTGAGTGAGGTTGATGAGTGGCGTGATGCAGAGGGGTAGCGGCGGCGGTCGTCAATCGTGGCGGCGACTTCGCATGTGTTTTGCTCTGCCCCTTCTGCTTCCGCTGGTCGGCTGCAAGGCTGATCTCTACACCAAAATTCAGGAGCGCGAGGCTAATGAGATGCTTGCGCTTCTCCTTGGTAAGGGTGTTGATGCCGTTCGTGTTGTCGCTAAGGACGGAACCAGTACAATCCAGGTTGAGGAAAAGCAGCTTGCCTATTCGATTGACCTGCTCAATATCGAGGGGCTGCCGCGCCAATCCTTCAAGAATCTTGGCGAAGTGTTCAAAGGATCGGGCCTCGTTGCCTCGCCGATCGAGGAGCGGGCCCGTTATGTTTATGCTCTAAGCGAAGAATTGTCGCGCACGATCAGCGATATAGACGGCGTCCTTTCAGCTCGTGTCCATGTCGTTCTTCCGAAGAACGATTTGCTGCGCCAAGATGCGACCCCGTCCTCTGCGTCGGTTTTCATCCGACATGGCTCCAGCGCGAAACTATCTACGCTGCTACCGCAAATTAAGATGCTTGTCGCAAACAGCATTGAAGGTTTGTCCTACGACAAGGTCGCGGTCGTCTTCGTGCCGGTTGAGCGGGCAACGCTCGAGCAGTCGGCCGGGCCGGCGGCCGCTGCGGCTCAAACAGCCAAATCTGGTTCAATGCCGTTGCTTGCACTCGGTGTGGGGGGCGCCGGCGCCGCATTCGGCATCGTATCTTACGTGTTGCTGGGCACCCGTCTTCGTCGGCCCGGACAATCATCGCGCAAATGGACCATTTTCGGTGCACGTTCGAGTGCGCCCGCTGTGCAGGCTGCCCGCAAAAAGATGATTTCTGATGCGACATAGTCAGGACGCTCATGTCGACATCGATATCATCAACCGAACCCAATCGTTCGTTCACGCTGGCTGCCGATCGGCTGCGCGAGCTCGTGGCCTCGATCGATCCGAGCCGTTTCGCTGAGCGTCTTGATCCGCTGCTGTCGCCTCCCGCATTGGTCAGGCTACAGCGGAGTGCCAGGCTGCAGCCAAGACTGGCCGAGCTGCTGCTTGGCAGCGAAGTGGATCTGAGCGGCGCCGGCTGGAACGAGGACCCTCTGCTCGGGCACGATCCGCGTCGGGCTGCGCTGCTCGCGGGCAGCATCTGGCATGCACGCTCCGTCCTCAAGCTGGTATCCCGGCACGATCTGTCGATATTAATCGAAATGATCGGTGCTGAAGCGCATGCTTTCGGGGTCCGGCATTTATCCAATGCGGTCGCAACGACCCCCATTGTCGATCCTGAGCAATTGTCGCGACAGATCGAATGCGACGGGCATGCTTGTCTCGGCGCCTGGCTCGAAAAGGCTTCATCACTTGACCGTATCCGCGTGCTTCTACGCCTGCCGATTGGGACCGCTGCGGAGAATCCGGGTGCTGAACACCGTAGCGCGGCCGGCCCGCTGTTTTCCCTGGTAACGGCCCATTTGAGGACGGAGGCCGCCAGGGCATGACAGCCGATGCCCCAGAATTCCCCGTGGCACCACAGATTCGGCCCCTCGGGCCGTTGATCTCGGCAGCCGAGCTCAAGATCTGGCACGATGCCGTAGAGGCACGGGCTGCTGCCGAGCGGCATCTGCAGCGGGTTCGCGGTTGGGCACGCCAGGCTTATGAGCGGGAACGAGCGCGGGGCCGCGCCGAGGGCGCAAAGGCAGGCGCAGGAGAGATGGCGCGACTGATAGCGCAGGCTGCTTGTGAACTCGCGCAGCGAAAGGCTGTTCTGGAGCGGGAATTGCCGCAGCTGGTGCTTGAGATCGTGCGCGATTTGCTTGGGGCGTTTGATCCGGGCGAGATGCTGGTGCGGGGCGTTCGTCACGCCATTGAGCAGAAATACAAGAACACGGAAGTGTGCCTTCACGTATCCCCTCTGAAGGCCGATCTGCTCGCAAGTGAGTTCAGGGGCTATGACGGACTGGAAGGGCGGCCCAAGGTCAGGATTGAGCCCGATCCGGCGCTGACGGCGGACCAGTGCGTCTTGTGGAGCGAGTTTGGCAATGTCGATCTCGGACTTGGCGCGCAGCTCCGCGCCCTACGGCTCGGGTTAGGTTTGCCTTCGCACGGAGGTGAATCGTGACCATGCAACAACCGACCCATGAAGCCGCCGCCGGAGAAGGAACTGTCCACGCCGCGCTCTCATCCTTGAGATCTTCTGCGAAGCATATCGATACGCGCGCCGTCCGCGGTCGGATCACGCGGGCAATCGGCACGCTTCTGCATGCTGTCTTGCCCGAGGCCCGCGTTGGAGAACTATGCCTGTTGCAGGATCCCCGCACCGGGTGGTCGCTCGAGGCCGAGGTGATCGGCCTGTTGCCCGACGGGGTGTTACTCACACCGATCGGTGACATGGTCGGGCTGTCCAACCGTGCGGAGGTGATCACAACCGGACGAATGCAGGAAGTGGCGGTCGGCCCCGATTTGCTCGGCCGAGTGGTCGACAGCTTTGGGCGTCCGCTCGATGGCAAAGGTCCGATAAAGGCGGGGGAAGCCCGCCCTCTGCGGGGTAAGGCACCCAATCCGATGAAACGGCGCGGCATCGAACAGCCTTTTCCGCTCGGCGTCCGTGTCCTCGATGGCCTTCTGACGTGTGGAGAAGGTCAGCGAATCGGAATCTATGGTGATGCCGGTTGCGGCAAGTCGACGCTGATGTCGCAGATCGTAAAAGGCGCGTCGGCCGACGTCACCGTCGTTGCGCTGATCGGCGAACGTGGACGAGAGGTGCGAGAATTCATCGAACGTCAGCTTGGAGAGGCCCTCGCCCGTTCCGTAGTCGTGGTTGAGACCTCTGACCGTTCGGCGATGGAGCGGGCGCAATGCGCTTATATGGCGACGGCACTCGCCGAATATTTCCGTGACCAGGGACTGCGCGTCGTTCTGATGATGGATTCTTTGACGCGCTTTAGCCGCGCCATGCGTGAAATCGGCCTTGCCGCAGGAGAACCGCCGACCCGGCGCGGCTTTCCGCCCTCCGTGTTTGCGCTGTTGCCTGGCTTGTTGGAGCGCGCCGGCATGGGCGAGCATGGCTCCATTACGGCGTTCTATACAGTGCTTGTCGAAGGTGACGGCACGGGCGATCCAATTGCGGAAGAATCACGAGGCATCCTCGATGGCCATATTATTCTCTCGCGCGCGCTGGCCTCTCGAGAGCATTTTCCGGCCATCGATGTGCTGTCGAGCCGAAGCCGCGTCATGGATGCAATCGTATCTGTGCCGCATCGTAAAGCGGCATCCTTCTTTCGTGATCTGCTCTCGCGCTACGCTGAGGCCGAGTTCTTGATCAAGGTCGGCGAATATAAGCAAGGCTCTGATCCGCTAACCGACCGGGCGATTGCCTCCATCGAGGATCTGCGAGCATTTTTGCGCCAGGGTCAGGACGAGGCATGCAGCTTTGAGGAGACGATCGCATGGATATCACGTCTGACCGCCTGAATCCCGTTCACGCGTCGAAATTGCGACTCGTCAAGGACATGCGGGAGCGGAGCGCCCTCCGTGAGTTGTCCAACATGGAAGCCAAGCGCCGCATTGCGGTTCAAGCCGTCGAACAAGCTTGCGAGCATCTTGCAAATGCCGAAAGACGGCGCGCAACGGTCGAAGCGGAGCTTTATCGGGAGATGTTGTCGGCCGATGCGATTTCAGTCCCCGAACTGGAGCGTCGCCATCATCTCATCATCGGCCGGCTCACAGACGAGATCGCAGCGGCGCAGCGGAGCCTTGGTAAGGCTCGTGCTGCTCAAGAGCAGGCCGAGGCTGCGGCTGTTGAGGCGCGCAGCCTTTGGACCAAACGTTCGGCCGCGAGCCAGAAATGGCATGAGATCGAGCGCGACGTTCGGCGCATCACCAATGCGCATTTCGAGGCCGCGGCTGAAAGCGAAGCCGATGATGAGGTCCTGCTCCGCTACCGGCGAAGCCCATCCGGGCAAATGGGAGGCGAGCCGACATGATGGCCGATTTTCCTGTACTGGAGCCTGGGTGTTGCAATGTGGAAGTAGAGCCTGCGACATACAGATCGGGTGGCCCCACACCCTTTATACCGGCGCTGACCCTCTCTCGCGCTGTGGCCTCGTGGCTCAATGAGATCGCAGCTTTGCGCACACCTCTGCAAAGCCGTCTCGGCGAGAAGCCGCTATCGATCGTTGTAAGCCGGCTTGTCTGGCAGGCGGAGCTGGCTCCGGCATCGATGCTCGACTGCGTCTTCGAAGCAGACGGTGAAACCCTCATCCTGTCCTTGCCCGGGCCGCTTGCCGAAGCGCTGATTGAGACCGTGCAGGACGGCCTTACCTTACCTTCTGAGCCGGCGCGTTCGCTGATCCTGGAACTTGCGCTTGAACCCTTGCTTGCTCCGCTGGAAAGAATGACGCAGCGGAATCTGCAGCTTGTTCGCACTGATGAAGCGCCCAGTGCGAGACCTTATCTTGAATTTGACGTCGTCTATGGTCAGCTCGCCAGCAAGGCTCGCCTGCTTCTATTCTCGCCTCTTGACGTTCAGGTTCCGTCGGCGTTCCGCGCCCTCGGCGAGTTGCTTGGCCGATTGCCGCGACAGACGCCCAGGCTGCTTTCTGACCTCCCGGTCATCGTTGCAGGCCATATCGGTTCGCTCCGCGTCACGATCGGCGTTGTTCGCCAAGCACGGCAAGGCGACGCGCTGCTCCCGGACGCAATTCCCCTCGCTAGAGGCCAGATCATTCTCACGGCAGACCGATTGTGGGCTCCTGCAGAGATTGGCGGCGATAGGCTCGTGCTGCGGGGACCATTCCGCTTGCGATCCCACCCCTTGAAAAGTGAAGATGTGATGACACAAAGCCAGACGCAGCAGCCCCCCTCAGAGGCCGATATCGACAGTCTCGAGATCACACTCGTATTCGAATGTGGCCGCTGGCCGATGCCGTTGGGAACCTTGCGAACCATCAACGAAGGCCACGTGTTCGAAATTGGCCGGCCGCTTGACGGCCCGGTCGATATCCTTGCCAACGGCCAACGTATCGGCCGCGGCGACATCGTGCGGATCGGCGAGGAACTGGCCGTCAGGTTACGCGGCAGGTTGGCGCTTAATGACTGAGATTCAACCCAGCATCCTTGCGCTTCTTGCGATAACCGTCGGCCTTGGCCTGCTGGCCTTTGCAGTCGTCACAACTACCGCCTTCATCAAGGTCTCGGTTGTTCTCTTCCTCGTGCGTAATGCGCTGGGGACCCAATCGATACCGCCGAACATCGTCCTTTACGGAGCGGCACTGATCCTGACCGTATTCATCAGCGCGCCGGTCTTTGAGCAGACCTACAATCGCCTTACCGACCCCCAACTTCGCTACCAAAGCTTCGACGACTGGATGACGGCCGCCAAGGAGGGGCAGGAGCCGCTGCGAGCCCATCTTAAGAAGTTCACCAACGAAGAGCAGCGCCGCTTCTTCCTGTCGTCCACCGAACATGTCTGGTCGGAGGAGATGCGCGGCAGCGCCACGGCAGATGATTTTGTAATTCTTGTGCCGTCGTTCCTGATTTCCGAGCTCAAGCGTGGCTTCGAAATCGGCTTTCTTCTCTATCTTCCCTTTATCACGATCGATCTGATCGTCACGACGATCTTGATGGCCATGGGCATGTCGATGGTCTCTCCGACGGTGATATCTGTCCCGTTCAAGCTCTTTCTGTTCGTCACTATCGACGGCTGGTCACGGCTCATGCACGGGCTGGTGTTAAGCTACACGACGCCAGGAGGTTGACGATGAACGAAGCCAGCATCCTCACGTACTTGAGCCAATCGCTTGTCCTTTTCATGATCTGGATTCTGCCGCCGTTGCTCGCAGCTCTCATCTCAGGATTGATCATTGGCCTCATCCAGGCGGCAACCCAGCTCCAGGATCAAACCTTGCCGCTGACGGTCAAGCTTCTGGTCGTCGTCGCCGTGCTCGCCGCGTTTTCTCCCGTGCTCAGCGCTCCACTCATCGAACAAGCAGAGCGCATTTTCAGCGAATTTCCTGCACTCACCGCAAGATACTAGCAGAGCTTGGATGGCTGGCCTGTCACCCACAGATGCGCAAGCTGTTGTCCAGAGCGCGATCGAGCTCGTCGCCGCAACCGCTCTGAGCGCGTCCCGCGCCCTGGGCATCATGCTAGTGCTTCCCGTCTTTACCCGGCCGCGCATCAGCGGCCTGATTCGGGGAAGCCTGACGATTGCGATCGGCCTGCCGTGCCTCGCGCAGGTGAAGCTCGGCCTGCAGGCACTGGACCCGAACACGCGTCTGGTCAGTGTCACCCTGCTTGGCCTAAAGGAGGTATTTGTCGGTCTTGTGCTCGGCATCCTGCTCAGTATTCCACTATGGAGTATCCAGGCAGTCGGCGACATCATCGATACCCAACGAGGAATTTCAAGCCAGATTGCGGGCGAGGATCCCGCGACGCACAGCCAAGCGTCCGGAACGGGGCTTTTTCTCGGCATTACGGCGGTTACGATCTTCGTTCTGGTCGGCGGCCTCCAGACGATGGTGAAGAGCCTTTATGGCAGCTATCTGGTCTGGCCCGTTTATCAGTTCCTGCCTGCAGTGACGTCGCAAGGGGCAATGGAATGTCTGGCCCTTCTCGATCATATCATGCTGACGACGCTGCTGGTCGCAGGGCCGGTGCTGGCCCTGCTGCTGCTGATCGATATCTCGGTCATGATGCTCGGCCGTTTCGCATCTCAGCTCAAGATGAATGATCTCTCCCCGATGATCAAGAATGTCGCTTTTGGCATCATCATGGTCAGCTACACCGTCTATCTACTGGAATACGCGGAAGCTGAAATCTTGAACTCGGACAGCATGCTCGATTATCTGAAGAAGCTCCTGAAATGAGCGGTACGAGTGAGGAGAAAAAGCTTCCTCCGACGCCCAAGAAGCTGCGCGATGCGCGCAAGAAGGGGCAGAGCGCGCGCAGCTCCGATCTGGTGAGCGGCGTCAGCGCCTGTGCCGGTTTCGGCTGCCTGTGGTGGCGAGCGGGTGCCATCGAGGACAAATGGCAAGAAACGGTCCGACTGGTCGATAAACTGCAAGAGCAGCCGTTCACCAGCGCGGTGCCACAAGCGCTCAGCGGCTTGCTAGAACTTTCGATTGCAACTGTTGCGCCGTTGCTCGCCGCTGCCGTGACAGCAGCTCTTCTGGCCAATGTCCTGGCCAATGGCGGTTTCATGTTTGCTTCGGAGCCGCTCAAGCCGAAGCTCGAGAAACTGGATCCCATCAAAGGCTTGAAACGGATCGCGTCGAAACGTTCAGCCATCGAACTTGGCAAGACGCTGGTTAAAGTCGTCTTGCTTGGTGCGACCTTCTTTCTCACCGTTTTCGCAAGTTGGAAGGCGCTGATATACCTGCCGGTCTGCGGCATGGGCTGTTTTGGCTTCGTCTTCAGCGAGGTTAAACTGCTGACCGGGATTGCCGCTGGAGCTTTTCTGGTCGGCGGATTGGCTGACCTTCTAATCCAGCGCTGGTTGTTTATGCAGGACATGCGCATGACGGAAACGGAGGCCAAGCGCGAGAACAAGGAACAGCAAGGCAATCCGCAGGTGAAACGTGAGCACCGGCGTCTCCGGCAAGAGTCGGCGAACGAGGCTCCACTCGGCGTCCATCGCGCCACGTTGATATTGAGGGGCCCGACAACGTTGATCGGGCTGCGCTATGTACGTGGCGAGACCGGCGTGCCGGTCTTGGTCTGCCGTGGCGAGGGGGACGCCGCTTCAATACTGCTTGGCGAGGCGCGCGCGCTGCGCCTCAACATTGTGGATGACGATGTCCTGGCACGTCAGCTGCTCGGCAAAGCAAAGCTCGGCAACCCGGTTCCTTCGCAGTATTTCGAATCAGTCGCCAAAGCACTCTATGCCGCCGGGCTGGTCTAGATCGGCTTTACCTGGGGCTGCGATAGCAAACCCGCGCTATCGAAGCGGCTGTACCTCCCTTGTTGTTGCCCCCCCCGCGGCTTCCGACTCTGCCTTCCTGCCCGCGCCATCTTCGCCGTTAGTCTTACTGCGCGGGGCAAAGGTCCCGTAGCTGGCAACAGGAATGGCGGCACGATCGCCATGACTCGTCATGATTGATCGATTGTCCAGCAAATCGAGCGGGTCGTTTACCATGGTTGCCAGATTGCTTCTGGTCGAACAACCAAGCGTCGGGTCAAACGAATTGTCGTTCACAGTAGGACCGACGATGGAAAGCGACGGACAGGGCGGAGTATGGGCTTCGAAGGTGATCGCCTCGATCCTCACCCCGGAACGGGCGGGCGGATCGAGCGGGGAAGTGGACAGGCGGATGTTATAGGAGGCAACACCCATGGCCCGGGCCTCGTGAGCCACCTGCGCGATGAGGGGCGGGGAGCCGGTGACATCGAGATGGAGTGCATCCCGCCGGCCCTGACTGGCAGTCGCAATGAAACTCCGCAGCCGATGCGTTTCGGGGCCACGAAGGCTTCGTAAAAACAAGATACTGCTGTTCTGCTCCACCTGAATCGCTTGTTCAGCCGGTCTGTAATGGACCGAAGCAGTATTTGCGCATCCGCCTAATGTTGCTGCAAGACCAATCAAATGGCACAATTGTCGCAAAGTCATTTGACGATCCTCATTCGATAATAAAGCCGGCGCTGCCGGTCAATCCTGGTGCGCTGACGCGAGGCGCATCGCGGTCTCGCGGCGGCCGGGCCACCGTGTTCGTTAAAATCCGCCCCGCGTCTGAGGGCGGTGAGATGCGGTCGCTTGGCGCACTCATCTTGTTCGGGTTCGATCCGGGCCGCACGATGTACGGCGTGACAATAATGACCAGCTCGGTTTCACGTTTTTGAAACGACGAGGAGCGAAAAAGCGCACCCAGGATCGGCACATCGCCGAGCCAGGGAAACTCGCCGATATCAGTGTTGAAGTTGCGCCTGATGAGGCCGCCGATTGCAAAGCTCTGACCGCTGGCGAGCTCGACCACGGTGCTCGCCCGCCGAGTCGAGAGGGCAGGGACCGCCATGCCGTTGATTTTGACTTCGCCTTCGCTCGACAGTTCGCTGACTTCGGGCTTCACACGGACATTGATCTGATTATTGCTGAGAACCGTCGGAACGAACTCGAGGCTCACGCCGAATTGGCGAAATTGGACTGAAACCTGCCGGTTATCCTGCATCACCGGAATGGGGAATTCGCCGCCGGCGAGGAAGCTTGCGGCTTCGCCAGACATCGCCGTCAGATTCGGCTCAGCCAGGATTGAGGCGAGGTGCTCGCTCGCGAGAGCGTCGAGAACAGCGCTCAGGTTGGTATTGCCGGCGTTAAACCCGATCCCGATCGTGCCGCCGCCGCCGGCCGCGCCGGACCCGCCGCCTTTGCCGGTGACAAGGAACGCGCCGTTTGGGCTCGAGGCGGTGAAGTTGATATTGAGATCCTTGACAGCGCTGCGGGAGACTTCTGCCACCCGTACGCTGAGATTCACCTGCAATGAGCCGGCGACCTGGATCTTGTTGACAACCAGCGCGCCCGCCCCAAGAAACTGCTCCGTGACCTTCCTGGCGGTCTCGACGACATCGGCATTGGGCGCCGTGCCGCTAAGGATCGCGCCGCGCGGAGTATAGCTGACTTGAATCGGATAGTCGCCGACCTCGGCCTTCAGCGCGGCCCGCAGATCCTCGATCGGTTGGGTGACGACAACACGCAGCTCGGCGAGAGCCTCTCCTTTGTCGTTCAGGGCGAACAGGCTGGTCCGTCCGGACTTTTTCCCAAACACGAAAATCGTGTTGTTCGACGGCGCCTGATAATCCGCAATCGCCGGGTCGGCAATAAAAATGCTTGCAGCCGGTCCGGTGAGATGAACTGTCTTGCCCTGTGAGGAGGTAAGGTTGAGCGTTCCGGTGGTGCTGCCAGGCGCCGCACGTGGCGGTTCTCCTTTGTCATCCCGCTTTGTCTGAGCTGTCACAGCCTGCGGAAATAGCAGAGCGACTGCGCACAGGACGTAGCAGAGGCGGGGAAATGCGGCATAGTGCGAGCCGCCGGCGACCATCGACGGCTCATCAGCGCCGGCGTCATTGTTAACGACGTTCAAGGGAGTGTTGCTTTCAAGTTCGATCGGCTAGGCAGCCGATGCTGCGCCAATGAGTTCAAGGGTGTAACCGACACCACGCGCGGTCTTGATCCTGAGCGTTGCGCCCGCCTGGCTCAAATGCGTGCGTAAGCGATAAATCCCGACTTCCAGCGCATTGGTCGAGACCTCGTCGTCAAATGCATACAAGCTATCTTCGAGCGATGCGCGCGGCACGGTACGGCCGGCGCGGTTGAGCAGATGTTCAAGAATGCACACTTCGCGGCGCGCAATTCTCAGTATTCGACCGCCGACGGAGACTTGTCTCGCGATCGGATCGAAATGCAGATTCCCAAATGTCACCACCGGCGCCGTCATTTGCGTTGACCGTCGCAAAATAGCTCGCATGCGAGCAATGAGTTCGTCGATAGACATGGGCTTGGGCAGAAAATCATCCGCGCCTGCATTGAATATCGCAATCCGCCGGCTGAGATCATTGAGACTGCTAATCATCATGGCCGGCATTGACCGTCCCTCGCGCCGCAACTGCTTCAGCCAGTCCAATCCGTCTCCATCGGGCAAAGCCGATTCGAGCAGGATCATGTGATAGTTTGCGCAATCGAGCGCGGCCGCCGCCTCATCCAGCGTGCGTGTCACGTCGACGGCGAAGCCGCAATTCAAGAGCGCTTCCTTCGCGTTGCGGGCAAACTCCGCGTGATGATCAACCAGGAGAATTCGCATTTCATCGCCTCTCGTCCATCCACGCCAAGACCTGAGCGCGTCACGATTGCCCATGGGGCTCGATGGAACTGAGAGGCGGTTGCGTTGGCGTGAATTTGAACAGCCCGAAACGATAGGGCGGAACATGTTGACAGGCGACCAATATCTGCGGGTCGATCGTCATCGGATGGACCACGGACCGCCGCGGACTGCTTACGCCGTCGACGCCGCTCAACATGTCCCTCATGCCAGCACGAGATCTGATTTTGTTTAAAAGGCTGAAGGCCGCGGCAGCCCGCTGACGCGTCTGTGGGCCGATCGCAGCCGTTCTTGCATGCACTGAGCCGACACCTGCAGTGCAAATAGCGCCAGGCCGCGCAATCGAAACCAAAGCGGGAGAGACGATCGGATTTGTGGCGGAACAGGTGAGCGAAATCGACATTTGCAACTTTCCCAATTCGTCTTGGTCCGTGGTCAGTCTTGCTGGGCTGTTGAGCCGTCGTGTCGTGAAGTCACGACAATGCAAGCCTTTCCGTATTCGAAGACACGTCACGCGACGCATCTGGCCAATGGCTTCACAGGCCGAGACGCACGACAGAAACGATCAATGCCCCCCTCGGCTTGAAGAACACCCTCGCCCCCGCCAATTGTTTGCACGCAAGGCGTCAACCGTCCTGAAGTTCCATCGCGCCAGAGGTCCCCCTGTACGCCGCAGCCCAGCGAAAGCTGCGGACGATGGCCGCTTCGCGCTGCACGCTGTTGCCGTCGCGCATAGTTCCAGGTGGCTCCACCGGCACCGTTTCGTCTCACGGCGTGCGCAGCGCCAGAATGATCGGTTCTCGAATTCGAAGTTGGCGTGTGCCCGGAAAGGGAAGATAGCGACCGCCAGCGTTCTGCTCGCGCGCCGCATCTTGATTCGCTTCCGAGGGGATCGGCGCTGCGTTGTCCGATCTGCACATAGGCGATGTCGGACGCTGGCCCTGGAGAGGAGCAGTCCAGCAACGTGACCGGGCGGAGCGGCGGAGCATCGTGCTTTTGAGACGTTCGCAATTCTTGCTACCTGTTAGGAAGAGTTCACGCGAGCAGGTTCTGTGTCGCGGGGCTGTCTGAAATCCTACAATCTGACGCTAGGTGAGATTCAAGTGCCTTTGATTGCTGGTTGTAGCAATGCTCTCGAACTCAGCATTTTGAAGTGATGACGACACAGTCCGGACCAGACTATTGACCTGCGCGTAAGGCGCGTCCCTCTCGACAATGTCATGAGCATTTCGTCGGTCCAATTAAGGCATAGCTCGAGCCAACGCCGATGACAGTGTGAGAAGGCAGTTGTCTTTGCTTGGACTTAAGGCGTGACGTCACGGTCGTCCGATCGACCTCATACGTGCCAATTCAGCAAGGAGACGGCAGCGAGCCGCGTGATGCTTCTATGTGACGCGCGGGAGCTAACTTCTGGGATGCAGACGCCCGAGCGCGCAAGCCGATTTGACCGGCAAGGGACTCAAAGAATAATCGATTGCCGCAGGACATTCGTGAATGCTGCCTCCATAGATCACGATCGACTATGGGGCTTTTAGGCAAGATCGGCAAAATCGATTGTTTTGATGGAACGCATCCAGGTAGCGAATAGGCCGTTGTGCGACGGCATGCCTTGGCGCTGAGCAATACTCCATTGACCTGATCCGTTGATGCGGTCGGACCCGAGCTCTTTTGATTGATCGCGCGATCGATGGCAGGTCGAGCTGCCGAAGGGATCGATGCTCCGCCTTAGTGGGTCGCTCATCCGAACCTCCCGCCAAATGTGTCGGTGGCGATCGGATCGATGCGGGGCGAGGCCGCAGCGCTCCAATGAGGGCGGTGGAAGAGCGAACAATGTGCGAGGGTGTCCTCCAGAGCGTCGGGTACCTCTTAGGATGTGGGCGCGCCTTCGTCCCTTGCGGCAGGTCAACGGATGGGTTGATCTGAACTTTATTCGCGAAGTCATTGTCGTTCTTCGTGAAGCGGCGCCGCTGGGAAGACTGTTCCTTAGGGTGGTCGTCTTGGTGAACATCAAGGAACATGCGAGAACGGTGCGGTCGCCAGTTGTCTAATCATTAGTCTCCAGTCTGCCGCTTGTAGAGATTCCCTTCGCTGGCCGTTCGGGAGCCGCCCGGGAACAAGCGCTCGGTCTCACGGTCTGCCCAGCGAGCACATCAAATCCACATCCGCATCGATGTTGTCCTGATCCTCCACATTCATTCCAAGGCCAATACTGCTCAGTGCGTCGTTGTCGGGCGTCCAGGCCGCGGACTTCGGTACGGCGTAGGTATGCAGCGTGTTCCGTTGTTGGCGATCGCTCTCGCCCCGCGGTCACGCGAAACCGTGAGTTTTGAGGGATCTTCGACCAACGACACGAATGGAGAAGCTGTTGGCTTACCACACATAGGCCATCCAGCCTGGCTCACACGTCCCTGGAATGTCGCTCCAGAGGATCTTCAATGGAAGAATGGTCCCGCGCCGTGTTACGGACATGCGATATCGCACATGTGCTGGCTTCCGTGCTTGGTTCGCAATCGCCGTCCTGGTTCAGGAAACGATGCAGCTTGAGATATCCCGATGCCGCTACATTGTCGAAAATGCGGTCCCGCTCGACACTTTCGTCCCCCGTTGCGGTTGCTGGCGCCCATCGTGCTGATTGCTGTTCGGCCAAGGCTGTCTCGTTCTTGAGCGCTTCAAGCGTCGCGCCCGTTTGCGTTGCGGCAAGATGGGCGCGCCGCTGACAAATGATGCGGCTGGATAGTGCTTGGTTTGCGGCACCGCCTCATTCGGCGCACTCGATGATGCGACAGCAGGATCCGATGTTTGGTGAATGGAATGCAGACCATGCACCTGGACTTCAAAGTCTGCTTGATCGGCCGGCAGCCGCACCGGTGAGCTGGCTTATACGCTCAGTTCGACTGCTTGACGATTTACCCGGTGCGGTGACTGTCAAACCGAGGCCTCTGCGGCTTTCCGTGGATCGATGTTCATCCGCCTCCCCTCTGTTGGTGACCAGTTCTTTGCAAAGACAGCTTTCGAGAAGCTGACGGGCGCGAAAATGCTGCTGTTGGTTTTAGATGAGGATTGGCGGATATACCGAGGCGCGTTCAGCCGGACTCAATGCCGCAAGCTGGCGCTCCATTGCGCCATCTAACATGTATTTCGAGGGGTAAGCTCAGCTGCCCTGATTGCAGGGACTTTTTACCGCAGCGCGATGTTCGTGCCAGCCGATGTCCGCACCTGTCGTTCAGCCGGCAGATGTCGGCGCCGTCTTGTGGTTTCTAATGGCTCTGCTCGATGAATCATTTCGCTTGATGACCCCCGCGAGGAGGCGACTTCAGCAAACCTGACCTACGATGTTGTGACGTCAGGAATAGCCGTCACAACCAC
This sequence comes from Bradyrhizobium sp. CCBAU 45394, assembly GCF_028128655.1. NCBI lineage: Bacteria > Pseudomonadati > Pseudomonadota > Alphaproteobacteria > Hyphomicrobiales > Nitrobacteraceae > Bradyrhizobium > Bradyrhizobium sp. CCBAU 45394. The sequence goes on along the minus strand of NZ_LBIX01000139.1, from coordinate 8,038 downwards.
TTGCATCTGATTGCGACTGATTGTCTTGTTCGAAGTGCGACGACGCTAGGTCGCGAACCTTTTCCGCATCCCCTATCCCGGAGCCGCCACTGCCGACTTCCGTCGTGCTTCGCGCGAGCGAGCCTTCGCGGCTCGGCGCGAGATCTCCACGACAAGCGCTATCGCCGAATCTCGAGCCTTTGAGAGGTACCTCCTTCAGCTCGGCGGTCGATTAAGTTGACGACGCCCGACGGTCTCCTGTAGTCCAAGAGGCCACAGATGCTCGGACCTCAGTGCTAACCATGTTCGTCTCGTTCTTCCCCCGACCCAAGCTGTTCTTTCTCTCGGCGATCGTTTGGACCGCACTGGCAATGCTGGTCTGGCATGGCTTCGCCAGCAATCTATTCGAAGCGCCGCAAAGATCGGTCGGGTTGGCGACGTTCACGTCGGCGCCGGCTCTCTGGTTCGACCTCTATTTCGCCGCATGCTCGGCGATATTTGCGGCTGGCTGGATGTTGGTTGCGCCGCATCCCTGGGCGAGGTGGTCGATTCTTGGCTCCGCGCTGATACTGTTCACCTCCTACTTTCAGGTCCAGGTCAGCGTCGCCATCAACAGCTGGTATGGGCCCTTCTATGATCTTGTCCAGGCCGCGCTTTCGAAATCGGCGCAAGTGACGGTGCAGCAGTTCTACAGCGAGTTGTCGACTTTTGCCGGCATTGCTCTTGTTGCGGTCGTGGTCGGTGTGATGACGCGTTTCTTCGTCAGTCACTACATCTTCCGCTGGCGGACGGCGATGAACGATTTCTATGTTGCAAGCTGGCCGCGGCTGCGCGCCATCGAAGGCGCCTCGCAACGCGTACAGGAAGACACCATGCGCTTTGCGAGCACCATGGAAGGTCTCGGCGTCAACCTCATCAGTGCCTTGCTCACGCTCCTGGCTTTCCTGCCTGTTTTGGTGAGGCTATCCAGCAATATCACAGAACTACCTCTGATCGGTTCCATTCCCTATCCGCTGGTGTTTGCAGCAGTGATCTGGTCGGTGCTCGGCACCGGCGTTCTCGCGTTGATCGGAATCCGCTTGCCGAGAATCGAGTTTTTCAACCAGCGGGTGGAAGCAGCCTATCGCAAGGAACTAGTGCTCGGCGAGGACGACCCCGCTCGCGCCGACCCGCCGGGATTGAGCATGCTGTTTGGCGACATTCGCAGGAACTATTTCCGGCTTTATCTGAACTTCATGTACTTTAACGTAGGCCGCATCGTTTACCTGCAGACCGACACCATTTTCCCCTATGTCTTGCTCGCACCCACGATCATTGCGGGCAAGATTACGCTTGGCGCGATGAACCAGATTTTGAATGCGTTCGCGCAGGTCAGAACCTCGTTTCAGTATCTTATCAACTCATGGAGCACCATTGTCGAACTGATTTCGATTTATCAGCGGCTGCGGGGCTTTGAGTCCAAGCTCCATGGCGAGCCGCCGCCCTCGATCGAGACAGAGAGGGAGCCATTGTCGTTGGGATGATACCTGCATTCCAAAGCCCCTGCTCTGGATGTGACGACCCCGGATCATGTCTTTCATTTCACCGGCTTCCGCGCCAGGCATAGAACTCCAATTCCCACAGTGTCGGGTCGGAGGAGGCGCGCTTGATTGCTCTTGCGCTGGCCTCCGTCCGCCGCACAAACTGGACGTGCAGTTTCCCGCATCCAGCTTTCAGGAACGGGCTCTTGCGGCTGAAGCGAAGGGATCAGTGAGACCAGCCTGACCAGCTTGAACTCCTGTGCAGCCGTGCGGTCGGATATTCATTCCAGGCTGCGTTCCGCCACGGCTTGCGCGGCGCGACAAGAGCCTTCGGATGATCCAGCCATCCAGCTGATGGAAGGTATCCCTCCATTGAGGGTCGCCTTCCCCCCTAGGTGGACCCGACCAGCGCGCGGAGCTGGGCTAACCGAGTTCGAACACTCCCTAACCGTGAGGCCGGCGATCCGCACGTGTCGAATTGCAAGTCCTCGATTGCGTGCCCGCAAGGACTCGCGGCTCTTGCTCTCCTGCAAACGAGCTCGGAATTTTCGCTGCGCGATAGCCTTGCGATCATGGTGCGGTCCCTGACAACGAGACTGTCTTTGTCAGGTTCAAAGCATTCGCGTCAATTACGATTTCATGAAGCCTATTCAGCCCCTTACTTGCGACTGATGCGGCTGGCACGGTCGTTGCTATCGAAAATGGGGTAACACCGAGTAAGGGCTGAGTGCAGCCCTAGATGAACGATCATTTTTCCGCCCGCAAGCGGTGGGGCCATTCTGAAAAATAAGCAAGACCTTGAAACGTTCGCGTTCGGTTTGATGGAGAGCGATGTGGATTTGCCTATATGAGCCGACGACACAAATCGCGCCTTCTGGACATATCTCACTGTCAGACGACCGTTGCCTTGTCAGCGTTGCCGGGCTTGGTCAACAATCGCAGCGAGCGGCACTGGGAGGGGGCATGACTAGAATTCGGCTGACGTGCTCAAGCGTGCCGGCTGCGGGAGGCCACCGACACAATAGGCGCCTCTCGACGCATCGTGTCGCCATTTCGCAGACGAATACGTAATACGGAATTGTCGACATGCCGCAAACGATCGGCGCTGATAGCGAGTGCACCGCGAATGAAGGGGCAAAGCACTGGTCAGAGACGAAAAACAACCTTTCATCAGATGGCGAGTTTGTTCGGTACTGGAGCCGAGCTGCTGATCGGTTGCGCGCAGTGGCCGCTGTCGGCAGGCGAACTGAGGAGGCGATCAGAAAGACTGGGATTGGTTTGCAGCTATCCTCCGAGAACTTTAACGGTCACGACCTGTCAGATTTCCCGTTGCGACGCTGTACCCTCAATCGTGCGCAGCTCTATGGAGCAAAGTTGGATCGGGCAGACCTTTCTGGGGCGAACCTTGTCTGTCCGGGGCTAGAGAGGGCAAGTTTCCTCGGGACCAAGCTCGATTTTGCGTATATGCACGCGATTGCAGCGCAGGTTTGCAACTTCGATGACGCCAGTCTGCGCAATGTAATTGATGCAACCGGCAGTCTGTTCCACGGTTGCAGCATGAAAAGGACACGCTTTGACAACGCGATGCTCAGCGGGCTCCTCGTTTACCAGTGCGACGCGAGCGATGCTGTATTTGATGGCGCGGAATTACAGGGTTCGACCATCAATGAATGCTTCCTTCCATCCGCCTCCTTTCGCTTTGCCAAGCTGAGCCAAGTCACGATCACGAAGGCGCATCTGGCGGCTTGCTCGTTCTTCCAGTCAAAGGGGGACTGTTTATCGATCGTGCGTCCCACCTCGGTCGACGGTCTTGTCCTGGAAGGCGCTCATCTTCCGTATCTGAGGCTCTCAAAGGTGAGCGGCCGCGTTACGGCGAGAGCCCTCTGTGCTCCATTCGCTGACCTTCACTTGTCAAATCTTTCAAGTGCGGAGCTGGAGCACGCAGACTTGACGGAGGCGCGGCTTCTGTCCGTAAGCTTGTCCGACGCGAACCTCGTCGGTGCTGTGTTGAACGGTGCATCCATTCATTCCTGTCAGCTCGATGGAGTGGACCTATCTCGGGCGTCAGGCGAAAACATTTCGATAACAGAGAGCACAATGCGAGCCGCCAAATTCACGGGCTTTCGTGGTCGCTGTGCCTTTGTGCGCGACTGCGATCTTGAGCATGCAGACCTATCCCAGGCTTACCTTTACAGGTCAATGATTACCGGTGATCCGCCGCAATCGATGGCATTGGATCACGCAAATCTCGAAGGATCCAATCTCGTTCAGGCATATCTCGCCGCCGGAATAGCCGACAGCAACCTGGAGGCAGCGCGCGTCGCATACGTTCGCATGAACCAATCGTCCTTGCGCGACGCGAACCTGAGTGGGATATCGCCATTCCAGGCCAGCTTCGTAAAGGTCGACTTTTCGGGCGCTAAGATAACGACATTCGAGCCACCGTTTTTTGCAGACCGATGTCCGGGACTGCAGGCCGCTTTGAATAGTGATCAGCCGCGCGAGCCATCAAGCTATCTGGACGAATTCTCATCGTTGATCAGACGTGGTCGAGAAGGGTCAACCTGACGGCTTAGGAAACCACAAAATTGAAGGGGCTACAGTGTCCGCGAGCTTAGAATAGGTTGGTGCGGTAGTCCGAGCTGTGAGCGGGCGTTAAAGCTCTTTGGGGGCTCGCTGACGTGCGCGGTCAATACGACACGCGGGGCGGACCTTCTGCGATTCGACCGATCAGAGCACACTTTCGGCTTTCGAAGAAACTGGAGTAAGAAAATGCATCTGGCATGTCTTTCCGCAGGCAAAGCTTTCATCCGGGAGGTGGCGAGAACAGGTCAGACTATTGGGACGGTACACACTCTAGGCGCCCTGCATCTTGGGCACGCAGAACTGATCAGGAGAGCGGCATCGGAGAATGACGTCGCGATTGTCACGGTCTACCCGAACAAGAGCCAGCTCAAACCAGGTGGGAGCTACGATTTCAATTTGGACGATGATATTGGGCTTGCCCTACGTGCGGGAGCAACTGCCGTGATTTCCTCGAACGATACCGAAATGTTCCCGCCTGGCTATCTAACGTTTGTATCGCAAGGCGATTATCATTTGCGTTTAGATGGGCCTGAGGAGTACTTGAAGGAAGCCGTTACCGGGGCAATCCGCTGGATCTGTTATGCGCGACCAACTCGCAGCTACTTCGGCCTCAAGGATATCGGTCAGGCGATCCTGGTGAAGCGCGCCGTCGCAGACCTCCTTCTCGATTGCGAGATACGGTTTGTGCCGACCGTGAGATACAAAAACGGCGTGCCAGTTTCGTCGCGCTTGAGGCAATTTAGCCGCTCCGAGCTTGATGAGCTGTCGTGTCTCTTCACGGCACTCAACCATTCGAGGAAAGAGATCGCCCAAGGAGCGTCGAGCGTCAAGGATCTAGTAGCGTCGGCTACATCTCAAATTGAGTTCCGACAGTTTAAACTCGATTTTGTTCGAATTGTTGGTGCTGAAAGCTTCGAAGACCTGGAGCAGGTCAAGCTTCCTTTTATAATTGTTGGAGCGGCAATGGCGCATGGTCTCAGGGTCTTCGATAGTATCTACGTTCCAGATCAGGATACACTCCTGAATGGTCCTCCGGATGTCTGGATAGATCTGCCTGAACAGTCCTAGCCAGACGATTATGCATAGCGTGATTTCGACTGCAGTCGCCACTCCGGCCGTGCCTGAACTTATGACTGTGCATTTCGGCTCGACGCTGCCTCCAGCGTAGAACCATCGTCCAACTGCGGTGATAGCTCTCACCGATCCGCTGAGTAGATCGACTTGGAAAGTCAATTCGATCCTTACTGCCCAACATAGTAGGGAGGAGCTAGCTGCACTTTGAGATAGTCTGGTCGAGCGGCCGGTCGCAGCCCCACGCCACGGCAGCTCGAAACGGTGAATCGCGATCCTGGATCCGTAAGCTCTCAAGAGCAAAATCTACAGAGACGATCATGAAAAGGCGATTGGAAGATTATAGAGCTGACGACGACTGTATTATCCCGCTGAGCAATCTGGATGTAAGCGAGGCCAAGCGCTTTCAAGACGACAGCATATGGGGTTGCTTCGAGCGGTTGCGAAGGGAAGATCCCGTTCACTACTGTCAAGACAGCCCTCATGGTCCATATTGGTCCCTGACGAAATACCGGGATATAGTAGCGGTAGACACAAACCACAAAGCATTCTCGTCAGAGCAAGGTGTCACTATTGTCGACGTGCCTGACAAGCACTGGACCCAGAGTTTCATCAAGATGGGGCCTCCCCAGCACGCCGAACAGCGCAATACCGTGAGTCCGATAGTCGAGCCGGAAAGCCTGACGAAGCTCGAAAGCTTGATCCGCTCTCGGGTCAGGGCGATTCTAGCCGGCCTGCCGCGCAATGATGCCTTCAATTGGGTGGACATGGTCTCCATAGAGTTGACGACGCAAATGCTCGCCACGCTGTTCGACTTCCCATTTGAGGATCGGCGACTCCTGACCTATTGGTCAGACGTAGCTGTTGCAGTTCCGAAAGCAGGCCATGCGATCGATACCTGGGACAAGCGAAGCAAAATCTTGTCAGAGTGCCTCGACTATTTCACCAGACTTTGGAACGAGCGCATCAATGCCGAGCCGCGCCTCGACCTGATTTCCTTGATGGCGCACTCGCCCGCCACACGCCATATGGAGCCGAGTGAGTTTCTCGGGAATCTGATTCTGCTGATCGTTGGGGGGAATGACACCACGCGCAACTCGATTACCGGCGGCCTCCTGTTCATGAGTCAGTACCCCTCCGAACTGCGAAAACTAACCGTCAATCCAAAGCTGGTCTCGAGCGCCGTGTCCGAGATTATTCGATACCAGACGCCGATCGCACATATGCGCCGCACCGCCGCTACCGATAGCATCGTAGGCGGGAAACAGATCAGTAAGGGCGACAAGGTCGTTATGTGGTACATCTCCGGCAACCGGGACGAAGAGATCATTAAGAGCGCCAACAGCTTCATCATCGACCGCAAGAATGTGCGGCAGCATCTCGCCTTCGGATTCGGCATCCATCGCTGTCTTGGTCGACATCTTGCGGAACTTCAGTTGAGAGTCCTCTGGGAAGAGATGCTGGATGCGGGACTGGAGGTCAAGGTTGTCGGCGAACCCGAGCGAATTGCGTCCAACTTCGTGCACGGCTATTCCGCTCTCCCCGTACGGATTGCAGCCTAGGCCCTTATCGCTCCGGTCTGGCAGCGGACACGCGGTGGGGTTTGGCTCGTAGTGAACCATCTCCGCTTCTGCAAGCAGCGAAGATGGTTTGATCGACGCGAAACAATTGCTGCATCTCAGGATCTAGTCATCAACAGGGCGGATGTTTGAAGTGTCCGTGAGGAGCGATAGTGTAGCGCGCGGACAACTTGCAGCGGCATCAACCAACTTGGAGAATGCAATGTCTACGAAATCCAAAGTCGTGAAGCCCAGTCATGACGCCTTTGTCGTCACCGGTGAGGTGAGAGCGCCTCCTGGACTAAGATCGGCGCGGTCTGGTGATGGCAGCAAGGGCGTCAAGGTCGCTCCGATCGCCCTGCTTGTCAGCGGAAGGCTCGTTACCCGCGAGCGAAAAGAAACCACCGACTCTGAGTCCGATGCGGTGTCACGTGTGCTTGCGGGGACACTCGTCCCTTCCAAGGCTTTTGATTGTTCGGGGGCTGCAGGTCCATCCGGACCGGAAAGCATTCTTTGGTAGACAATGCTCCAGGCAACGTGATTGCCATGAAGCTGCGCTTCACAGATGGGCTATGCCATGAGAAGTTCCGCCTTCCTCTGGGATTCCAAGGTCGTCGCCGGCAGTAACCTTCAGCTTTTGGGTGTGTCTGTCGTTACCGTCTGAAGTTTGATTGTCACATCGAGTTTCCAACATCCCAACACAGAGCCGCGCCCAGCACCCGCGTCAGTATTTGACCCTACGTTCAGTGAGCAGGGATCGTGGTCGGCTGAGAGAAACTAGACCAGATTATCTGCGAAAATGTCATCCAGCAACAGGACAAGACCACAAGCTGCCCCAGCGCTGCGAGAAGTGGTGATCGCGCACCAAACCACGAATGATCAGAGATAGCCTTTTCACGTGCAAGGCGTTTTTGGTTGAGTGTGGCAGATGCCAATCACCCGTCGCATTTGCACCTCCTGCCTGACACATGTCGGGAACTGCGGGCGACACGGCAACTACGAATTCGCGCTCTCGGCGCAACCGGGCGAGTCGCAGAGGCGGCCAGCTACTAACTCGAGCTCCTGCAGCTCGATCTCGACGGCCCGGGCGAGCAGCTCACGGGCTCCGTTCCGCAGAATTTCTGGCAGTGGATCGTCAACCGCAGACGGCTGACTTCTCGTTCATGCGTATCGCTCTCCTTGAGAGGTTAGGGCAGGCTCGACACCTGCCTTGAACGCCGCCTATCTCAACCCGTCATCACCCACGTCCCCGCATAGCTCTCATAGTTGTCCGTGAACAAGCCTCCAAGCACTTGATTGGGAGTCTGTTTTCCGGTTGCGGCG
>NZ_LBIX01000138.1:0-20876 GCF_028128655.1 Bradyrhizobium sp. CCBAU 45394 | reverse complement strand
CTTCGGCGGCGCTGCCCTCATCCAGGGGGTGGCATAGCGGGGAGAGAGTAGACGATGAGAACATCACTGATGATTGCGAGCGCGCTATACGCGAGCACCATGGCGGCGATCGCACCGGCAGCAGCTCAGGACAAACCCAGTGTCCTCGAGCTCTCAATCACGGACATTCAGCAGGCTTATGCCTCGAAAAAGTTCACTGCCGAAGAGCTGACACGTGCATTCCTGGATCGGATCGCGCGTTACGAACCATCATACAACGCATTCGTCACCATGAACCCGTCCGCGCTTGATGATGCTAAGGCGATCGACAGGCGCTTGGCGTCCGGAGAGAGGCTGGGCCCGTTAGCGGGAGTACCAGTCGCAATCAAGGAATCGATGGACGTCGCCGGGCTGCCATCCACTGCCGGATGGGGAAAGCTGAGTAGCCGAGCAGGAGGTGTCGACCTCATCCCCGCCACTGATGCGCCGGCGGTTGCTCGCCTGAGAGCGGCGGGAGCCATCATACTCGGCAAGACGAACATTCCGGCTTTTAGTAATGATGACACCCGCGCGAACACAAGCTGGGATGGTCCGACCTACAACGCCGTCAATCGCGACCTGGCTCCGGGTGCCAGCAGCAGCGGAACGGCAACGGCCGTCTCGGCGAGCTTCGCCGTGGTCGGCCTTGCCGAGGAGACCGGCGGCTCGATCCAGAATCCAGCTGCCGCTCAAAGCCTGGTCGGCGTGAAGCCGACCTTCGGTCTCGTCCCCAATGCCGGTGTCGCTCCGCTTGCGGGAAGCACTCGTGATGTCGTCGGGCCTCACGCAAAGACCGTCCGCGATGCAGCCATCGTTCTCGATGCTCTTGCCGGCTACACGCCAGAAGACCCGAAGACCGTCGCTTCCTTCGGAAACATTCCGGAAGGCGGATATACCACCGCCCTGAACGAAACGGCTCTGAAAGGGAAGCGCATTGGCCTGTACGGTCCTGGTTGGCGCAATCAGGATCTCACGGCGGAAACCAAGCAGCTCTATCAGAGTGTTATCGCAGAACTTGAGGCGCGCGGTGCGAAGGCCGTCTCGGACCCGTTCGCCGGATCGGGCTTCGCCGATCTGGCTCGTCTACGCGATGGGTTTGATATGCGCGGGGCCGAGTCGATCGCCTATGATCTCGAGCAGTACCTTCGCCGTCTGGGCCCCAATGCTGCGGCTCACGCGTTCCTCGATCTCGTCAAGCTGACCGGGGAGAATCCGTTCGAAGGGAAGGGATACCTAGCTTGGTATGTCGGTACACTTCCGGAACTCAAGGTCTCGATGTTAGATCCCACTACGGCGCCGAACCTCTCGGGCTTCCGTGCGCTTCGGGAGAAGTACCTGCGCATCTTCAACAAAGTGATGAAGGAGAAAGACCTGGACGCCCTCGTGTTCCCCCAAATGACGAAGCCCGTTCCGCGGCTTGTCAGTGAGGAGTACTACGGCGCAGCCACGGTTTCGGAGATTAACATCACAGGTGTCCCGGGCGTAACCGTGCCGGCTGGTGCTTATGCCAACGGCTCGCCCTTCAGTCTGATTTTAGTTGGGCGGCTCTGGGACGAAGCAAACCTGCTTGCGATGGCCTTCGACTATGAGCAGGCCACAAAACACCGCATTGTTCCCAAGCTCGTAATCTCGCCTGTTACGAAAGATAACGCCACGGCAAACTGACGAGAATGAACATGTCTCTAAGGAGGAACCACGCCTTCCGCGATTGTCCGTCAGACTCTAGCCGAAGATTCCGCGTTGCGCGGACCGATCTCGGGCTCCTCCTAAGTGGCTGGCAAAGGATGGCTGTCCTAGTCGGCCAGATCGACCTAAGCGATGCAAGTCGAGCCTGATGCGGAAATAACCATCGGCTGCAAAACTGAGGATTGTCGGCGCTCGTTGCGCCACAAGGAACGACCAGGGCTTTGCCTGAGCAGGCTCAACTGGACTTCGGCAGCGCTGCCTTCGTTCGGGGGGTGGCATAGAGGGGAGAGAGTAGACGATGAGAACGTCACTGACGATTGTGAGCACTCTGGCTGTTATCGGCCTGACAGCGGGCATGTTCGCAGCAACGAAGCCCGCCTTTGCAGACGACCAGCTCACAATCACGGCTGGGGGCGGGTCCTTCCAGCAGGTCCTGCGCAAGGTCATTTTCGATCCATTCTCGAAGGCTAGCGGGACCAAGATCAACGAAGCCGAGTACGATTATAGTAACGCCAAGATCCGCGCCATGGTCGAGACCAAGACCGTGAGTTGGGACGTGGTCTACGCCAGCGAATCGCAAATCCAGCAATTGTGTGCTGAGGGGACTATCGAGACCATCGACTGGAAGAGGCTGGGCCTCGACCGGACCAAGTTCGAGGGCGACTACACGGAGTGTGGGGTACCGGTCATCGACTCTGCCACGGTCGTTGTCTATGACAGAGACAAGCTGCCGAACGGCCCAAAAACGATCGCCGATTTTTTCGATCTGAAGAAATTCCCCGGTAAGAGGGGTTTATATAAGAGTGCCCCCGTCGAGTGGGCATTGATCGCCGACGGCGTGCCCTCCAAAGATGTTTACAAGGTGCTCAACACGCCCGAGGGGATTGATCGCGCTTTCAAAAAGCTCGACACAATCAAAAAGGACATAGTCTGGTGGACGGCTGGCGCACAGCCGATGCAGCTTTTGGCCGATGGTCAGGTCGTCATGACTGACGCCTGGCACGGCCGAGTCTATGATGCGGTCAAGAACTCCGGCAAGCACTTCGAGATCATGTGGGACGCCGCGGTATTGAATGGGAATGCTTGGATAATTCCCAAGGGCACGCCGCGGTTGGACAACGCCTACAAGTTCATCGCCTTTGCCAGTTCGCCTCAAGCGCAGGCCGGCGTGGTAAACAATACCGCTTATGGTCCGACCAACAAGGACACGATAGCGCTCGTCGATCCGGCGGTTCAGCCTCACCTTCCGAATAACCATATGGGTAATGCTTTGCGGATCGGCTCAAGCTTTTGGAGCGAGAAGGGCGATGAACTCCGCCAGCGCTTTACGGCCTGGCTAGCGAAGTAAGGCTTAACGTAGAGATGGCGGTGAGGACTTTCATTGTCCTCGCCGTCTCCCTCACCTAATGAGCGAGAAGTCTACAGCGGCATGAAAGCGATGTCAGCATTTAGCACGGAGCTTCTCCGCCCAACTCGACAATAGTCCCCGATCACGATGTTCGCGGATACGTGTCCCCCGGCGGTTGTTACTCGATGGTGCTTCGTTCATTCACGCTACCCTGGCGAGGCTATCGAGTGCTGACTGAAGTCCGACTGCAGACGATTCCGATAACCCAATGTCTTAAAAAAGGTGAGTGCCATGGATTTCCCACTGCCGAATTTTTCTATTGATCTGAAGGGCCAGACCGCGCTCGTGACCGGGGCATCGTCAGGACTTGGTGTGCGATTTGCCAAGACGCTCGCGCGATGCGGCGCACAGGTGGCATTGACTGCACGCCGGCTCGAGAGACTCGAGAGCATCGCATCGGAGATTAACGTGGCTGGCGGCAAGGCCATACCGCTGCAGCTCGATGTGACGGATGCCGATCAGCTGACCAAGGTTGTCGCCGAAGCACAGCGCCAACTCGGTCCAGTGACAATCCTGGTCAACAATGCGGGTATCCCAGACGCGCAGCGTGCGACCAAAATGCCGATAGACCTTATTGACCGCGTGTTAGACACAAATGTTCGAGCGCCCTACGTACTGTCCTGCGAGGTCGCGCGGCGATTGATCGCAGCCAAGCTTCCCGGGCGCATTGTCAACATCGCGTCGTCGTCGGCCTATTCTTATGGCGGCAACGGGGCTGCGCTCTATTCGATCAGCAAGTCCGCAGTGGTGCGCATGAGCGAAGCGCTGGCGGTCGAATGGGCGAAATTCAATATCAATGTCAATGCGATCGCGCCGGGTGCTTTCTCGTCTGAAATGATGGATGGCATGTTGCAACGCGTGGGTGACATCACGAAGGGATTTCCACGGCCGCGAATCGGCAACCCGGCGCAGCTCGATAGCACTTTGTTGTTCCTGGTTTCGCCGTCATCCGACTTCGTGACCGGCACCTGCGTGCGCGTCGACGACGTTCAGGACGGCAGGTAGGTAAGCGCCCGCGCCAGGAAAATTACTGACCGAAATACAGGAGTGGAATCGCTTGGGGCTGACCCACATTGTTCAAAGCCTCGTCGTGTTGCCCTCGAGCTATACGTTTGCCGATCGTCGGGTTGCGCGCAACGCCACCGAACTGATTCTACGATGAGCTTCTGCGTCAAACAATAAAAACTCGCCTAATCTGAGCGCTACTCGACCAGAAGTTGGCGTTTTTCTTCTGCAGGCGTGAGCTAACCCTATCTTAGCGTCAGGGGTTTCGGCAGCGGGGGCGAATGCTAGTGCAGGCTGCCCACGTCGAGTGAAGGCGAGGTCGGACGGAAATGGCTGAAGATATGATCTCCTTGGGCGAGAAGTTGTATCGCCGCGCCCAAGCGACGCCAGACGCGCCGGCGGTTAGTTGTGGCGAGATCAGCCTCACCTGCAGGCAGTTGGAGGCGAGAGCGAACCGAATTGCGCGCGCCCTGCAGAAGTTGGGCGTCAAGCTCGGCGACCTGGTCACCATCGGCCTGCCCAACAGTGTCGACTTCATCGAAGCCTGCTGGGGGGTCTGGAAGCTGGGCGCGTCGCCCCAGCCTGTGTCCTTCCGATTGCCGAGTGCCGAACTACAAGCCATCGTTGACCTGGCCGATCCGCCGGTGGTGATCGCTTTGCCGGGTATGGAGACTAATCGGCGACGCGTCACCGTCGACGACCTGCTCGCGCTGTCAGATGACGATCGACCGCTGGAGCCGTGTGTGTCCCCAGTGAAGCAGGCCGCGACTTCGGGCGGCTCCACAGGCAGGCCGAAGCTCATTCTCTCCGGTTTGCCCGGCCTCACGTCGCCCGAGCCGACTAATGATCCCGGCGGCTGGCGCTTTCGTCCAGGCGAAGCCGCTCTGATTCCGGCGCCCCTCTACCACAATGGCCCGTTCGGGTGCGCCTTGGATGCGATAACCCAGGATGGTCATTTGGTGCTTATGCCGCGGTTCGACGCTGAAGGTGTACTCGCCGAGATCCAGCGACGCAGGGTGAGTTGGATCTATCTGGTTCCCACTATGATGAGCCGGATTTGGCGATTGCCCGAGGAGGTGCGAGGCCGCTATGACATCTCCTCGCTGAAGACTCTCTGGCACTTGGCTGCGCCTTGTCCGCCTTGGCTCAAAGAGGCCTTTATTGGCTGGTTTGGGCCCGACGTGATCATGGAGCTCTATGCCGGCACCGAGAGCCAAGCTTGGACTACGATTACCGGACGCGAATGGCTTGATCATCGCGGCTCGGTTGGCCGCGTAGCCGTGGGTGAAATGAAGGCCTTTGACGCCGACGGAAATGTGCTGCCTCCGGGAGAAGTCGGTGAGGTTTACATGCGCCGCGGAGAAGGCTCGCAGCCTTCCTACCATTACCGTGGCGCAACGGCCCGCAGCCTACCTGGCGGTTGGGAGAGCCTTGGCGACATCGGCTATTTTGACGCGGACGGATACCTATACCTTGCTGACCGGCGTACCGACATGATTCTGGTCGGGGGCGCCAACGTCTATCCTGCCGAGGTCGAGGCGGCGATCGATGAGCACCCGCTGGTGCTGTCCAGCGCGGTGATCGGCCTGCCACACGAGGACCTGGGCTCGTCCATTCACGCCATTGTTCAGGCTCGACCGGGGTTAACCGCCGAGGCGCTGCTGGCGCATCTCGATGAAAGGCTGGTGACTTATAAGCGTCCCCGCACCATCGAGTTCGTTGAAGAGCCCTTGCGTGACGAAGCAGGTAAGGTGCGCCGTACCCAATTGCGCGACGAGCGTATCGCCCGCATGAAGCCGCTCGAGAAGCAAACGTGATCGGCGTCGTTTCTCTTGAAAAGAATAGCTGCAGAAGCGAGACCCGCGAGGCATTGACGCGGTTTATGCGGCCCCGACTCGCGAGATGACAAGAACCGCTTAGGCTTCCGGAGGCACCGAAATTCAGCCTTGTGCTGATCGACAGGTGCGAAGTTTTTCAGCGTAAGGAGCGAGACGCGCACCGATGCGCGCGGTGCGGATTAATCTACGGCGGCAATTTCGTTGCCCGAGCGAAGACTTACTCGCTCGCAGTTCGCAATGCGTGCGTTGTTAGATCCGACCTAATCATGCTCCGGCAACCTGGCGGTGATCACAATGCAAACGATTGAGGAGGATGCGATGGGACTGTTGGAAGGCAAGGTGGCAATCATTACTGGAGCCGGCGGGGGGCTCGGCGAGGCTTATGCAAAGCTGTTTGCGAGAGAGGGAGCGGCCGTTGTCGTTAACGATCTTGGCAGCACGCTGGACGGATCCGGCGCGAGCGCCGCTGCTGAAAAAGTAGTGGCCGAGATCATAGCGGCAGGGGGGCGTGCCGTGGCCAATGGTGACGATGTATCCACCCCGGCTGGTGGGGAAAATATCCTCAGGACCGCGATCAATGCTTTCGGCCAAGTCGACATCTTGATCTGCAATGCAGGCATCTTGCGGGACCGGACATTTGCCAAGATCTCGGAGGAGGACTGGGACCTCGTTGTTAAGGTTCATCTGAAAGGGACCTACTGCTCCACGCTACCAGTTTGGAGATGGCTCAGAGACAACGGTCGGCCGGGCGTCATAATTATGACGTCCTCAACATCAGGACTGTTCGGGAATTTCGGCCAAGCTAACTACGGGGCGGCCAAAGCCGGAATCTATGGCTTGATGCGGGTTCTCTCGATCGAAGGCCGCAAGTACGGCATTCGCGTTATGGGCGTGGCGCCAAACGCGATTACGCGGATGTGGGCAGACATTCCTGGTCTTGCGAATGGCGAACCCGATCCCATTCTTCGACCCGAGAACGTTGCTCCAGGTTTGCTCTTCATGGCCTCGGAGTTGGCGGCGGACCATTCGGGTAAGGTCCTCGCCGTATCGGGAGAGGAGATCGCCGAAGTTAAGATGCTGACCGCCGAGGGCTTCCATCCCAAAGGACAATATACCGCCCAGGACGTAGCGGCGCACGCGTCTTCGGTGTTCTTTCCGGAAGACTTGACGCGGCTACCGTGAAGGCTTGATCGGCCGGCGCTGGTTGTGGCCCAGAAGAGGTCGTCAACATCGGTTGGCACATCCAACCCATCCTGCGGCGGTCCGATCCTCCGTTCGCTGGTGTGAAACGATCATTGTTGCGTATCGCGGCTCAAGAACCATGGACCGCTCTCGGCGCAGGAGAACCCAATCTCTGTTGGGCCAACTTATTGAGGATATTTCATGCCGATTTATTATCCTGACATCCTGGAGCAGAAGAACGAGCCTCGCACCTTTAGCTATGGCCACAAGGACGTCGTGTTGTACGCGCTCGCAGTCGGCATGGGGCGAGACCCGATGGACGAGCGCGAGCTACCGTTCGTCTATGAGAAAGATATCAAGGTCTTGCCGACCGCTGTCGCAGTGCTGGCGTCGGGTAAAGGAGGGAGCTCCGAGCCGGCGCCGAACCAGAAGGCCGGCCTTCGCATCAGCCACTTGAATTGGTTGATGCTAGTGCATGGTGAACAGAAGGTCGAGCTGCACAAGCCGCTACCATCCTTCGGCACGTTCACGGCCAGCAGCCGCACGATCGGCGCCTACGACAAGGGCAAGGATAAGGGCGCAGTCGTCGTCGACGAGACGGTCTGGCTCGACACGAAGGGCGAGAAGGTTGCCACACTCACCGGCTCAAACTTCGCCCGCGGAGATGGCGGCTTCGGCGGACCATCGGAGGGCGCGCCCAAACCGCACCTTGTCCCATCCCGCAAGCCAGATCTGGTGTTGCCGTTGGATACCCGGCCGGACCAGGCGCTGCTCTATCGCTTAAACGGAGACCTTAATCCTCTGCACTCCGATCCCGGTGTCGCCAAGCGGGCCGGCTTTCCACGCCCGATCCTGCATGGCCAGTGCACATTCGGTATCACCTGCTGGGCTGTGCTACAGGCGTTCTGCGATTACGATCCCACCAAGATCCTGAGCCACCAAGCGCGCTTTTCCGCGCCGGTGTTCCCAGGGGAGACCATCACAGTCGACCTCTGGCAGGACGGAAATGTGATCTCGTTTGAGGCCCGTGTGATTGAGCGCGGCGCGACCGTGATCAAGAATGGCAAGACATTGCTGCGCACTTAAGCCCGCTGAACCGGCGGCCGGTCAGTCCCAAGCGACGGTCTTAGGGCGATGCGAGCGCGCTATTATCAGTACACTCGCGCACGCCTCCAACTCAACCAGTGCGGCTCGACGGCGTCCAGCCGATGCACCTCTTCTTAGGCGCACGTCGCCATGCTTTCGGATGCCCAGCAGCTCACATTGAGATCGCGCAAAGCCACGGGGCGCCACTAGCCTGACGAGATCATGGCGGTGAAGACCCCGCCATCTCTGGTTAACTGCGGCTGAAGCTTCATAAGAGCACGAGGTTCTGATCGCCGGGGTTCCGCAGAGGCTTGCTTGTGAAGCCCTCGTTCAGCTTCCGAAGATCGCCAATTCTATGTCGGATCTTTTCCTCGAACCCAGCAGCGAGCCGTGTCGTCCTCGCCCCAGCCGGCTCACGCAAAATATAGGCTAGGCTCGTCATTTACGCAGGGGGAGGCGCCGCCGCGCGACACCTTCCAGGCGCGAGGAAGATCGAGTCGCGGTTGCGGCAGACCTAATTTTAGGCACTTGCACCGAGGTCGATTGTGATGCACTCACCACTGATCCCCGAGGCAGAAGGGCTTGCAAGAAAGCCAATCGTTGCCGCAACCTCACGCACGTCAACAAACCGATTACCGGGTTGCGACGCGCGGAAGGCCGCCATCACCTCGTCGGTGCTCATGCCGCGATTTTTTGCTTGAGCTTCCAGTTGACCGCGCATAAGCGGGGTATCCATCCAGCCTGGCGCGACGGCGTTAACAGTCAGGCCGTGCGCACCGCCTTCGAGCGCGGCGGTACGGACCACGCCAAGAACTCCGTGTTTAGCGGCACAGTACGCAACCTTTTGCCGTGCACCGCCGTAGCTGGCAACTGATGCCGTGACCACAACCCGACCACCTGGGGCCTTCGTCAGAGCCGGCCATGCTGCCTTGAGCGCGTGGAATGGCCCGTCCAGCATCAGCGCATTAAGACGATCCCATTCGGCGTCGGGAAACTGATCGAAGGGGGCCATGAACTGCAATCCAGCATTCAACACCAGGATGTCGAGACGCCCAGCAGTCTTGAGTACATGAGCGATCATGTCTCTATTCCCGCTCGCAGTGGCAAGATCCGCGTGAAAGACACCTTCGCCCACGAGGTCGACGCCGTGCACGTCGGCTCCGCGTTCGGACAATTCAGTCACAATAGCCTTGCCAAGCCCTCCTGTCGCTCCGGTTACGAGCGCGACTCGGCCCTCGAGCGACCATCCATGCGGGTGGCGCCGCTGTTGGTGGCTCTCACTACCGAACTTTGCCATTCGTCTTTCTCCTACGTGTTGGCTCGTCAAATGGATGCGATCATCTTAAGCAAGTCTCGCGCTCAATGTCGCCAGGGGCATTCACCCGGTTACGATTGTCTGGCCTCAGATAAATCAGTTGAGCTTCCCGCAAAAAGTCACTGCGAGAGGACGGCGGCGCCAAGCGCAAGCGAGACCGCCCAAAAGACGGCAACTGCGCAAGTGACATTCGAGACCAAGTATCCGGACAGGATGGGATTTGCATTTCACGCAGAATATGCTGCCAATCATGTTGAATTGCCCCGTAAAAGGAGCTCAGTAAGCAGAAGTTCCGCGCCAAATTGGACGAATGCGGAGCTTCTCTGCGGGCGGACGTGCTGACGCTGAGACACTCAAAGGATAACAAGCACTCGCCGATAATGCGGCCTCCGATCCGGTTAGTCGCCTCCCCCCTCCGCAGCCTGCTTCTGCAGAATACTCAGCTCTGATTAAGAACGGCTACTCGTCTCCGTCGGCCCATTAAAATGTAATTCGCACCGTTTCGCCGAGCGAGGTTGAGGTTCTCGGATAACCACGTTCCGATGAAGACCTCGCGAGCGCGGTTATTGAGAATGTAGCCGCATCCCGCGCTCACGAGAATGCCACCGATTCAGCCGCTGCGGCAGTGAATGCCCGCGCTCTAGTCTCCGCTCATGCGTATCACTGGACTATGGCTACGGCTTTCGAGCCCTGGCGCATCACACATGCGCTCTCGGAAACACCGAGCGAATAATGCATCGCAAGCCGCTTCCAGGCGGGCGAGGGCTGCAGGATCGACACTCGCCGATCGCGTGGTCTCTGCGCCCGAAGCAGAGGTGAACCAGAGGCCGGGCTCATTGCTTGACGTTTTCAGCCTGCGAGAGGCATCAACTGGGCGATCCGATCGGCGCCGGGATTTCAATCTTCGGCTGCGTCTATTCAGGGATCAAATTGGTGAACACGGAAAGCAGGGACTTCGAGCCCCGTACTTAAGAAGCCCCGGAAAGCCGAGGAGTTTTGCGCTCCCGGTCGAGCACCAGAATGTACCGTCCACTGCGAGACCTCGATTTTTGGCGTAGGCCGCTCGTTGACAACTCGACACATGTATTGGGGAGCCGAGCGTGGCCTTGGGCCGCTCACGCCTACGACAGCAGCAATGCCGTCCTCGTTCGTTGCTGGGGCGTGGGACAAACGGCGCGTCACGAAAAGGATGGTATTTCCGCATACGACAGTGCCAATTCGTGCCGAATGTGGAGGGTGGCAAGCTCACTGACGTTCGGCTTCGTCACCGCTGCCGCTTCGATAGAAGCGAGCCTGTTCAGAACCGAGCCATTTTGAAACTTGGGGCACGAAGTCATCTTCATAGCTTATGATTCATTTTGGCCAATTCCGTCTCTGCAGCAATCGCGGCGCCGCAATCGGGATGAACTGGCAGTCAGGCTGAGTGCCGAATAAGCCTACAACACGCCGATACTCTGTTTTTGAGAGGCCAATCGGCTATTCTTGGCGATCGAGGCGAGTCGTTTGTTAAGGTAGTCAAGGGACGCCTCGTCGAGCCCTGCGAACATCGTCAAATTGAGAGCCTGCCTCTTGTTCGACAGGTTCGTAATTTCTGCCTGCGCCTTTTCTGTCAGCGAGATCTGCAGGAATCTGGCGTCATCGGGAGAAATGACGCGAGATAGGAACCCCTTCTCTTCCAGCTTTTTCGTTTGGTTCGTCACGAAGGCCGGATAGATTCGAAGCTTATTTGCCACAGCAATCCCGGAAACTCCGCGACCTTCATCCAGATCGTTGATAGCCATCAGAATCAACCATTGCGGTTCGCTGATTCCCATCATCTCGGCCCATCCCTTATGTATTTCCGCAAGTTGGGAGTGGATTTCGACGATGTTCCAGATGAAGCCGCTGACGGCCCTATCCAATTGATCTTGTTCGCTCATCTTGGTCTTTCCGCCACATTTTGGTGCCCCCGACAGGCACGCATTTGATCCTTAGCGGGAAAGCGTTCGGCCGTCTCGATACGAATTGACGCGACATACCGGTCATGCAAAAAATTAATTGACGAAGATAATCAATGCAAGCTATCTAAGCTGCAGACCTTCAGGCAATTTAGCCGACGGTCATGTCAAATCTCCAAGGAGAGCCTCCGGGATGCCCCCTGGGGGCTTTTTTTGCATTTTTAGCCTCCCAAAGGTCACTCCGTTCCAGAATCTGTTGCTGAATTGCAACTCACCCTCGCGAAATATTAACGTCTGCTATTAATTAATTGAAGTAATTGATGATCGAAACTATAGCACGATGGACGGAGAGGGGGCGCCTCGAAGTCGTTCCGTCAAGGCCAGCCCACTGGGGTGAGGCTCATAGCGGCGGATCTGGACGACGGAAACGATATTTCAACTTGGAGCTTCATCGATGAAACTGACAAAGGGTCTCATCCTCGGTTCTGCGGCAATGTTCGCGGGCGCCGGGGCGCAGGCAGCCGATCTGCCCGTCAAAGCAAAGCCGATCGAATATGTGAAGATCTGCTCACTATACGGTGCGGGATTCTACTACGTCCCAGGAACCGACACGTGCATCAGACTGGGTGGTTACCTGCGTGCCGATACCATGCTGGCAACGAACAGTGACCTTGATGCAGCGAGCAGCGGTGTAGCTGGCGCCCGCAATCGCCTCAGCAACTATTTGCAAACCCAAAGTCGTCAAGATCTGCAAATCGATACGCGCACGGCGACCGAATACGGCGTGGTCCGGACGTTCGCTGAATTGGCCTTCACGTGGAGAACTGGTACCTATAGCGGAACTGGCACAACGGGCATAAACGGCGCGACAGCCTACACTACATCGCTCACTTCTCAGGTCGCTGGCGGCGGACTCGGTATTTACTACGCCTTCATTCAGTTCGCTGGGTTCACATTCGGTAAGGCCGAATCGCAGTTCAGGACGCCCTGGGGCGAGTATCCGGCCAACAACATGGAGTTGCCGGGCAGCGCGGGCTGGGACCCTGTGAATCAGATCTCTTATACCGCAGACTTCGGTCAGGGTATCACGGCATCATTCTCGGCCCAGGACCAGGTCCCGAACTATCAAAGCAATGTCTGGAATGTGAGCGGCGCAACGGCTGCAGGTCTCGCGACCGGCACCTACGGAGCTAACGACATCGGCGGATCGCGAGCCCCAGATCTTGTCGCGCGGGTTCGCGTCGATCAGGCGTGGGGCCTGTTCCAGGCTTCGATCGCTGCGCACGACAATCATGCCGCTTACTATGGCGCCGACGAAACAACCGGACATCCAGGCGACAAGTGGGGCTGGGCCGGACAGTTGGCGTTGTCGATCAAGAACCTCCCGACTGGCCCAGGTGACACGATCAACCTGACGGCTGTGTATACGAATGGTGCGAGCCGCTACAACTTCCACGACTATATGGGCAACACCTTCGCAATGTACGGCGGTACCGGCGTCGTCGGTGCCTACCAAAGTCTCGGTCTCGCCGGAGTCTCTGACTCTGTGTTCGTCACCGGTGCCAGTCAGCAGCTGACCACGACTTATGGCTTCAACGGTGGCTACACGCACAACTGGAACCCATACTGGAATTCCTCGGTTTACGGTGCGTGGGCGGCCGTACGATATAACAACACGGCCAAGGGCTATATCTGCGGAGCCTTCGTCACGACCCTCGCGCTATCGACCGGCGCTTCCGGCTGCAATCCCGACTTCAACTACGCAGTTGTTGGTACAAAGACGTCCTGGACACCGGTCAAAAATCTGGCCTTCACGGCTGAACTTGCCTACATGATGCTCGACCAGAAGTATGCGGGCGGAAGCACCGTGACACTGCCGCTGCAATCGAGCATCGCCAAACCCGCCGCTGCATACGAGCTGAAAGATCAGAACAGCCTCGTGTTTATGCTGCGCGCTCAGCGCAACTTCTGAACTTCGAGAAACAGCGAAAGGAGAAAGAATCGGTTCTGTACAGCAGTCAAACCTCCAGAAGGCCTCTGGCATGCCCGCCGGAGGCCTTTTCAACATTTTGCGAATTGGACGCAGCAAAACGTTCTCGATGCTCCCCATCTTGGGTTGGCCAATACTCTTCGGCAGCGGAGTTTTTGGATTCCCAAATTTCGTGTGTTTTCAGCGCACCGATTGTTCGCTTGAAGGTGAGATATGCCTAGAAGGAGGCGACGACATTTCCTTTCCCTGCTGTTCAACAGCCTGCTCTCATGTTCGCTGTCAAGAACTTGAATGAGCGCGATGTTCCTGGCGGCGCGCGGGCGGTGAGCTTCGGCAGTGCCCAAGGCGGGAGGCGGAGCTAGAGACGACGGTGACCGAGCTCTCATGCCGCGGGCTGGCTACCCATGACCGTGGTTTCGTCTTGGGGCTGCCTCGGCCTAGCTAGAGGACGAGCCTCGACAGAGCCGCTCATAGCGTAAGCGGCAGGCTGAGCTTGCAATTACCCACATTTGACATCGGATTTGAACGACGCGCCGCGGACGAAATCTTGAATCGGGAGAACTGCTGGAACAGGCGGCCCGGGCCTTTGACGCGGGTGTCGGGCGGGAGAGCGAGGAGGCTCGCGAACGCGAGATCGATAAGCTGCACGCCAAGATTGGACAACTGACAGTCGAGCGCGATATTTTAGCGCGGAGGTCCGGAAGATGAGCACGCCGGACCGTCGAGGAATGCTCGATCGCGCCGACATGGCGCTGTCGATCCCCCGGCAATGCATGTTGCTTGGCATCGCGCGCTCTGGGGTCTACCGGCCGCTACGGCCGGCCAACGACAACGACCTCGCCCTGATGCGGCGGATCGACGGGCTGTTCACCGCCTGGCCATTCCTGGGCTCGCGGCGAATGACCGCGATGCTGAAGGCTGAGGGGCTTCAGGTCAATCGCAAGCGCGTGCAGCGCTTGATGCGCAAGTTGGCATCGCGGCGCTGGGACCGAAGCCGAACACGACGAGGCCGGCGCCGGGCCACAAGATCTATCCCTATCTGTTGCGCACATGCCGATCGACCGGCCAAACCAGGTATGGGCGGCCGACATCGCGTATTTGCCCATCGACGGCGGCTTTCTTTATCTCGTCGCCATCATCGACTGGGCGAGCCGTGCGGTTCTGGCGTGGCGGTTGTCAAACACGATGGACGTCTTGTTCTGCGTGGCGGCTCTGGAAGAGGCGCTGGCGAAGTACGGCCCGCCGGAGATTTTTAACACTGATAAGGGCAACCAGTTCACCAGCGCGGCCTTCACCGGCGCGCTGGCGGCGGCAAAGATCAAGATCTCCATGGATGGCCGCGGTCGTTGGATGGACAACGTCTTCATCGAGCGGCTGTGGCGGTCGCTTAAGCATGAGGACATCGTGTGCTGTGGAAGTCAGGCTTCGGCATGAAGCCTGACGAAGCTTTGTCAGAGATGGAGGATGGCCCTCCGAAGTCGACCTGCAGGGTAGACGTCAAACCACTCCGGGCTGCGAGGGTAAAGAGCCCTGGAAGTGAGCGTTGGAGGAAAAGGCGGAGGAAACTCCGTCAGGTGAGATCCGAGGAGACGAACGTAAGTAAACCGCTGATGACGTGTCGTAACGTGTTCTATCGACGCCGAAACCGGGATCAGGATGTCTATCCCGCGAGCAAGGGTTGGGGGGAGCCTGCCGACTGCCCAACCGGCGTCCGGCATGAAGGCGGCGTGACCTCGGATCAGGCTTTGACAAGGAACACAGGAACCTGTCGCTCCGATGTGAAGGGAGGACTCCAAGCGGCTCGTCGCCGCAAGGAGCAGAGTACCGATGCGGAGCACAGGGGCGGAAACGCCCGTATTAGGGACGAAGGCGCTGTAATGGCACTGGACCGAAGGGGCGTTGTCATCCGGCTTTACGCGGTCGACAACCCGAAAGGGGATGATCGGCATGAGTAAGGCCAAGCCGTTTTGTATTGCCAAACGCGATGTGTGGGAGGCGTATAAGCAAGTGAAGGCTAACCAAGGGGCAGCTGGTGTTGACGGGCAGTCGATCGAAGACTTCGACCGAGATCTGAATAAGAATCTCTATCGGATCTGGAATCGGATGAGTTCGGGCAGCTACTTTCCGCCTCCGGTGCGGCGCGTTGACATACCGAAAGGCGGAGCTGGCAGCACGCGACCGTTGGGAATACCAACGGTCTCGGACAGGATCGCCAAGATGGTGGTCAAGCGTTATCTTGAACCGATCCTGGAGCCCGTGTTCCACATGGATTCCTATGGGTATCGGCCAGGGAAATCAGGCACATGATGCACTGGCTGTGGCTCGGCGTCGATGCTGGAGCCACGATTGGGTGCTCGACCTCGACATCAAGAGCTTCTTCGACGAAATCGACTGGAGCCTTCTGATGAAGGCCGTGCGCCCCCACACCGACTGCAAATGGGTCTTGCTCTACCTGCAAAGGTGGCTGGAAGCGCCCGCGAGCATGCCGGATGGAAGCTTGGTCAAGCGCACAAGAGGAACTCCGCAGGGGGCTGTCATCAGCCCGCTGTTGGCGAATCTCTTTCTTCATTATGCGTTCGATGTATGGATGAGCCGAGAATATCCGGGTGTCCCATTTGAACGATATGCTGATGATGCCATCGGCCATTGCCGAAGCGAAGCGGAGGCGCGTGACTTGTGTCGGGCGCTCGAAGCGAGGTTTGCGGAATGCGGGCTACGGCTGCATCCGGAAAAGACCAAGGTCGTGTATTGCAAAGATGCCAATCGCTCCGGCGCTTATCCGGAGCAGTCGTTTGACTTCCTCGGCTATAGCTTTCGGCCGAGGATGGCGAACAATCGACACGGTGAGCGGTTCGTCTCATTCAGCCCGGCCGTCAGCAAGAAGGCCGGGAAACGGATGCGGCATACCGTGCGCAGGTGGCGGCTGCATCGGCGCAGCGATCTTGAGTTGGTGGAAATCGCCAAATGGGTCCGTCCAGTCCTGACGGGCTGGGTGCGCTACTACGGGCGGTTTTATCCCTCGAAGCTTCAAGAGGAGTTGCGCACGATCGATGCCTACATCGTTCGATGGGCAACACGAAAATACAAACGGTTCCGAGGACACACGTTGGCGGTATGGGAATGGTTGCGATCGCGGAAGCGACGCAATCCAGGCCTGTTCGCTCACTGGGTTGCCGGATCAACGGTTGGATGACGGGAGCCGGATGAATCGCGAGGTTCACGTCCGGTTCTGAGAGAGCGCGGGGCTGCAATGCCCCGCGCCACTCACCTATCTCAAGGGCTATGCCGACCGTCGCGAGGCCAAAGCAGGGATCGCGAGCTGCATCGCCTTCTACAACGATCGCCGCTTTCATCAGGCGCTCGGCTATCGCGCGCCGATGGCGGTCTGGCGCGAACGGATGCAGGCCGCGAAGGCTGTGGACATGGTGGACAACGCTGACGCGTTGACCACATGCCCTCTGCAGCAGACAGAAGCTCTGGCTGCGTGATAGAAAGGGATCAGGAGCGATCCGTTTCCAACTAACAAGTCGGTTCAACCGGTCCCGCTCCGCGGGTCCATTTCAGTTGAGCACCTGATTCGGAGGCGCGGGGTGCTCGATGGGCTTGGTGAAGGAACGCGCGGAGGTGCGTGTTCAACGATTGACGACCGGTATCGATCGAGACGTGGGTTAATCGGGAAGCTGCAGGATGCGAGTTTAAGGGTGAGCGGCTTGGCCGTCGGTTCTGCAAATTGCTCGCACAAATCGGGAGCGACATGGGTCAATTATAGAGGTTTCGACTTAATCTTACAGCATGGTTTGATCTGGCGGGGAATGGAGCTGCGGGCCAGCGGGAGCGCTCACCCGAAAGAGCGCTCCCGCGCAGCCCGCAGCGTCTTGCACAGGAGACGCTACCATGACGCAAGAGCAGAAGGTCATTCGCGCAAAGGTTGGAATGCTGGAACTGGCCAAGCAGGTCGGCAATGTCAGTCAGGCCTGCCGGATGATGGGCTATCGCCGCGACAGCTTCTACCGGTTCAAGGAGCTGTACGACAAAGGCGGCGAGCTGGTGCTGATCGAGATCAGCCGCAAGAAACCGATCCTGAAGAACCGTGTCGCGCCCGAGATCGAGGCGGCTGTCGTCGACTTGGCGATCGAGCAGCCGGCCTGGGCCAGGTGCGGGTCAGCAATGAGCTCAGGAGCCGGGGCCTGTCGATCTCACCGTTCGGCGTGCGGGCGGTGTGGCTGCGCCACGACCTCGCCAACGTCAAGAAACGGCTGAAGGCGCTGGAGACCAGGTTGGCCAAGGACGGTCTGGTGCTGACCGAGGCCCAGCTGTCGCGTTGGAAAAGGCCAAGTCCGAGAAGGAAGCGCATGGCGAGTTCGAGAGCGGGTGCCCCGGCTACTGCGGCGCGCAGGACACCTTCTATGTCGGCAATATGAAGGGGGGCGGGCGCATCTATCAGCAGACCTTCATCGACACCCACAGCATGGTGGCGTTCGCCAAGCTGTATGACCACAAGACGCCGATCACGGCGGCCGAGCTGTTGAACGACCGCCGAGTATTGCGGCAACCCGGAGCATCTTGAATACGAGCTGTATCTTGCTATCGAGGACGTCGATCACACCCGTACCAAAACCAAGAGCCCGCAGACCAATGGGATTTGCGAGCGCTTTCATCGCACCGTGCTCGAGGAGTTCTACCGCGTGGCGTTCCGCAAGAAGGTCTATCCGAGCATCGTCGCGCTGCAGGGTGATCTCGATGAATGGCTCACCGCCTATAATGAAACGCGCCCACATCAGTGCCGCTGGTGTTAGGCAAGACGCCGATGCAGACGTGGCTTGACGCGCGCCCCTTGGCGAAGGAGAATCTGCTGACGGCCGCGTGACGCCGGACGTGAGATCTTTGTCGGACACCTGCCGGGACAAAGCACCGGCTGTCAGGTCAAGTCTCTACTCTTACAGGTCAAAGCATTGAACAATTCACCGTTGTGCTGGCCGCACACGAGTGCAAACAGCGTTCACCAACGCCGCCTCGTACTCTCCTGCGATTTCCTTGATAAGCTCGGCAGCCCCCATGACCGAGCGCACGCCTGACACTGAATGACCAGCACACCAGATGTTGTCCCAGCGCGGGGAGGCTTCGCTAGACCTCATACTGCCAGCTCTCTGCATCGCGCGCGCTTCGGACACTGAATCGTCAAGTCTTGAGGGATCGAGACCAGCCGCGACGACTGAGCTCTGCAGCACGTTCGCATTGAGTCCCCAAAATGCGCTGGTTAAGATGATGTCATCAAGTGTGCTATCGAGCAACATCTGTCGATAGGTATCGCTTGCCATGCTTTCCCAGGTGGCGATGAAGCGAGTACCCATGCAAGCGAGATCGCACCCAAGCATCCGCGCTGCCGCTAGTGAAATGCCGTCCGTGATACCACCCGCAAGTACAATTGGACCATCGAATATGGCGCGGACTGAGCGAACAAAAGCAAACGGATTGGCCCACCCGGTATGACCTCCAGCGCCGGCGGTCAGCAAAATCAAGCCGTCTGCACCGGCTTCGATGGCTTTTTCCGCATGATGCAGCGAGGCAACGTCGGCGAACACGAGACAACCGATTTCGTGCAAGCCATCGACTGCAGCAGCCGGCGATCCCACGCTGGTGATGACAATCTCCACCTTGTGACGTACGAGACAGGCAAGATCATCCTTGAATCGTCGGTGACGGATCATGAGCGTTGGGCAGTGCGGGGCGACAGGCTGATCCAACTTTGCGAGGTCATCTTCAATCTGGGTTAGCCAATGATCGAGTTCCTCAACCGATCGGGCATTCGTGGTGGGAAACGCGCCGATGGTTCCCGCCCGGCAGACGGTAGTCACAAGATCGACCCCGGAGACATCGGCCATGGGCGCGATGATCAGGGGTATAGTAAGCCGGGAAGAAAGAGCATCGGGCGACCTGCCACTCTCGTAAAATGCGGTCACCGCTATCGTCCTTTGAGCTGGATCGCGTTTCGGAAGAGATGTCTTCCGGCGTTCCTGCCGCTCATCTGGGGCAAGAGCGCCTTGACGGTTGGCATTTGCGACATCAGTGAAGCATGGGCAGCATTAGCTAGTGCCGCTCGAGTAAGCAATTGACGAGTTCCACGCAAACCGCGTCGGTGCCGATCGATGTGTAGGGCAAGCCGACAAGCTAAAGCGCTGTTAATGACCGCTGGCGACAACAACTTGTCGATTTGCATCGCGAACTCTCCGAAGGGTTTTTTGATCGGCCCGACGCCTACCAGCCAATTGGTGGCATGTTCATGCAATCCACTCAATTGTTAACGTTGAGAGTTGACTAGAGCGCAGATGGTAAGTCAGTCGCTGGTTCCAGGTGCGGGAGCATCGAGCTAACCCATTCTCGGGAGCTGCTCTGTGTGGTCCGGCCCAGCGGGCGGATCGAATCAAGCTGGTGTTTTGGAACGCAACGGGTTTGTGTTTGTTCGCCAAGAGGCCGAAGATCGAGCGGAGAGCTTGCCGGCGCCTTTACGCCGCGCATTGTCTTCGATGTCGGTCATGGTAAAGAACGGGCGCCGTGCATGCGCCCAAGACGCCGCCTCCCGGATCGGTCCGAGCTGGCGCCCGGCCAGATAGACCTGGTTATACCCGTCACTATGCTGAGCAACACATAATGTCGCGTCGTAGACTATGTTGCGCAGCCTCGGTGGAGCGAGGGCTCTGCCGTCGTTTTCGGTGGTCTGCAGCACATAATCAGTGGGGGGCCGCTGCAAGCTCTTTATGAAGATCATCAAAGAGGGCGAACGCAAAAGGCACGGCGCGCGCACGCCGGCAGCCCAGAGATGTCGAACGCTGGCCAGCGACCTTGGTCTTCATCTCCATGTCGACCTCTGCGTCGACATGCGTCGTGTCCGGGAGACGTGTCCCAGCCATGCGTGAATGGTACTGATATCAACGCCGGCCCGCAGCGAGTGGACTGCGGTCGTGCTGCGGATGGTATGTGGGCTCACACGCTTGCCGACCAAGGACGGGACCAATTTGCTGGCCAACGCGGCGGAGTGTACTGCGAGGCGAAACCGCGTCATCGGCTGGCTCTGGCGGCTGATGAAGACAGCGTCATTCGCGTGGCGGCCAGCCACAAGGTGTATCAGCGATGCTGCAGTGACAGGCCACAGGGACACATCCGTAGCTTGTTGCCTTTACCGAGGATGCGCACCGCCGGTGAGGCATCGAGCCGGAGATCGCCGATGCTCAATCGTGTGGCCTCGTGGGCGCGTTGTATAGATAGAGCAGCAAGGTATGATCGCGGGCGCCCAGCACATCGCGGCGATCGGGCTTGTAGCGCGTCGATCTGGATGGGAAGGCGCGGCAATCTGGGGTTCTTCCGCACATTTGGTGCAGGGTGCAGGATTCACGAACAGTGCGAATAAGGGCAT
>NZ_LBIX01000137.1:0-16690 GCF_028128655.1 Bradyrhizobium sp. CCBAU 45394 | reverse complement strand
CGTAGCGGCTCAGGGCGATCACGTCCGCAAGCGTGGTCGGCTTGGAGTGAGCACGTCTGCATACTCCTCGAGAGCCAACCTTCTTTCCTCGCTGATCGCGTCGGCGGCATCAAACTCGGGACCTGCGCCAAGTTTCGCGGATACCGATACCGCGGCGGCGTGCTGCACGGAAAGCTCGCGGTGACGCTCAATTACATCAAAAATCGTATCAAATTCAGTCGCCATGGCGCATTTGCCCCAGGCCACATTAGATCGGCACCAACCAATCCTGGTAGGTGCTTCCAGTCCTTCTCAGCGATACTGCTTGGTAGCACCCTTGGGAATTGAGCCTCTCGGGGCGCCGCGGTGGTCGGTCTCGCTTTTCCAGGGGCGAAGGCTGGCCACCGAAGTTTGCAGCGCGTGGTAGGGACAAGCGCTTCCGGAGGCGTGAGCGCCGAGTCACCGCCGCCAACTTCACTGGCAGCGCGGGCGCGGTAGGGACAGCGTCGGGTTCTCACTCCCCACGGCGCCGAGTCATGTCCGCGTGCCTCCAAGTCCGCGTGTGCGCCGCAGAGTGGAGCAACCATGATGCCCAAATTTATTGCCTCGTACGATCTAAAAGAGGCCAGGCTAGACCCGCCACGAGCGCTTTCTTACAAATGCGATCGAGTGCGGCTGGTCTCCCGGGAGTCTGGACCATGACGACACTCTATTTGGAGGGTTCGTTTGTCGATCAAACGCAAACGGTCGCAGCACTCAACGCAGCAAGGGGGAGACGAAAAATGAGCTTGGGAAAGATCTGCTGGACCGATCCCAATGCAACGATGGCCACGAATGCCCGCAACCGGCGGCTGGAGCCCTCTTACAAGCAGCATACGGCCGTCGATGACAAGGTCGGCGTCATTCTGGACGTCGCGGTCACAACTGGACAAACGAACGAAGGCGAGATGATCGAGCCGCAATTAATCCCCTCCAGCAAATGCCGGGACTAAACACCTGGTTTGGAAACGCAGTCGCTGTTGGAGCTTGCATACGGACGGCGCGGGCCGCTCGCCGTCGAAGGAGAGCGGCAATCGCCGTTCTTGAACCGGGCCCGTTTCTTGAGCCGCTGGTTGGCTGCTTTCGGGCGACGCTCCCTGTTGCTGATCGCGCTGCTGCTCCTCTGGTAGGCAGCTTCCAGGTTTGGATTGGTAGATCCGGTCTTCCTGCCACCGTTCACGGGGGGCATCGTACGCTTGCGCAAACGGGTGATCATTCACTACTCTTGAGCACAGCCAGCGAATTCACACGGCGCTTTGCGCCATCAGCAATCGATATGGCCATCTTCTCCGGAAATCCTTTTGGAAGCGCATTCAGCACCTGATCTATGGCTTTTGCGGCTGTATCGCCGAGCTGCTGGATGACAACCTTGACTGTTTTGTCGGGTAGACCGCAGCTTTTCGCAGTCTGCACGAAATGTCGGCCGAGAACCGTGTGGACGACGTAATGCCGGTTGCTGCCGATCGCCATGGCCAGCTTCATTTGGTTTTGGCTGATCTGTCCAGCGTCCAAGCTTGGTTGGGTCGAAATGATGTCGTAAAGCGGGGCAAGATGAAAACGTCCGCCCGGCGCCAAATGAATGCTAAAATTCTTCGCGTGGCCATCGGTGGCGGCAAGCAGCCAGAACACGATCTGCGCCTTGAAGAAAATGGTCTGGTCGTCCTCAGGCGTATCGCTGCCCTTGAGCAAATCCGAGATTTTGCGGATGCCGGGTCCGCCATCGGATTCATACTTTCGCGCGGGTGGAACGGACAGCGCCTGGCAGCAGTCTTCCTGCGGCAGCCGCAACAGGCGGCCGTCGCGCGTCCAGATGCGATCGAACCGCTCAACTGCGAGCACGCGGCGCCCGGCGAAATCGATGATGCTTGATTTGGCGACAGGCAAGCCGAGTGCCGCAACCAGCTCAAGGCACAGATGCTCGTTTTCAACGCTGCTGGTCAGGTCGATTCCGTTCGGCAACTTCCCGATCTGCGGCTTGATGATGTGCGTAGTTGCGGTCGTGCCATGGGGGACGTGCCACTTGTCTTTCCAGTAAAGCAGCGCTGTCTTTTCCTGCGCGCCCGCGAGAGAAATGCGGAAGTCCTGGTCGGGGCCGATGCCGAGCGGATTGCTGGCAAGATTGCCGAGAATGGCGGCGATCTCCTGATCGCTAGCGGCGCGGCCATCAATCGCGCCGGCGGTGCCGGCGGCGGTACCGTCGGGAAGGAATTGCAGCGCCCCGATGCAATCGCGGCCGATGGCGGAGAGCAGGCTGTAAGCGTCCGCGCCGTCAGCATGCGCGCGTTCGGCGACGCGCCGGCGGATGTCGTCATTGTCGGGCAGAAGATTGTCAAAGACAGCGACGACAGGATCGCCGATGTAGCGATCCTCCCGCAGAGGCAGCGACACCGAAACAGGGATGGCATTTTCCCACGCGAGCCATTGCTTGTCGTACTGGAAATCGATTGCGCCGGTGCTCTCGCGCCGCAGCCGCCCGACCAGCCGTGCGTTGAGGTAGACGTTGAGCGGCGCGCGGGCAGGACGACGCGCCATCAGAACAGATCCTCAATCGCTTCAGCCGTCAATTTGGTGCGCGGCCGGATGACCAGCTCGAGGTCGAGCGCGGCCAGCGCATCCATCAAGATGCGCAGCTGCGTTGCAGGTTCACCGGCCTCCAGCTTCGAGACCGTCGCTTGACGCGCATGCATCTTCTCACCGAGGTCCCCCTGGGTGAGCTTCTTCTGTCGCCGGTAGCGCCTGATCCCGGCGCCAACTTGTTGCGGAGTGCGGGCGATCGTATCCATAAAGGCATTGATACGCAAACGCGTATAATTTGTCAATATACGCGACCGCGAATATCTATCTATTATACGTTTTCGCGTATATTTAGTTTTATACGCAATTGCGTATGAAACCCCGATCCCACTGCCGCTCTCATTGAAATTACTACAAAACTAAAGCTGATGATCGATGTAGAGCTGGTGGCTCGAATCTGCCGGTGGGCGAGAGAGCCTCCTCCGACATGTCGAACGTTCGTATCACTATCGTGCCAAGCAACTCCTTGTATCCATTTTGCCGCAATAGTACGAACAACAAATTCAATGACTTGAGGCCGGATTGTTCCCGATCTGAGACCGGACACTAGCTCCGATCGGACCTTTGGAGTCTCGACAGCGATTGAGCTGGAAAGCTATATTAGAACATACTAAGAACTGATCTTCCGGTTGTATTTTCAAGACCCACTCTCACTAACATTTTGCCCGGCAGGCTGTGCATTTAGCGCCGCCAACTCAGGATGAAGTCGGGCCCAGGAGCCGCGTCATTGACCTTGTTCCGCCATTTGCATGACGACGCCTTTTTAGCTTTTTCGCGCGATCACAAGCACCTGTACGCAGCGTGTCTGCTCGATCTGCACGAACGCTTCTTTTCAGGCGCGCCGTCGTTTCCGACCCCGCAGCAGGTGGTCCACGCCATCTACGACGTCATGCGAGCCAACCCCGTCCTCTGGAACGAGGGCGATGATTTGGGCAGCCTGCCGGAAATGATCTCCGCGGGACGCCGCCGGATCCGGAAGGCCGACGTCGCGCTCGCTTCCGAGAAGGGCGACAAGGCGCTCGGTCTTGCCCGACAACTGTACGCCCGGCTGCTTGCCTGGGGATGGCTTGAAGAGGAGGAATACGGGCTTCGCGTTACCGTGGACATGGCTATGGGACCGCTGCTCGTGATCCAGCGGCTCGCGAGCCTCAATAAGGATCTCTCGCAGCGATTCGGCGGCTTGATCGTGCAAATCCGCCTCAACCTGGAGGCCGTCGAAAAACTGAGGCCCGAGATCACCGACCGCAAGCAGCGCGAAGCCGCGCTCGCCGTCCGCGAGGCGCGTAATCAGGCCGACCAGTTCACTAAGAGCCTGCGGGCCATTCTGGCCGACCTGAAGCGCGTCCGACGGACCGTCATGGAGTCGAAAACAGTCGCTACCCGGCTGGAAGCCTTTTTCGAGGAGTTCGTCGAACAGCTCCTGCTGAAGGATTTCGAGTCCATCCTCACCGTCAACCATCCGTACCGCTTCCGCGACGCCATCGTCGATCTCGCGCGGAGGATCTCCTACACCCCGCAAACCATGCAGGTCCTCGCCGAGGAGTACACAACTTCCAGCATGGCAGCCGACATCGAGGACGGTCGAATGGCCGCGACCGACGACCTGCTGGCCATCGAAAGCATCTTCGATCAGATCGGGGAGATGTTCGATAGGATCGAGGCCTTCCGCAGGCAGCTCGAAGCCCGGGTCCGCAACACCATTAAGTACGCCGAGCGGGGCGGGCAGGGACTCGTCGGCCGGGCCGGCGACCTGGTGCGGCGCCTGGATGCCTTACTGCGGGACGGCAGACACCACAAGGCGACAATCGAATGGAGCATCGAGCCGCTGCGGTCCCCCTGGTCGGAACACCATCAGGCGACGGCCAGGCAACCACGCCGTCCCGTCGAAGCAAGGGAGCTCGCCGAGCCGCCCTCGGATCCGTTGTATGAACTGCGCAAGAAGCTCCGCCTCGAGTACATCGCTCGCATCGCGCCCCGCCCCGAGGATGTCAGACGATTCCTCGAGGGCCAGGTGCCGCCCTTCGCGACCAGGGAAGCCCGCTTCATGGAAATCGATACCGTGGACGACTTTCTCGCCTTCGATTGCGCCCGCCGATATGCGCTGACGGGCGAGATTCCGGCGCAGGTCGCGGCCGGGTTCGATCTGGAGCCGCGCCCAGACACGCCGCCCCACGACAGCGAATGGCTTCGGTGTGCGAACTTCGTGGTCAGGCGATCCGGCCCCCTCCGGAAAGCAGAGGCAGCCCATGCTCAGTGAGTTCGAAAACGTCGAGCGCTCCTTCGGCGCGGAAAAGGCAGTCGACCTCCGCAAAGCGCTGCACTTCCTGCTACGGCGGCAGTTCGTGTTCGCGGGAGACCCCCGGACCGGGACAGTCTACAACACGATCATGGATGGCCGCTTCCGCGACGTGGTCGACGGCTTCTTCGATAGTTGCGGATACCGCGTCCATCGCGATCCGGAGGCGCAGTGGGCCGGCATCGTCGCCATGGACGAGGACGTGCCGCTGCCCCGGATGAAGCTCGATGAAACAATCGTCATGCTGGTGCTGGCGGCATACTGGCAGCAGGAGGTGAACGTCGGAGCAGTCGAGGACCGGGCCGTCGTAGTGGCCACTTTGAACGACCTGTTCGATCGCTACCGCGAGATGGCGCAACACGGCGGCGGAGGCGCGATCTCGCCCGCCCGCTTCCGGGACATCCTGCGCGAGGCTGCCCAACGCAGTTTGGTCGAGATCAGTGATTTTGACGACGAGCAGCAGGACTGCGAGATCAGGATCCGCCCGATGATTAAGCTGATCAGTGGCAGCGATGCCCTCCAACGGCTTGAGCGCTACGTCCGTAGCGAGGAGGCGCGGTTTCCGCAGCCCGCAGGAGACGAGGCATGATGGAACTACGCCACCTGACGATGGTGAACTGGCACCTGTTCGACGTCGCCGACATCGACGTGACAGGACACGTCGGGGTCCTGGGCGAGAACCGGTCCGGCAAATCCACAATCCTCGACATGGCACAGGTCGTTCTCACCGGCGCGAGCCGGCGGTTCTTGCGCCTGAACGCGGTCGCCGGCGATAGCGGAAAATCGCGCAGCGGCTCGAAGCGCAGCGTCGTCGATTACTGCCTTGGGACGCTCGGCGAAGATCAGCGCCGGCGCGACGAGGCGCGCACCTACATCGCGCTCGGTTTCGAAGACACGGAAGGCGCCCGGCCACCGGTCACGATCGGCATGGCGCTCGAGGCGCGCAAGTCCGACAGCAGAGAGACCGTGCTGGCACTGTTCGTCGCCGTCGGAACCGTTCTGAGCTCCAAGGACTTCATCGAGCAGCGAGGAAATTCGCAATTCCCGGCGCAATGGGAGGACGTGCGCGCCCGGATCGTCGCAGCGGTCGGCGAAGGCAACTTCGTCAATCATCGCGACCGGGCGAGCGACTATGTCCGCGAGTACATGCGCCATCTTCTGCCGCATTCGTCCTTTGGCGAACAGAACGCCAGCGCCCTGCAGAAATCAATCGTCAACGCGATGACGCTCGATCACAACCAGACGGCGACGCAGTTCGTGCGGAACTACATCCTCGAGGACAGTCCGATCGGCATCAAGGAGCTGCGCGAGTCGATCCAGACATACCGCAACATCAGCGAAACCATCCGGAAAATGCGCCTCAGGCTCGAAGCTCTGAGGGCGCTTCGGGGCGTCCTCGCCGCGCTTGAAGAGGCGCTCGAGACCAAGTTCAGGGAGGAATGGGTCGCAAAACGCGCGACTTGGCTCGCGGCGCGCGCGACAAACCTGGACTTCAAGACCAAGCGGCGTACCGAGATGGCCCGCCGGGACGCCGCAGCAAAAGAACTCGAATTCATCGACGACGACGTCAAGGCCATCGATAAGGAGATCGAACGCCTCACGGCCGCGATCGCCGAGCACGATGCCAAGACCGGCAGAAAGTCCCTGCAGCAGACCGCCGATGTGGCCGGGCAGGCGGCGCACCGCGCCTCGGCGGACTTCAAGGCTCGCATGGAGAACATCCGTCGCCTGGAGCCGCTACGCGCGATGTGCGCGGACGGTTTCGAGGACTTCGTTCCTGCGCTTGAGCGTCTTGTGACCGCCACCGCCGGGGCCGACATCGGGGGCGTCTCCGACGAGGTCACCGCGGCCGAGAAGTTCTTCGCGGCAAGCGGCGCGAAATGGCTGCCGAAGATCGACGAAGCGCGTCAAACGATCATCGCGGAGCTTTCCGGCCTCCGCGGCAGGCGCGACGAGGTGCTCGAGCGGATCCGACAGCACGCCGCCGGAGGGGCGCGCGCCTATCTCGGCGACGACACTGAACTCCTCTGCCGCAGGCTGCGGCAGGGGGGAATGGTCCCGCGCGTACTCTGCGACATCATCGAAGTCGCCGAACCCGAGTGGGTGGGAGCCGCCGAGGCGCTCCTCGGCCGCGACCGGGAAGCCGTGTTCGTGGACAGAGCGGATATCAGCGCCGCCACGTCAATCTTCAAGGAAGGTCGCCGCGAGTTTCGCCATGCATCGCTCGTGAGCCTAAACAAGCTCGAGCAGTTCAGGGCCAAGCCGGAGCGCGGCACTTTCCCCTCGATCTTCCGGAGCCAGGATCCGGACGCGATGGCCTTCATCATGCGCCGCTACGGCAATGTCCGTCTCGCCGACACGCTCGACCAGTTCAACAGGCCCGGCCGGGCGATTATGAAGGACGGCCTCTACGACGACGGACTCGTCCGGAGCCATCGCTGGATCGAATCCTCGCAGCATAAGATCGGAAAGGCAGCCCAGGCGAACGCCCTGCGATCCCTGCAGGATCAGGCCGAGGAGCTGGGTCGGATCCTGACCGACAAGGGGAAGGAGGCCCATGCCGCGGAGCAGGCTTTTGCCGCTCTGAAGAACATCTGCGAGGGACGTCATGACCTGGGGGCTTGCGCGGCCGCCTTCGTGGCCGCGCAGACTGAGGTCGCTGAAGCTCAGGCCAGGCTCGATGCTCTCGACGGCGCGGGGGACGGCGGGCTTCGCGACAAAAAGAGGGCGCAGCAAAAGCTGAAGGAGAAGAGGCTGGAGGAGAGAAAGACACAGCAGAAGGCGTTCGGCGAGCATGACGGCGAGGTCAGGTCGGCGGAGAGGAGGCTCGGAGAGGGCGAGAACGTGCCCGGCTCCGAACTCAACCTCAGGGTCGCCCGGTCGATATACCGCAAGTTCTTCCCACTCTACTCCACCGCGAAAGGCAGGGCCGTCTACCGCGACCGCCTCGATGCCGCAGCCCAAAAGGGCTTCGCGGAGAAACACCGGGCCATCGCCGAGAAGGCCTTGAAGGATGCGAACGCGTCCGACAACGAGCGCGCCCGGATCGAGCGACGGGTCCGCGAGCTTCTTTACGATTACTTCGACCAGTTCGGGATGAGTTCGCAGGTCGGCGCGGAAAGCGAGCCGCTGCAGGAGGTGAAGCCATGGATGGAGCAGCTCATCTCGGATATCGAATCCAACGAGTTGCGCCAGTACGAAAGGCAGGCGCGGGAAGCGGCGGAGAAGGCGTCCACCCTGCTGCGCGGCGAGTTCATCAACGCGCTCACGGCCCGGATCGGAAAGATGGAGCGGGAGCTGCAATCGTTGAACCGTAGCCTCTACGCACATCCCTTCCATAACGAGCGATATTCATTCCACCGCACCCAGATGGTGGAATTCCAGCCCATCCTGAAGATCATCGAAATCGCCAAAACCTCTCCGGAGGCGCTCGATATGCTGTTCCGGGGCGACGTGCCCGATGACTTCCCGCACAAGGATACGATCGTCGCACTCGAGGCGCTGCTCGAGGACCCCGACAAGGACTTCACCCAGTTCGAGGACTACCGCAACTTCTACACCTTCGAGATCCACATGGAGGATGTCGCCACCGGCCGCTCGACCCGCTGGGAGCAGCGGCGCGGCACCGGGTCTGGCGCCGAACAACAGGTGCCTATCTACGTTGCCATCGGCGCTTCGCTGGCCGCCGTCTACGGCAGCGCGGAGCGTCGTGCCGGCAAGCCCGCCGGTTTCGCGCTCGCCATGTTCGATGAGGCCTTCTCCAAGATGGACGGCAAGAACCAGCGGCAGATGATGAGCTTTTACAAAAACCTCGGGCTGCAGTTCGTGATCGCGGCGCCGTTCGAGAAGCGCGTCGCCGTGCTCGAGCACATGGACACCATCGTGGAGGTGGACCGGATCGGCGAGCAGTCCAGGGCTACCGTGGTGGAACTGAAAGAGAAGGCCAAGCGCGAGCTGATGGCCATCGATCCGGACCTGATGTCCGAAGATGAGCTCGCCACCCGTCTGGCCGCCGAGTAGCCATGGCTCGGCGTTTCACGGATGCGATCGGCCTGCTGAACGACCTGCTCAACCGCTTCGAGTCCGGGGCCGCAAGCCCGATCGCCCACCCGGACTACCCCGCTTTCCCATCAGTCGTCGCGGCGGACGCCTTCCTGAAACAGATCAGGGAAGCCGAAAGCGCCGGCGTGGTCTCCATTCGCTGGGGGCGCGGCGCCAACCGAGACCAAGTGGCGCACGTGCGGTTAGCCTCGGCGGAGATCTTATACCGATATCTCCGCCGTACCCCCGCGTCGCGCATCGCGCAGGATGCCGCCGTGCGGCTTGTCGCCGGGGCGGCGATGCACGACTCTCTGAAGAACAGCGCTTCCCAAGTCGCCGAGGTATGGGGGCGGGGGAAAACGTGGCACGGGTTCGCTTCGTCCGATGTCGAGACACTGCGCGACGCGTTCGTTCTCGCCCAGGCCATCCTGGCCAACAAGCATCTTGGCGTCGACTACAAGACCTTCTCGAGACGAACGGTGGGGCACAGCAAAACGCTCGAACGGATCGAAGGCGCGGTCGTGCGGCTCCTGAGCGGAATCCTGGAGTTTCCCCCCGGCGCGCGGCCACGCGAGGCGCTCCGGGCAATCGGCCTTGAGCGCTTCGCGCCACCGCTGCTGATCGCGGGCAAGATCGACCTCGATGGAGCCGACCTCTCCGGAATCTCTCCGCTGTATCTCGGAATCACTCCCAAGGAAGCAGATCGCGTCCGCTTCCGGGAGCCGCCGGCCTACGTTCTAACGATCGAAAATTTCGCAAGCTTCAACCGGCACATCGCCGAGGCGGACCCCGGCCGATTAGGAACGACCATGTATGTCGGAGGGTACCCCTCGCTCGCCACCCAGCAGGCGCTGCGGACGATCGCAGGATTGGTATCCGAACAGACGCCGATCTTTCATTGGTCGGACATCGATCCGGACGGCACCTGGATCTTCCACACCATCGAGCGCGCCGTCGACCGACCGATCCGTGCCCACCTCATGAGTGTCGAAGTTGCCGAGCGTTTGGGACAAGTGCCGTTCAAAAAATCCGCACCCGCTCGATGTCCACCGGACTCCGGTATCGCAGCTCTGGCAGCGTACCTGGCGAAAGATGGAGCCAAGACGCTCGAGCAGGAAGAACTCGATCCAGTCCTGCCAGAGTTTCATTAGAAAATGCGCGCGGACGCTGTGGTTGCGGCTTTGGCTGTCTCGCTCAGGACGTCATTTGTTTCAAGCGCGACAACAGCACCGCCCGCAACTACGTGCTGCGGGCAAACCGACATCGTTTCTTCATAAATACGCTCAACTAGCATTGGCATGCCAGTTGCTTGAAGATGGGACGAAACCACCTGTGACTATGATGCTCGTTCAGCATCCGGTTGAAGTATTGAGATGAAATATGCCCGCTTGATCGATGGCAGAGGTCCCCCGATGCGCTTTCCAAACCGGGCGCCTGCCTCGCGAACTCTGCCATCTTGGGATCGCGCTCCGGTTTGCCGGGCAGAAGCCGATTGTCTTGGGGGCTCGCAACGAATGGTGGTTCTCAGCAAGAACGCCAGCGTAAAGGCGTCCTCAGGACGATCGTTTGGCATCGGATTAGCCCATGGTTCGGGGTGGGATCTGCGACATGCAGAGCCTGCGCTCTTGAAGCTAGGTGTCGGCCTTGCATCGGGGCTTGCAGATGGTCAATGAGCTAATGCAGAACGATTGGGATCTTGAGAAAATACTCAGGCAACAGGACGAGCTCAAGGTCAAGCTGCTTCGCGCCCAATCGGTTGTCGCCGAATGTAAGGCAGGATTGGCGGATCTGGAGCGGAGGCTTGAGTGTCGAGCGGTCTCGATCGATGAACGCCAGCGCAACTCTGCGGCAAACAATTCAATACGCAACGCACGGCCGCCTAAATCGCGAAGCCTCGATAATCCTGTTAACCCGGATGCTGCCGTGGCGTTTTCGCCTCGATGGGACCGCTGAAAGCTGCCGCCGCGCACGTTAACGGCGACAGGTTTTGGGACGGATCTGGCGAGGATCTCGAGACGCATGGTGTTGCGAACCCGGCGGGCGAACTGGACAATTAGGTGCGGCCTTGCCGATAGGCTCGGCTTTTTGGCTGATCGCGGTGCGTCCGCCAGGGATGCGCGCAGAGCAGCACCAGATAGGGGACGTATCGCCGCGTCTTTGGCTAGAGCCTCCTGTTTCGGGGCTGCTCACGTAGATGTCCTGAATCGAGTGTCAAGAGCTCTCCACTTCCAGCCAGTTCGGTCTTCTTGTCCGTCTTTAAGTCGTTGAAATTTCCGATTAGGCCTCCATGGAGGGGGCGCGAGCGGGCGCGTTCAATGACCACGATGGTCCGCTATGGCCGTGGGGCAGGCGACGTGCCGAGCGGTGCTGACCGCGGAAGCCGACCATGCCTCCGGCATCGCATGGATGATGACGGAACTCACTGACTATGTCCCGCAAGCGATCACTCCGGAACAGGGCGGGTAACGGCAGTCATCTAAAAATTCGTGAGACACCAGGAAGAGGGCATCCGGTGCGAATGCGATCCGGTGCCGGCCGTAGCCTCGTCAGCTTCTCGAAAGCTTTCCCGAATACTCACTGCCCACCGATCCTGGACGAGAGGCTGCGTGGACTCACGCGCAATTGTAGTTGCACAAATGAAATCGGGGACCGGTTGGGAGCTCAATCAGTGTGAGCAGGCTGACGTTACGAAGTTGTTGGATTTTCGTACTATCGCAGAACGCTTCATCTTTTTCGCGCATAGGCAAGGTGCTGCTGCGCGATCTCAAGTCCAGGCGTCTACTGCGTCGGATAAATGTCATCTTGTGCGCGCCAGTGACGCGCGCGGCGACTCGATCAAGCCAGCGCTCAATACCAGAAAAGGCACGCGACAATGATGCGCGTGACAAAAGCACGAGCAGGTCAATGACAAAGCGTTTTCGCAACTGGGCCCTATTGTCCATACTCGCCTCCATGGTTGTCGGCCCCGCCGCAAAAGCGCAAGACCGCCGGACTATCGCCGAACCTGTCGCACCTGATACGGTCTGCGATCGCCCTGTGCCTTCCGGCAAGAACGATACAGTTAGCCTACAGGAGGCCATTGAACATTGCCCCGATGGCGCTGCAGTTTATCTCGGGCGCGGCGAGTTTCACTCAGGTCCACTCGAGATGAAATCGGGCGTGACCTTATGGGTCGGACGCGGTGCGACACTGATCGCCATCCCCGAACCTGCCGCTTACGACAAGGGCCTCGGACAATGTGGTCGCATTGCGGAAAAGGGCGACGGTTGCCGGCCATTCATCAGCTTTTCTAAAACGCGCGGCGGCGGTATATACGGAGAGGGCATCATCGATGGTCAGGGCGGCGCACTGATCGGCGGCGGCGCGGAAACCTGGTGGCAGCTAGCCCGCCGCGCCCAAGCCCAGGGCGGCAATCAGAACGCCCCACGCTTGATCCAGGTCGATCATGCGCAGGATATCACGTTCTCTGGTGTCACCTTGCGCAACGCTGCCAATTTTCATGTCGCGATGAACCGGGTTGAAGGTGCCACGTTTTGGGCCCTCACGATCGATTCGCCGGCGGATGCCCGCAACACCGATGGCATCGATCTTGGCGCCAGTCAGGATGTGACCATCACCCACAGCTGGATCCGTACGGGTGACGACAACGTCGCAATCAAGGCCGGCGACAATGGCTCAAGCAGCCATATCTCGGTCATTGATAATTATTTCGGCTGGGGGCATGGCATGTCGATCGGCAGCGAGGTGAATTCCGGGGCCAGAGACATATTGGTGCGTAATCTGACGCTGGATGGTACGACGTCGGGCCTGCGCATCAAGAGCGATGTTAGTCGAGGCGGTCTGGTCGAGAGCGTGACTTATGAGTACGTGTGCCTGAGGGGCAACCGGTGGCCGCTAGCTTTCGATACAAAATATGATCCGCGCGCTCAAGGCACGAGGATTCCGGTCTATCGGCAAATCGTTCTGCGTCATGTGCATGGCGACACTGGTGTGCTGCTGATGCGCGGCGTAGACGGGCGGCATGCCCTGGACGTGACACTCGAAGATGTCCGATTTGCCAATTCCGCGACTTGGCAACTTGAACATGCGAACGTCACCGCAAATCACTCTGACGTGTGGCCCCCGCTGCCCGGACGAGCTACACAACCGCTGCTGCGCGGATCGGAGGTATGTTCCAGGGCATTCCGCGACGGCAATCGGTAAGCACTACACCCGGCGCCGAACTCAGGTGGTGAGCTCCGCATCTGGGGCCAAGATTACTGGTGTTGACGAAGGTCGGCCTCACGTCCCGAGTTGGTTGCAATTGGCCGACGGTTTTGCAGGGCCGGAAATGCCAAGGTGACCGCAGTTCTGGTTTGGCGATGAAAATCTCGTGTCGATGCGCGGCGGCTATCCCGCTGAGAAACGAAGTGTAAAATCACATGCGAATTTTTGTGCCGTCTGCTGCGCTTCTGGCCGGCTGCTTCTGCATCCCGGCAGCGTACGCTCAGCCCCTATTGGTGTCGCATGCCGGAAATGCAAACTATCACTCCGTGCAGCAAGCCATCGACGCATTGCCGGCAGAAGGCGGAGATCTCTGGATCGCGGCGGGCATCTATCGCGAGAAGGTCAAAATCACCAAATCCGGTGTTCATCTCGCCGGGACTGGCAACAAGCCGGAGGATACGGTCATTGTGTATGGCGACGGCGCGATCGATGTAGGAGGAACGGCCCGTTCGGCGACGCTGGATGCAGCTGGCGATGACTTTCGGCTCGAGAATCTGACCATTCAGAACGACTACGCCCTCAATCCGGCCAATCCACCCTCGCAGGCGGTAGCGCTGTCCGTTACCGGAGACAGGGACGTCGTTACGCGCGTCCGCCTGCTTGGCGCCCAGGATACGCTGTTTGCCGGCAAGGGACCGAACGGCCGAATGTCACGACAATACTTCTCGAACTGCTACATCGAAGGGCATGTCGATTTCATATTTGGCAACGCCAAGGCCTGGTTCCGTAAATGTGAGTTGCACGGTATCGCCAATCAAGCGGTCATCTATACCGCTCAGGGCAAGGCAGCGCCGGATGAGGACAGTGGCTATGTTTTTGATCATTGCAGGCTAAGTGCCGACCCTGCCGCGCGCTATATCGCGCTTGGCCGCCCCTGGCGTCCCTACGCCACAGTGGTCTTCCTGTCGACAAAGGTAGATGCGCAGGTGATTGCGGAAGGCTGGCGCGAATGGGTTCCGGGCGAGACCAACAAGTTGAGCACGAGCTATTATGCCGAATATAGATCCTTCGGCGCCGGGGCTAACCCCTCAGGCCGCGAGCCTCACTCCCATCAACTGACACATGGCGAAGCTGCGAGATGGTCGCTGAGAGTGTTCTTCGGGGGCGCCACAGATTGGCTGCCAACAAACCATCTGGATGGAAGACAGAGCAACGTTCACGGTGAAGGGCTTCGACGGCGATCCTCGGAGGAATGACCGAAGGAGAGCCTGATTGTGATGGAAGTCTTGTGCAGCAACCCAACAGCCGCGGGGGTGCGGCGTGGCAGCGCCGGCTTTTGCTGCATGTTCAGATGAGCTCGTTACGGTCTCGATTGCTCGCTGCGAATTCCTGAAGTTCGTTAGCTTTCTAAACTGACAGCCACGGGCCGTCCGGTGCGACGATCTCATCGGTGGGCTGTCCCCACATGCTCCAGCTCGCAGTTCATCTTGTCCGCTTTGGCGCATCGGCATCGGAAAGCTCCACGGACTGTCACGTCAGCGCCGTCGTCATCGGTCGAGAACGGCTGATTTGCTTGTTTCGGCGCCCTGCGCAGATCTCCGAAGAACGAAGTGGGCTGATGCTTCAGGGCTATCGTTGTCCGGCCGGTGATAGTCAGGCTCCTCGTAGCTCAGCAAGCAGCCGTATCCTCAATTAGCCAATACGCGCGTGCAAGTACGGTGGAATCTGACGTTCTTCCATGCCGACTCTGAAGCCGTACAAACGCATGTATCGGCTCTTCCGTCAATTCGCCCGCATCCATGCGGCCCTCGATAGCAGCCGACGAGATCCCCATGATCGCCAGATTGGCCATCGTCGCTTGGGGAAAACACCCGCTGCATGAGTCGAGCCATGCCGGTTTCTAGATCGGCGCTCCGCGCACTCGCTGTGCATCACGCGAAGGTTCTCGGCCACCAACCGGCGCACGAGAGGGAAACGCAGCGGGAATTAACAGCCTCCTGCAGCAAAGGCGGCTTCACAGGTTGAGGCCGTGATCATTGAACACCTTGTCTCTTAGAGCGCCCTTGATCTCGCGGGCGATTTCCTTGCGGATCCCGGGTCCTAACTCACGCTTGGCATCGTCAACGAGGTCGGATTCAGCGCCGCTTAGGCCCTTGTTGGCGAGCTCTTGCGTCAGCCGGCTGTCGAACTCCTCACCCATTGCATCGATGAGTTGGTCCTGCATCGTAGCATGGTCTTCAGGTGCAATGCGGCGCACCACATCGTCCCAAGGTTGCCAGTCCGTCGCCAAATAGTCGGCGAATTCCGCCGCCTCCTTGTTCCGCACGGATACTTCCGCAATGTCGACGTCAGCGTCGGTGACGTGGGAGACCTCAAAGAAGCGCATGTCCGGCGCGATGTGCTGCAGGCCCAGCCGCTCGCGCAGCTTGGCCTGATAAGCAAGAAAGACCTCAATGGCGTCGATGTCTTCGGTGTTGTAGAGCGAGCCCAGCGAGAGAGCCTTCTCCCGCGCAATCCCCTCCAGCGCGTCCAGGCGGAACATGACGCGCCCCAGATCGACGAGATCGGGAAGCCGTGCCTTGTTGTCATAGGCGCCGTTCTCGACGTCTGCGATAAGGCGTGCGGTTTGCATGCCGTTCCAAGTCAAAGTTCTGCGATCCTCACAGCCGTGGTTGGCGTCCAGGGCCAGTTGAAAGTACTGCGCACGCAATTGCGGGTTTTTTGCCGCCTGTCGCAGATCATTGGCCACCGACTGCCGGAATTCTTCATTGCTAGAGTTGACGGAGTCGAACAGCTTGCCGAGAAAAAGCGCGTACTCCCGGGCGCCCGGCTCTTCTGCACTGCTTTGCCAAGCGGCCAGCACCTCTCGATCGCCCTCCTTTGGATTGCCCCTGAGCCAGTCTGCGACCGTTTCAGTGAGAGCA
The DNA here is from genome assembly GCF_028128655.1 of Bradyrhizobium sp. CCBAU 45394. Lineage (NCBI taxonomy): Bacteria > Pseudomonadati > Pseudomonadota > Alphaproteobacteria > Hyphomicrobiales > Nitrobacteraceae > Bradyrhizobium > Bradyrhizobium sp. CCBAU 45394. Next base: position 631 of record NZ_LBIX01000137.1, on the reverse strand, counting down.
TCGGCCTGTCCATCGTCTGTCCCGGACAGTTCACTTTCGTCCTCGCGCGAAAGGTGGACGGCCGGACCGACATAGCCCTCGGCGCTTAAGACTGTATCCAGGTTCGTCAGCACCTGCTCGGGCAGCGGATTTTCATTCAGAACTATGCTGGTACCAGCGCCCAGCTGCGTCAGCAGGTCCTCGGGCAGACTGGTCAACTGGTTTTCGCTGACATCGAGAAACTGGAGCGAAGCAGGGAGGGTCTCCGGCAGTCCCGTCAATCGGTTTTCGCTGAGGTCGAGAAACTGGAGCGTGGCAGGAAGGACCTCCGGCAGACTCGTCAACTGATTGTGGCCGGCGTGGAGAAACCGCAGCGAAGCAGGGAGGACCTCGGGCAGATTCGGCAACTGATTGTGGCTGAGGTCGAGAAACTGGAGCGCAGCTGGTAGGGCCCCAGGCAAGCTTCTCAGCCGGTTGGAACTCGCGTCGAGGCCTCTGAGCTCGGTCGGAAGCGCGGGCAGGCCGGTCAGCTGATTGCCCCTAACGTCGAGACGCTGGAGCGAAGCAGGAAGGCTATCGGGCAGAGTGGTAAGCTGTAGAAGTTTCGACTTAATCTGACGGCAAGGTTTGAACTGGCAGGGAATGGAGCTGC
>NZ_LBIX01000136.1:0-16620 GCF_028128655.1 Bradyrhizobium sp. CCBAU 45394 | reverse complement strand
GTGCCCGCGGCACGAACGATGGCGGTAACGGCCGCAGGAGACGGCCCGAGCACGGAAAGAGTGCCTACTGCTCCCTCGCGCCCTATTGCGGCGCTGGCGACCGTCTGCCCGTTCGCCATGTCGATCATCACAGAAATGGCGCCACTATGGGGGAAGAGGACGTGCTCGGTCTGGTCACCCGCCCGCGAGACGACCGAGTCCCGATCGAGCGCGACCATCTCTAGGTCGGGTGCCAGCAGATCGAGATCCGCCGCCGGTAGTGCTGCCAAAAGTCGGTTACCGATTCCGCTGGAAAGCGTCACTGTAGCCCGCCGCGAACCATCCGCCGCATCGCATTTCGAGCGGCATAGGGCGGCAACCTCGAACTTTGTTTGAATCCGCCTACGCTTCGCCCCCCGAAATCCAATTCAGCTGCGGAAGCTCTCAATGTCAAAAATTGAACTCCAAACACACGCGATCGCGAGGCGAATTTTTGTCTCGCCGGATCATTGAGGACTTAGATTCCAGCGCTACGCGGCACAATTGCAAAATGCGTATGGGTAACATCATAGGGAGTTCCAATTTCCGGGGCGCGGCAAACGCCGCGGCGATGTCGGAAGAGTGTGCGCGAACTATGCCCCGGACCGCGATCGTCGCGTTCTGCACGATGATGCGCACAAGCTACTGGAAGCTGGCGTCTTGGAATTCCGCCAGCACGCCCCGCCGAGACAGACGATGCGCGGCATTCCCCCGCGCATGCCGACGAGGCGGTCGTTTGGTCCGAAAGTGGCACCGAATGCGAAGTGCCGAGCGCATCGAGCAACGTCTGAGTTTAGAGGCGAAGCGGAAAACATCTGCTCGCGTAGAGTATTTCGCATCTTGACCCACTCCTCTCAATGTCAAAAATTGAACTCCAAACACACGCGATCGCGAGGCGAATTTTTGTCTCGCAGGATCATTGAGGACTTAGATTCCAGCGTTACGCGGCACAATTGCAAGATGCGTATGGGTAACATCATAGGGAGTTCCAATTTCCGGGGCGCGGCAAACGCCGCGGCGATGTCGGAAGAGTGTGCGCGAACCATGCCCCGGACCGCGATCGTCGCGTTCTGCACGATGATGCGCACAAGCTACTGGAAGCTTACGTCTTGGAATTCTGCCAGCACGCCCCGCCGAGACAGACGATGCGCGGCATTCCCCGCGCATGCCGACGAGGTGGTCGTTTGGTCCGAAAGTGGCACCTTTCTTGGACCTCGCGCGATGTCCGCATTGCGTCCGTGATGCGCAGCAAAGCGGACACTAGCGGTCCATTTGATGTCCGCCTTCCCTTGCTGGACTGCAGATCAATCCGTCAGCAGATCATAGTCCCGGCGCAAAACAGTTTGGACGTGAACCGCGGCGCGCGCGGCGGTATTGGCATCTGCCGCGCCCGCTACGATCACACAGAGCGACCAGTTATTTTCAGCGTGCTTTGTAACGCGATTGATCGCTATTTCCAGGACGTTATGACAGCCAGGCTGCTTTCTCACTTCTAACAACGCTCGACGCTGCAATTCCTGGATTGAAACGCGGATCTTGGGCATAGGACTCGCTCGGAAATCTTACTGGTTGGGGGCCGCGCGCCCTATACCTAACAGAACAAGCGCAATTCGGGTTCCACTTGCGAGAGGCACGAACCTTCGATCGCAAGCTTGGCACCCGATATCCTGCTGCAGCTGACACTCGCGATGTCAGCTCATCGGGGTAAAGTGGACTTCGCAACAGAGCGTGCCCAAGCCCGAAATGACCCTAAACCGACATCCCGCAATGCAAAGATCCTGGCCGCGAATTCCGCGAAAATGGACGTCGAATCCGAGTTAGCCGATAAAGCAGGAGCCATGCTGAGAAACCGAGGAATGCGGCAGCCCTCAGTTGTCCTGGCTTGCCGCGCCACAATAACTCTGAAACAGTAGACACGGCTCGTCGGATAGGGGGCGCTCATGGAGTGTCCAAATTGCCATTCCGACACACCGGACACCGGCAAGTTCTGCATAGCTTGCGGCGCCGCGGTCGAAGCGCGCTGCCCCTTCTGCGGTAGTGCAAACCGTCCAAATGCCAAGTTCTGCGCCGAGTGCGGCAGGCCTCTCACCGCGAGAGCCTCGACCACCCGTGAGGCGCCGCTGTTTGCGGCGGCCTGTCCGATCGCTCCAGTTGCCGCATCCGCCGAGCGGCGGCAGTTAACGGTGATGTTCTGCGATCTCGTCGGCTCGACACAACTGTCCGCGCGGCTCGATCCCGAGGATCTGCGCGACGTCATCGGTGCGTACCACCGTGCCGTCGCCGAGATCATTGCAAGGTTCGAAGGGTTCGTTGCCAAATATATGGGCGACGGGGTGCTGGCCTATTTCGGATATCCCCGAGCCCATGAACACGATGCCGAGAGGGCGGTCCGCGCCGGTCTGGCATTGGTCGAAGCGGTACCGAGGCTGGAGCTGATCACCGAATGTGGCCTGCAGGTCCGCATCGGCATCGCTACCGGTCTTGTCGTCGTCGGCGATCTGACCGGATCGGGCGAGGCGCAGGAACGCGGTGTCGTTGGCGAAACCCCCAATCTCGCCGCCCGCCTGCAGACGCTGGCGCAGCCCGGCATGGTGGTGATCGCGCCGAGCACGCGACGGCTGACCGGCGGCTACTTCGACTACCGCGAGCTTGGCGGCGTCGCGCTCAAAGGCTTTGGCGAACCTGTCAGCGCTTGGCAGGTGGTGGCCGAGAGCGCGGTCGAAAGCCGATTTGAGGCACAGCACGAGATCGCGCTGACCCCGCTGATTGGGCGTGAGGAGGAAGTCGAGCTGCTGCGCCGCCGCTGGCGTCAAGCCGAGAAGGGCGAAGGCCGAGTGGTGCTGCTGGTCGGTGAGGCTGGCATCGGCAAGTCGCGATTGACCCGCGCGCTGCTGGAGGGGCTGGCCGCCGAGCCGCACCTCCGACTGCGCTACTTCTGCTCGCCGCATCACCGGAACAGCGCCTTGTTCCCGGTGATCAGCCAGATCGAGCACGCCGCCGGCTTCCTCCGCGATAACACCGCCGAGCAGAAGCTGGCTAAGCTCGATTTACTGCTGGCTCGCGCAGCCGCCGAGCCCGAGGCGGTCGACCTGATCACCGACTTGCTGTCTTTGCCGGCGCGCCACCCTGCACCGGAGCCGAGCCCGCAGCAGCGCAAGGAGAAGACGCTCGCGGCATTGCTCGCCCAAGTCGACGGACTGGCGCAGGAGCAGCCGGTGCTGATCTTGTTCGAGGACTTGCACTGGATCGACCCGACCTCGCTCGAATTGTTGACGGCGATCGTCGATCGGGTGCAGCGTCTGCCGGTGCTGCTGCTGGCGACCGCCCGTCCGGAGTTTATGCCGCCCTGGCCTAGCCACGCCCACGTCACGGCATTGTCGCTGACCCGCCTGAGCCGGCGTGAGTGTGTGGCATTGGTTGAGCAGATCACTGGCGGCAAGGTGCTGCCGGACGAGATTCTGGAGCAGATCCTCGCCCGCACCGATGGTGTCGCACTGTTCATCGAGGAGTTGACCAAGACTGTCATCGAAGGCGACATGCTGATCGATATGGGTGATCGATACACGATGGCGGGGCCGCTGCCGTCGCTGGCCATCCCGACGACCCTGCACGATTCGTTGATGGCCCGGCTGGATCGCTTGGCGCCGGTCAAGGAGGTGGCGCAGATCGCGGCTTGTATCGGGCGTGATTTCGACTACGATCTTCTCGCGGCGGTTTCGGGCATGCCCGAAGACGGCCTCCGTTCCGCCCTCGAGGCATTGCGGCACGCCGAGCTCGTGATCCCCCGCGGGCTGTCTGGCGAATTATTCAGCTTCAAGCATGCTCTTGTCCGCGACGCCGCTTATGCCGGGCTCCTGAAGAGCCGCCGCGTGCAGCTTCACGCAGCCATCGCCCGCGCTATCGAGCAATCCTTCGCGCACCTCGTCGAGACCGAGCCGGAAACCTTGGCACATCATCTGACCGAGGCGGGGCTGCCCGAAAAGGCGGCGGGTTACTGGCTGCGCGCCGGCAAAATCGCCGCCTCGCGCTATGCCAATATCGAGGCGATCGCCCATATGCGCCGGGGCATCGAGGCTGTCCGCCGCTTCCCAAGCGGCGCAACCAATGACCGGCTCGAGCTCGACTTGCAGTTCGTGCTGGGACCTTGCCTGATCGCCACCCAAGGTGTGCGCTCGAACGCCTATGCGGCAACCGTCACTCGCGCCCGCGAGCTTTGTGAGCGGCTCGGTGATACGCCTGAGTATCCGCACGTCATTCAGTGGTCAGCATATATGCATTTCGTCCGCGCCGAGTTGCCCCAGGCGCTGGACGGATTCACGGCTGCGCTCGGGCTTGCCGAAGCGGCCGAAAACCGGCCGGCTGCGGTCAACGCGATGCGTACAGTCGGAGCGACGCTGCTGTTTATGGGACGTCTCGTCGAAGGACGGCGGATGCTCGAGCGCAGTCTCGCCGAGTTCGATATGTGCGACGAAGCCGAAAGCTTGGCGACTCGGGCGACCGCTTGGGATGCCGGTGTAGCGGGCAATTTGCAGCTGAGCTGGACATTGTGGGCGCTTGGCTACCCGGATATGGCCAGGGCCAGGATGGGCGTAGCCCTTCAGCGCGCCGAGGCGATCGGGCATCCGCACACCGAGGCTTATGGCGCATATTACGCATCCGTTCTCCACGCCTTCTGCCGCGCGCCGGCCGTTGCGCACGCGCACGCCGAGCGTTGCCTCGCATTGTCGGAAGAGCACGGCTTCGAGTTGTGGCGCAACCGGTCACGCGCCGTTCGCAGAATTTGCGCGAACCAGTTCGACCCGTCGTCGGATTCGCTGGCAGCAGTGAGCGGCGAGTTGGCCGAGTTCGTCGGCACCGGCTATCAGATCAGCAGCACGGCGCTTTACGCCCTGCTGTCGCAGGCATTTTTGGCAAGGCGTCAGCTGATGTCCGCCCGAGAAATCGTCGGCAAGGGTTTGGCAACCGCCGAGCAGACGAGCGAGCGTTTTCTTGAAGCGGAGCTCCTGCGCCAGAAGGCACGCGCACTGGTCATCGAAGGTGGACCCGGTGTGTTGACCGACGCGCAAAAACTGCTCGAAGAGTCGCGGGCGCTCGCGCAGAGTCAAAAAGCCCGGTCGCTCGAACTGCGCGCCGCCGCAGACCTGGCCCGGCTCCACCGCGATCAGGGCCGCTACGCCGAAGCCCGCGAACTCCTCACGCCGGTCTACAGCTGGTTCACCGAGGGGTTCGACACGCCGGATTTGCAGGAGGCGAAGGCCTTACTGGAGGAATTGGGGTGACACCACAATGTGAATAGATGCAGTTTCCCGCCATTAGCAGATGCGTCCTCAACGACGGGGTGATGCCGATTCCCCGTGGAAGTCATAGCGCCCATTCCTGAGAAACAGATCCTGCGATGATGTCGCCTGTTGGCCCGTTTGAGACCTTACGATGGGCACTGAACATGTCCGCTCGCCGGGGCGCACCGGAAGTCGTGTGGGAGCTCGCGCCGACGGGGCGGTCAAGGCTGATCAGGGCGTTGTTGGCGATCGGCCCGGCGCTTCTCACCCGGCAAAGAGGCGCCGGGCCTATTGTTTGCGCGAATTGCACAACATTTCCGCGGGCCATCTGTGCGGCGAAAGCGTTCTGATCACGCGGGTCCTTGGTGCGACACCTGGAACATCCCAGCCTCGGACCATCCATCCGCGAGCCCCTGCTTCCTATCGGTAGCAGGGGCTTTGGCGTTCGTCGGACATTTTCCATGCCTCTGTATTCATTCAAGCTCATCAATACCCGCCTTGTCTCGGATTTCGGAGTGCATGAACTTCCAGGCGAAGCGGAGGCGCAGATAGAAGCTATCAGGCTTGCTCGGTCGCTGCGCGAAACTCGCCCGGAGCTGATCGGCCATCACTATTCGGTCTCTGTGATTAAGGATGATGGCGCAGCTGTTTGCACCATTCCGTTGGATAATAAATGGGCTGATTAAGCCCGCCAGCGTGAACCGGCGGGCGGTCAGGGACGTCGCTTGTCCGCCCGGACTTCGAGTGAAGCCAACCAACGGTTGCTGCGAGGGTATCGAAACACTAAATGACCAAGGGCTGGAGGGCGTTTCGCGGATCCCGGGTGCTGCCCTAATGCGGCCACTTCAAGTTCTGCCCATGGTCTGCGGGCGTTCGCGTTTGTGACGCTCTTCTACCTCTAAAGGGGTAGGTATGTCCGTGTATGTTCGATGCTGGCAGCGCTCGCGGAGGGAATCGAACACCTGGGAACCAAAGGTTCCACCGGGGGTTGGTCCAGTTCACCGGATGCCTTACCGCCGATTACCATCCGGTGCGGAATGGCGGCCCCAGCCCCGCCCCCCAGCCTAGCTGGGGCCGTCTGTTTTGCGGAAAATCCGAGGTAGATCAGCTGCCCGCAATCCGCTCTACCTCGCCGGCACGATACTTGTACTGGGGATTGGACTGGTCTCAGGGATCGCGTGGTTTTTGCTGCTTGCCGTCCTCGCTGCCTTCGCGGTGCAAAAGCTCGCCATCGAGAGGGAGGAAAGGCATCTCCAGGCGCGATTCGGGAGGACCTATGCGGATTACGCCGGGCGTGTGCGGCGGTGGAGCTAGGGTCACGTGTGGCACCACTTCGCTTCCTCCGAAATGGTAAATTAGCGGATGCCAGTCTCGGCTTACCTCAAGGCAGGCTTGTTCGTGGTTGCCGCAGCCGCCGCATTGTTCGCGGCAGCCGGCACGGTCGCCATCCCGGGCTTTTGGGCGTATCTCGCAATTTTCGCCGTCGTCATGATCGTTTCGTTTGCGGCGCTCGATCCGGACCTCCTGCGCGAACGCATGCGGCCGGGCGGCAAGAAGCCGCCGCTCGCGTTGAGGGTCTTCTCGCTCGTTCTGTTTATGCATTGGATCGTTGCGGGGCTCGATCGTGGCCGTTTCCATTGGAGCGACAACGTGCCTGACTGGCTGCAAGGGGTTTGCCTGTTCACGTTCGCAGCCGGCTATGCCTTGGCACTATGGGCCATGCGCGTGAACCGGTTTTTCTCCTCTGCCATTCGCATCCAGACCGACCGCGGCCAGCACGTCGTCACCACGGGGCCCTACGCATTATTACGCCGCGCGGGTCCGATGGCGGCTCGTTCCGGGCATTTGGTGAGAGCCAGACCTCACTTGGGAAAGCATGCTGCTCACCAATCCGGGTCGTTACCATCTCAGAGAGGAAGCAAGCGAGCCATGTCTGAAAGTGGCCCACAGCATCGAACCGTGACGTTCACTCTGGCGTCGGCTGTTTGGGGAAGACCGGACGTAGTTGCGGGCATGCTAAATCGACGCGAATGACCCGAAACGGACGGCTCGTCTCTGGCGGCAACAAATGTTAATTCGTCATGCGCTGCGCAATCCAACCTTCATGACGACCGGCAACATCCACGCCCATCTTCACTCGATGACGCGGTCGGCGCGTTTCAGCATGTCGGCCGGGACGGTCACTCCCAGTTCGCGCGCGGTCTTGAGGTTGATCACGAGCTGGTGCTTCGAGAAGACTTCAATCGCGGTGTCCGCGGGCTTTGCGCCCTTGAGGATCTGGTCGACATACACCGGTACGCGCGTATATGTGGACGTGTAACTTGTACCGTAGGACATCAGGCCGCCCGCGTCCGCCTGTCCACCCCACAACATCGTCGGGATGCGCCGCGACGTGGCCAATTCCGCGACGGTTTTAGGAATAGCGAAAACGGCTGGGACTTCCAGCACCACCAGCGCCTCGGCGCCCTCGTTCGCTATGGCCTTGAACGCAGCATCAAAATCGGGCTTTGGGCCGCGCAATTTCAGGACCTGAGGCTTGAGGCCGGCCGCGCTGGCGGCGGCCACATTGGCGCGGTCGATGGGCGCCAAACCGTTGGCGTCGGCGCCGGGAATGTCTGCGTCGCTGAAAATCGCGACCCGGGCGAGTTTCGGAATCATCTCCTTGAGGAGTGCCATGTGCCGAACGGGGAGTTCGGGATCGTTGTTGGTGACTCCCGTGAGGTTTCCGCCAGGCCGCTCAAGCGTAGTCGCGGCGCCAATGGCGACCGGATCGGCGACAAGGGTAAACACGATCGGGATCGTCGTGGTCGCTTTTCGCGCCGCGTTTGTTGGCGGACCGCCATAGCTGACAATGACGTCTACGCCCTTGCTGACCAATTCAGCGGCGAAGCCAGGCAGGCGGTCGAGCTGTCCTTCAGCAGCACGCACCTCATAGAAGACATTGGTTCCTTCGACATAGTCGAGTTGCGTCAAACCAGTACGAAGCGATTCGGTTTCCGGGCTGGGGTTGTTACGGTTCAGGAGTACGCCAATCCGATATACTTTGCCGGCTTGCTGGGCGTGCAACGTGCCCAAGGTCAGGGCTAGCCCTGTAGCTGACGCCGCGGCACCCATTAGAATGCTACGCCGATTCATGGCAATTCCTTCCGAAGATGATCGTTTGGATTTCTCGGTCTGATGGTGCGGCATCTTACATGGTTGACCACCGTGGGAATGGAATATCTTGCACGAACGCGATGCACCCTATTGGCCCGAACGCGAAGCCCAGACCGGCTCTGAAATCGTCCGGTTGTCGCGATAGACCAGACGTGACCGGCGGCGGTCAGGACGGCGCCTATTGACCCTAAGCCGAAGAGCGCCTGAGACGCCGTGATGTCCGCTGTCGCTGGTAAACCGGACACCGAGCTGAACGTGCATCGACCGCAGCTTGTGACCCTGAACGGTCGGAACGTGTGGAGTACTTGAAACGTGGCCTTCACGAGCGCCCCGCCGAGTTGCCTACTGCCATCTTGCGTTCGGCCCAGCTCTTGATATCGCCGACCGTCATCGCCTTGAGGAACGGATTGGCGTTGACCAGCTTTTCGCGCGTGGTCCGACCCGTCGCGTCAGCAGCGGCCATAAGGGAAGCAGCATCGGCACTTTCTGCGCCGGCCAATAGCGCCACGGCGCCCGCCGGTCCCGCGAAATGGGCAAGGTAGAGAGAACCGGGTGTGATCGGCAGACTGCGCTTGTTCAGCATCGCGGCATATTCCTCGACCAGCCGTGCGGCGATCTCTCGCGCAAGCTCGGCATCTCGCCGCAAGTCCAACACTTGCTTGTCGGTGCGGCCCTGGATCAGATCGCGTCGGTGCCTTCGAACGGCTTCGAGCCACGTGTCATCGAGAAACTGGGCGGCGCCAGTCGCGCTCGACCGCTTGTTCCTTGCATTCGGGTCACCATTGGACTCGGCTATGATAATGCGCTCGACCAACGCCTTGGCGGCCGTCCTGTCGATCGATTTTCCGTTCAAATGCGCGTCGCGAAACAGGACGAAACTTACGACGAAAGCCACGCCGATCGCCACTCCAAGAACGAGCGTGATGGATTCCGCCGACAGCCAGTCCCGCGCGGCGACAACGGATCCACGCTCATCGGGGCGAGGCGGCCGGATTTCGTCGGCACGGCTTGTTTGCTCTGACGAACGCGCGAGGAGCCGCGGATTGCCGTCGGCTATCTCGCCGATAAAGGGAAATCGTTGGGCTAGGTCTGGCATCCCGTTGACAGGTTCAATGCTTTGAATAGGCCTTCGAAGGCAGCTGACCGGCAGGGCTTGACCTCCGCGACCGATTTGGCGCGATTGGCATTCGCAGTTGCCTTGGAAGTTTCCTGCCGAGGCCGAGGTCTGGGCAGCATGACTGCGGATTTTTCTTCGCTTGCGCTGCGCTTGTGTTGCTCGATGATCTTCGACGGCTCTTGCGCAACAATCGCTGTTAGATGCGGCGGAGGCATCGGCTCGCTCGAGGGCTGCAGCGCTTCAAATTGCATGTGCGGGATTTCGAGCCGGTCTGCCGTCGTCAGTGTATCGTGTGAGGCGCGTAACCCGACGGTTGCCTGAGCGGGCGGCTCGTTCACAGGCTTTGTGGTGCGCGGTGGTGTCTCGAGCTCCATCACCGCGAGTGTACCGAGGCCAACAAGGATGAGAGCCACTCTCATCTGATTTCACGCTTTCCGAACGAGAAGCCTCGCTCAAAGCCTGCCGGAAATAAGCTCCCGAAAATCGGCGAACAATTGCAAACATCCAATAAGGCGGCTTAGCGGCAGAAGTGAACCTGCAGGCGCGGTTACGTGAGAAGATCAGAGACAGGGTTAACGCGGGTCGAGCTGGCCGGCTTGAAAAGACCGTACTCGGGATCGATCGATGGGCGACCGATATGGCTGTAGAACGCAGCCATCTCGCGATGAACGTCTGCCAATGCCTGACTGACGAACACATCGATCTTGCGTAGGAGGTCGGAGGCCGGAACGCGCTCCTCCAAATGGAAAGAGTAGGAGAACTGGGCCTGACCCGCCCGCTGGCGCCCCATCACCTCATCAACTCAACTGACTTCTTCAACAGCATCGGCCCAGAGCCGAACGGCGCTCTAACTCTCACGATGTCGGCTGTCTGAGCTGGTCCGGACATGAGGGGCGCTTGTCTCGACCGCCGCCTTGACCCCATCGTACCGGGTCGGGTTCTTGTCCGCCTTCGGGCCTAAAGCAGAAAATCGCCGCTGTCCCACCTGCGCACGATTTCAGAGTCGGATGACTTTTCTTCGAAACGTCATCCCGTCACCCCAGGACGCATTGACAGCTGCAATACACAATCGCAATCTCGTTTCTGACGTCTTTGGCGCAGCCTGCGTCAACCGCGCCGAGAGAATTCACCAGGAGTTCCGACAGTGAACAGATCAACCCTGCTCGCCGGCGTCTGCGCTGCGGCGCTCGCTGTGGCCTCGACCGCGTCTGCCAAAACCTTGATTTACTGCTCGGAGGGCAGCCCAGAGAACTTCTATCCCGGCGTCAACACCACCGGCACGTCGTTCGACGGCAATGAGCCGATCTACAACCGCATTGTCGAATTCGAGCGCGGCGGCACGAAAGTGGTGCCGGGCCTCGCGGAAAAATGGACGATCTCGCCTGACGGCGTCACCTATACTTTCAACCTGCGCAAGGGCGTGAAGTGGCATGCGACGTCGAAGTCGTTCAAGCCGACGCGGGAGTTCAATGCTGACGACGTCCTATTCTCAATCGAGCGGCAATGGAAGGACGACAATCCGTATTTCAAGGTAACGAGTCCGAACCATTCCTATTTCGGCGACATGGGCATGCCGAAATTGTTGAAGTCGGTCGAGAAGCTCGACGACTACACCATCAAGATAACGCTCAACCAGCCGGAAGCGCCTTTCCTCGCCGATCTCGCGATGCCCTACGCAGCCATCCAGTCGAAGGAGTATGCGGATGCCATGCTGAAGGCCGGCACGCCTGAGAAGATCGACCAGGATCCGATCGGCACCGGCCCATTCTATCTGGTGCAGTACCAGAAGGACGCCGTGATTCGTTACAAGGCATTCCCTGAATTCTGGGGCGGCAAGGCCAAGATCGACGACCTCGTCTATGCGATCACGCCGGATGCATCCGTTCGCTGGGCCAAACTCCAGAAGGGCGAATGCGACGTGATGCCCTATCCGAACCCGGCCGACATCGACGCGATCAAGAAGGATCCGAACGTCACGATGCTGGAGCAGCCCGGCCTCAACATCGGTTATCTCGCGTTCCAGACACAGAAGAAGCCCTTCGACGACGTGCGCGTGCGCAAGGCCATCAGCATGGCGATCGACAGGAAGGCGATCATCGATGCCGTCTATCTGTCGACCGGCATCGCGGCCAAGAACCCGATCCCGCCCACCATGTGGTCGTACAACGACAGCATCAAGGACGATCCCTTTGATCCGGAGCAAGCCAAGAAGCTTCTGGCCGACGCCGGCTACCCGAACGGTTTCGAAACCGATCTATGGGCCATGCCGGTGCAGCGCCCCTACAATCCGAACGCCAAGCGCATTGCCGAGTTGATGCAGGCCGACCTCGCCAAGATCGGCGTCAAGGCCGAGATCAAGTCGTTTGAATGGGGCGAATACCGCAAGCGGTTGCAGACCGGCGAGCATCAGATGGGCATGTTCGGCTGGACCGGCGACAACGGCGACCCTGACAACTTCCTGCACACATTGCTGGGCTGCGCCTCGGCGCAAACGGCATCGGGCTCGAATATCGCCAAATTCTGCTACAAGCCGTTCGACGACCTGGTCGTGAAGGCCAAGACGGTCAGTGATCAGGCCGAGCGGACCAAGCTGTACGAGCAGGCGCAGGTGATTTTCAAGGAGCAGGTGCCGTGGTTCACCATCGCGCACGCGGTGCAGTTGAAGCCCGTCACCAAGAGAGTGATTGACTTCAAGCTGTCGCCGTTCGGGCGCCACAACTTCTACGGCGTCGACGTCAAGGAATAGCAGGAGACAGGGGCGGAGTAGCTTGGCATGACTCCGCCCATTTTTCTTTACCCTTTCCTTTCCGGGGGAGGGTGGCAGGGCACGGCATGATCCGGTTCATCTTTACCCGACTGAGCCTCGTGGTTCCGACCTTTATCGGGATTACGCTGCTTGTGTTCGTGCTGATCCGCCTGATCCCCGGCGACCCCATCGAGACGATGGCGGGCGAACGCGGCATCGATCCGGCCCGGCACGCGCAATTGCGCAAGGAGTACGGCTTCGATCAGCCGGTTCTGGTGCAATACGGCCTCTATCTGTCGCGGCTGGTGCATGGTGACCTCGGCCGCTCGATCGTCACCCATGAGCCGGTGATTACCGAATTTGGGACGTTGTTCCCGGCGACGATCGAACTATCGGTCTGCGCGATCCTGTTTGCGTTAGGCCTCGGGTTACCAGCCGGGATTATCGCGGCGGTCCGGCGCAACTCCATCTTCGATCACGGCGTGATGGGCATCTCGCTCACCGGATATTCGATGCCGATCTTCTGGTGGGGATTGCTGCTGATCCTGCTTTTTTCCGTGCAGCTCGGATGGACGCCGGTATCGGGCCGGATCGCCGTGCAATACTACATCGAACCGGTGACCGGCTTCCTGCTGATCGATGCGCTGCTGGCTGGTGATTTCGGCGCGTTCCGCTCGGCCCTGTCTCACCTTGTGCTGCCGATGATTGTGCTCGGCACGGTGCCGCTCGCCGTAATCGCCCGTATGACGCGGTCCGCCATGCTGGAGGTCCTGGGCGAAGATTACATCCGCACCGCCCGCGCCAAGGGGTTGCCGCGTTCCCGGGTGATAGCGATCCATGCATTGCGCAATGCGCTGATCCCGGTGGTGACGGTGATTGGGCTGCAGGTCGGCGTCCTGTTTACCGGCGCGATCCTCACGGAGACCATATTCTCCTGGCCGGGCGTCGGCAAATGGCTGATCGAGGGCATCAACCGCCGCGACTATCCGGTGCTGCAGGGCGGCACGCTCTTGATCGGTGCGATCGTCATGATCGTCAATCTGCTGGTTGACGTCGCCTATGGGCTGATAAATCCCCGCATCCGGTACACAAGATGACCGCCGAAGTCTTGGAAACTCCCGTCGTCGTGGCGCAAGAAAACGCGCCGCCGCATCCGCTGTTGCAATTCTGGTCAGATTTCAAAGCAAATTTCGGTGCCGTGGCAGGCCTCGTCGTGATCGTGGTTCTGGTTCTGCTCGCGCTCTTTGCCGATTTCGTTGCGCCACATTCCCCGATCCTCACTAACAGTACCATCTTTCTCAAGCCCCCCTTCTGGCAGCAGGGCGGATCGACCGTCTATCCGCTCGGTACCGACGCGATCGGCCGCGATATTCTATCCCGTCTCATTCACGGAGCACGGCTTTCGCTTCTGATTGGCATCGCGGTGGTGACGTTGTCGGTGGTCGCCGGGACGATTCTCGGTTTGGTCGCGGGTTTTTTCCGCGGCCTGATCGAGATCGCGATCATGCGGCTGATGGACATCACCTTGACGCTGCCAAGCCTTTTGCTCGCCATCGTGATCGTTGCGATCCTCGGGCCGGGCCTGATGAATGCGATGCTGGCGGTCACGATCGTGCTGCTGCCGCACTACGTGCGGATCGCGCGCGCCGCCGTGATCAGCGAAGTGTCGAAGGACTACGTCACCGCGGCCAAAGTCGCAGGAGCCGGCCGGCTTCGGTTGATGTTCAGGGAGGTATTGCCGAATTGCGCAGCGCCCCTGATCGTGCAGGCGACGCTCGGCATTTCGACCGCAATCCTGGACGCGGCCGCGCTCGGCTTTCTGGGTCTCGGTGCGCAACCGCCCCTGCCAGAGTGGGGAACCATGCTGGCGGACGCGCGCGAATTCGTACTCCGGGCCTGGTGGGTCGTCACGCTTCCGGGCCTGGCGATCCTCGTGACCGTGCTGGCCTTCAACCTTCTGGGCGACGGATTGCGCGACGCGCTCGATCCCAAGCTCAAGCGATAGCTTCCTGAAGTCGATCTGATGCCGCTGCTCGAGATTGAAAATCTATCGGTTGAGTTTCCATTCCAGAACGGGATGGTGCGCGCCGTGGATGGCGTCAACATCACGCTCGAAAAAGGCGAGGTGCTGGGAATCGTCGGCGAATCCGGCTCCGGCAAGAGCGTCGGCATGTTGGCCCTGATGGGACTCGTGCCCTATCCGGGGCGTGTCCGAGCCGACAAGCTGCTGTTCGAGGGGCGGAATCTGCAGACTTTGTCCGACCGCGAGCGGTGCGCGCTCACCGGCAAGGACGTCGCGATGATCTTCCAGGAGCCGACGACATCGCTCAATCCCTCTTTCACGATCGGCTATCAGTTGGCCGAGACGTTGCACGTCCATGAAGGGATGGATCGCAAGGCCGCGCGGCGCCGCGTAATCGAGCTCTTGGAGCAAGTCGGCATTCCGGCCCCGGAGAGCCGGCTGTCGGCCTACCCGCACCAGCTCTCGGGCGGCATGAATCAACGCGTCATGATTGCGATGGCGATCGCCTGCAATCCGAAGCTCCTGATCGCGGATGAGCCGACGACGGCGCTCGATGTCACCATTCAGGCGCAGATCCTCGATCTTCTGCTGTCTCTGCAACGCGATCGTGGCATGGCGCTGATCCTCATCACGCATAACATGGGTGTGGTTTCGGACACGACTGAGCGAGTCGCTGTCATGTATGCGGGACAGATCATGGAACAGCGCCCGACGCAGAGCCTGTTTGCGTCGCCGCAGCATCCCTATACAGCCGCGTTGCTGGCGGCACGCCCGGAGGCGAGTGATGGCGGACGGCTCGCCACCATTCCTGGCGTGGTGCCGGGGCTCAATGATCGACCGCCGGGGTGCCTGTTTAGTCCGCGTTGCATCCATGCAACGCCGCTGGCCGACAAGGTGCGTCCCGATCTGCGCCCCTGGATGGACGGCCTGATCCGTTGTCATTATCCGCTCGGCGATCCGACACGGGATGAGCGCATCGCGGCCGATGGGGGCGGCGCGTCGATCCTCAAGCGCGAGTCCGTGTCATGACGGCGCTTGTCACCGCCACCGATCTCAGGCGCAGTTACGAGATCAAGCAGGGCTGGTTTCGCCCACCGGCGCATCTGCAGGCCGTGGGCGGAGTATCGTTCGCGCTTGAAGCCGGCAAGACGCTGGCGGTCGTCGGCGAATCCGGCTGCGGCAAGTCGACGCTCGCAAGGCTTGTGACTCTCATCGAGAAGCCGAGCGGCGGCACGCTGATGCTCGACGGCGTCGATGCGGTCAATCCTCCGGCCAGCGCTGTGAAGACATTGCGCCGCACCGTGCAGATCGTGTTTCAAAACCCCTATGGGTCGCTCAACCCCCGCAAGCGCGTTGGCCACATACTCGAAGAGCCGCTGATCATCAACACCAGACTTTCCAAGCAAGACCGGCGGGCGCAGGCGCTCGACATGATGGCGAAGGTCGGGCTGCGACCGGAGCAATATGGCCGCTATCCGCACATGTTCTCGGGTGGCCAGCGTCAGCGCATCGCAATCGCGCGCGCCTTGATGCTGCGGCCGAAGCTGCTCGTTGCCGATGAGCCTGTGTCCGCGCTCGACATGTCGGTGCAGGCGCAGGTTCTCAACCTCCTGGTCGATCTGCAGCGCGAACTGGGGCTGGCTTATCTCTTCATCTCGCACGATCTCGCCGTGGTGCGTCACATTGCCGAAGACGTGATGATCATGTATCTGGGGATCGCAGTGGAGCATGGGCCGAAAGAGCGCATCTTTGCGCGGTCGTTGCATCCCTATACTCAGGCCTTGCTTGACGCGACGCCGGGCCTCGGTCGCAAACGCCAGCGCATCGTTCCGAAGGGCGAGTTGCCTTCGCCGCTCGATCCGCCGAAAGGCTGCGTGTTCTCGACCCGCTGTCCCTATGTGACGGATCTCTGCCGCACGCAGCGTCCGCTCTTGCGCCCGCTCGACAGCCGGCTCGTCGCCTGCCACTACGCCGAGCGTTTCCTGGAAGTACAGGCGGCTTAGAGCCGATTGGCCGTGCCAAGCGATGAACTGAGCGTCCGGCTTCGCAAGCGGCTACGCCGGACAAGCTACGCTGCTTCGTGCGAGAGAACGAAGACGGTTGCGCTGCGCCGCTATGACGAGGCGAGCAGGATGCCCAAAGAATGCGTCTGGCGATGTCCGTTCGCGAGGATAAAGCAGACGTAGGAGCCGGACGGCCTGACTTCCGAGTTTGACCCACATGTATGGTCCGGCCGTGCGTAGCAAGAGATTCGTCGATCAGGTGGTGAGTGGTCTTGCAT
>NZ_LBIX01000135.1:0-16539 GCF_028128655.1 Bradyrhizobium sp. CCBAU 45394 | reverse complement strand
GTCTTTCTCGGTCGGGCATTGAGGGCCGCTGCCACAGCGGATATCTCGTCGGCGCTGTGGATGCTCAGGTCTGTGCCTTTCGGGAAGTACTGCCGCAGCAATCCGTCGCGCCGCTTGGCCACATGGGCGTGGTAGGTCGAGGGGGCTATCGGCAGGACCTTGCAGATCGGCTCGACCCCATGCGCCCCACGATGATCATCAATGAAGGCGATCATGGCTTGGACCGGCGGTCGAGCTCCGCCATTGCAAAATAAGCGCTCGCCTTGCGCAGCATCTCGTTGGCCTGTCGAAGCTCACGGTTCTCCCGTTCCAGGGCCTTCAGCTTCTCGGCCATCTCAGTCGGAACGCCGATCCGCTGCCCGCTGCCGATCTCGGCCTTCTTGACCCAGTCATGAAGCGTTTGCGGTGTGCAGCCGATCTTGACCGCAATCGATGTCACCGCCGTCGAGCGCGAAGGGTGCTCGCCGGCGTGATCCAGAACCATCCGAACCGCGCGGTCCCGGACCTCAGGCGAAAACTTGTTCGTCGTCTTGCTTGTCATGGCTCCATCCTCTCAGGAGTTGGAGCCTCCGGCAAACCCGGGACGGTTCACAAGTGCAACCAAAGCAACCCGAGTGGCAACGGCCATCTACTAGCAAGTCGGCCTTCAGCGGACAGATTCGCTGTCACATGTACGACAACATTCCGATCGTGTCGGTCTGACAACATTCGCCGACAGCGACTATGCCGCAGCCTCTCGATGCATCCTCAATATTTTCACGGAGGCGACCACTCTGGCACGGCCCTTGCTCCAAGTACGAAGCAACGTGGAGCTCAAATGGCCGACTGGTATTCGATAAAGGACAAACAATGATCTCTGACCTCGTCGCTAGTGATGGACGCCGCTTTGCGTGCCAATTGCGTTCGCGATCCATATTTCTCGCCGCTCGATTCGTGATCCAAAAGGCGCACGGGCTTGGGACAGGGAGTCTAATGCCGCGATAGAGGTGAATACTGGACCCGAGGTGCACACCTCAGCACGCGCGGGGCCACCGGCGAGCCACCACAAGGAGCGCTGAGCTCGCAATTCTAGTCACGTCGCCGCGAACTGATTGATTTTTGCGCTTCAAAGGAGTGTGCGGAGTGTTGGACATATTCGGCGATTTCCCGTTCTCGCTTGATCCAGAACAGGAGCGATGGGCCCAACGCCTGCATCGGGAGGCGATCATCGTGGACACAACGCATCAGGGCCCCTGCGGAAAACGTGCTTTTACCGATGAGATGACGAATACTCTGAAAACACAGCATGCCGAGCATCGTGACTCTTCGCGCGCGCTCGCAGAGGCCTGGACCATGCCGCACCGGCTCGCACTAAAGGGAGTCTTTCCTGAGTTTGAGCAGACCTGGCGAGACTCCGGACTGACCGTTATTAACCAGGAGCTCTGGGGTACGGATAGCAAGTCCGCTCTCGCGTCGTTTTCGTTCTTGCAGAAACAGTTTGACTCATTTCCTTGGCTTCAAAAAATCCTCCTTGCAGACGACTTTAGCAAAGTAAAGATGAACGGATTGCTGGGATCATTTATCAGCAGCCAATCTCCTGACGCTATCGGACGAGATCTTAATCAACTGGACGTATATCATGACATGGGGATGCGCATGCTGCAGTTAACATATAATTTCGTCAATTATATTGGTGGCGGTTGCTTGGACCGCACGGACTGCGGCGTAACATCATTTGGGAAGTCCTTCATCGACCGCATGAATGGCATCGGCATGATCGTCGACATTAGCCACTGTGGACGCTCAACGACCGTTGATGCATGCAAGACCTCTTCAATGCCGGTCGCCGCATCTCACACAGGTTGTTACTCCCTCTACGAAGCACCGCGCAACAAGACCGACGATGAACTGAAGTACATCGCCGACACGGGGGGATATATCGGAATATACTGCTTGCCGAACTTTCTGACCACGGTGTCACAGCCGACAGTCGAGCATGTACTCGATCATATTGACTACGTATCGAGCCTCGTCGGCTCGCAGCATGTCGGCATCGGGTCCGACTTTCCCTTCTCTGCGCCTGACGAGTGGGGACATGCTCGGCTGGCCGAGCATCTGCATTCCTTGGGATTCAGTCCTGAGGATGGTTTCGCAACCTCAAGGCCTGTGAGGGGTTTCGACGATTATCGGGATTTTCCAAATATAACCCGCGGTTTGGTATCGCGTGGCTACAATGGCGAGCAGATTTACGGCATTCTGGGCGGCAATTTCATTCGTGTTTTTCGTCAAGCGTGTGGCTGAGGCGCCTCGTTGAGGTTCCGCCGTACGATTTCTTAGAGGCGTGCGATAGCCCATATCGATTTCAGCCGTTCGAGCACGAGCTTGGCGCTGCCTTCGAATGGGAAGTTCCTCTCAATCGAGGTTACTCGTATGAACCGGCCGTCTCCCGGAGGGATTAGCTGCCAGCTTGCTAATAGTGCAGCTAGGGCGGGCACTCGCTAGGCGCGTTTGGTGGATGATGATTAAGACAGCGCAAAGTCTACGACGATCACAGGCGAATCGTAGTGCCATCGCCAGAACTGCATTGGTAAGGGCTGCTATCGGCGTCCTTAGCGAATACGGGTTTGCACGTGCAACAAGCGCTGCGATCGCAAACCGGGCTGGCCTTTCTACCGGAGCCTTACATCACCACTTCCCAACGAAAGACGATCTTTTTATTGCAGTATTGGACGGCGTCACATCACAGATGGTCGCGGTGTTTTCCGATCTCAAAGCGAGCCCGTCTGCTGACGTTGAACTCTGTGTCAGATTAATCAAATCGATCTGGTCGTTCTACAGTAAAGGAGCCTATTGGGCGGTCTGGGAGATCAACATAGGCTGGCGCGGCGACAACGACCTATGTGAGCGGCTGGCCGACCATCGAAAGAGTTCGCGCGATCTGATGAGAGTCGCTATTCGCCGCAATCCCCATCTGTCAGAACCCACCAAGAGAATGCTGCTTGCCCTTCTGCCGTTCTTCATCTCAGCAGTGGGAGGAATTTTCTTGGAGGCCTTTGCAAACCGTGACGAGCGAGCCATCCGAAGTCAATTGGATATCCTTGCTGACGTCCTGTCGTCTCAGCTTGACCAGGCCGGTGCCGCGCGCCGCTGAAATGAGTCTGAAAGCAGCAAAGGCGGTCTACTCCTCTCAAGCCCGACATAGAGGTTCATTACATCCGCAAGGTGGTGACATCGCACCAAGCGCCGATCTCGGCCTGAGTGCCCCTGCTACTTCATCTTCTCGATTCCTCACCAGTTCAGCTGCAGCGAGGCAATGCCTGCGAAAGCCGTATCGAGCGCCCCGGGTGCGCATGGATCAAACTAAAAGGCGTCATCGTGTAAGCCCCAGAGAACGTCAAGATCCCCTTCTGGTAGAGGAGTGTTGGTTATGGAGAACGATTTACACCGGGACAGTCATGATGCTCGGCAGAACCGCCGCTATGACTTGGTCGGTTCGGTCGCAACCAACGTTGCAGACGGCTTTACGCTCGTTGCAGTGGGTGACCTGATTGTGACACGGCCCCAGACGGTGGGCTGCGATTCACGCTTCGGTGCTATCGTGAGTATACTTCGTGATGCTGATGTAACGTTCGGCAACATGGAGACCACGATTTTCGATATCCGATCATTCAAGGGAAGTCCGCAGGCTGAGTACGGCGGAGCGTACCATATCAGCCTACCAGAGCTTGGACCCGATCTTAAGATCATGGGATTCAACATTGTGTCGCGTGCAAATAATCATGCTCTCGATTGGGGCGTTGAAGGCATGCGTGAGACGAGCCGGGTACTTGATCAGAACGGAATCGTCCATGCCGGCGCCGGCGAGAATCTCGCGCAAGCCGGAGCAGCCCGCTTTCTGGAGACCGCACGCGGTCGCGTTGCGTTGGTGTCATTTGCGTCGACATTTACGCCGCTGTCACGCGCCTGCGATCCTGCTGGCGAGGCGCCGGCCAGAGCAGGGGTCAACGCGCTTCGTTTAGCGACAAACGTCGTGGTCCCCCCCCAGATGCTTGGGAGCTTAAAGCGGATACGCGACGCATTGCCCGGTTTTAGACTTGTCAATGAGAATCCGAACCGAGTCGTGCTTGCTGGAACGACGTATAAGGCAGGTGACAAGGCGGGTTATAGTTACGAAGTGGATACGGGCGATATCGCCGACATTCTGCGAAACATCCGCCGGGGCAAGCAGTTCGCAGATTTCTGTATCGTCACGAACCACGGTCACGAACCCGGGAATTGGAGTCAAGAACCGCCCGACTACGAACAATCGCTTGCGCATAGACTGATTGACGCTGGCGCGGACGCATACGTTGGGCATGGCCCGCATCAATTGCGAGGAATTGAAATCTACAACGGCAGACCGATATTTTACAGTGTTGGGAATTTCATCATGGACGACCTTCGGACGCCAATTGGCGCTGATATGTTTGCCGCTTACGGAAAAGATCCACGTATCGACACGGATGCCGAGGTGACACTCGCGGAGATGGCAAGAGGGTACGAAACGGATCTAGGTCTCTCCGACCCAGTCTTCTATGAAAGTGTTGTGACGGTCAGCCGATTCGAACAAAATCAGCTTTCTGAGTTACGGCTCTATCCGATCGAGCTCGGTTGCTCGAAGAGGTTTGCCAACCGGGGGACCCCGCGCCTTGCCTCGCCGCCGCAAGCCAGGGCCATTTTGGAGCGCTTACAGGAGCTCTCGAAGCCTTATTTCACCGTCATCACAATAGAGAATGACGTTGGAGTCGTGAGATTGCGGCCCAGCTCAACGCCCTAATGCGTGGCCCCAATAATGGAGCCCACGCGAGAAGGCCACGGTCCGGCTCAGAGGCTGGCTACGTGCCGCCGGATCTTGAGCCGATGTGACACAGTCAACGCACCTGTGCATAGGCGAAACCTAACTTCTCTGAGAGAGGAGCATAGGAGGTCTGTAAGCCAACTCCGGCACTGATCTTCGACATATAATCTATAATTCGCTGGGCATGGGAGTTGCCCCTCTTCAGGGGCAAAGCATGGTTTTCCGCATTGATGAGGCACGGGAAGAAGCCAGCCGATACGATCGCTGTTCCCTCGAACTCGCACGTCGCGACCATGGTCATCCGGGTGTCAGCAGGAAATGGTGACAGTGGATAACCTGGGCGCGGGTAGATCGCGTCGTCCCCCATCTCCTCTAGCAGATAGCCGGTGAAGGCGAAGTCCGGTCCGGGCAAGTCGAATACGAAATGCCCTAGGCCATAGAAAATCGGTTTACCGCGGTACATTTCGACACCCCGCAGGAAGTGGTGATGATGACCGAGGACGATATCAGCCCCGGACTCAATGGAGACATGACCGAGCATCCGCTCATATTCAGTTAGATAGGCCGGTCTATACTGTCCCCAGTGGTGACTTACCACGACAACATCTACCTTTTTGCGCAAATCCTTAATCAACGACCTCAAGAGCTCAACATCTTCTGGATATGGGAATGTTCGAACCCTAGGTAGCACGCCGCCCTCGAGCAAGCGAGGTTCGATGAAGTAATGGACCCGCACGGATGCAAGTCCCGGTCTTGATGGGAGAGCTTCGTAGCCGGCCGGATGCACGGATGCGAAGCCGAGAAAACCGATTTTTATATCGTCTCGCTCAATTACGACGGCCGCCGTAGCTTCCAAAAGATTGGAACCAGCGCCGACCGTTTTAATACCCTGCGAATGCAGCAGGTTCAAAGTGTCCTTTAGGCCTTCATGTCCCGCATCGACAATGTGATTGTTTGCTACGCTCAATACGTCGAAGCCGGCATCGGCTAATCCGGCGCCATTGGATTTCGGCGCTACCACGCGCCACCCTGCGCTTGGGGCAAAATGCGGATCGTCGGAATAAGCGCCTTCGTTATTGCCGAACACGAGATCGATTTGATGCAACAAATCGCTGGATCCGAAGAACGCGTCCTTCGGGTTGCTTCGGTTAACAAAGACGTCGCCGACCGCGCCAAACGTCCAAGTAGCCATGATCTTTCTCCTTTTCGAGGGAGCGCCCTCATGAGTTGACGATAAAGGCAGGAAATGTCGTTTAGAAGAAGGCTCTCGCCTGTCCGGTCCGAGAACCGCGGGTTTCCCTGCAAACGTTCGGGACCAACAGTTGGGGTTTCCACCCAGTCGGAGCGTGCCAGGCCATAGCACCGGCGGCAGCATCAACAGCGACGCCTGGCGCGGCGATCGTCGGGTCGATCTGGTTGTTGAAGTTCTCCCATCTTTCAGCGAAAGCGCGAGAGCTGAATGCGTGCTGGCCAGAAATGCGCGGACAACCTCGTTGAAGGATTCGATGAACGCGACGCACGGCATCATCGATGGAGCCTGAAGGAATCAACTGGCGCGCAGTTCTTGAGAGGGTTTGTAGCGATCTGATCCGTCTGCTCATTGGGGTTTGGAATAGATAGTCATTCGGCGAGAGCTACCATGTCAGCTGGCGACCAACAGAGGTGCACACGTGCGCCTTGCTCGTACCTCGTCTCGGCGCGCTCCGACATCATCTTGGCCGTGATGTTCAAGCCGTTATCGAGGCGGACAGTCACGCGCGTCGTACCACCAGTGAACGAACTGCTTGCCACTTCCCCGCTAAGCACGTTGTCGTCAGCGGCGGCCGGACAGGCCGTGGCGCTGATCCGCACCTTCTCGGGCCGGATCATCGTCAGCAGTTCAGATCCTTCGCTTCCCAAGGCGCCGGGAACGGCAATCGACTGGTTTCCTAAGATCAACATGCGGCCATTACTTGCAATGCGACCGCTGATTAGGTTTGACTCGCCGATGAACTCCGCCACGAAGCGGTTGCGGGGATGAAAGTACAATTCATCCGGCGTGCCTAGCTGGGCGATTTCACCCGTCCGCATGAGACACACGCGGTCCGACATGTTCAACGCCTCTTCCTGATCATGAGTCACGTAAATAAGGGTCGTCCCCAATTCCTTATGAAGACGCTTGATCTCCCCCTGCATCTGCTCGCGCAAATTCTTATCCAATGCTCCCAGCGGTTCGTCCATCATGATGACGGCCGGAGAATAGACGATGCAGCGCGCGATGCCCACGCGCTGCTGCTGGCCGCCCGAGAGCTGGCGAGGCTTACGGTTTTCGAAGCCGACCAGGCCGACTCGGGCAAGTGCCTCCTCCACCTTGGCATGGATGGTCTTTGCAGATTCGCGACGGACGCGCAGCGGATAGGCTACGTTATCGAACACCGTCATGTGCGGCATCAATGCATAGTTCTGAAACACCATGCCGATCCCCCTCTCGCGCGGGGGCATGCTCGTAATGTCGCGCCCGTCCAAAAATATAGTGCCTGTCGTCGGCACGATCGCGCCGGCAATCAGATTGAGCAATGTCGTCTTTCCAGAGCCCGACGGACCGAGAAGCGTCAGGAACTCGCCCTTCTCAACAGTCACGCTGGTCTCGTGCAACGCTGTCACAGACCCATACGTCTTCGATATTCGCTTGAGTGAGATCGCGTGAGTGATGTGATCACCGTGAGCAGCGCCGTCCACCATCCGGTTAACTCCTTTGCTGGAAGGGCATTCCCAAGACGCAGACGATCCCCTTCCACATATCCTATCTGGTCTTTGCGGCTCAAAACTTCCTTTTGCGACCCTAGGCTGCATGCGATGTGTATCCTCAAATGACCGATCCGACCGTCCAAGCGAATTGCTCAGATCTCGGTCGGCGTTGCTTTCTTCAGTGAGATCGCTACGCTGCAGACGAGCAGCGAAACCGCCGTGAGTAAGGTCGAGACCGCGGCGATAACCGGCGAGACCTCCCATTCGAGAGCAGTGTACATCTTGACCGGCAAGGTGACCGTGTTGCTGCCGGCCAGGAAGAAAGAAATAACGACGTCGTCGAAGGAAATCAGAAAAGCAAAGAGGGCGGCGCTCACAAGCGATGGAAGGAGTTGCGGCAAAACGATGGTCAGGAACATCCGTATCGGTCCGGCACCCATCAGTTCTGCGCCGAACTCGAGATTGCGGTCCAGCTTGTTGACGCCCGCCACGATCATGAGGATGACAAAGGGCAGGGTTACCATCAGATGACCGAGCACTAGCGATAGTGTCGATGCATCGATTCTAAGATAGGAAAAATAGAGATAAAGTCCGAGGGCCGAAACGATGGAGGGAATGATGAGTGGACTCATAACGATCCCCATGAAGACTCTCTTACCAATGAAATCATGGCGTGAAATCCAGTAGCCTGCAGGAACCCCGGAAAACATCGCGAGCGCCATCGCCGCTAGCGCGACCTCAAGGCTCTCGAACAGCGGATTCAGCCATTCGGGGGACCCGAAGAATACCCTAAACAAATCAAATGAATAACTCGTCGGCGGAAAGGTCAGCCCATCTGTAGGTCCAAATGCCATTGGGACTGCCACTGCTATCGGAACCAGGAGAAACAGATAGATCACTGTGGCCAGCGTAGTACCTGTGGTGCGCCAACGACGCGTAAGTGGATCATGAATGATATGGGTCATACGGTGGCTCCTAGCGCTCATGCCTGCGCAAAACCGCCAAAGGAACGGCTGCACTCAAAACCATCCCGAACAGCACCATGCTGATAGCTGACGCTTTGGGCCAGTCGAGCACCGTTCGATTGTAAAAATCGACGAGGTTTGACAGCATTTGGTCATGCGCGCCGCCAAGCAGGGATGGCACCATAAAGGCGCCGAGCGACATCACGAAAATGCTCAACAGGGCCGCGAACAAACCAGGCAGGCTCATGGGGACGGTAATCGTCCAAAAGATGCGGACGGGCCCGGCGCCCATAATGCGGGCTGCGCGGTATAGTGTGTGATCGATTGCGAGCAGACTGGCGAGGAGCGGTAACGCGACCAGTGGAACGAGAAAGTTGGTCATGCCGACGAGAAGCCCAATTCGATTAAGTACCAGGGGAAGCTGGATTTTTGTATGAAAGACCCAACTGAGGAAGCTGTTTAGGATACCTTCGCGCCCCAGGATAATCGTGAATGCGAAGCATTTGACTAAGATGCTGGTCCAGAATGGAAGCAGCACGAGCATAAGCAAAATCGTTCTGCGTCGTGCCGGCTGACGAGCTAGATGCAATGCGATGACAAAGCCCAGTACCAAGCTCAGGACGGACGATAATCCGGCAACAACAAGCGTAGTTGCCAACGTCTCCCTGAACAACCTGCTCGCCAAAATCTCGCCAAAGGCGGTGAACGAAAACGCTGATCCATGAACGCTGCTGAAAACAACGTACAAGAGAGGCGGCAGGACGATCGCCGCCGCGATCAAAGCTGCCGGCGACATGAATAGTATGTGCGCCCGGATGCTTCTGTTCTGACCCATGTTGTCTACCGATTGATTCAACGGGTTACATTTATAACAGCACGTCCGGGCGGAGGTGGCGGAGCCACTCTCGGCGAAGGCACAATCAGGTCCGGACCCATTGCTGGAAACGAAGTGATATTGCCTCCAAACGATCGGCCCAATACGAGTCGTCATGAACGAGGTTTTTAGGATTGTTGAGATCTGGCTGCCATTTGCGAACGGCTTCCGACAGTTCCGGCGCAGCCTTCTTGGACATCGGTATGCTTCCAAACTTGTTCATCAGGCGCACCTGCACTTCGGGGCGCAAGAAATAAGCGACAAGTTTCATCGCGTTCTCTCTGTTCGGCGCACCCTTGGGCACCACCAGCCGTTCCGTGATCAACAGGTTTTGGTCAAAGGAAAAGGCCAGGGGCGCTCCACCTCCCTCGGTCGTCGCCTTCACCCGATGGGCGTAGGAATAGCTGAAATCAACTTCACCCGTCTGTGCAAGAGTGACGGTTTGAGTAGCCGGCCCCACCCACGAAGCTATACTCGGCTTGATCCGATCGAGTGCCTTGAAGGCTCGATCAACGTCCAAGGGGTAAATGTCCTTTGGCGCGACACCATCTGCGAGAAGCGCTGCTTCCATTGTTTCGTTAGGCATACCGCGCAGGAGCCGCCGCCCCGGGAATTTCTCTAGATCCCAATATTCGACAAAGTTCGACGGATGTTTGCCGGGGCCAAATTTCTTCGGGTCCCACGCTATGCCGCCGGCCCACATGGTCCACGGGACAGAGTCGCTTGTCGGAGCGGCGACCATATCCGCAAGGTCAAACATGGAAGGGTCTAACTTCTCCCAAAAGCCCTGCTTGGCGCCGGACGCTATGATCGGGCCCAGATTCTCCATAACGTCGATCTGGACATTACCGGTAAGCTGCATGGCCTTGATTTTTGCATTATCCGGCCCAGGAACGATGTTGACTGTAATCCCCGTTTCTTTGGTGAAGGGTTCAGTGACGCACTCCTTCATATAGGCTTGAAAACTTCCGCCCCAACTGGTGAAGATGACCGAACCCGAGTTGGCGGCGGCCCGGGATGATCTGAGGATCATTGGTGCCGCCACTGCGCCGGTCATCCCCACCAACATTGACCGGCGAGAGATTGTAATGCTGCGTTTCGTCATGAATTTCGTCCCTTGTTAATGGTCTCTGCTTAGCCCTTGTGCTCGTGCGCCTTATTCCATCTACTATGTTCCGCAATGCGGGCGCTTGCGACTGCAACCGACCAAGAGCTTTGCATCACAGCACGATGCGCATATTATCGCGGGACGGCAATTCCCATGGCATGCTCAGAAGATGAGGCCCGGTCTGGCGTCGTCGTCCAGCGGCCAAATCGGGCGGTTGACGCGCCTGTAAGGGATCCTGCGGTAGTCGACGCTTTGAAGCGCTCCGCTATCAACGTAGATCATCTTCCTTGCGATTGAAGCACCGTCGGTGATAAGTGGCCGCGCGCTCTTGGAGACGAGGATCTTCTTTGCGAGCGGATCGATGCCGACAGCACGGAATAGCTCCGGCGTCACCGTGCTTGCCCGCTTGCTTACGAGTACAACCTCAACCCCCCCCACCCGCACCGCGGCACAGTTGCCAAGCGTGCCACTTCTTGAACCGTAGCACTGCGGATTGTCGCGCTTGAGCCCGATCACGCTCGCTGTCGCGTCGATCGGTACCCCTGACATGGGCCCGGTCTTGCCGCCAATTCGCAGCGGAAATTCGCTTCCCTTTCCCGCTTCGATGCAGAGTCGCACCGCGACCGGATCCCAAATTGCCGCCACAGCTGCGTTCTCGATTCGACGCTCAATGAGCCGGCGAAGGATAGTCGTATTGTCTGAGGGCGCGCCTGCGCCAGCAGCATCGGCTGTTTCTGCAAGCAGAACCGGCGCGCCGTCAAATTCGAGGGCAGCGTCGATAGCTTCATCCACTGAAAGGTATTCGTATTGCGCTTCGATGGCAGCGCGCATAGAGACGAACTCCTCTCCGAGCATGGTGGCGAGAGCGTCACCCTTCGTCTTATTCTTGTCCATGACGACAAGGATGCGGCCCGACAGCTCCGGCACGTCCGCCCAGGGGAAGCAATGGCAGACCGAGATCGAGAGCACTCCGTCCTTTCCTTCCATCGCCTTAATCCGATCAACGAAGCCACGCATCAGCGGCAAAGTCGTGAGATAAAGTTGGATTTGTCGACAGTCATAAAGCGACATGACCGGGTTGACTTTTCCACGGAGCGCCTTCAGCACGATGTCGACCAGCTCTTCAGCTCTTTCGACCGTATCGGTGTGAGGATATTCCTTGTAGAGAACGATGACGTCAGCGAGCTTCACCCGTTTGACCGTCAGATGGCAATGCGGATCGAGTTCGACTCCGATGACGCACTTCGGGCCGACCAGCGCGCGCACGTGCTCCAGTATATCGCCTTCGACATCATCATAGCCATGCGCCACCATGGCCCCGTGAAGCCCGAGAAGGACGCCATCTACGGGCAGCGCCGCCTTAAGCTGGGCTAGAATCTCATCTCTCATAAATTCATAGTCGCGGCGATTGGTCGTGCCGGCGGGCGTCGCGGCGAAGCAACTTCCTTCGACAAGCGTGAAGCCCTCTGTAGCCGCCCTCCGGCGCGCCACCCAGAGTGGCTCAGTCCCAAAAAGCGGCGCCTCCTCGGGATGTTCGCCAGGCCGGAGAAAGACACAGTCCTTGAAGGAGTCGAGGCTGGTCGGCAGAGGCGACGTGGGATTGGTTTCAGTGGCGAGCGAGGCGGCGAACAAGCGCATCGAAGAACTCTCCTTTTTGTGGCGCGCTGTCGTTCGTCGCGCTCTAGATTTTCCTTCAGCAACCTATTGATTGCAGGAAAGCCTCGTGCAACTCTGCCGTGAACGAGCCTATTGTCCCGTCCCCAACTTTGTGTCCATCGATCGCGGTCACCGGCGTCACAAAGTGGATTGCACTTGTTATGAATGCCTCGCGAGCAGCGAGTGCCTCTTCGAGGCTGAACGCGCGCTCGTCTACATTGAGATCCCGGGATTTGCAGAGTGAAAGCAGTGCATCTCGAGTGCAGCCCGATAGAATCTCGCGTGAGACTGGTCGGGTAACGATGGTTCCATCGCGCTGAACTATGTATGCGTTAGTCGAGGCCCCCTCGGTCACCATTCCTCTAGAGACGAGCCAAGCTTCCTGACATTGCTTCGACTTCGCCTCCATCTTGGCCATTACCGGATAGAGTAATTGCGTCGTCTTGATATCGCGCCGCCCCCATCTGAGGTCTTCGACCGAGCACACCGCTATTCCTCGATAGTCGTCGCCTCGCTTAACAATGCTTGTCCTGCTGATGCTTAGGATGACGCTCGGCGTCATGTTGGCGTCGTAAGTGAAGACGCGCTCGCCCACGCCGCGCGTCACCTGAAGGTAGACGTACCCCTCAACTAGCTCATTGAGCTTTATTAGCTCGGTGACCTGCTGGTCGAGTTCAGCCCAGAAGCGATCCTGCACGTAAAGGCTGATCTCGTTCAGCGAACGCTGAATGCGCGCACGGTTGAGATGCCAATTAATTAGATGGCCCGCAACAACGGGGCAGCAATCATAGATGCTATCTCCGAAGGTAAGGCCGCGATCGAAGATCGATACCTTCGCCTCTGTCGCAGGCATGAATTGACCATTGAGGCACACGATCTCCGTCATTCTCACCTCCATCTTGCTCTCGTTCACTCGTCCCAATCCGGCGCCCACGAAGGCGAAAACACACGGCCACCCGGCCTATGTAGAGCAGTTATCGCGGCGATCTCTTCTGGGGAAAGCGAGATATTGCCTCTGCGCAGATTGGCGACAATTCGTTCCGGATTTGAAGAACGTGGGACTGCCGCTACACCTTCTTGCTGCATCAGCCATTCGAGTACGACATCCGCGGCAGTCGTACGGTGAACCGCCGCAATATCTGTAATTGTTGGGTCAGCTAGCAGTGCACCACTGCCAAATGGCGCGTACGCCACGAAGGTAATCCGCTTGTCTCTACAGATCGACATTAACTTCGACTGGTCCAA
The DNA here is from genome assembly GCF_028128655.1 of Bradyrhizobium sp. CCBAU 45394. Lineage (NCBI taxonomy): Bacteria > Pseudomonadati > Pseudomonadota > Alphaproteobacteria > Hyphomicrobiales > Nitrobacteraceae > Bradyrhizobium > Bradyrhizobium sp. CCBAU 45394. The sequence continues at coordinate 3,148 of NZ_LBIX01000135.1, read as the reverse complement.
AAATGGGTGATATTCGCACTGAAGTGCCGCGATCGGCTCACTGCTTAGTTGCACGGCCTCCAACAGAGTTCTCGACGGGAAATTGGAAAGGCCAATGTTCCTAATGAGGCCCATCGCTTTGGCTTCTGCCATAGTCGATAGCGTTTTTGATAGTTCCACCGCGGGGTTAGGCCAGTGCACCAGGAGGAGGTCGAGATACTCACAACCAAGGTATTCAACGCTTCGCTGGACAGAGGCCAGGACCCGCTCCGGCTCGAGATCCGTCCACCACACTTTCGAGGTGAGAAATAACTGGGAGCGCGCAATTCCAGCGCGAGCAATGGCTTTCCCGATAGCCTCTTCGTTCCCGTAGCGGCTGGCCGTGTCAATATGCTCGTAGCCGGCCTCTAGGGCCGCCAATACTGCGGAGATTGCATCATCCCCTTCAAGCTTCCAGGTACCTAAGCCTATCCGCGGCATACGGAAATTGCCGGTTGTGAACCTGGCTGCTTTGTTCACGTGAATGCACCCATAAGCGAACTCGGGCCTGCTGCAATTAGGCGAGCCATTTCTGAAGTGCATCGATAGGCTGCCAGCCAAAGAAAAAATCTCTATACATACCGCACGCGCGTTATGTAAATTCCAGTTTCACAATCGTGTCAAGATTAATTTTGCGAGCACGGCTCTGGATCAGCGCACTCTTGGATTGAAGTTGACGACATGGCGCGCGCCCCCGCGCACGTCGCTCAATCGCAGCGCCCAGGATGCATGACGACTGCGCCGCCGACGGCGGTCTATTACGCCTCGAGCGAGCGACGAGGCGAGCACCTCAGAAGCATCTGGCTGCCTTCGTCGGTATCCTGCAAGCCGATTGCTACAACGGCTTCGAGCCGCTGTTCGCCCCCCAGAAGAAGGTGCTGCCGAATACGCCGGCGTTTTGCTTTGCCCATGCGCGGCGGGGCTTCTTCGAGCTGGCTGACATCGAGAAAAATGATCGAGAAGGTAAGAAGGGCAAACCGGTTTCTCCGATCGCGCTGGAGGCGGCGATCAGGCGGCGTGGTTTGCCGGCATTCGGATGACCTCGATGCCGTCGTTGAATCTGACACCTGCAATCACCTTCGGCAACTGATTTGTGCCTTTGAGCCGCCGCCAGGTTTTTGATGCGGCGATCACCAGCTTGAACACCATCAGCCTGGCGGTCGTTGACGACAGCGATCCTTTCGTCCGCACGGTTCTGTGCCGCACGGTCGCGAACACGCTTTCGAAGTTGACGACATGGCGCGCGCCCCGCGCACGTCGCTCAATCGCAGCGCCCAGGATGCATGACGACTGCGCCGCCGACATCGACGTCCACGGAACTTTCGGAGAGGTAGTGTTTTGGGAGGACGGCAGGCTCCGACATGCGGGCCGCATTGATATGACGCGGACTGCGCTGGAGGGGTTTGGCAAGACCCTGCTGGCCAGTGATGAGGTGGTGCTCGAGGCGACCGGCAACAGCATGGCGGTCTCGCGAGTGCTGGCGCCATTCGTGGCGCGGGTGACTATCGCCAATCCGTTGCAGGTAAAGGCGATTGCCCAGGCTCACGTCAAGACCGATAAGATCGATGCTGGCACGCTCGCCAGTCTGCAGGCGGCGGGATACCTGCCGCAGATCTGGACGCCTGACGCGGAGACCGAACGCAAGCGCAGAATGGTGGCGCGGCGCTATCAGGTCGTGCGGCATCGCACGCGTCTCAAGAACGAGGTGCATTCGATCCTGCACGCGCATCTGATTCCGAAGTGCCCGCACGCCGATCTTTTCAACGCGCGCGGCCGGGCATGGTTGGCCGCTCAACAGTTGCCGGACGATGAGCGAGCGGCCATCGATCGGCACGTCCGTGAGCTTGACCGGCTGGCGGAAGACCTGGCCCTGCTCGACCGCGAGATCGCGCAGGACGCAATTGAGGATTCCGCGGTTAACAGATTGATGACGATCACCGGCGTGAACCTGGCGGTCGCCGCCGGCATCATGGCAGCGATCGGCGACATCAGCCGGTTCAACAGCCCGCAGAAGCTGGTGAGCTATTTTGGGCTGAACCCGCGGGTGCGGCAGTCCGGGCTGGGAGCCGCCCACCACGGCCGTATCAGCAAGATCGGCCGCAGTCATGCGCGCTCCATGCTGGTCGAGGCGGCCTGGGCAGCGGCCAAGGCGCCCGGTCCACTGCATGCTTTCTTCGTACGGATCCGCGCCCGGCGCGGCCATCAGATCGCCGCCGTTGCCGTGGCTCGGAAGCTCGCTGTGCTCTGCTGGCATTTGCTCACAAAGGGCGAGGATTACCTGTGGGCGCGCCCGGCGCTAGTCGCCAACAAGACCCGCGCGATGCAACTTCAAGCCGGACATCCGCAACAAAAAGGGAGCCGGCGTGGACCGGCCTATGCCTACAACGTCAAGGCGCTGCGCGACCGCGAGATGCTGATTGCAGCTCAGGCCGAGCAACGCTACGAACGATTTGTATCGCAATGGAAACCGCGGCGGCCAAAAACCGGCGCGCGGGCGCCTCAGCTCGGCAGGACAAAATAGGCAGTCCGGTGATGCTTGCAGCCGACGCATCACGCTTCGCCACGAGGTCGCCCGCGCCCCACAACCATAATCGCGGCTGACGGCAAGTTCTAGCCACGAATGCAGTCCCATTCCACGCCAGCGTGCCGCCGTGCTCGGGCCGGTCAAGGCCAAGCCTTCCGGTGGCCGCAAATGCGGCCAGCCTTGACCGCCCCTGCGCGCGGAGGCTGCGAGATCGGTGGCCGGGACGGAAGAATGGCCCGCAGCGCAGCCGAACAAAAGAATGGACTTAAAGCGATCTCCGCAATCGTCTCTCGGCCATGAAGAAATCGCTTGTCCATCTCATCCGTCGAGTGCAAGTGATCTCAATGCTCGGCAGGGAAGTCGTAGAAGGCCAGCAGCGCGTCGCGGTCCTTGGCGAGGCATTCGACCGCCCGGCCGTACTTGGCGCGGTATTTCTCGGCGAAGACGTCCATCGCCGCTTCGGCCGCCGCCCGGCTCGGCGCCCACTAGACCTCGCGCAGGTCCTTCTTCATGTTGGCCTGCACCGAGAGCGGGACCTTGTCCAGGGTAAGCGCAGCTCTGCGGCCCTTTTGATTGACGCTTGACGGCTATTTTGTCCGCGTGGCG
>NZ_LBIX01000134.1:0-16347 GCF_028128655.1 Bradyrhizobium sp. CCBAU 45394 | reverse complement strand
AAATTTGAAGTGACCCGCGGGGCACGAAGAGCTTCGACCGGAAATTACCTGCCCCGCCCCATGGAGAAACAAGGCGGGGTCGCTCCCCTACTCTCCCGGGCGCGCCGCGCTGCGGATTACAATGGCTTTTGTCTACCGTCCCTCATCTGTCGACTGATTATTCGATATACGGCCGAGCGCGTCACCCGCATTGCGACTTTCGACCCTCGGCATTTTCCGCGACATTGCGCAAGACGAGCCCAGAAAGCTACACAACCAGTTGTTTGCGTCTCGCTATTTCTTGCCTGCACAGCGCCAACTCGCGCTCTTCATCTATCATTCTCGATACTTTACAGCGGTTCCCAGCCGCATAATTCATCTTGAACCTCTATCCGACCAGCGCGAACGACGACTCAAGTATACTCTTGCCCAGGATTGTACCGGCAGACCGGCCTTTTTGCGCCAGTAAACATCGTACGCAGCGATCCACGATCTCGCCGCCTAGTGTAGTGATCTGTGTGGAAGACCCTAGGCAATCCAGGACGTGGACGGCGCCTCCACCCCGATCTTGCTCTTGCTCGCGGACGCGGATTCGGCGTCGTGTGGGAGCCGCGAAGAACGCCAGCCGCTCCAGAACATCTGCCTCGTCAGGCAATGAGGAGCTCTCGACCACAGGAGAGCGTTGGCCAATACCGCTCGGCATTTCGCTGTGACGGAACAGCCGAATTAGCTCGTTCCACAAGCCCCATTGTAATAGATGCTCGGATCGGGCATCCGCGCGGCAAATAGGCTGGTGCGCTCGGACCAATCCTGTCCACTCTTGGCCAGAATGAGATCTTGACTTTGAGATCGTCGACGCTGGCTTTGCCATTCGGATAGCCAACAAGTCAAAATGATGACCTGCCGATTCTTAGTCGCCACTTACAAACCACGTGATCTTCTGGAAAAGACGAACACATACGACATCACACAAAGAATTATGACGTGCAATGTGTCTCGGGCGCTCACGTGTATAAGCCCATCCATAACGGAATGCGACTCGCCCGTCGACCGCTGGCGGATCACTTAGCTGCCTCTGACAGCTCGGCGACTTGAATTCTATGCGGATCAGCTCAAAGGCCTTGAATCGCACGTAGCGTCACGTTGTACATTTCGAAGTAAGTGATGAGAATGCCCGGCAAGTCAGACCGGCCCGCTGTTTGCTGCCATCAGTGAGACGATGATACCAATGCGGTCGATGTGTGTACAGCAGAGGGCGACGCAGGTGGCTCAAACCCCGCCTGCGGAATCGCGCGAACGGGCTCCGAGTGCTCGCATGCGAACGATAACAGCCGCGGGGGATGCTGGGCTGCTGCGCTCTGCGGCCGGCACGTTGAAGCCGTTCGAACAGCTGCGGATCGTCTCTGTTCGGCGCTGCTCATTTAATCAGCATGACTTTGTTTATCCTCAGGGCAGCGGAGCCCCCCTCCAAGGTTTGTGCGAGCCAGTGTTGAGCCGCATTCCATCAATATCGTCTTGATAGAGAAGGAAACGACGACAGATTTCTCGATCATTGATCCTCTCGCAACTTGAATTTGCGGTAAGCGTTTTGCCGCAAATAACCGTCGGCAGGTCCTCCCTCTGTCGACGACTGACTTCCGCCCGGCCATCGAAATGAGGCCGGGCTTTTTTTGCTACCAATGAACGACAGTTTGGAGTGTTCTGGCCCGCCGTGTCTGATGATTGATGATTGGAGGATTAGGGAGACAGAGGCAAGCGTAAGCGATCGATTGGGATGATAGTTCGTCAGATGCTGAAATCCCGTTCCGATCCTGACGCCCGAGCTGATCTGGCTGCTCGCCTCCATGGGCACGCGGAAGCCGATCGGGCCGGTCTGAAATTGCGGGTGATCGGGCGGCAACTCCGGACGACCTCGATCAAGCTGACAATCGCGGCATTGAAGGCATCGAGGTCTTCGTCCGGAATCCAGTGCTCCAGATGTGAGTGGCCGCCGGCCTTTTGCACGTCGTAAAACGGCGTATGGTCGCCGAACTTGGAGACGATCACGTGCGCAATGGCCGCCTCGGTCGGCACGACATGCTCCGTCGCGTGTGCCTGCGATAGCGCCTGAGCAGCCACGGCAGACGTATTTTGGGCGGCGCGTAACCAAAACCCGCCGTCAAGCGCGTGATGAAATCCGCCCATCTCAAGGAGCTACGAGAACTGATGCAATTGCTTTGGCGTTTGTTCGAAGCAGTGCACCAGCTTCCCAGAGGGCCAGACCATACAGCAGACGATTAAACGCTTCGAGCGCCGGCTGACAGTGTTGATTCAAGCATCTGAAACGGCTCGGGCTGTTGACCGCGAGGTCGTCGGTCCGTGCCGGCACGGCTAAGCAAATGATTGTCAGAAACACACCACCCGCCTCGACGCGGACGTCGCGCGTGGGGTCTGCAATGGCAGCCAGAAACCAGAGTGCCCGTCCGGCTACCGATATCCCATCGCCTTAATGATCACCAGTTGTGCAGCTTTGGGTGGCATAGAGACGCGCTGGTCAAGTCTTCCAGCGATGAATGAAGCGCTCGATATCAGTAGCCACTAGAGGCGCGTATTTTTGAGCAATACATCACCTTCCACCGCGCGTGGATAGTGGGCCGCCACTTCGAATGCTGGTAGCAGGTCCAGAATGGCTTGCAAGGACAACTGCCCTTCGTAGAGCTCGCGGTCGCTATATTCCGTGTAGATGAAGCGCGTGTTGCTCAAGGTCCGCATGCCGCCGGCGATAACATCGGCTTCGGCTCCCTGGACATCCATCCAGATGAAATCGACCGTGTTCAGCTTGGCATCGCTGCACCAGTCGTCCAGCCGCCGCGTTTCAACCGAGACAGGGCGATCGAACCGAACCCAATCATACTCGGTAAGATGGTTCTTCGGGCGGCGTATCGAGCCGGAGAGGTCCCATTCCTTCGCATCACCATCTGCATTGCTTGGATGGAAGTCGATCATCCCGTTTCGATCACTGATGGCGATTTCAAGCAGCTTCAACCTATTGAGGGATGGGCCCAGCCTCTTCTTGAAGCGCGCGATCGCTCTGGGGTCCGGCTCAAAGCAGTAGAGCTGAGCTTGCGGACACAGGTTGAGAAACTGTTCCGTATCGGTCCCGTCATTGCAGCCGATATCCAGGATGACCGGATTCGGCTTCTGAAGAAGTGAAACGATGTGCTGGTGTACTTCTACAGACGACACAGATGCTTTATCCCTTGGGCGCGGAGATCGGGTGTTCTTCGACTTCGAAGCCGCAATCACACGCCAGACGCGCCGGCACAACGTATATCAAGGTATACAATGCATATGTCCGTCAGTTCCCTTGATTCATGACGGCTATTTAGATGCCATCGACATCAAAAGGGAAACCTATCGGACCGGGAGGTGCAGCGACTGCCTGGAATGGAAATTGCAACCCAGCGTCGGCAGACGCGCCCTCTGTGAGCCAGATCGTCGTCTGCGGTTCTTTTTCGGGGCGGCCAAAAGATCAGCTTCGCTCGAATGTCACCTGTGGCTATTCTCCCTGGAGCGTGCCGGGCAGAGTGATCTCTCGTGCGCAGCAATAGCCTACAGTTGCGCGAGATATGCTCTGCTGGCTGACGGCCGCCATCTCAGATTCGGCTGACGCAATGTGCGAGCAGCTCCGGACGATACCTTCCTCGGACTCATCTGCTCTTTGGAGAAGACCATACGCGGTCCGCGTCTCGACGCACGTGTTTGCTGCAGCAATCCTCCGCAGCGCTCGTCGCAGATCTCTTCGACTTTCTGCAGCAAACCTTGCGGCGGATCTCCGGCAACCCAACACTGGCGGAGCCAATCCGTTATGGCGCCTCGAGGGTTGCCATCTTCGAACGCTTCCTCACCGACGGCCGCATTGAGCTCGACTGCAGCATCGTCGAACGCGCCACCGCCACAAAAATTACGGGAAAGCTCTTCGCGGGCAGCGGCGGCGGCGGACAAACCTGGGCAACTATCGCAACGCTGCCGCAAACAGCGAAGGTGGACGATGTCGATCCGTTCGCCTGGCTCGCCGTATTGCCAACTGTTTACCGAGGTTGACGGCCTCAGCTTGCTTTCAATTACCCACATTTGACATCGGATTTGAGCGAGGCGCCGCGGGCGAAATCTTGAATCGCTAGAATCTGTTGTGATTCGTTGTTGAGCACCTGATTCGGAAGCGCGGAGTATTCGATGGGCTTGGTGAAAGAATGCGCGGGGGCGCGTGCTCAGCGATTGACGACCGGTATCGAGACATGGGTTGATCGGGAAGTTGCGGGGTTTGAGTTTAAGGATGAGCGGCTTGGTCGCCGGTTCTGCAAACTTCTCGCCAAATCGGGCGCGACATGGGTCAAAGCATCCCGCTGGTTTGTCAGGATTGGGCCAACACGAAGGCCGCCTATCGCTTCTTCTCCAACGAACGGGTCGACGAGGCGGATATTCTTTGCGGTCATTTCGAGGCGACGCGCGGGCGCGTAGCGGCGACGGAGGGACCGATCCCCGTCCTCCATGACACGACGGAATCTTCAGGCTCTAAAGCCAGCGAACGATTCCGCCCAATTTTGCGATGAGCCATCTTCTCAACTTTAGCCTCCGCCGATTTGCGTCTGCCACAAGCGAGCATAAGCGCTTTCACCAAGCAGATCAGTATGCCTGCCCTCCGCAACGATGCGGCCACTGTCTAAGACGACGATCTTGTCGGCATCACAGATGGTGCTGAGTCGGTGAGAGATGACCACGATGGTCTTGCCGGCCCGACGCAAATCCTGGAGGAGCCGGTGCACTGTGGCTTCGGCAACCGGGTCGAGAGAGGAAGTCGGCTCGTCTAGGATTAGGATTGCCGGATCCCGATAGAGAGCTCGCGCCAACGAAAGGCGCTGCTTCTCGCCGCCAGAGAGCCTTACGCCGTTTTTGCCCAGATAGGCCTGGAAGCCTCCGGGCCAACGCTCAATCACCTCCCGCAGCCCAGTTTGATCGCAGATTTTCATGATCCTGTCGATCTCCGGCTCGAACTCGCCAAGTGCGATGTTCTCGATCACCGAGCCCGAGAATACGTCCGCTGACTGCGGTACCGAAGCAACAACGTTACGCAGGGATACGGTCGATAAGTCTTTGAGATCATGGGGGCCGATCCGGATGCGCCCACCCTCGAGCGGGTAGATGTTCTGCAGCAGCGCGGCAAGGGAGCTCTTGCCGGAGCCGCTTTCCCCGACCACGGCCGTCATCTCGCCTCTGCGGAACGTGACGCTGAGGTCTTGAAATAGCTTGGGCTGGGCGCCGTGACGGAACGTGACATTCTCGAAGATGATATCACCGAGACTGGATTTCGTGACATCAGCGCCTCCGTCACGCGCCGGCTCAAGGTCAAAAATCTCAAACAGGCGATCCGCCGCGATAAAGGCGTCCTGCACAACTCTGTTAGCTTGGATCAGGTTGGCGACTGGGCGGGTGATATAGCCGAGCAGCGCATAGCACGAAAGTAATTCACCCGGAGTGACGGTCTGATCCAGAACAAGCGTCGTCCCAAACCACATTAGCAGGATCGTCAACAGAGTTGAGAGGAACGAAGAAGCGTTATCTCCTAGGACCGAGATAAGGCCGGCACTGTAGACTGACTGCAGCGTCTTAACGAAGCGGGTCTCCATCTTAAGGCAGGAGCTGTTCTCCATCCCGAATGTTTTGATCGTAGAAACAGCTCCGAGCGATTCCACCAATTGCGCCTCCAGATCGGCGGCATTCTCCATGATTGCGCGCTGGCGCTTGCTGTTCAGCCGATTAGTGGTCCAGTATACCAGCGAATATAGTGGAACCGAGATCGCCACGACCACAGCGATCTTCCACGAGTAGAGGAACATCAACCCGAACGAGAACAGTATGACTAGGATGTTGACGAACATCGTGATGGAGACCTCGTTCAAGAAGCTCCTGATTTTCACCGCGTCGTTCATCCGGGAAACGATTTCTCCCACTTGCATACTATCGAAGAACTTTTGGGGTAAGCTTAGGATGTGATTGTAGTAGCTGAGGATCAAGCACACATCGATCTTCTGCCCAGTTTCCAGGACGAGCCGGCTTCTAAGGAGACTGATAAGGATTTGTGGCACCAGGATCAGCAACATCGCGACGCTCATGAGGTTGAGCAAGTTGCGGTTGCCCGATGCAATCACGTGATCGACGATCTTCTGTACGTAAATGGCCGTCGAGAGTCCCAGAATGGTGGTTACCAGTGCGCCGACGAGCGCCTGCGCCAGCGCAGCTCTGTGCGGCGCAAGCAGTCGGACGAAGCGAAGAAAAGTTGAGGTGGTCTCATCGCGGCGCTTGAAGGTATCTGCCGGAACCAGGAGCACCAGGACACCGGTCCACTGCCCTTTGAATTCTTCATGCGACAGCTTTCGAATTTCACCAAAAGCTGGGTCCATCACGGTGACGCACCTCGCGTCGATCGCCTGGACGACCACGAAGTGATGCAGGACGTCCTTGACGATCACATGCGCAATAGCGGGCTTCGGGACCTTGTACAAGCTGTCGAAGTTGCCCTTGACACCTTTAGCAATGAAGCCCAGCTTTTGAGCCGCGTGCAAAAGACCCGCCACCGTGGTGCCGGAGCGGTCGGTTGAGGCAAACTGTCGGATACGAGACAAAGGCAACTTGCAGCCATAGAAGGCGCCAACAGAAGCAAGGCTGGCTGCCCCACAATCCGTCATGTCCCGCTGCTTCAACTTGATGATCTGTCTCGACATTGGCTCACTGGCTCTCGAATAATCAATAGTTAGCGGGCAGCCAGGAGCGGGTTGAGCCAATCGTCGACCTCAGTGTAGAGGAGTTGCAGTAGAGTGCGCTCAGCCACGAAAAAGCGGGCTCGCACGGTCATGCCCTTCTTCAGATGGCCAATAATTCCGTTTTTGAGTGCAAGGTAACTGCGAGAGAGCGCGCAACGGACCTTGAAGACCGGGTTCTTGTCCAGGAGGATGAAGTCCTGCGCCACGTTTAGCACTTTCGCGTCGATTCCCCCCCACTGATTGTAATTGAAAGCGTCGACCTGGAGCCGCACCGCCTGCCCCTGCTGCACGAAGCTGATGTCTTTGGGAGAGACGTAAATTTCTGCCACCAGTTCGCCTTCAGGCGATATCCAACCCACGGTTTGCCCTGCCTGGACGTAGCCGCCTGGCGACAGGCCAGAGAATTGCTCGAGCGCGCCGGACACGGGAGCGCGAATGCGGGTCAGGTCGCGTTCGCTCTCAAGTTGGTGCAGGCTCGCAGTGAGCTCCTGAAGGCGGAGGTTCGTATCGAAGAGTTGCTGATTCCATTCGGCGGATTTGCTCCGTGCAAGGATCTCGCCTTTTACTTCGAGGCTCTGCAGCGCCAAGGTCTTTTCCTCAACCGCCTTGGCGGGCGCTGCAGCAACGGAGAGGAGGCGCTTGGCCCGATCGAGCTCCACCGCGGCATTGCCGCGGGCATATTGGTTCTCCCGCAACAGATTGAGAAAATGCAGCCGCTCGGCCTTGGCGGCCTCGGTCCGGAGGCGGATGGGAGGGGCGAACTGCGCGCCAGAAGAGATCAGGGTCTGGAGGTCGATGGCACGATCTCGCTTCAGACGGATTTCGTCCGTTAGCGTACCGATTTTTTCCTCAATGACCTTGTCGTCGAGAACTAGGATCTCCCGGCCTTGTTCAACGCGATCGTTCTCGACCGCAAGAACCCGGGAGATGCGCCCGGAAAGCGGCGCAATCAGGGGAGTCTTCTCCATTGTGGGACGAATAGTACCGGCACTTTGAACAGAAAGCGTGACAGTAATGATCGGCAGCGACGACATGGTCGCAACGACAGACAGTACTATCAGCTTGTAGATTGCCAAAGATCGCCCTGATCCTCGCGACAGAATACTCTCCGCAGTGCAACCGACCACTTCCGGAGGCAGTAACTCATCAGTCATAGTAGTCACGCTATATGGCGATTAGCAGGCCCAACATGCAGATCTAGCTTGAGCACCTCCGAGGGATGCACCGCCTCTTATTCACCGGACCAAACGATCAACGCATTATATCCCATGCAGCTACAGCTGCGAACACCGCAATAACTGCTGCAAACAATCCGAGAACCCACCCTCCCGAGATCGCAGCTGCTTCGCCAGCGGCGAGTTCGGCCAGATTGTAAGATGACACATCGAGCTTCATTGTTTGTCTCCTCCTGAATGGGGAACGGTCGGCTCTGCAGGTCGGCGGCTTGCTCGGTCACCGAGAGAAGTTAAGAAATTCTCAGACCCTCAGCGCCCACATTCGTCCTGCTCCAGAGCGACGGACTGTTAGGGGACGCACGTTGAAGAGGATATTCCAACCGTAGCTGCGGCGCGAAAGCGTTTCCGTCCCGTACAGAAGTTTTTGCATCATGAGGCGAGCCAGCCTGGAGGACAGGTATCTGCGCCACAGACAGGCTCACCAAGTTACTTTTTGCTCATGCTACTTATGCACGCTGAAACGGAGGCGGGCAGAAGACTGGCACCTCGATGATATTACCCTCCGGATCTGGCCCAATTACCCAACCGCACGGATCTTGCCCTCCCGCAGCAGCACACGCTTCTTCGAGAGTCAATTCGGTCACGTCATAAGCTGACATATTCATGCTTTTTCCCTTCGCGTAGTCGGCGGTCAGGAACTACTGCCGCCGACGCAGGATAATCAAATCTCGTGCCAAGCGCTCAGGAAAGCCAACAAGCTCGGGAAAGCCACAAATAAGCGGCTCTGCGTCTTCAGAGGCTTAACCGAACTGTGCTGCAGGCCGCGCGAACATTACGTCGCCAATGCGACTAATCAGTCGCGAACACAACAAGTGTGAAGAAGCCGGTGAGCATCCGTATTGGGCGAGCCGGCTACCCGAGAACTGCTGGAGCGAATTCCCATCAGCACCGCTGGCCGGCCTTTGCGCGTTCGTACTGGGGCGCGCAATGGCCAGATCGAGGTCGGTGCGGATCATTCTTCAAGAACTCCCGCGCTCTTTCCCGCACCGCTGTCTCCGCTCCATGGCACGAATCTTGGTTTTCTATTTGCGCGAGGCGGCAGGCGTTGTCGGCCAGCGTCACGCCGGACCTTCTTGTTTGGAAAGGAGACTCTGATGAGGACCAATATGTCAGCTTAGCGTGTAGCCTAACTAACCCGCGAACCAGCATCTGCAACTTCGGGAGGGTCGATATCGTTGGGAGCATTTGCCTGAATTTTGGGGCTACCAGGGGCTGCAGCTGCAATTATAAAGCAGATAGTGCTTGGCTTGAAAGTCCAATCCTGGGTGGCGAGTTCAGCTGCATGGTGGACTTCACTAACCTGACCCGCAAAACAGCGGTGTTCGATCCGATGACGACACTCGCCAACGCCAATGGTCTGTGCACGACCGCGTCCACCGATCCGATGGCGCGATTGCCGTCGCAGCGCTTGCTGCGCGGCATGCCGGGGGCCTATACCCGCCTGACGGCCGAGGCGCAGTGGCGCAAGCCCTTGCACGCCGTTCGTCAGTGTCCGCGCCGGGCATCAATGCCGACATCTCGAGCCAGCCGGGCGTTTCCAACTACCTGCCGGTTGGCAGCACCCAGACGGTCCGCCTGATGCCGACCGTCGGCTTTGAATACTGCTATCCCCTCATCAATGTGCAGCCACGGGGCACGACCGCCGTCGAGCCAATCGCGCAGGTCATCATCCGGCCCGACGAGCCCCACGCCGGCAAGCTGCCGAACGAGGACGCGCAGAATTTTGTATTCGACACCTCGAGCCTTGTTCGCGGTCGTATGTCGACTTGCTTCGTACTGGCGGCAAACTACGTAAGTTCCTACAACTACTCCGCTGGTTCGGCATCGCCCGTGCTGAACAACACCTGCCTGCTCACTCTCGGTCTACGAACGATCGGGGTAAATTCAGTCAGTTTTTGAGCGACCGTGCCACGGCTGGACATCGACAATTCGATACAATTCGATGATGGCCTCTCTTGGAGCACGCCGCCTGAGTTTTTGAGATAGTTGGCATACTTGTTATTGTGCGCGACTTCGTCAAATTCATCGAGCGCCGATCTTCGATGAGTCTTGTGCACCGCACGCTTCGTCGGCGTCAGCTCCTAGATGCTGCCGTCAGACGAAGCAATCATGTGCATTCCGGCCACCGCCGTCGAAACACGCGGCGCTTCTACCGGTGTAACGGCCGCCAGACCAATGTTGAGGAAGGTTCAATCTGGGTGTTTCGACGAAACGCAATGTTATTTTCGTCACAGCTTGGCGGGCCGTGTACCTGAGGGCGTTGGCTTCCGGACAAAGACACGCGCAGGCCAGGCAACGATTCAGCAGAACTGCAGGGATGGATCGTTCAGCTCATTTTTGGCCTGACTCTTGCTACAATTGGGCTGGTCACAATGTGCCTATCACCAACTTGCTCAAACGCTCAGGAGACCTGTATGACTTTCCGTCCGCTTCACGACCGCGTTGTGGTCAAGCGCATCGACGCCGATGAGAAGACCGCTGGCGGCATTATCATTCCCGACACTGCCAAGGAAAAGCCCTCGCAGGGCGAAGTCATCGCTGTCGGCCCCGGTGGCCGCGACGAGACCGGCAAGCTGATTCCGATCGACATTGAGGTCGGCGACCGCGTGCTGTTCGGCAAGTGGTCCGGCACCGAGGTCAAGATCGACGGGCAGGACCTGTTGATCATGAAGGAGAGCGACATCATGGGCGTTCTCACCGATGTGTTGTCCAAAAAGAAAGCCGCCTAACCCAGCGCTCGCACAGCTCACCCCTGACGAGCGCCCACCGGGCGCGCTGAAGGATCAGAAACTAAGAACTGAGGGAATTCTTTATGTCACCGAAAGAAGTCAAATTCGGAGTGGACGCGCGGGACCGCATGCTGCGCGGTGTCGACATCCTCGCCAATGCCGTACAGGTCACGCTCGGTCCGAAGGGCCGCAACGTGGTGCTCGATAAGTCGTTCGGCGCGCCTCGCATCACTAAGGACGGCGTTGCCGTCGCCAAGGACATCGAACTCGACGACAAGTTCGAGAACATGGGCGCCCAGATGGTGCGCGAGGTGGCTTCGAAGGCGGCGGATGCTGCCGGCGACGGCACCACCACCGCGACCGTGCTGGCCCAGGCGATCGTGCGCGAAGGCGCCAAGTCGGTTGCCGCCGGCATGAACCCGATGGACCTGAAGCGCGGTATCGACCTCGCGGTCGAAGCCGTGGTTGCGGACCTCGTCAAGAACTCCAAGAAGGTCACCTCGAACGAGGAGATCGCCCAGGTCGGCACCATCTCGGCCAACGGCGATGCCGAGATCGGCAAGTTCCTCGCCGACGCCATGAAGAAGGTGGGCAACGAAGGAGTGATCACGGTCGAGGAGGCCAAGTCGCTCGAGACCGAGCTCGACGTCGTCGAGGGCATGCAGTTCGACCGCGGCTACATCTCGCCCTACTTCGTCACCAACGCCGACAAGATGCGCGTTGAGATGGACGACGCCTACATCCTCATCAACGAGAAGAAGCTCTCCTCGCTGAACGAGCTGCTGCCGCTGCTCGAGGCCGTGGTGCAGACCGGCAAGCCGCTGGTCATCGTCGCCGAGGACGTCGAAGGCGAAGCGCTCGCGACCCTTGTCGTGAACCGCCTGCGTGGCGGCCTGAAGGTCGCGGCCGTCAAGGCTCCGGGCTTCGGCGATCGCCGCAAGGCCATGCTGCAGGACATCGCGATCCTGACCGGCGGACAGGCGATCTCGGAAGATCTCGGCATCAAGCTCGAGAACGTCACGCTCAACATGCTCGGTCGCGCCAAGAAGGTGATGATCGACAAGGAGAACACCACGATCGTCAACGGCGCCGGCAAAAAGGCCGACATCGACGCGCGCGTGTCCCAGATCAAGGCGCAGATCGAGGAGACCACCTCGGACTACGACCGTGAGAAGCTCCAGGAGCGTCTCGCCAAGCTCGCCGGCGGCGTCGCGGTGATCCGCGTCGGCGGCGCGACCGAGGTCGAGGTAAAGGAGCGCAAGGATCGCGTGGATGACGCGATGCACGCGACCCGCGCGGCAGTCGAGGAAGGCATCCTGCCGGGCGGCGGCGTCGCCCTGCTCCGTGCTTCCGAGCAGCTCAAGGGCCTGCGCACCAAGAACGACGACCAGAAGACCGGCGTCGAGATTGTGCGCAAGGCGCTGTCCTGGCCGGCCCGCCAGATCGCGATCAACGCCGGTGAAGACGGTTCGATCGTGGTGGGCAAAGTTCTCGACAACGAGCAGTACTCTTATGGCTTCGATGCGCAGACAGGCGAGTACAGCAATCTTGTCTCCAAGGGCATCATTGACCCGACCAAGGTCGTGCGCATCGCGGTCCAGAACGCCTCCTCGGTGGCGGCGCTGCTGATCACGACGGAAGCGATGGTTGCCGAGCTGCCGAAGAAGGCCGCGGCTGGTCCAGCAATGCCTCCGGGCGGCGGCATGGGCGGTATGGACTTCTGATCCACCTCTCAAAGCGTCGATGACATGCAAAACCCTGGCAGGAATGCCAGGGTTTTTTGCTCCGCGGGAGCTTGCAAATAGCCCTTGCAAGCCGCCCCGAAGGCCCAACCCATCGGCCTATCGATATGAGCGGCGGTTGGGCCCAGACCTAATTTACTTGTGACTTTTCCCTCGGCGGCGACAGGGCCTCGGCCAAGGTAAAACGGGTCCAGCACTGCGATGGAACCGGGCCTATCGCTATTTGACTCTCACGAAGCTGCCTCTGCTCATCCGAGTGTTGAACCCTTGGTCTGCGGCATATCCGGTGCTGCCTACCCGCTTTCGACCTTCTTGCGTACTTTCCTGTCCTGACGCGTAGTCCCAAGCGCCCAAATGCCCTTTCCTGGAGCTTCGCACTCACATCTCATGGCTAGAGGGCTCGTTTGAAAGCAGCGAGAATGCTCATTGTCAAAAACCACACAGTATCCTGCGGAAGTGCCATGATTAGTGTACGCTTTATTTTGTCCTCGCGGACGGGCTCCGCTTCGCCTACGGGGGCCCCCTCAACTCCGCTGCAGCGTCCTACCATGGATATCTGTTTTAGAGAGAGTGTGTGTCGGCAGGTCGTGCAATTGATGCTGTTCCAGGCAGATCACGGGGAATGACTTTTGAGGAAGCAGCGACACCGAAGTTTGGACCGCCCAGAAATGGAGTTTTACGACTCTTGTAGCGAGACCGAACTTTGGACCAGCCAGAACTAGAGTTTTGCGCCTCTCATCACGTTGGCGGGCTGGTGGCGCCGACGTGGTTCTGCAGCAAAATCGGCGGTCTGCTGCCGAATGCCCCCTGGGGGCGTTCTTACTTGGAGTACTTGCACCAAGTCTCCACCTTCTCCTGGGCGGCTGCAAGGCTGAGTAACGAATGGGTGTTGACGCATTCGGCCCGGAAGCGCCCCTCGAGGACCTCGATGAACGCATTGTCGTTTGGCTTGCCGAGCTGCGAGAAGTCCAGCGTGACGCCACGCTGGTAAGCCCACGTGAAGATTGCACCACACGAACTCGCTGCCCTGGTCGACGCGGGTCGCCGCCGGGCGATCCACTTCCTTGCAGGCTCTTTCCAGCCCACGACGTCGCTGCCGCGGAAGGCTCGCGCTCCGCAAATCGCTCAATATTTGCGGATCGGCTTCATGGAGCTCTCTCCGTGCAAACGGCACGAATCTTGATTCGTTTCTTTCGCACAGCAGCAGCCACCTCGTAACTGTTATCACCCCAAGCCGCCCGAGAAGGACATGAGGAAAGCCAAAGTTCTGATCGACCGCGACTTCACCATTGGTTACACCGACCCTCGTCTTTTTGGTGCTTTCATCGAACATCTGGGCCGATGCGTCTACGGCGGCATCTACGAGCCCAACCATCGGACCGCAGACAAGAGGGGTTTTCGGAAGGACGTGCTGGCGCTGGTGAAGGAGCTCGGCCCGACCCTCGTTCGATATCCTGGCGGCAATTTTGTCTCCGGATACAACTGGGAGGACGGCGTTGGGCCACTGGAGACGAGGCCGGCGCGCCTCGACTTGGCCTGGTTCAGCACCGAGCCGAACAGCTTCGGCACCAATGAATTCATGGACTGGTGCAGGGCCGCCGATGTCGCGCCGATGATGGCTGTCAATCTGGGGACACGCGGCGGCGATGCCGCTCGCAATCTGGTCGAATACTGCAACCATCCCGGAGGAACTGCGTGGTCGGAGCTCCGCCGCAAACACGGCTGGCGGACGCCTCATGGGATCAAGCTGTGGTGCCTCGGCAATGAGATGGACGGGCCCTGGCAGATAGAGCAAAAGAGCGCCGCCGCTTACGGGGTAGTTGCAAGAGAGGCGGCCAAGATGATGCGGCGGGTGGACCCTACCATCGAGCTTGCGGTATGCGGTTCATCGTCGCGCAAGATGCCTAGTTTTGGCCAATGGGAAGAAA
The DNA here is from genome assembly GCF_028128655.1 of Bradyrhizobium sp. CCBAU 45394. NCBI lineage: Bacteria > Pseudomonadati > Pseudomonadota > Alphaproteobacteria > Hyphomicrobiales > Nitrobacteraceae > Bradyrhizobium > Bradyrhizobium sp. CCBAU 45394. Next base: position 1,934 of record NZ_LBIX01000134.1, on the reverse strand, counting down.
CGGTCCTGGAACACACCTTCGATTACGTCGACTACATTTCAATCCATACTTATCTGGAGAACTACAGTCAGGACACCGCATCGTTTCTCGCGAGCACCGACCTGATGGACAGCTTCATCGATGAGGTCGTCGTCCTAGCTGATGCGGTTGCGGCCAAGCGGCGCTCCAAAAAGCGTCTTATGCTGAGCTTCGACGAATGGAACGTCTGGTATCGAACGAGCAACGAGGTTGCCCCGGTAGACCGCTGGCCAGTGGCACCCCCCATTCTTGAGGAACTCTATACGATGGAGGACGCGCTCGCCTTCGGCGGCGCCTGCATTTCCCTGCTGAATCACGCCGATCGGGTGAGAGTTGCCTGTCTGGCGCAACTCGTGAACGTCATCGCGCCGATCATGACCAAGACAGGGGGAGGTGCGTGGCGCCAAACCATCTTCTTTCCTTTTGCGCATATGAGCCGCTTTGGCCGCGGCAGGATTTTGCGCGCGCAAGTCGAGTCGGAGGCCTACTATGCGTCGTACAACAATCCTGACGGTAGACCGGCCGACACCCTTCCAGCGCCCGACGTACCGTATCTCAAGATAGCGGCAGTCGCCGAGCAAGGCGGCGGCTTGTCGCTCTTTCTGCTCAATCGTGATCTGAAGCAGGAGATGGAGGTGAGCGTCGAGGCTAGAAGCTTCGGTCCCCTGACAGTTCACGAGCGGCTCGAGCTCCGGCACGATGATCTGATGGCGGCAAATACCGAAAATACGCCGGACAAAGTCAAGCCGGCGCCCTTGCAAAGCGTGGCCTTTGACCGCGGGAGGTTGCGGGCGAGACTCAAGCCGGCGTCATGGAATGTGATCTACCTGGCGGCAGACTGAGAAGATGAAGGATCCGCGAAGGCAGCGCCAAAGGATCAATTACCATCGCGGTTTAGGTTCTTGCTTGAGCATGATTTCCGCGAAAGCTATTAGGCCGAGAGCGTGAGCACATCGCAAAAGCTGTGACCGCTGCCGGTCGTACCAGGGCCGATGATCGCAGCCAACGGCATGGTGATGGGTCACATAGCCCCCTGCCGCGATCAGCGCGTCCGCCGCCGCCGCACCCGGCCCAGCCTTGCCTGCATGGGGTACGACCAAATTTCAGGCCGCCGTATTCCGCGCCTGCACCACGTCATACCATGATCGTCGCTCGCCTGCCCGAAGCAATCGGTCCGTTCGAGAGCGGCTCGTCCCACCGCGTCAGCGAGGTCGCAGCGTTATGCTAAGTCCACGCCACTCTCGTTGACACCGCTCTGGCCGTCCATGACCTGATCCTGCCTCCATTCTCCGTCGAAAAGCGCGAGCGCTATTGGGCTAAAAGCCGGCTGTTCGGGGCAATATTCGGGCTGACGTCGAGCGAGTTGCCGACGCATTGGGACTCGTTCGCGGCCTACAACGCGGCGATGATGCAATCGGATACATTGTCCGTCGGCACCGCCGCGCGCGAGGTGGCCCAAGATCTTCGCCGGTTCACGACCATGTTGCGGCCGCCGCGGCTGGTATCAAACCCTGAGTGCCGGACTACCGCCGGACCGATTACGCACCGGCTTCGGGTTTGCGCTCGACGAACGCGACAGAGAGGCCGCAGAGCGTGCAGTTGCCCGAATACTACGCATCTATCCCAAAATGCCGACCGGCTTCGCTACGTCGGCCCCTACTAGGAAGCTCAAAGCGCGACTGCAGTGAACGCCGCAGCTGAGCTGGACAACCGGGTGCCTGAAGAGTGCCTGGAGAGCACAACCCCAGTTGGATGACCGCCGGAACAGGTAAAGCTGTCCCGGACAGCCGCGGACGTTGCCGACCGCCTGCCGCGCCTCGCCGGCGGTCTTTGCCCGCAAATTTCATTGCCAGGTTGCGCGTTCCAGCCGATCGTGATCACCGATTCCAGGCCATCGTGATCACCCATTCCAGAGC
>NZ_LBIX01000133.1:0-16246 GCF_028128655.1 Bradyrhizobium sp. CCBAU 45394 | reverse complement strand
GGGCGGCGGGAATTGACCTGCCGTTTGGGTGTTTTGCCCGACGGGCAACGCAAGGGCTTGTAGCCCGGAACAACAGGCTACGGAGCAGCCCTCAGTGCCTGACCACCAGCACCGAGCACTTCGCGTAGCGCACCACGTGCCCGGCATTGGAGCCGAGGAAATAGGTGCGCATCGCCGGCCGGTGCGAGGTCATCACGATCAGATCGGCCTTCATGTGCACGGCTTCCTCCAGAATCTCGTGGTAGATGCCGCCCTGGCGGACCACGCTGGAGATGTGGGAGGCCTCGATGCCGGATTCGCGCGCGACGATGGCGAGCGCTTCCTCCGAGGTCTGGCGCTGCTGCTCGTCGAAATCGGCCGGCACGTATTCTGCCAGCATCACCGGCGTCATCGGCAGCACGTTGAGCAGGCGCACGGTGCCGCTCCAGGTCTGCGACAGCGTTGCCGCGGTCGCGATCGCCGGCTTGGCGAGATCGGTGTCGGCGAGGTCGATGGGCACGAGGATGGACTTGAACATCTGCGCCTCCAAATCTTCCAGTCAGCTCTCGATCAGCTGCATCACCCGGTCGAGACCCGCGGGTCTCATCCCGATCGAAGCAGCTTGGGGCTGACGAACAGCACCAGCTTGCCGCGGCGGTAGGCCACGTCCCCCCAATCCTTGACGTCAAAGTCGAAGATCGCAAGCCCCGCGGTGGGCAGGTTGTGGGTGAGCGCCTTGGCGCCGGCCGGATCGCCGCCGCCCATCAGCATCAAGGCGATCTCGTGCATGCCGGGATTGTGGCCGACCAGCAGCAGCCGCTTCGGGTTGCCCGGGTTGGTTGCAGTGCGAATGGATTTTAGGATCTGCGCGGGATCGGCGCCGTAGAGTTCCGGCAGGACCTCGACCTCAGGCGCGGGGACGCGGCCTTTCATCGTCGCCCAGGCGATGTCCCAGGTCTGCCGGGCGCGGACGGCATGCGACACCAGCACGGTATCGGGGAAGGGGGGATGGGAGGCGATCCAGTCGCCGATTTCGGCGGCATCCCTGTGGCCGCGGTCGTCGAGCCGGCGATCCTGGTCACGGCCGCTCGGCGCGTCAGTCTCGGTCTTGGCGTGACGCAGCAGCATCAAACGGCGCATGGCACTCTCGAATCGTTGCACGTCCAGAATAATCTACAGGCGCCGGTTGAGGACAAGGTGACAAGCGCCCGATCGGTCCTTTAAAGCGCGATGAGATTTGGACAAACCCTCATCGTGCTTTAAATTTCTGTTCTGAGCATGATCTTTTCGGAAAACCGCTGCACACTTTTCCGGATCATGCTCTAAGAAAACGATATGAGCGAGACTTTCACAAGCGTGTCCCAGGAAGAAGCCGGCTTTCGCGAGCGCGCGCGGCTGTCGTTCGATCTCGATGCCGATATCTGCGTGATCGGGGCAGGGCTTGCCGGGCTCTCCATTGCACTGGAGGCGGCCCGGCTCGGGGCCAGTGTCGCGGTGCTCGAGGGGCGCCATATTGGCTGGAACGCCTCCGGCAACCAGCTCGGCACCGTGATGCCGGGCTTTGCGCTGCCGCTCACCGACCTGATCGAGCGCATCGGCTTCGAGGACGCGCGCGAATTGTGGACGCTGTCGAAGGAGGGCGCCGAGTTCGTCCGCGCCAACGCCACCGAAGAGAACATGCCGGGGATCGCCCCGAGCGACGGCGTGCTCGAGGTCTCCAACGTCGATACCGGCGACCGGTTGATCAGCCGGTTGCAGATGCTGAATGAGGATTTCGACACCGAGGTCGAGGGCTGGCAGGTCGATCGCGTCCGCGACGTGCTCAAGACCGATCGTTACTTCCACGGCGTGTACTATCCCAAGGCGTTTCAAGTCGACGGCCGCAAATACGTGCATGGTCTTGCGGCGCTGGCGCGGCGGGCCGGCGCCCGCATCTTCGAGGATACGCCGGTGGTCAGCATCGACCATTCCGGCATCCGCAAGCGGATCGTCACGCCGTCGGCGCGGCTGCGCGCGACGCACATCGTGCTCGCCGGCAACATCCATCTCGGCGCGCCCTTGAGGCGCCTGTCGGAGACGCTGCTGCCGGTCTGGCGCTATGCCGGCATCACCGCGCCACTCGGCGAGCGCGTGCACGAGATCATCGCCTTCAAGGGATCGGTGATGGATTCCGACGGCGTCGATCATTTCCGCATCGTCGACGGCGACCGGCTGATGTGGGAGAGCCCGGAGACCACCTGGGCCGCACGGCCGCAGCGCTTTGCAGGCGGCGTCAGGCGGCGGATCCGGACGATCTTCCCCCAGTTCGGCAATGTCGAGATCACCGATATGTTCGGCGGCGCGACCGGCCAGACCGTGCACGGCATGCCGCAGATCGGCCAGTTGCGCAAAGGCCTGTGGGTGGCGAGCGGGTTCGGCCGCCAGGGCATGAACACCTCGGCCATGGCCGGGCAGATGATCGCGCGCAGCATCCTGTGGGGCGACGAGCGCTGGCGGCTGTTTTCGCCGTTCGAGCTGGTCTGGGCGGGCGGCGCGACCGGACGGGTCGCGGGTCAATTGGTCGGGATCTGGGGCAGGACGAGCTCCGCCGCCGCAGGTACGCTCGCCCGCTACCGCGAGCGGGCGCGGGTCAAGGACAGGGAACGCGAGGCGCGGCTGGCCGAAGCCAACCGGGCTGCCGGCACCGGTCCGCGCCGTCCGCCGCCGGGTGTACGGCCGCGGCCGGCCCCGCCGCCGAAACCCGCGACTGAAGCCTTGGAACCGGCCTCGCACGACGACAGCGTCTCGCAATAAGTTGAGAAAAATCGCGCCTGGACGTGTAACGTCGGCCGTTAGAACCCGTATCTCAGGGCGTGGACTCGCGCACGGAGAATGAGATGTTTGACCGCCGCATCCTGCTAACGACTGTCGCCGGCCTGTTCGGCCTTTCCGCCTTCCGCTGGCTGAGAGGGACACCTGCCGAGGCCGGCGAGAAGGCCGCGGAAACGTTCGAGATCACGAAGACCGAGGCCGAATGGCGTGCCCAGCTCACGCCGCAGCAATACGAGATTTTGCGCAATCACGGCACCGAGCGGCCCGGCTCAAGCCCGCTGCTCAAGGAGCACCGCAAGGGCGTTTTCGCCTGCGCCGGCTGCGACCTGCCGCTGTTTGCGTCCGACACCAAGTTCGAGAGCGGCACCGGTTGGCCGAGCTTCTACCAGCCGATCGAGGGCAATGTCGGCAAGACGGAGGATCGGACCTACGGTATGCTCCGCACCGAGGTGCATTGCCGGCGCTGCGGTGGCCATCTCGGCCACGTCTTCGACGACGGTCCGAAGCCCACTGGATTGCGCTACTGCATCGACGGTTTCGGGCTGGTTTTCCACCCGGCCGCCGCGTCCGCGACGTAGCTCTCGCTGGAGTCATTCCGGAGCGATGCGTGAGCATCGAATCCGGAATCTCGAGATTCCGGGTTCGGTCCTGCGGACCGCCCCGGAATGACCCGATGCCCCGGCAATTGTTGCCGGCCCGGCAATTGTGCCCCGGTCATCCGACCGGGGTCCATTCATTTAAGCCATTGATTTCATAGAAATACCCGCCTTGGCATAGCCCTTGCGACTGTCTCTCCCGACTGCGGCCCTGGTCGACCGGCCGCCGAGATCGGATTTGGAGACAAAGTTATGGGTATCTTCGATGCAATGAACACCTCGGTGGGTGGTCTGCAGGCGCAGTCCTACGCGCTTCAGAACATTTCCGGCAACATCGCGAACTCATCCACCACCGGTTACAAGGGCATCGGGACCAGCTTCGTCGATCTCATCCCGGACGCCTCGGTGCCGAGCAAGCAGGTCGCGGGCGGTGTGACGGCCAACGCGAAAGCGACCATCACCACCCAGGGCACGATCTCGTCCTCCTCCGTCGCGACCAACATGGCGATCACCGGCGACGGCTTCTTCTCGATCCAGAAGGCGACTAGCGTCGTCGACAACTTGCCGCAGTTCGGCGGCGTCACCTACTACACCCGCCGCGGCGACTTCCAGCTCAATTCCAACGGCAATCTGGTCAACGGCGCCGGCTACTACCTGATGGGCGTCACGGTCGACCCGAAGACCGGCAACCCTCAGGGCAACGTGGCGACGGTCCTGAAATTCCAGAACAACTTCATTCCGGCGCAGGCGACCACTTCGATCCAGTACGCGGCGAACCTGCCGACCCAGCCGAACACGGCGGCGAGCTCGACCGCAGCCAGCAAGACGCTGCTGGCGGCTGGCGGCCTGAACCCGTCGGACTTCCAGGCCAACCCGCTGCCGGTGGGCACGCCGCCCGCGCCCTATACCAGCGCGACGGTGTCCGGTGCAGCCGCCACCGGCAACATCCGCTCGGCCTATTCGTCGACGACGGGGACGGGCACGGTTCCGCTCCAGAACAACTCGTCCGCAGTGGCTTCGACCTCCACGTCCCTTGACAACACCGTGGGCACGCATCTCGCCTCCAGCATTCTCACCGCGCTGAGCGGCCAGGTCCTGACGATCAACGGCAGCAACACGATCACCTTCAACGGTGGTACCACCGTCTCGACGGTCGGCAACAACACCACGATCGGTCTCGGCGCAGGCACGACGGCCACGGTGGCCAGCATCCTGAACGCGATCCAGACCGCCGGCGGCGCCGGCGTTACGGCCTCGCTCTCCGCCAGCGGCAACATCCAGATCTCGACCGGCACCGGCACCGACGTGTCGATCGGCAGCGGCACGGCAGCCACGGCGCTCGGCATCAGCAGCGTGACGCGCGGCGGCAACGTGCTGTCCTCGCCCGCGCTCACCGGCGCCACGGTGCTGAGCGGCAGCGCGACCGCCGGCGGCGCCGAGGTGCTCTCGTCCGGCTTTTCGGCAGGCCCGCCCGCCGACACCATCACCGTCAACGGCCAGACGCTGACTTTCATGGCCTCGGGTGCCTCCGGTCCGAACCAGATCAACATCACCGACAACATCACGACCCTGCTCGGCAAGATCGACGCGCTCTCCGGCGCCTCGGGGTCTTCGATCAGCCCCGGCGGCGTGATCACGCTGAACACCGGCACCGTTTCCAACCTGTCGGTGTCCAGCTCCAACAGTGCGGCTTTCGCCGCGCTCGGCTTCACCTCGACCATCACCAAGAACCGCGACGGTGGCGGCACCGCCGGCACCGGCGGCGTGATCGGCAACGACATCGCGACCTTCACCAAGGAATCGATCAGCGGCGGTGCGGTCACCGCCTACAACGCCGCGGGCACGCCGGTGAACCTGCAATTGCGCTGGGCCAAGACCGACAGCGCGTCGCTGGGCACGGGCCATTCCGATACCTGGAACCTGTTCTACCAGACCGATCCGAATGCGACCGGCACGACGGTCGGCTGGGTCAACACCGGCCAGGCCTTCACCTTCGCCGCCGATGGCTCGCTGACCTCGCCGAGCGGTTCGGGCATCACCATCAACAATGTCAGCGTCGGCGGACAGGCGCTCGGCTCGGTCGCCTTCAACATCTCCTCGGGCGGGCTGACGCAATATGCCAGCACCAGCGGCGCGGTGACCATCAACACCATCACCCAGAACGGCTACGCCGCGGGCCAGCTCCGCTCGGTTGCCGTCAACAACAACGGCCTCGTGGTCGGAACCTTCTCCAACGGCCAGAACCTTGACCTCGCACAGGTATCGCTGTCGCACTTCAACGGCACCAATTACCTGAAGGCGCTCGACGGCGGCGCCTATGCCGCGACCGAACAGTCAGGACCGGCGATCGACGGCGCATCGGGCACCATCAGCGGCTCGTCGCTGGAAGGCTCCAACACGGACATCGCCGACGAATTCACCAAGCTGATCGTGACCCAGCAGGCCTATTCGGCCAACACCAAGGTGATCACGACCGCGAATTCGATGGTGCAGGACCTCCTGAACGTATTGCGCTGATCGGCGCGTGACGTAACCAAAGGCGGCCAGTGATATGGGTTTGAGTTCAGCCCTCGCCAGTGCGATGAGCGGTCTGCGTGCCAACCAGGCCGCGCTCTCGATCGTCTCCTCGAACGTCGCCAACTCGCAGACGCCAGGTTACGTCGTCCAGACGCCGAACCAGATCGAGGTCACCACCGGCGACTTCGGCTCGACGGCGATGACGACCGGCGTCAGCCGGGAGCTCGACAGCTACGTGCTGAACCAGCTGCGCACCGAGACCGGCGGCAGCGGTTACGCCGACCAGATGGCCAACATCCTGAAACAGCTTCAGAGTGTCTATGGCACGCCCGGCAACAGCGGCACGCTCGAAACCGCGCTGAACAAGTTCACCACCGCGCTGCAGGCGCTGTCGACCAGCGCGGGTGCGTCGTCGGCGCAGACCGTTGCGCTGGGCGCGGCGCAGGCGCTGGCGCAGCAGCTCAACGTCACCACCAAGGGCATTCAGTCGCTGCGCTCCAACGTCGAGCAGGATCTCGGCACCTCGGCGCAGCAGGCCAACGCGTCGATGCAGCAGATCGCCGACATCAACACCAAGCTCCAGGGCCTGTCGGCAAACGACCCCTCGGCCGCGACGCTGATGGACCAGCGCGACCAGGCCATCAACACGCTGTCGAAATATGTCGACGTCCGCGTCACCACCGACGGCTCGAACCAGGCCAACATCTACACCACGACAGGCATCCAGCTCGTCGGCGCCGGGCTCGCCTCGCAATTTACTTTTGCGTCTGCCGGCGCGCTGTCGGCGACCTCGCTCTACAACATGGATCCGGCCAAGTCCGGTGTCGGCGCGTTGAACATCAGGCTTCCGAACGGCTCGCAGGTCGACGTCGTCGCCAACAACGTGGTTTCCTCGGGCCAGATCGCGGCCGACCTCAAGCTGCGCGACCAGACGCTGGTGCAGGCGCAGAACCAGATCGACCAGCTCGCCGCCACGATGTCGAGCGCGCTGTCCGACAAGACCACGGCCGGCAGCACCGTCTCCGGCCCGCCGGCCGGGTTCGACATGGACCTTGCCGGGGCGGCGCCGGGCAACACGGTCAACATCACCTACACGGACACGACGACCAACACGCAGCGCCAGGTCACGCTCGTCAACGTGACCGACCCGGCGGCGCTGCCGCTTCAGAATGCGACCAACGCCAATCCGATGCGGATCGGCGTCAACTTCTCCGGCGGCATGGGCGCGATCGCCTCGGCGCTCAACACCGCGCTGTCGGGCTCGCACCTGTCGTTCTCCGCCGCCCCGTCGCCGGCAACCGCCACGACGCTGCGGGTGACCGACGACAACACCGGCCTCGCCAAGGTCAACTCGTCCTCGATCAGCAAGACGATCTCGTCGTTGACCTCGGGCAACCCGCAACTGGCGGTTTTCACCGACGGCGGGCAGGCGCTCTACACCGGCGCGATCACCGCATCGGGCTCGCAGATGACCGGCCTTGCCGGGCGCATCGCGGTGAACACGCAGCTGGTCAGCGATCCCACGCGGCTGTCGGTCTACAACACCTCGCCGGTGACGCCCGCGGGCGACACCACGCGTTCGGACTATCTTTATTCGCAGCTCACCAACGCGGTGTTCTCCTATTCGCCGACGACCGGCCTCGGCTCGGCCAACCAGCCCTTCACCGGCAGCGTTTCGAACTACCTCCAGCAGTTCCTGAGCATCCAGGGCAACGCCGCGACCCAGGCGACCCAGCTCCAGCAGGGCCAGAGCGTCGTGGTCTCGACGCTGCAGGCGAAATTCAACTCGACCTCCAGCGTCAACCTGGACTCGGAGATGTCGAACCTGATCCAGCTCCAGAATGCCTATGCCGCCAACGCTCACGTGATGTCGGTGGTGCAGAGCATGATGAACACGTTGATCCAGGCTCAAGTGTAACAAGTAACAGGGCTCTGAAACATGTCGATCAGCAGCATCAACTACTCCTCGTCGGTTCTCGGCTCGCAGATCCGCAACATCAATCAGCAGCTCACCGACCTGTCGACGCAGCTCTCGACCGGCAAGCTGTCGCAGAACTATTCCGGCATGGGCACCAACGAGGGCTTTGCGATCGCCGGGCGCGCGCAGCTCTCCAACATCGCCGCCTATACCGACACCATCACCAACGTCAACGTCAGCATCAACCTCGCCAATACCGCGCTGCAGTCGCTGACCAAGATCCGCAACACGGTGCAGACGGGCTCCGCCAACACCGCGCAGGATCTCAACGTCAACGGACAGACGGTCGCGCAGAACACCGCTGCCGCCCAGTTCGGCTCGATGGTCGGCGTGCTCAACACGCAGACGGGCAACCGCTATCTGTTCTCCGGAACCGCCGTCAACACGCAGTCGGTCGCGGATGCCGGCGACATCATCAACGGCACCACGACGCAGGCGGGTTTCAAAGCCGTCATGGCGGAGCGCCAGGCCGCCGATCTCGGCGCCAACGGCATGGGCCGGCTGGTGCAGACGCAGCCGACGCCAAGCTCGGTGCAGGTATCGGAGGACGTCGCGGGATCGCCGTTCGGGCTCAAGATCAAGGCGGTCTCCTCGACGTTGACGGGCGCGACCGTCACCGGCCCGAGCGGCTCGCCGGTGTCGTTCTCCGTCGATCTCAACGGAACCAATCCCAGCAACGGCGACAAGCTGAGCGTCCAGTTCACGCTGCCTGATGGTACGACCGAGCAGATCGACCTGACGGCGTCGACGGCGACGCCGACGCCGCTCGGCAGCTTTGCGATCGATGCAAGCGTCCCGGTTAACCCGAACAATACCGCGGCGAACCTCAACACCGCGCTGAACACCGCGATCAAGAAGCTCTCCAACACCTCGCTTGTGGCAGCGTCGGCCGTGACCGCCGGCGACAATTTCTTCAACACGGCCAGCTCTGCGATCGGTACTCCGAAGAGCAACCAGGCGGCTCCACCCGCACCGATCAGTGGGGCGACGGCGCTGTCCGGCACGAGCCCCTCGGATTCGATCTCGCCGGGCTTCGTCGCCGGCGACACGATCACCGTCAACGGGACCGCGCTCACTTTCGTCAGCTCGGGTGCGACCGGCAACCAGCTCAATGTCGGCGACAGCATCCAGACCCTGATGAGCAAGATCGACCAGATCACGGGGACTTCGAAGCCCTCGACGATCCACGGCGGTTCGATCACGATCAACACGGACGATGCGGCGACCCTGAACATCACGAGCTCGAATACCGGGGCGCTGGGTTCGATCGGTTTCAGCGCGACGCCGGTGACCGCGACGCAGCCGCCGCTGCGCGTCGGCTCCTCGCCCGCGAGCTCGGCGACGACGCTGGTGAACGGCTCGGCCACGACGGTGAAATGGTATCTCGGCAATGACGGGCCCGGTTCGCCGCGCTCCACCGCGATGGCGCGGGTCGACGATTCCGTCACGGTGCAATATGGCGCGCAGGCCGACGAGGATGCGATCCGGCGGCAGTTGCAGGCGATCGCCGTGTTCGGGACGTTCTCGACCTCGCCGACCGGGCAGTATTCGGGCGGGCAGGTCTCGGCGCTGAGCCTGCGGGTGACGCAGGCGCTGACCCAGCAGCCGGGCCAGCAGCGTATCGAGGACATCCAGACCGACATCGCGATGGCCCAGAACACGATGAAGGACGCGAGCACGCGCCAGACCCAGGCCAAGGCGCAGCTCCAGACCATCATCGACCAGGCGGAATCGGCCCCGCCGGACCAGGTCGCGAGCGAGATTCTGGCGCTCCAGAACGCGCTCCAGGCCTCCTACCAGGTGACCTCGAAGCTGGCGCAGCTCTCGCTCGTCAAGTTCCTGTAAGGATGCGTTAAGGCGCCGTTAACCATGCCTGTTTACCTCTTGGTGAGGATTGGAGCGGGGCGGGGTTTCGATGTCGGACAAGATGCAGCTGGTGGTGGCAACGCCTTGCTTCGGCGGGCAGGTGTCGAGCATCTATGCGAGCTCGATCTTCGCGCTCCAGCGCGCCGTGCACGGTATGTCCAATCTCGAGCTCAAGGTGCTGCTGCGCGACGGCGACGCCCTGATCACGCGCGCGCGGGCCAACCTGGCCGCGATGTTCCTGGACGATCCCAAGGCGACGCATTTCCTGTTCATCGATGCCGATATCGGCTTCAAGCCGGAGCAGGTGTTCCGGCTGATCGAATGCGGCGCCGACGTCGTCGCGGGCTGCTATCCGATCAAGCGGGTCAACTGGGACAAGGCGAAACGCGCGGTCGAGGCGGGCCGCGCCGACGTGCCGGCGGCTTCGCTCGACTACGTGCTCGAGATCGAGGACCCCGACCGCATCGTGGTGGTCAACGGCTTCACCCGCGTGCGCTATGCCGGCACCGGCTTCCTGATGATCCGGCGCCACGTGCTGGAGGCGATGTGCCGCCATCCGAATTACGCCGGCCTGCAATTCTTCCGCGAGCATTCGCACGATACGCTGGCGGCGAGCCAGAACCGGTTCGCGCTGTTCGAATGCATGATCGATCCGGCCACCGGCACGTATCTCTCCGAGGACTTCGCCTTCTGCAAGCGCTGGACCGATATCGGCGGCGAGATCTGGGCCGACATCCAGAGCTCGCTCGACCATGTTGGGCCATCGGTGTTCCACGGCGACATTGCCTCGCAATTCGCGCCGGCGCCCGCGGCGGCGGCCGATGCGGCGTGAGCCTCTCGGGATGAGCGTCGGCGCATCCCGTCTGGCAGACCTGGAGCGAGCGTCCGACGGCGGCTCGCGCTACCGCTTGCGCGATCTGTTCACGCCGCTCGACACGCTGCTGGTCTGCGGCGGAGATCCGCGCCTGACGCTCGATCCGAAGGACCGCGTCAACGCCTATGGCTGCGCGGCCTCTCCGGAGCCGGAGATCTGGAATTTCGCCTCCTCGACCGCGTCGGTGATCTCGCAATCGGCCTATGACCGCGCTGCGCTGGCGCGCGAAGAGCTGATGCACAAGTGCCTGTTCGACGAGGTCGAGGTCGCCTTCGATGCGCGCTGCGAGGACATGCGCGAAGAGCTGCGCGGACACCTCCAGGTCTCGCCGCGCGTCGACGTCGTGTTCTCGCCGTCCGGCACCGACTCCCAGCTCCACGCCCTGTTTCTGGCACGCGCGGCGCTCGGCGCCTCGCCGGTGACGATCGTGGTCGGCACCGATCAGACCGGAAGCGGGACGCCCCATACCGCACGCGGGCACCATTTCAGCACGATGACGGCGAGCGGCTTTTCGGTCCGCAAGGACGGTGCGGTGGCGGGGCTCGCCGGCGACAGCGTCGCGGTGCCGCTGCTCGACACGGCGCCCGGCATTGCGATGCGCCCGGATGCGGATGAAGCGGTGCTGCGCGCGGTCGAGACCAGCCTCGCGCAAGGTCGGCGCGTTCTGTTGCAGATCATGGATTCTTCAAAACTCGGCTGGCGCGCGCCGAGCGTGGCCTGCCTCGACGAGATTGCGCGACGCTGGCCCGGCAAGGTCCAAATCGTCGTCGATGCCTGTCAGGCGCGGCTCGGCCGCCGCCGGCTGCGCGCCTATCTCGACCGCGGCTATATGGTGCTGATGACAGGCTCGAAATTTTTCGGCGGCCCCGCCTTCAGCGGTGCGCTGCTGGTGCCGAAAGGCCTGTCGCGCTCGCTCGGCCGGATCGGCGAGATCGCGCCGGGCTTCTTCGATTATGCCGGCCGCAGCGACTGGCCGAAGGCCTGGACGGGGCTGCGCTCGCGCTTCGAGCGCCGGCCGAATTTCGGTCAATGGCTGCGCTGGGAGGCGGCGCTCAGCGAGATCGGCAGCTACTATGCCGTGCCCGGCGCATTCCGCGCCAAGGCGCTGGCCGAGCTCGCGGCCGGCATCGACAGCATGATCGCGCTGTCCCCGTCGCTTCGGGCCGTTCCGGCCGCGATCGGGATGTCCGGGACGGACGACGAGGAATTCGCGCAAGCCACGATCTTTCCGTTCACGCTGCTGCGCGACGGCAAGCCGGTCTCCATCGCCGAGACCGGCGCCGTGCATCGCGCCCTGGCCCGTGACATGAACGGCGACATCGACGGCAGTGCGGCGGATCGGCAGGTTGCCGCGCAACGCTGCCTCGTCGGCCAGCCAGTACGGTTTGACCAGCCGGACGGCAAGCCGCAGGCCGCGCTGCGGCTGTGCGTCGGCGCGCGGCTCGTCACCGAATCCTGGTCCGCGGACGCCGCGCAAGCGCAACGCAATTTGCAGCATATCCTCGATCGCATCGCCCACGCTGTGGTGAAGATCGAGCTGCTGCTTGACAGTGCCGCGGCTGCGCCGGGAAAGCCTGTGTTCGAGGTCTAAGATGTTGCATCCTGTTTCAGCGCCGAACGGCGCGACGGCGCCGGACTATTCCGACCGCATCGGCTTTGCGCAGTTGACGCGCCGGGCCTTCGAGGGCGGCGATCTGCATCCGTTGCGCGAGCGGCTTCTGGCGCGGATCGCGGAAGGGACGGCGGAGGCGGGCGAAGGCCTGGATCTGTCGCTGATCGCCCAGCTTCTCGGCGAGAAGGAGGCCGGGCTCGTGATCCAGACCGAGGTGCTCGCCTTCCACCAATTGTTTCGTACGCCTTGCGCGGTTGCGAAGCCCCGCCTGCGCGTGCTCGCGCTGGCGGCCGATATCGACATGGGTGGCAACACGCCGATCGAGTTTCTGCTCGAAGGCTCCGATATCGAGTTGTTGACGCTCTACGTGGTCAAAGGCGTCGGCCTGCCGGAGACATTGCCTGATCACGACGTCGCCATCGTGGTCGCATCCGATTCCGAGGAATGCCGGGAGGCGCTCGCCGTCATCGAACGGGCCGCGCCGCACTGGCCGCGGCCGTTGCTCAATCGCCCCGAGCTCATCGGCAATCTCGATCGCGACAAGCTGTACCGGCTGTTGGCGGGCATCCCCCGTCTCGACATTCCCGCGACCGTCCATGTGACGCGCGCGCAATTGTCGGATATTTCGGAAGGGAAGATCGCCTGCAAGGACATCGTGAGCGAACTGCACTTTCCGATGATCGTGCGGCCGCGCGGCACGCATGCCGGTGTCGGGCTCGCGAAGATCGACGATGCTGCGGCGCTCGCGGCCTATCTCTCTGATCGGCAGGAGCAGGACTTCTTCGTCGCGCGCTTCGTCAACTACGCGAGCCCCGACGGGCTTTACCGCAAATACCGTCTTACCATGGTCGACGGCAAACCCTACGCCTGCCACATGGCGATCGCCGACCGCTGGGACATCTGGTATCTCAACGCCTACATGGCGTTCAGTGAAGAGAAGCGAGCTGAAGAAGCCGCCTTCATGCTCGAGTTTGATCATGCATTTGCCGCGCGTCATCGCAACGCGCTCGACGAGATGAGTCGGCGCGTCGGCCTCGACTATTTCATCGTCGATTGCGCCGAGAATCAGGACGGCGAGCTGCTGGTGTTCGAGGCCGACAACACCGCCGTCGTGCACAACATGGATCCGCCGGCCGTGTTTCCATACAAGCCGCCGCAGATGCGCAAGATCTTTGCCGCGTTCACGGCAATGCTGTCGCGGCACGCAAGGGCCGGCGAGGAGAGTGCAGCATGAACGAGATCGTCCGCAAGACGCAAGCCGCCGCCACTGACACCTCGCTCGATCCGCAGGACTGGAGCGCGTTTCGTGCGCTCGCCCATCGCATGCTGGACGAGACGATCGACGGCATCGCCAACATTCGTGCGCGTCCGGTGTGGCAGCCGATCCCCGATGACGCCCGCGCGGCATTCAAGGCCGACGTGCCACGCGAGGCAAGCGATCTCGCCGATGTCTATCGCGAATTCGTCGAGCATGTCGCGCCCTATGCGACCGGCAACGTCCACCCCGGCTTCATGGGCTGGGTGCATGGCGGGGGCACTGCGGTCGGCATGCTCGCGGAAATGCTCGCCGCTGGCCTCAACGCCAATCTCGGCGGCCGCGACCACATGCCCATCGAGGTCGAGCGCCAGATCGTCGACTGGATGCGCCGCCTGTTCGCCTTCCCGGAGAGTGCGAGCGGCATCTTCGTCACGGGCACGTCGATGGCCAATCTGATGGCGGTGCTGGTGGCGCGTACCAGCGCACTCGGCACGCTGGTGCGGCAGCACGGTATCGGCAATGACGGCGCGCTGCTCACCGCCTACACGTCGCGTGCCGCGCATGGCTGTATTTCGCGGGCGATGGACATTGCCGGTCTCGGCACCGATGCGCTGCGCAAGATCGACGTCGATGCCGATCATCGCATCGATGTCGCCGCGCTGCGTGCGCAGATCGCCGTCGATCGCGAGGTTGGCTTCAAGCCGTTCCTCGTCGTCGCCTCCGCAGGCACGGTCGATATCGGCGCGATCGACGACCTCAAGGCCGTCGCGGAGCTGTGCCGCGAGGAAGGAATCTGGTTTCACGTCGACGGCGCGTTCGGTGCGCTCGCGATCCTGGCGCCCGAGCTCGCGCCGCTGCTCGGCGGCATCGAGCTTGCGGATTCCATTGCGCTCGATTTCCACAAATGGGGACAGGTGCCCTACGACGCCGGCTTCCTGCTGGTGCGCGACGGCGAGCAGCACCGGCAGGCCTTTGCGCAGCCGGCGGCCTATCTGAGCCGCGAGGCGAGGGGGCTTGCGGCGGGCACGGTCTGGCCCTGCGATCTCGGCCCCGATCTGTCGCGCGGCTTCCGCGCGCTGAAGACCTGGTTCACGCTGAAGACGTTCGGCACCGACCGGCTGGGCACGGTGATCGCGCGAAGCTGCGCACTGGCAAAATATCTGGAAGCGCGCGTGCTGGCCGAGCCGCGGCTGGAGTTGCTGGCGCCGGTGAACCTCAACATCGTCTGCTTCCGTTACCGCGCCAATGATACGGTCAATCGCGAGATCGTCGCTGATGTCCAGGAATCCGGCATCGCTGCGCCATCGGGCACCACGCTGGACGGCAAGTTCGCGATCCGCGCCGCGATCGTCAATCACCGCACCGACGAGACGGACATCGATGCGCTGATTGCGGCCGTCCTGGATTTCGGCGCACGGCGGGTTGGCGAGGGAGTGATCGAGGTCGAGGCGCCGCCGCTCGCGGCGCAGTAGCATCGATGCATGGCCGAAACGACAACGGCCCCGGAGGCGATCCGGGGCCGTTGTCGTTGGGCAGCGTTGTCGTTCGCGCGGCTCGGCCGCGTGAACGCCGTGATCAGGCGGCGGTGCTGACGTCGTCCTTGTCCGCTTCCGCCTTGGGATGCGTGGCCTCGTACTGGCCTCGCAGCTTCTCCTCATAGGCGATCAGCTTGCGGGCATCCTTCAGCGCCCGGTAGAGGTCGCCGTTCAGGATGTTGTTGTTGATGGCTTCGATGATCGGCCAGGAACTCGGCACCGCGGTGACGATGTCCCGCACGAGGTTGAAATAGGTGCCGTGCTGGGTCTGCGGATCCGGCGAGATATACATGAGCTGGACGGCCAGATAGACGAGCTTGGCGGGCGTGTTTGCAGTTTCCGGGGTGAGGATGTCGCGCTCGCGCAGGATCGGCACGTTCTCGCCGTCGATCAGGAGGCGGGCGCGCTGGTCCGTATTAGTGATCACCGAGTTGCCGACGATGATGCGTTCGTGCGGTTTGAGCTCGACCTTGAGAGCCATGCCTGTTCTCCATCAACGCTTTCGTAACCGAGCGCTCGTTGCGGCTTATCAGGGCATGATTCTCGCTCGGAATTAGTTAACGAGCTGTAAATCTCCCGCATCTGCGCGAAAAAACTCAATCTTCCCAACGCCATGTCCGTGCGGCGGCGCGGCGACGTGCGGGGCTTCCCCCGGCCGAATCACGCGGCGTTCGGCAAAAGCACGGGTTTCATTTCATGTTTCGTTAGAGGTCTCGACGCCAGGGTCCGCCGGTCGCTGGGTCAATCTCGATCCAAGCAGACGCGTAACAGTAGCGTCGTTTACCAGAAGGGTAACA
The DNA here is from genome assembly GCF_028128655.1 of Bradyrhizobium sp. CCBAU 45394. Taxonomy (NCBI): domain Bacteria; kingdom Pseudomonadati; phylum Pseudomonadota; class Alphaproteobacteria; order Hyphomicrobiales; family Nitrobacteraceae; genus Bradyrhizobium; species Bradyrhizobium sp. CCBAU 45394. The sequence goes on along the minus strand of NZ_LBIX01000133.1, from coordinate 423 downwards.
GAGTCATGTCAGGCATCGTCCTCTCCGCGTCGGTTCGTCAGAACCTCCTCTCCCTCCAGTCCACCGCCGACCTCCTCGCCACCACGCAGAACCGTCTGTCGACCGGCAAGAGCGTCAACTCGGCCCTGGACAATCCCACCAACTTCTTCACGGCACAGTCGCTCGACAACCGCGCCAGCGACATCAACAACCTGCTCGATGGCATCGCCAACGGCGTGCAGGTGCTGCAGGCTGCCAACACCGGCATCACCTCGCTGCAGAAGCTGATCGACAGCGCCAAGTCGATCGCCAACCAGGCGCTGCAGACGACCGTCGGTTACTCCACCAAGTCGAACGTCTCCGCCACGATCTCCGGTGCGACCGCGGCCGATTTGCGCGGCACGACGTCCTTTGCCAGTGCGACGGCGCTCGGCAATGTGCTGT
>NZ_LBIX01000132.1:0-16153 GCF_028128655.1 Bradyrhizobium sp. CCBAU 45394 | reverse complement strand
GTAGCGGATATTGCGGATATTGGTGGCTGCGGAAATCGACGTCGCTCAATGCTCACCTCCTGAGTTGCAAGCGGAACGACGCAAAGCATGAAGAGCGGCACAGAGTCGCTGCACCCATGTGCACCGTGCTTCATCCGAACAGCAGGAGAATTGCATTTTGTAGAGCGCATTCGGTCAGGATAGCTGACGGTGCGCGCTGCGTTTTCTGGGCATGACGCTGACGTCTGCCGCGTTCCGTGCTATTATGTGAATATTCCAGGTCGTTCGGTCGAGCCTTGTATTGAGGTCAAAACCGATGATTGGAGCCACCATCCCCACATACTTCGTCAGTCCAAGGCGAAGCATTATGAAAGCATGATCACGTTGACGCTCGGCGCCGGCGTGCAACTCGATTTGACAGGAGAAAGCATACGCAGGTCGATTTCAACTCGCGGCAGTTCACGGCGGAGACCTGAGCCGCCGCTTGATCTAAGGAGGCACTCATGAACTTCATCAACGTGCGCAGAGTCCCCACATTCACCGCAGCGATGAGACTCACCAAAGCAACGGCTTTTGCTGTAGCGCTCGTGTCCTTTGCCCCCGCGGCTGTGGCGGGAGAGCCGATTGAAAAGAAGGGGACTACTCCTTATGTGACGCACTTTATTTTTCGGCCCTTGATGAGCATTGACACCGCCGAACTCGGCAAGGCCACTACGCTGGAGGCGGTCGGGACCACTCAAAACATGAAGGGGGAGAAGATGCTGGACAAGATGTCAGCACGCTGCGTGGCGCTGAACGTCGCGTCCGGAGACAAGAAATACATTGACGGAGCTTGCGTGCTCGCCGACAGCGACGGCGACAAGATTTTCTCGACCTTCGATACTCGAGACCTCGACAAGGCCCAGCCGAAGATGGATTGTGGAACGCATATCATCACCGGCGGCACCGGTAAGTATAAGGGCATCACCGGAAGCGAACCATTTGCGTGCATAGCTATGCCTGCGTTGGCTGGCTCTGGCGATTATTTTGCGATGGACATCCCGCACAACACGTCCTGGGAAATCAAGTGATCCTGAACCCGATGTCGCCGTAAAGATGGTGTTGAGGCGGCCATCAATCGCTGAACGAGAGCCTAGCCCACCACAGCTGGGCTCTTATTCTGTTCATGATTTAGGTCAGATGGTCCGCTCCTGTGATTACGGTGACAGTGCTGGACTGCACCCCTGAAGTGAGACACGATAATTACAGTGACAGTGGGGTTGTCACGTGCGTTACCGCACGTTGTTTTGCGCGAACGCGGTTTCGAACTCAAGAGGCGACTGATATCCGAGCGCCGAGTGCAGGCGCTCCTTGTTGTAGACCTCCGCGATGAAGCTGTTGATGTGGCGGCGGGCGTCGCTGAGGTCGGCAAAGGCTTTGCCGTTAATCTGTTCGGCCTTGAGTGTTTTCATGAAGCATTCAGCCTTGGCGCTCCGTCGGGTAAAACACTGGCATGATGGCAGCATCGGGCATTTCCAGAGAGCTCCGCATGGCCGCTTCTCACCCTTGCGGACTTAGCCGCTGCGACTGCGACGCCAGCTTTTGACCCTGGCTGTGTGAAAACGCCGCTGCTTTGCTATGATTCCCTCGTGATTCTGCGGGGGAAGCTGATGAGGCGCTTCGTTGAGCGAGCGGATCGTGGGCAGCGGACGCATTGCCCGAATGCCTCGATGATTTCATTGACGAGAGCAACCCTGTTCGCGTGATCGACGTATTCGTCGATGCGCTCGATTTGGCCGAGTTAAGCTTCGAGGGAGTGGCGCCGGCGGCGACCGGTCGGCCGTCATACCATCCCTCGGTTCTCCTGAAGCTTTACATCTACGGCTATCTGAACCGGGTGCAGTCGAGCCGACGGCTCGAACGAGAGGCCGGACGCAATGTCGAGGCCATGTGGCTGCTGGGCCGGCTCACTCCCGATCACAAGACGATCGCGGACTTCCGCAAAGACAATGGCTTGGCGCAAGGTATGTGCACGCTTCGTCGAACTCTGCCGTGAAATGGGTCTCCTCGCGACATCGAGCGTCGCCATCGATGGCAGCAAATTCAAAGCGGCGAACAACCGGGAACAAGAACTTCACGCGGGCGAAGGTGGAGCGGCGGCGAGCCCGGCTGGAGGAGAGCGTTGCGCGCTAACTGAGCCAACTTGACGTGGCCGACCGGCAGGAGCCGACGGAGGCGCTGGCCGCCAAGGTGACGAGGCTGACCGAGAAGCTGACGAAGCTGAAGGAGGAAATGGGCAAGCTTGCTGTCTACGAGAAGCAGATGCTTGCTTCGCTGGATCAGCAAATCTCCCTGACTGATCCCGACAGCCGCTCGATGGCAACCAGCGGCCGCGGCTCCGGCGTCGTCGGTTACAACGTGCAGGTCGCCGTCGACACCGAACATCATTTGATCGTGACGCACGAGGTGACGAACAGCGGTTCAGATCGGGCACAACTCACCAATATGGCCAAGCAGGCGAAGGCTGTTCTAAAGACCGAGACACTCGAAGCTGTAGCCGATCGCGGCTACTTCAACAGCCCGGAGATTCTCGCGTGCCACGAGGCCGGCATCACGGTAACGCTGCCTAAGCCGCAGACGTCTGGCGCCAAATCCGAGGGGCGCTTCGGTAAGCAGGACTTTGCGTATTTGCCAGGGGAGGACGCCTATCGCGGTCCAGCTGGGGAGCGACTGCCGTATCGCTACACAAACGAAGAAGACGGCAAGATGCTGCGGCGTTACTGGACCACAGTCTGTCAAAATTGTTCGCTCAAATCGCGATGTACGACCGGGCCAGAGCGGCGGATTACGCGATGGGAGCATGAGCATCTGCTCGAGGCGGTGCAGCAGCGACTCGATGCAAACCCACAGGCCATGCGACAGCGTCGCGAGGACAGTCGAGCATCCGTTCGGCACGATGAAGGCTCGCATGGGAGCGACACACTTCCTCACCAAAACCCTCCCAAAAGTAGCCGCCGAGATGGCACTCTCGGTCCTGGCCTATAATCTGACGCGAGTCTTGAACATCGTCGGGAGCAAGCAGCTGATGGCTGCGATCGTGGCCTGAGACCAAGCCGGTCCTAGCTTCTCACCGACTTCCCCAGGGAACGGTGTTTTTACACGACCAAGACCCACAGCGGACATCCGTCAAACGTCTCTCGCTCAAGCCACCACTGCTTCGAGGATGCTTGCCGCTGAATTGGTGGGCACGACCCTCGTCAGGCGAAGACCGGCTTTGCCAAGAAGTGATGCATACTCGGACTCCGTTCTTTCCTGCCCTCCCAGCAGCACCAGCATTGCCATATCGAGCATCTTTCCCTGATGAGCTGCATCGCCGGATGGAAGAACCATTTCGACGACAAGCAGCCGTGCGTCGGGGGGCATTGCCTTGCGGACGTGGCCAAGGATCGTGAGACACTGGTCCTCGTCCCAGTCATGAATGATGTGCGAAAGAATGTAGGCGTCCGCCCCGGCAGGGACGCTCTGGAAAAAATCACCAGGCACTATCGTCACCCGGTCGCTTACACCCCGGGCAGTTAGCAATGCCGGCGCGTCAGTCACGACATGCGGACGATCGAACAGGATGCCGCGCGGTCCATCATGACGGGAAAGCACAGTGGCCAGCATGTTGCCGGTCGCACCGCCAACGTCAACGATGGTCTTGAAAGCCGAAAATCCATATGCAGCAGCGACGGCAGGAGGTTCCTGATTATGGAGGCCGATCATTGTCTCGCTAAATAGCGATGCCTGCTCTGGATGATGTGCGAGATATTCGAAAAATGGCATACCGTGCGCTTTGTCAAAGCCTGGTTTGCCCGTTTGAACAGAGTATTCCATATAATCCCAAGCACCGCGCTGCCAGGCACTCCCGAAAACAAGCAGGGACGATCTTGCAGAGCCCGGCGCACCGGTCTTCAGAGCCTCGCCCAAGGTAGTCAACGCAAAACGCTGCGCCGATTGCTCTGTCAGGATGCCCAGGCTCGCTAGAGTGCGCATCAATCGATGCAGTGACGGTGCATGCACCTGCATCGGACCAGCTAGTTCCGAAGCGCTCTTCGGCCCAGATGCGAGCTGATCGGCTAGTCCCAACTTTGCAGCGACGCAAACGGTTCTTGAAGTAGCCGCCGCTCCCATTTGGATCAATTGGATGTGCGGCGGCAGCTGTTCAAGAGTATTGGCGGTCATGGCAATTCTCCAAAGCGAAAACAACCAGCATACACGGCTGCCGGGTCGCCGACTACTTCCGCCCGTGGTCCTTGGCGGACGTGGTGGCCGACGGTGCGGATGTTCCGCTTTGTCTCCAGGCGGCCATCTGCAACGTGGCGGCCCCGACGAAACACGCCTGAAACAATCCTGAAACCCGATTGTCCTGAACTCCTTTTCCGTCGGCCTCGACCAACCAAGCGATAAGGAGACAATCATGATCCAGATCGGTTCGAAGGAAGAAGTCGCGTTCCTGTTGGCGCTGTTCGGCACCCACACCCAGCCGGTCAAGCGGCCGAAGCCGAAATCACAGCAAGGCTGAAGGCGCTGATCCCATGCCCGGCTTGGCCGAATGCCAGAGCCTCTTGCGGCTCCTGATCGCAAGGGGAGATCCGAAGGCCATCCCGATCGCCAAGGGCGCCATCGATCAATATCTGAACACGGCGCCGGTCAGCGCCCGCGGGCGCGGCCTGCGTGTGCTCCAGCGCGATGCGCTCGACCAGCACGACCTCGCGGTCGGCGTGCAGCGCTCGTTTGCCGAAACGGTGGACGCTTATATCGAGCGGAAGCTGGCGGAGGAGTAGGGACGTCCGCGGCCAATGTTCCCGCACATCACCCGTTGCTCCAATACTGCCGCGCTCGCTGCCATCGAGGCGGGGCCGGCGATCTGCACTTGGGCCAGCTTCCCACACCAATAGCCGCCACATCTTCCTTATCGGCTCCGCGAGCCACGATCGTTAACCGCTCGTCGGGGAGGGGCCGTTGCAGTTCCTTCGCTTCATCCCAAGGCGCCCGCAGCCAAATCTCTCGCTCTTCAACTGTAGTTAGTATCACCGGCATCGCCTTAGGGTGGATCGGCACGACAATCGCGTTCGGCGTCGTGGTGAGAAAGCCATAGACCTGATGCGGTCCGGGGATCGGCTTTGACTTCGTGCCGCGGTCACCGTTGAAGGTCGTCCAGATGCCGGCGAACGCGAACAGCGGTCGCGACTCCGCGAGCGCGAACCACACGACGTCTTTCTTCTTCGTCTCCGGATTAGGCTCCGGAGCGTATTCGGCAAAGCTGTTGACCGGCACGAGGCAGCGGTGCTCCGGCTTGAGCCAAGCGCGCCAGTGCGGCGACGAGGTGTTGCGAATGTTGGTCACGGGCGGTCCGCCGGTGCGCGGCGGCGGCGGCATGCCCCATCGCATCATCGCCAGTTCGCGTTCGCCATTGCCTGCATCGCGGATGACTGGCGCAGGGTAATCCGGAAACACGCCCGGCATCGGCGGCAGGTTGCCTTCATAACGGCGGACGATTCGGAAGAGGTCGGCGATCGCGGCCTGGTTGGTGGCGATCGAATAGAGATTGCAGATGTGGACGGCCCCCCGCTTGTCAGGATTATAGCAGACTTCTGGCCAGATCGCTTGCTATCAGATGTCCGGCCTGTTTGCGCGGATGAAGCCCGCTGGCCGAGATGGTGTTCGCTACGCACGCTCCAAGCACATAGGCGACATTCGTGATGCCAGTGTAATCTACGGAAGCTCGCGCGTATCGACCGATCGGTCCTTCCATCTACTGCGTCCTGCAAGTTCGTGGGCTATCCGGCGAGCAATCTCGACCGGTACACCGATTTCAGATCAGATGGGCGCGGCGGTTACCGGCCGATTGTATACGCCGCCCGATATCATCAAGCGCCAGGCGATGCGGGCGAACTTGTTGGCTAAGGCCACCGCGACTAACTTCGGCGGCTTTCGCTCCAGCAGAGAAGCGAGCCAGGGTGTCGGCTTATGACGGCCCTTTCGAATGTGCCTCAGCAGCGCGGTCGCGCCGACAATCAACGTCGATCGGAGAATTGAATCGCCAGCTTTTGTGATACCCCCATGTCTTTGCCGGCCGCCAGTTGAATGATCCTTGGGTGTCAGTCCGAGCCACGCCGCGAAGTCACGACCTGATTTGAACGTTTCCGGCGGCGGCGCCTTCATGCTTAGCATGGACGACCCGATTGGACCGACGCCGGGAATCGTCGCGATCCGCCTGCTGACATCATCCTCACGGTGCCACTTCATCAGCTTGGCTTCAATCTTTGCCAGGCGAGCTTCGACCGCGGCATACTCCTCCGCCTGAAGGCGGAAGAGATCCCGCGCCATTTCGGGCAAATTATCATCCTCGAGCACCCGTTTGATAAGTGCTGTGACGTTCTGCCGACCGGCGGGACCGACAATACCAAACTCTGCCGCATAGCTCCTGAAGGCATTGGAAAGCTGCGACTTCACGCTGACCAAGCGTTCCCGCACGGTCATCAACATGCAGGCCGCTTGTCGTTCTTTCGACTTCACTGGCACAAAACGCATACTCGGTCGCGTGACCGCCTCGCACAGCGCCTCGGCATCGGCCGCGTCGTTCTTGCCGCGCTTCACGTAAGCCTTCACATATTGGGGAGGGATCAGCTTCACTTCATGACCAAATGATTGCAGTAGGCGCGCCCAATGATGCGAGCTGCCGCAGGACTCGATGGCGACGAGGACCGGCGGAAGCCGCTCGAAATAGCGGATCATCTCGGCTCGCCGAAACTGCCGACGGACAACTACCGCCTCGTTCTCGTCAACGCCGTGAAGCTGGAAGACCGACTTGGAAGTATCCATACCGATACGAATGGGAAGATTCATCAGACTTTCCTCTCATCTAGCTATGACGCCGGAGCGCCATAGAACCGTGGGGATGAGAGGCCGTCCACACCAGCACATAACTGCCTACTTGGAAGGTCTGACACTTGGGACTCTAGCGCTCTTCGTTTGGGTGAACCCCCACTTGTATGGCGTGATGCTCTGGGACTGCGCGTCCTGAACTCATCCCCGATACTTCTGGATCGCTCTATGGCACGACAACAGGCCAGGGCGGAGTGGATGCCGGCATCGTCTTCAAGCTGAGTCCCGGCCAGGAGGGATGGACGATGACGGTCCTCCATCGTTCTGCCGGTGACAACGACGGGGCCTATCCGAACGGTGGTCTTGCGATGGACCGTACAGGCGTACTTTACGGCACGACGAGCGGCGGCGGGAAGGATGGGCTTGGCACCGTCTTCAAACTCACTCCAACTGATCACGGATGGGAGGAATCGGTGATCCAAACATTTCGGCAGTTGGATGGTTCAAATTGCTTTGGTGGATGCCTACCAATGGCGGGACTGACCTTTGGCACTGGCGGAACGCTGTATGGCACGACAGGCGGCGGCGGCAAATTTGGCGGGGGTGTCGGGTTTTCGCTGACGCCATCTGTCAGCGGCGAGTGGTCCGAACAGGTGCTCTATCATTTCAAGCGCGAAGTTGGCGATGGCCAGGTCCCGAACAGTCGGCTCGTTGTCGGGGAATCCGGCGCACTTTACGGCACGACCAAATCCGGGGGCGACAAGCCCGATATGAACGGTTTTGGCACGGTCTTCAAATTGGTCCCTACACCGACAGGCTGGCGTGAGGTCGTGCTGCATTGTTTTACGGGATCCGCCGATGGCGGAAGGCCGACAGGAACATTGATACGCGACGCTTCCGGAAACGTGTTTGGCACGACCGAAGGTGGCGCAAGGAGCGGTGTCCAACGACGGTACAGTATTCAAGATCGCTGCCGCGGGCATGTTCGGAAGTTAATCCGAGGTCGCCTATTGGGCCCTTCTCAGACTCGCGAAAGGTGAAATCCGATGTCTGCTTCTGAGTTAGATGCGGCAATCGCAGTACGCGCGCGTAGCGGACGTTTCAGCTGTCCCGAGTCGTCCAATGGGCCACTTCTTCCAAGGCATCTGATGTGCGAACGGTAGCAGCCTTCAGATCAGGTCATTCATTGCCTTCAGCCTGAACCTGCGGTTTCTTCGGGCTCTGAAAGCTCTCGCTCAGCGACGCCAGTGCAGTCTTCAGCTCGTCAGGGATAGATGTGAGATCCTTAAACTCATCGAAGGCATGCGCGACGCGCTCATTCGCTGATTTCTCGAACGGTCCGAACCCTTCAGAAATGCGCGCTCCCGCGCCAAGATCGCTGGAGGCGCCCATTGGCACGAGCAAGAGGAGTGCAGTCCCGACGATGCCGATTTTGCGGATGCGGGGGATCGGCGGCGGCTCCACGAGGCGGTCGTTGGCCATGGTCGTTACCTCAAGGCGTACTGTGCCGCCATCATGCCGCTCGTGGCGCACAAACGGTAGACCGTGCGCGTACCATTAAGAGGTACTCAAAGCAGGGGCGGTTTCTTATCTAGCTATCAGAGAAGAGACGGCCAGAATTTCTTGCAGAGGCCCCGATCAGCATGGCAAACAATGACCGTGATTCCCTTTCGAAGCCGCCGCACATTCCCAGGCTGGCTCACAATCTTAGGCGCGTCAGCCGCGAGCGTTTTCGCGTTTGTTGCCGTCGCAAAGTTCTTGGCCTGGCCAGATACGCCTCGCGCGACACCGCGCTATGACGGAGTATCTCAAGCAATCGAGGTGATCGACGGCGAGACCGTAAGGATTGAAGGTAGGACCTACCGTCTTGTCGGCTTTAACACTCCAGAAACGGGCGATCTGGTTCGTTGCGACGACGAGCGGAAAAGAGCGGATGCCGCTACTCATCGGCTGAAAGCTCTCATCGCAACGAGCGATGCGCGCTTAAGCCGCGTCGCTTGCGCATGCAAACCGGCTCTGGAGGGTACAAAGCTCTGCAATTACGGGCGCCTTTGCGGAGTGCTAACGGTCGCCGGGCGCGACGCGGCTCAGATCGTGATTAAAGAGGGGCGTACCGAGCGTATGTATGCAGCGGGACGCTTGCCCGCGGTGCAGATCGTGGTGTGGCTAACGTAAGATCGTATTCGAGCGGAGGTGGTCATTTCGGGGCGACCATAATCGGTGGCGGCTCAGCCGCGCTCAAATGTATTCTCATTGCAGCTTGTTCTTCGGAAAGCCTCTTTTCGAGGTATTGCCGTTCAACCTCACTCAACTTGGTCTTGAGCAAGCGCCGATACCGATCGATGTTGTTCTTATGGGTCCGTAGACGAGCAATTCTTTCTTCGGTCATCGTCCATCTCCCGACGGGCGTAGTCGCAATTATTTTCTGTAAAAATGAAGGGGTTAACCCCACCTCGATAGTGGCAGCCCAAGCAGTCCGGTCAAGATGAGAACGCGACTAGTCGCCCAAAGGCAGAGTTCTGCCATAACAAAGCATACGCGATTGCAGCTCGTCAAAAATGCTTGGCAGCAAGAAGCCCGAGCAGAACTGTGCCCGAGACGATGGATACTGCGACCATATTAATCAGGTTTCGCGTGGCACCGATAGCATCGGTGCCGAGGAGGATGGCAACGAGCGCGCTTTTGATTTCTTGCGTTTTGACGTTTGTGGCGTTGTTTTGTAGGCATTGCATTTCAGAGATGGCGGGCCAGGCCGCCATGCGGCCTGACCCTGGCGCTTCCCTGTCGGGATTTGTCCCCGATCTGCAGCCACCATTGCATGCTCGCGGACGAGAAGGCTTAAGGGATCTGGTAAACCAAAGCGGACCGGAGCTGATGGCTTATGAATTCACGATGTCTATTGCGCGGAAAGGAGAGCCAGACTTTGCCATCTCGGTGACTATATCAACCGAGGCCTGCTCAAGGCAGCGTGAAACCGTGCGCCGGTACCGCAAGTCTATGGAAGGTCGAGCCGATTTCGGAGGAAGTTGTTCCATGGACGAAGTGATCTTGCGCAAATTGGAGGAGCGTCTCGGACCGCTCCATGCCAGACAGCGATTGGGTATCGAGACGGACCACGAGGCACAAATCTTCGGCCGAGGCCTCCTCTCCTTTCACATAAGGAGCTGGTATCCAGTCCATTCGGTCATTCGAACTGCACTTAAGCTGACCGGTCTCTACTGGCGCGGACACCGAAATACAGGAAGCATTCTCGTCAAACGCAATGATGTTATATTCAAGGAGTTGCCACCGCTTTTCGACGGCTTCACCATACTCCACCTTAGCGACATGCATGTGGACATGAATGAAGCTGCCATGCAGCGCCTGATCGAACTCGTCGGCGACATGCGCTACGATCTATGTGTTCTAACCGGCGACTATCGGGGGAAGAACTTTGGACCGTTCGAGGCAACCTTGAACGGCGTCGCACGACTGCGAGCTCATCTAAAGGAGCCCGTTTATGGAGTTCTGGGCGACCATGATACCATCCAAATGGTTCCGGGGCTGGAGGCCATGGGAATACGTATGCTGCTCAACGAGAGTGAGGCGATTGTGCGCGGCGATCAGCAAATCTATCTAGCCGGGATCGATGACGCCCACTGCTTCAAGGCCGACGATATCGAAAAGGCTGCATTGCAAATCCCGTATGGCGAGTTCTCCATTTTATTGTCACATACACCGGAGATCTATCGTCAGGCGGCTCATGCCGATTTTAAGTTGTTGCTGAGCGGGCATACGCACGGTGGGCAGATCTGTCTGCCAGGATCTATTCCGATCATACTTGATGCAGTATTGCCTCGACGGATGGGGGCAGGAGCTTGGCGGTATCACGACATGGCTGGTTACACCTCTGTGGGGGCTGGATCGAGCGTCGTTCCTGTTCGTCTCAACTGTCCACCAGAAATCACCCTGCACTGCCTTCGTTCGGGCTAACGGGGGCTAATATGGTTCGTCGCGCAGGTGGGCTCGGAATAGAAAACGAGACAGAAGTAGCGCGCCGATAAAAAAGATCCCGATGCCAAGCGCTATGTCTGCGATCGTCAATGAAAGCGCGTCGCGGCATGCCAGCATCGGAAATAGGGATTCGGGAACCTGATCGAGCCCGAGCGCCTGGCTGCTCGGCGGGTAGTTTAGGCGGCGCTTCACGAAACTGGAGAACAAATCGCCCGCCATAGTCGCGCCCGCTACGATTGCACCGATCGTCAGATCCAGACCGATAAGCGGGGCGCTTGCTGTCGTGATGAGGACTGAAATCAAAATACCGCGGATGGTTTTCGATGGCCCAAACAACGGCCTCCCATCAAAAAATACGGTGCCGGTATCCAGCGGAAAGGAAAACCGTGGGCCAAAAATCTTCTTTGCAACGATCGGTGCGCCGTTCGCTAACGTCATTAAAACTAATAATTGCAGAATATGCAGAAGTTGCATTTCTTCAGCTTAGCTTATAGTTGCTCATCCTTGAAGCCGTCGCTGCTCGGCTGCGCCGACGTGATCGAATAGCGATGCAGTTTGCTGCAGTGCACGAGCCAAATGACCCAGCGCGACATTCAATGGAAGCGTGGGAATTAGCCACTGTTGGGTTGACCTTGGCCTCATGAGAATTCGCCATATCTGCCCGGAGGCCGTTCGAAAGGACTAGCTGGTGGACGAAGACATTCTGCACAAACTCGAGATCCGTCTCGGGCCGCTCCACGCCCGGCAGCGATTGGGGATTGAAAGAGATCACGAAGCTCAGGTATTTGGCCAGGGCCTCACATTTTTTCACCTTGAAAACTCATCTTGGGCCGAGTGGATCATTCGAAATGTTCTGAAGGCAACAGGGCTCTACTGGCGTGCACGACAGAACGCAGGACGCATTCTCGTCAAACGAAACGAAATGAGGTTTAAGACATTACCGCCCCTCTTTGAGGGCTTCACCATTCTGCACATTAGCGACCTTCACGTGGATATGAATGAAGTTGCCATGAGCAGGCTCATCGAGCTGGTTGGCAGCATGCAGTACGATGTGTGTGTCCTTACTGGCGATTATCGGGGGCGGACTGTTGGGCCGTTCCAGCCCGCGCTGGATGGCGTCGCGCGAGTGGCAACTCATCTGAAACAGCCAATCTATGCGGTGCTCGGCAACCACGATACGATTCAAATGGTCCCAGGTCTTGAAGCTATGGGCATCCGCGTGCTGCTCAACGAATGCGAAACAATCGTTCGCAAGGACCAACGGATCTATCTGGCGGGAATCGACGATGCACATTTCTTCAGAGTGGACAACATCGAAAAGGCCGCTCTCTCGATACCCCGCGGTGAGTTCTCGATCTTGTTGTCTCACACACCGGAGGTCTATCGTCAGGCTGCGCATGCCAACTTTGATCTGATGCTGAGCGGACACACCCACGGCGGTCAGATTTGTCTCCCCGGATCCATTCCCATCAAGCTCGAGGCGGTGCTACCAAGACGGATGGGGGCTGGGCCTTGGCAGTACAGAGATATGACCGGCTATACTTCCGTTGGTGCGGGCTCGAGCGTCGTTCCCGTGCGCATCAATTGCCCGCCGGAAATTACCTTGCACAGCCTACGCCGCGGCTGACGCTGACCTCATACGGTTCATCACGTACATGAGCCTGAAACAAGAGTCAGGAGGGAAGTAGCTCGCCGACTAAAAATACCCCAACACCCGAGGCAGCTCTCGGCAACCGAGACTTCCTTCTAAACCGGCCCTATGTCACCGGTGACGGGGAGAATGGCACGTGCTGCCTGACATTTCGTTTCGAAGTATTTCCTGCTTTCCCACGCTGACGCCGTTTTCGAAACGAGGCGATCGAACAAGTCACAGGCCAGTGTGAGGTTGGGTCCTGCGAACAGCTCCTCCACGGCACGAAAGTGCGATGAATGGGGCGCTGTCATTCAACTCGCAATCTGCTCAATGCATAAGTCTCTTCTGGCCCGAACGCGAAGCACAGACCGGCTCTGAAATCGTCCGGTTGTCGCGGTAGACCACAGGGCTTTGCGCGCTTTGTTTGATTGTTGGTTGTCTTGTATTCGACCGGGCAGAGGCCTGCGCGGTGGCGAGTTCGCAAAGTGGTGTGCTCTTTGACCATATTCCCGAAGAAATCGACGCGCCAGTAATCGTCGAGGTGACGATCGTCAGCAGAGAAACTGATATTCGCTCTCCGAACCATACTCCATTGGCAGTGATGAATGCTCGTGTCGAAAGAGTCGTCAGGGGAACACTCGATAGCGACGCGTTAAAAGTAGTTACCTACCTTAGCACTTGCTCCAGAATTGGCGTAGGACATGGTTTCGCGGCCGGAACGCTCGAGCATGATGCTCAGCTTGGGCCCAAGCTGATTGCGATACAGCGATTCCCCGAGATTCTCACGCAAAGACGATGAATTCAGCCCGTCTTATCGAAGTCTGCTTAGTGAGGCAGAGCAGGCCGTAATTTGCCCACGTTGAGTACTTCTCAGTTTGACCCACTTCCGACATTTCGATGGCTGGTACCGTCAGCGATCCGCGTTCACTGACCTAGCTTCTTGATGCAAATCGGTTGGCCATTAGGGACAGGGGTGCAATCCCAATCCGGACCGAAGCCGTTATTCGGCTTAGAAGTCGGAAACCAATAGAAGCTGAAAGCGAAAAGGCAAAGCAGAGCGACGATGAATAGAACGCCCATCACATCGCCGCGCTTTGGATACGGCAGAGGCCATCTCATTACAGTGTCTCAGCCCGAATTTTGGTCGTGGCAGAAGGATCGGGAAACCCCAAGCGAATAGCCCCGACGAGCGAAAAATATTTTACGCGCATTATGCATTGACCCCTCGCTCAGTCCTGCGTATCGCACGCAATCTGGGACGCTACGCTGACAACCTATAGGCGAAACGATCTTTCACGTCACTTAATCGCTCAATTCAAATCGCGCTGATTATCAGCGACAGTCGCCTATTGGCCCATGGCCGACCTGCCGTGCGCAACGGGTCGAGGACCGCTTGTGACCCTATGTGGTTGCACCAAGACGCGCCCGTCCTGAACGGATTGGATGCCGCTGGCGATCTCAACCAGCTTGGGAGCGGCGTTTTTCCGGATTGGCTAAAGGGCGAGCTGAAGTGTATTTCATGGTGGCGAGCAATACCATTGCGTCGCCGTGACTGACCAACCGCATCGGCGGTGCTAGCCTTCGATCACGCTACTTCGGCTCTTGCTTGCCAGCCAATTCGCGAGCAGCCAAGCTAAGCTCCAGCTCTCTAAGCTGTTCGACCAACTGCTCCACGATCTCTTCACAGTCAGATGGCGTCAGTGAATGCACGCCGCGCAATGCCAGTTGGTTCTGGAGGATCGTCGCCATCATGGCTTTAACGCTCATTACCTCTCGCCTGAAAAGCTAATCGTCATAAAAACAATCTGAAGTAGATGCCAAACGCTACGGATGCGCAATCTCCGTAGAATTACGGGCCATGACGAGGCCTTTGCACTGCATATGCGGCATGCTCGACAACCACCTTTGGCCGCCGCTCGACAATTGAGCGCGAATAAGAAGCGCCGGATTGCGCCCGTTGTTTTCGGGACGCGATTTGAAGCGCAACGAAAGCCGAATCGCGCTTCGAGAAGTAAAAATTGGTTCTGCGTAATAATTATAATGACTCCGACGCAAAAATAGAAAATAGGGTGCAAAAAACAAAATAATGGGAGGAGTAGTGGTGGATACTGTAAGTCGCCTGCGCGCAATGGCATCGCTGTGCCGTCAGACCGCCGCGCATCACCCTGATCGAAGTTGGAAACTGCTCGCCGAAGCTGAGTTTTGGGAGCATTTGGCCAATGATGCGCGCCTCGATTATTTCGAACAATGCTCAGTTGGTCCATCGCTTCAGCCAACCGGAGAGCGGAGTACCACGCAATCGGAAGCGGCCCGTGTGAGATGAGTGCCCCGGCGAAAGACTCCTGCGAAATAGTTCGTTAGCTTCTGTGTGCCTGAAATATAAAGTGCCGCTCATCGCCGATTTGCGGCATTTGGAATGGGAATGCCGGCCCTGGCTGTTTGCCCCCATCCTGCGGCTGGGGCCATTTTGAACTTTGACTAAATCGTTCAAGCCCGGTCCACGAGCATGTTCAAGGGCATTGCCATCGCGCTATTTGGAATAAGCATTTTTCGCAATTTGATCGGGCGCTCTTCTATGGCCGCAGCACTGATGCTGCGATCAGGCTTGTGCGGGAGATCAGCCGAGGCTTTGGGTTACAAGGCACCGCACGCGAGCGCCTCGTTCATCACACCAGCGCGTGCGACGGCTACTTCTTCACCAGTATTCCAACCGTTCGGGCCATCCGCCTAACTGATCCGGCGTGGCGGCCCAGCTCGGCGGCTCTCTTTGACGCGCCAACTCCCTGCCGCGCCAGCCTAATCAATCGTCGGAGCTCCTGCTGGGCCCATTGCTTTGGCTTCGGTGCTTTCATGGGTACGGCGCTCAGAACCTGCCGAGTTAACCAGCGCGCCTAGTTGCCAACACTTGGGAAATTTAGGGATCATGCCTTCCATCACGAGGCTCAGCGCTACGGCGGATTTGGCCCTCGCGAGAGGGGCTTGTGCGGCGTCCCGACTATTGCGTGAACTCTATTGGGGATCGAATCGGCGCACGGATAGTTGGCGTCGCGGGCGTAAGTAGGCCCGCTATGAAAGGTAGATCGGACCTGCCGCATGCGAACGCCCGACCGCCGCTTTTGACCCCGCAACGGACATTAGGTGGGAGGTCCCGCTCAAGGCATGGGGCGGCGGCCTGATCGGCCCGAAGGATCCGCTATCCAGCACCGTCTTCGCCGACTTCACCGGCCGCGCCGAAGCGGCTACATCGCCCGTTTCATTTACTGCGTCGGCAGAACCAAAACGCGAGATTGGGTTGCATTCATAGAGAAGATCCCCTCGATTTCGAGATGCATGGTGTCGCGGCATTCGCACGCCAGCGCTGCGAGCCGCGAAGGGTCGATCTCGATTTCGCCTCGCCGTTCAGATATGATCGCTCCGGAAGCGCGCAGATTCCGCATCAGGAGCGTCACCGTCGTTCGTCGCACACCTAGTATTTGCGAAAGCGCCTCCTGGGTGAGCGGGAGGACGTCGTGGTCGACGCGGTCGCGAAGATGGAGCAGCCAGCGCGCCATGCGGGCTTGGACCGGATGCAGCGCATTGCAGGCCCCGCCGATTTGTAGCTGTATCAGCATCGCCTTGAAGTGAATCTGGACTGCGTAACGGATCGCGGGGCTCCGGCTGAAAGCGGCGTGGAATCGCGATGCGGGGATCCGCGAGGCG
>NZ_LBIX01000131.1:0-15723 GCF_028128655.1 Bradyrhizobium sp. CCBAU 45394 | reverse complement strand
CCTCGAAGTCCTGGATGGATGCAGCAATCCGACCATTTTGCTCGACCGGTCAGCTTCTCGAAGCTAGACCTGCCATCCTGGCGTGGTGGAGACATCTCGGGGCTGATCTGCGACTGCATCAAACGCAAACATCGTCAAACGGAGTTACGTGATGGTTCGAATCCATGACACGCTCGACACCACAACGTTGGATCCCAGCAGTACATCAGGCGCGACCCAGCAAGATGAAACTATAGGCCATGCGGCCTTTGACCAGCACCTGGCAAGAGCAACAAGCTAGTGCAGGTCCTTCCGATCCTAGTGTATCGGACGAGGTGGAGGATCGTCTTGATGCCGTCAACCAGCAACCCGATTTGAAGCTTGTCGTCATTTCGAACCGCGTTGCACCCTTCGACCCCAATAAACCCCAGACCGGCGGGCTCGCCGCGGCCCTCGAGCCGGTGGTGGAACGTTCCGGCGCGGTTTGGATAGGCTCTTCGGAGACCCGCGGCGACGGGATCGGCCCCTGCCACTGGTGCCGACTGGTGCAGGCGACGTCGCCAGGCTCGATCTGCCGGCCCCGGACCATCCTGGCTACTATCGGGGTTATTCGAATTCAACGCTGTGGCCAGCATTGCACTCCCTGCCGGACCGGATGTCGGGCTCGGACGAGGATTATGGCAGCTATCGAAGGATCAACGACTTCATCGCGCGCGCGGCTTTCGACGTACGAGATCGGGACGCATTCTGGGTGCATGATTATCATCTACTCCCGCTTGGGGCCGATCTGCATGACCTGGGCATTGAGCGGCCAACCGGCTTTTCCTCCATACGCCGTGGCCCACACCCGACATGATAGAGTGCGTACCCAACCATCGCGAACTGATGAAATCGATGCTGAAGTACGATCTCCTCGGCTTTCAGACGAACCGGGATCTGAACAATTTCCTGGCCTGCCTTCGAACCCATTTCGCGCTGGAGGGCAAGGATGGCATTGTGACCACAGAACGTGGCCAGACGCGACTTCAAAAGTTCCCAATCGGTATCGATCCCGAGCAGTTCGCAGAGTATCTTGCGCAAGACCTCTCTCCCGCAGAGCAAGAAAAAGTCTCGTCACTATTGCAAAACTTCCAAGGCGCCAAGTTTGCCATCGGCGTAGACCGGCTCGACTACACGAAAGGCATCGATAAACGGGTCGAAGCGTTCAATCAGCTTTTAACGAAGGAGCCGCAGAGCATCTCGCTGCTGCAAATCGACCCGTCCTCACGCGCCGACGTCGAAGAGTACCAAAAATATAGAGACGACGTGCAGACCGCTATCAACCAGGTCAATACCGAGCATGGCACAGACGAGTGGAGCCCGATCCACTACAAGAACGATTCGTTCAGCCAGGCTGCGCTCGCACGTCTCTACCGCGCTGCGCATGTCGGCGTCGTGACACCGGAACGGGAACAATGCAGCCAACGCGTCGTTCCGTACCCGTAAACGGCGCTTCGGTAGTGTCTTCTTGGTAGTGTCTCAGACGTGTTCAGAGTGATGAGCCTGCGCGTCATTAAGCGCTTGCGCAGAAGGGTAAACGCATCGATCCGCGGTGTGAAAAACCTTAATCCGTAGTCAGTCCTCCGAAGGAGTCTCGACTGGTACGGCAAAGCCCGCTTTTATACGATCCAACACGACCATCGTCTTGAAGCCTTTTATGTCAGGGTTCACATAGAAAAATTTCCGGGTGAACTCCTCATAATCCTCCATGGTGCGGGCGGTAACGTAAAGGACAAAGTCCGCATCGCCGGTGACGTAGAAGCCGTTGACGACTTCAACTGACGATCTAACGGCCTTCTTGAATTTGTCGATTATATCGGCACGTTCCCGCTCCAGACTTACAAGCACAAGCATTTGAATAGGTCTGCCTACCGCCTTCGGCGAAACTATCGAGATATCGGCCTCGATGATGCGTTCAGAACGGAGCCTCTTTAGTCGCCGCTGACACGCTGTGGCAGAAAGCCCGACCAGCTCGCCGACTGCTTCGGACGTGAGACGGTTGTCTTTTTGCACGATCTCGAGGATGCGGGCATCTATCCGATTGTACTGCATAACCGGAACCCGCCTGAGGTGAATTTAACCGCGAAATGGCCTCGCGGCGCAGGAATTCGTCCAAGACTATCCCAGATTCAGGGATGTTTTCAACAAATGAACGGGAGGCTCTCCGGGAAAGACGAGGGCCATGAGTAGCCACGATGAACGCCGGCGCAACGGAGTAGGTGAGATCAGTCAACTCTTGCGCGACGCTGCGAGCGGCGCCCTCATCGCCCCGGGCGTTCGCCACATTCTCGACGGCTCGGTTGCGGCAAGCTCAAGGGCGCACACTGTGCGCGGCACGATCGGAGAGCCGCCATGCCAAGTGTCAGCGCAAAGTGCCTTTACTCCCAGGCGACGATCGGTTGTTCCAAATCGCTAACGCGGGTTGCGCGCCCAGCCAGAATCTCGCGGAACTGACAGATTAGGGCCGCTGTCGGGCGTAGATCAGGCTCCCCCGATGATGAAAGGGGATCACGCGCCGCTCGCTTTCGGGAATGGTGACGAAGTCGAAGGCGTCCTCACGTTCGATTGTATGAAGCGCAATGTGGAGGACGGAGCGACCTCATGCGGGTTCGGCGCCATAGCGGCGCTATCAGCAACCCATACGACAACGGGCGTGATCAGATAGCCGGAGCGTGTCGGATAATCGTCGAGCATGCCGAGCACTGCATCACCCGCAAGCCCCAACCCGAGCTCCTCCTCAAGTTCTCGCCGTGCCGCCTCGACCGGCGTCTCGCCTTCGTCGCAGCGTCCGCCGGGCAGAGCTCACTGGCCGCGATGCGAGCGCAATCTTGACGCGCGCAATGTGAGGAGAAAGGCGATGTCGTGGCCCTCGCCAGAGGCGGTCAGCACGATTGCCACCGCTGTACGCGTGAGTCGGTCCGGTCCTGCACTCTGCGGCAGGCGCCTGAAGCTCGCGCACGCCGCCGCGATATTCCGTCTGGTAACATCGTCGAACGATTTCATATTGCACTGCGCTTTCCAATCAAGAGCGCAAATTCGATATCTTTTGTTCTTGCCGAGAGACGGCGAACCGCGTCGTGAGCGCGCTGAAAACAAACGATTTCTCGCATGACCGTCAGGAATAGTGCAGCGAATTTGAATGGTAAGCCTGAGCAGCGGCTGCGACTCTCGCTTCATCGGTGCATCGACGGACCTTTCACACGCAATCACGGTCTTGTCTTGCGTTGCGCTAAGTGACGCGGACCTAGTCCGCAATCGCTGCTCAGCGTAGGACTCCGCGGCGTGCTCATCGCCTTCGACTTTGCGTACCGCTCTCGCAATATACTGAGCCGTCGGGCGACGGCATTTTCGCTTCTCTCGAGTAGAATGGAAATCCGCTTTGCGGTTTCACGATTCGAAGCGAGCTTGAGAAGGCGTTTGTCGTCTTCTTTGCTCCATGGTCGGGATCGGTTCCTGAGCATACTTCAGTCAAATAGCTATCTGTTGAACCAGCTTTGCCAACCGGGGGCAGCGCTCTTAAGGCGAAACTTTCTGGATTACCACGACATCAAACATCCTCACGCCGAACCGTGTGTTTCGTGTGGGATTGCCTTGTACTCGTCGTTGGCGTAGGCGATCGCATCGTGAGCAACGCGTTGGAATCGGCGGATTGCATCGACCCCTTCTGCTATCGGCATGATGCTGAAGCACTCGGTACCGTTGTCCCGAATCTTATGAAGAGGCGATCCGTTTTTTAGCTTATAGAAGAAGTCCATAGGCGGATTTCGTGCGTTTCGAGGTGAGATTCTGGCGCCTGTTCCAAGCCAGGAATGTCTCGCAGCCAGGCTTTGTTGGTCTTCCGTGGTATCGTTCGCCTTAAATTGCGCCGTTCGAGATGTTCGTCACCTCCTGCTGTGAGCTGCAGGCCTGGTGCGATCACCATCCCGAAGCTTTCGCACTCCTCGCAAAGAAGGGCGCCACGTCCCTGTGATGGCCAAGATCACAAGCGGACGGCCCGGAGCAGACCGGGCAAATTCGAACGCTTCTGGATGGAGCCCCTCGAGCCTGGCTAGG
Source organism: Bradyrhizobium sp. CCBAU 45394 (assembly GCF_028128655.1). NCBI lineage: Bacteria > Pseudomonadati > Pseudomonadota > Alphaproteobacteria > Hyphomicrobiales > Nitrobacteraceae > Bradyrhizobium > Bradyrhizobium sp. CCBAU 45394. The sequence goes on along the minus strand of NZ_LBIX01000131.1, from coordinate 11,652 downwards.
CTCGCGCTGATGTGATCGACTATCATTCGTTTGCCTTAGCGGTTGGCGGATCTTTTTTGTAAACGCGAGCCAGCTAGATTAGCGGTCTCCGACGCGCCAATCCGCGCCGTGAAGGCGCGTCATCTCGCGATGAGCGCGTTTGATAAGGGCGCGCTCGAACCAAAGGCCAGCACCGAATGACGCGGCGAGCGTGAGGATGCAGGCGAAATAGCTATTCAGGAAATCCCAGCTAGCGCTGCCGGCTGTGACTGCGAGGAAAGTTCCTACCATCACAGTATTGCGAATGCTTCTGACCATGTTGGTCCTGTGTAATTAGCAGGCCCAACTTTAGCATTGCAGTCACGGCGATTATCGGCGCAAAACAGCTGTCTCCTGCTGTCTTTCTGTTCAATCGGCTTTATGGCGAGCGAAGGTCCACTTGCGAACAGGTGGTCAGGTGGCAGGTAGTTGCGCCGACAAGCAGTATGCGCCTCGACCCGTGATAGTTACGCGCGCATGCCGCTTGTCTCGGGACCGACGTAAATTCAGCAGGAGGTGTGACTAGGAACTGTTCTCGGTTGGGACAGACGCACTCAAAGTAGGGCATTTGCCCGCTTCGAACGTTTACAGCGGCGCAAGAGCAGAGCGCATGGCGTGATCGTATCCATTTCCATAATGACCGCCATAGTGGCTTTAACCGTCTTCAGGGCCATGCCAGCGAAACTCCGAGGCATAGCACGAGTCCGCATGATCATAGCCACGGTCTGCGATGGCGGACGTTAGTTGTTGGTTTCATGCATGGGACAGCTGGCTCGGCGGCACTGCCTGTTCTGGTCTCACGAGCCCCCGAGCCACCGGACGGATTACTCTACGTGCTTCCGTTCAGGCGAGCTTCAATGATTGGCCGTCTTGTCTTCAGTGATTGCGGCTCCGTTGGTCATGTCAACAAGCCCCCTCAATTGCGTCAACCGCACCTTGCAGTTATCGACCTGCAGGCAGCGTCATGCCGACGCCTCGCGCAAAGCGCGGACAGAGCTGGCACGCGCAGCGTCGCGAGGATGGCGGGAGGTGTTTTCAGTCTTGCGTCAGCCCGAAGTCGCTCGCCAGGAACTGATCTTGTGTCCACTGCCTCAGCGCATCATCGTTGAGTGTCGAGTTGATTAGGGCATTCCACCTGTCACCCGCCTCTTTCCATTTCGTTTTCCGGTCCGGAAGGTCCCGCAGTAGCCGGAATGCGCTCGTTGCAATCTTGCTTGCCTCTTTACCTTCAGCAGCCTCGCGGATCACGTCCTTGAACATCTGCTCCGGAAAAATCCAGCCGGCGCTCGTGAAGCGGTCGGCAAACAGATATTCGAATGAAGCCCGAAACGTGACGGCAGCTAAAGCATCCTCGTGTTCCGTGCCTGCACTACGCACGTCAAACCATTGCAGCAGCCTTCGAACAGCGGCAGCGGGAGCAACCTGGCGATCACCGATGGTTAGAGATACGAACATGTACGCGATGTCCGATTGAAGTTCTTTGTCCAGGGACACATACCAATCTTTGATCGCCTGAATAGGTGACATGAAAATGATCTCGAGAAAAGCCTAGGGAAGATAGCGGGTGAGCGATGTCGTATCCTTGTTCACGTACTACCACGGCTCTCAATGCAGCTTGATGGTCTCGTGAGATCCGTGCCTGACGCACCGCTCCGTCTTTGCTGTGCTGCATCGATGGTGGTGTCTCCGCAACCCGATCGCGCCTCGTTTGTCGCTGCAAAGCAACAGGCTCTGAACAGAAAAGATGAAGGCGGGAAAGAGGTGGTAAGTCCGACGGATGAAAACATTTCGAGCGGTTGTCCTCGCATCCGAGGGCGAAATCTTCCGACGATAGGTCTAATTTGCGCCACCGAGGACGACGCCAAGGCACGCGCTGAGGATCTCCCCGAAGACGACCCTGTAGAGCTCTGGGATAGCCAGCGCAGAGTAGCGCGCTTCGAACCGAAGCATTAGCCAAGTGTCTGCAACCGTCGCCACGGAATCGCCGAAAGCTATTGCTCGGGAACTGGATCGGTAAGGCGCTGGTCGGCCTGCCCGCTCCAGCGCTTCTAGGAGGCCGGAGAATAGGCCGAAATCCGGGCGCCGGCGCGGCTCAGCAAGTCGCGCCATTTGGGATGCAAACCTCGCGAGAGCGATTTTCAAATCTAAGTAGCTGCATTGCGAGAAGATCGAAAACTACCATATACGCGTGAATATATCCGCGCCCTTTAGCCTGCTAAGCTTACCTTTCTTATCAACGTAGAGCAGCGTCCAAGACGTCGGAATCTGAGACCCCTTAATTTTTCCAACCCAGCGGGTAAAGGAATTGCACTGGGAAAAAGTAACAACAAAATACAAGCCGGTCGGGCTAAGGGATCCCGATGCGGGATACGGGATGCCCTGGCACGCAAATCCTTGAGCATGGTTTGTGAAAATCCCTTGTATTGTCCCGCTATTGGCGGACCAAATATACAGTTCCGAACCTCGTTCATTTTTCCAGTATGAGGGAGCAGGAAGCCCTTGGGCCATGGCCTCAGCGGAAAACAACAGGGATTGGACGAGCAGCAAAAGTCCCAGAAGTCTCTTCATATCGAAGCCCCAAAAGAGTCGCTTAAAGATCATGTTGTACAACTTGAGGTGACGTTCGCGGCTCTTATCTCGTATTCGTCAACGGAATCCGGCGCATATCCGCCAAGTCGCGTTGGATTGCGGCGCCTCGCACTCTCTCTTGCCCCCGATGCCGTTACCCGCGCATCAATTCCTAGCTGACCGCGCGCCGAGACCGCTGCTCGGTTATCTTGCTGGCATCTGCGCAACTATCTTTGCGATCGGCGCTGGAGAATTGCTTTGCCACGCGCTTCCCGATGAGAAACCGCTCGCGGGCGTATGCTGTTGAAGTGGGTCGAGCACGCGTCGAGGGCGAGCAAGTTGTCATTCCAGAGACCATCTGCGTGGTCTGAATGAATTTGCGTTCGGACGAGCTTTTTCGCACGGCAACCCAAGCGGTCGAATTGCCATTTTGCGTGTAGAACCGGTGCTGCTCGTTCTCGATATCGCGGACAACGTTTTCCACCTTGTCCCCGCCATCTTTCCTCCTTCGGGCTTGGGGCCGCCGACATCCATGATGTGCTCATGCCGCTCATCCGGTTAGACGCAATCAATGCGGTAGGTGGTCATGGTCTTACTTTCCATTCAATTTTTGAGCGCACAAGGATCGTGCTCTTCCGGTGATAAGACCTATATCGCTACGGTCCGGAGCAAGCACAATTGTTTACCTTGCGCGGCGCCCTTGCGCATGCGCCGCGCACTTCCGGCAAACCGCTATTGCGGCGAGAATCAACAACTTTGAGAGCCGATGCTGTTGTTTTTTTCGTCATGAGAAATCGTCCTACCGGGATCGGGTCGACAATCTCGCACAATGCAGTCCCTCCAGCGGCCCCATCGGCTCGGGCGAGAAGGATAGGTAAGAGATCATTCAATGTCGCTCCCGGCCCCGGGTGCAGCTGCAACGTCTTCATCGAGCGGCTGTGGCGGTCGCTCAAGCATGAGGACATCTCAAGGGCTATGCCGACGGCCGCGAGGCCAAGGCAGGGTCGCGAGCTGGATCGCCTTCTACAACGATCGTCGCCTTCATCAGGCGCACGGCTATCGCACGCCGATGGCGGTTTGGCGCGAACGGATGCAGGCCGCGAGGGCTGTGGACATGGTGGACAACGCTGACGCGTTGACCACATGCCCACAGCAACTGCAGCAGACAGAGACTCTGGCAGCGTGATAGAAAAGGATCAGGAGCGGTCAGTTTCCAACTAACAAACCCGTTCAAGCGGTCTCGCTCCGCGGGTCCATTTCAGTCAAATTGTTATCAAACGGGATGCGCAGCATTGATCCGAAGCTCTTGTCATGCCGGAATCAACTGCGGCCGGCGCCAACGTTGCGGTGCCCGCCGGGCCCGATCGGACATCACGCTGGCCTGGACGATGGAACTCATCACCGAGAAGAGTCTGGATGCAAGCCGCCCCATGGTCGATAAGGACTTGCCAAGACTATATCCGTCAGCCGACGGCATGATGCACGATGAGTGCATGGTTGATATGGGCGGCACGGCGTTCAAGTGGGCAAAAGGCGGTTCGGGAGGTGCCAGATACGGCACAACTTCACCCTACCGTCTAGTGGCGATGACGTCGGTGCGTAATTTTTCGAGCTTCGCACCACAGGCCTTTCGCGTTGCAGAGCCGCATCTCAAAAGCTTCTGCAAGTGGCGTCGACACCAGCGAGCTTTTGGTCGTTCCCCACGCTGTCGGTGTCTGCTTGGCAACCAGTGTCGGAAAGCGGACATGGTGCTGCAGCCGGAGCTGCTGAAACTTGCGGCTCTTTAGCCGGCACGCTGTTTGCAGTGAGTGGTCCACAACATGGCGCAAGCTGCGCTATGTCATACGTTGCGTGCTTTCCGCCGCTGCTGCTTGACGCGCCAGGCGTGCGAGCGTGCCCGGCGATCTCATCGGGAGAAAGTCCATGAATACACCACCACTCTTCTCCGCGGTGTTGCCTTCGACTGCCAGCGCCACGTCCACGGCGCTTTCACAGGAGCGAACGACCTTGGCAACGACGAATGATCCATTCCTCTGGCTCGAGGACATCGAAGGACAAGGCGCATTGGCTTGGGCTCGCGCCGAGAACGAGAAGACGCTCAGGGTGCTACAGTCAGATCCTCGCTATCGGCACTTCTACGAACAGGCGCTCTCCATCCTGCAGGCCAAGGATCGGATCCCATATGTTTCATTGGAGCGGCGCGGTTTGGAGAATTTCTGGCAAGACGAGAACCAGGTGCGCGGCGTCTGGCGGCGCACCACGCTCGAGAGCTATCGTAGCCAAGACCCACAGTGGGAGACCATCCTCGACGTGGACGCCTTGGCCGTCACCGAGAACAGGAATTGGATTTTTCAAGGTGGCAGCTGCCTTCCGCCTGAAGGGCGTCTCTGCCTGATTAGTCTTTCCGATGGCGGCAAGGATGCCGCGTCCATACGAGAGTTCGACTGCGACGCCAAGACCTTCGTTGCGGACGGCTTTTATCTCCCAGAGGGCAAGCAGCACGTGAGCTGGGTCGATGGTGACACACTCCTTGTTGCACGGGACTGGGGCGAGGGGACTTTGACACAGGCCGGCTACCCCTTTGTCGTGAAGGAGCTCAAACGCGCTCAGCCGCTCAGTGAGGCTCGCGAGATCTTTCGTGGCGAGCCCACCGACGTTGGGACGCAGCCCTTCGTGCTTCGTGACAGCGAGGGTCATATTCATGCGACCGGCGCGGCCCGCGGGATCAGCTCTTTCGAGTCCGAGTATGTGGTCTTCCGCCCCGATGGGCCCGTCAAGCTCAATCTGCCGAAGAAGGCCGCGATGATCGGAATAGTGGGTGATCGCCTGCTTGTGAAGCTTGATGAAGAATGGACGCCGCCCGGCGATATCAGCTTCGCCGCCGGATCGCTGATTTCTTATGACCTGGCTGAATGGAAACAGGACCCGCGGCGCGCCAAAGCCTCGCTTGTTTTCCAACCAGGGCCCCGCCAGGCCCTGAGCAGGGTAGGCGCCACAAAGAATTTGTTGATCATGACGATCCTCGAGAACGTTCAGAGCAGAGCGTTCGTTTGTAAGTACGATCAGGGAGCTTGGTCGGCGACGCCGATCCCGCTGCCGGAATATACAAATGTCAGCCTGTCAACCGTCTCCGATGAAGCGGACCAGGCCATGTTCGCTGTCTCGAGCTATCTCAGACCAACGTCAGTCTGGTATTTTGATGCCGAAGGCAAAAACCTCGAGGAATTGAAGAAGACACCTTCTGCCTTCGATGCGTCCAACCATGTCGTGGAGCAGCTCGAAGCCACTTCGCGTGATGGCACGTCAATTCCCTATTTTCTGGTGCGGCCGAAGAACGCAAGGTTTGACGGCACAATCCCGACACTTCTCTATGGCTATGGCGGGTTCCAGATTCCGCTTTTGCCCTCTTATCTGGGACCGGTGGGGCGGCTATGGCTCGAACAGGGCAATGCCTGGGTCGTTGCGAACCTGCGCGGGGGCGGCGAGTTTGGCCCACAATGGCATCAAGCGGCCCAGGCGGCAACGAAGCAGACGACCTGGGATGATTTCATTGCCGTTGCCGAGGACCTGATCCGCCGGAAAATCACAAGTCCGCGCCGGCTAGGCGCGATTGGCGGCAGCCAGGGCGGCCTGCTCGTTGGCGCCGCAATCACCCAACGTCCCGAGCTCTTCAACGCGGCGATCATCCAGGTGCCGCTGTTTGACATGCTTCGATACACCAAACTGGGCGCGGGCGCCTCCTGGATCGGCGAGTACGGTGACCCCGCGATTGCCGAGCAGCGTGCCTGGATCGAAGGCTACTCGCCCTACCAGAAGCTGATGGCGGGCAAGACCTATCCCGCTCCCTTAATTCTTACCTCCACCAAGGACGACCGCGTGCATCCAGCGCACGGCCGCAAGGCTGCCGCGAAGCTCGACGCGCTGGGCCAGCCTTACTTCTATTACGAAAACATCGATGGGGGACACAGCGCCGCGGCCAATCTCATGGAATATGCGCGTCAACTGGCCCTTGAATACACCTATGCATCGAAGCGGCTGTGTTCTGAGTAAATTCTGTGGACGGCTGATCGAAGCAGATAAAATAGAGACCATTGTTATCTCAACGTCTTCACGTTGCTCAGCTGAATTCATCGAACCCAAGGCGAGAGAGCTGACGAGCCGCCGGCGGGCGCGATGAAGCTCGTAAGATGCGCAAGTTAACCGGTTTGAACAGCCTCCACCGGTGGCGAGCGAGTTTCCTGGCTTCCCAAACGCAACATGACGAGGGGGCGGTATGTTGCAAGATGCGCTTCCTTGAGGATTGTCTCGGCAGACCCCTGTTCGTCCGACATGGCCCGGCGTGCGGCTGACGTCCAAAAGCGTACGGCTAAAGTGCAGCCCTGCGACTGTCTTCGTGCTTGAGTCTCGTAGCTTCAATGCATGGCAGGGATTGATGATCCTGCTCCAGGCCGCGCGAAGGAGTTCACGGCCGCCCTGTTGTTCAACGTCGATCAATCCCATCCGCTCTAGCTTGGCTCCGGATGAGCGCGGCGTGTTCGAGGCTCTGCAATACTTCTGTAAGCCGAAGCGAGCGACGAGTGAAGCGAAGGTCAAAACGTCATCCAGATCCTGAAGCCTCGAAGCGAAGTGTCGTCGACGTGAGGGCGCTTTCTGTCGTTTGCACAATGCGGCGGTAGCCAGAGCCACCGACAAAAAAAGAGCAGGTGACCAGCGCAGCGACGCCGGGCGACTCTTGCCGCCCATCTTGATTGCCGGGAAACTCTTCGCTAGATCACAAGGGTTCACTAAGGAGATGCCGCCGTGGCAATGGGTATTGTGAAGTGGTTCAATTCGACCAAAGGTTATGGGTTCATCAGGCCTGAGGACGGAGGTCCCGATGTCTTTGTGCACATCAGTGCCGTCGAAAAGGCCGGTTGCATCACCCTCGAAGAGGGGGCCCGGGTAAGTTATCAGCTCAAGGCCGGGCGTTCAGGCAAGATGTCAGCTGAGGATCTCCGGGTTGGCTGATCCGGTTCGCCTCCGGAAACTGATCTCTGCAAAGCGTGTTCTCGCACCTGTCCGGCGATGCCTTGTCACGGCGCGCCGGGCGTTTGGCCTTTCGACCGTCTCTTCCCGCCATGAGGCCGTCTCGCAAACCGCACAGCCCTCGGAGACACGGCACGTGTCTTCCAGCTGACCTTCCTGAAAGTGCTGGCCGGCCCGCCCGCCAGGCGGGCTTCCGTTGCCGAAGTCCGACGGGCCGTGGAGATCCTGATGAACAGCGGCCATGACTGGGCCGACGCATGAAGCGGTTGACCGACGCGCGCCGGATCGTAACATCTTTTCGGCGAAGTCTGTCTTCCCGATGCTCTCGGCTGGGAATTACAGAAGAGGGGCGGCAATTCCTCTCTGCGCTCGAAAAGGCAGTCGCGGATCAAAGAGAGCTGTCTCGATCAATCATCGATCCCTCGTCCGGCGACGTCGCTGCGCAAGCAGTCACGGATGCGGCAAAATCAATTGTTCCTCCCGCAATCCCGCCGCCATATCCGCCGGGTCGTAGACCGGCTGGCTCTTGAAGGCGTCCATCTCCGCCTCCAATTGGTTGAAGCGAGCCTGCATCGCCTTGCAGCGCCGGGGCCGCCCCTTAGTTGTTTCGTACGAGCGCGGAACGCGTGCGGCTTCGATCCAAATGCTTAGCACGCTGCGGAAATGCCGTTTGAGGCTTCCGATCTCCTTCACAATCTTGTCGCGGGTGTGCGCAAGCGTTCTTAATTTTGGGACGGCAATAACTCGATCGTTGACCGATATCATCTCGGACATGCTGCAGTCGCGGCTTCTGCAGGTGCTGCATCACGCATGAAGGCAACAGCCAGCCCGATGCCGATGAGACCGATCAGGATCGATGCCGCAGCCAGAGACGCGACGCCGCTAGTCTCGACAAGGATGCCGCCGAGAAAAGCCCCAATGGCGATCCCCGCGAAGGTGGTCGAGCTGTTCATTGCCAGCACCAGCTTCGACCTATCTCCGGCCAGACCGAGAAGCCGGTGCTGGATCGGGACCAGATACATGTAGCTCACGTTACCCCAAAAGAAGGCGATGAGCACGGTGAGGGCACCATGCTGTCCCAACGCAACCAAACCTACGAGCAGGATGAGTTGTGCGCCTACAACCGCGATGAGAACTTTATACGGGCCAAAACGGTCAGTCAGAACGCCGCACGCAGCGTTTCCCGTCACGGCTCCGAAACCGTAGGCAAATAGTGCGGCTGAGAGCAGCGGCACCCCGGCAAGCAGAGAACCGATGATGAAGACGCTCACATAGGAGTAAACGATGAACTCGGAAACGACGATGAATAGCGTCACGGAAAGGATACCGTAGATGGTCTTGGAGAGGCCTTTCGAGATTGGGCCGTCTCCGCGCTCCGGCGCCTTGGTAGCTATTCCGGACATCATCGGGGCGAAGATTATCAATGCGAGAAGCCCGGCAATGACGACGAAACCGAATGAGAAGCGCCAGCCGATAGCATCTGCGATCCAGCTTGTGGCAGGAACGCCCGCAACCTGTGAAACAGTCATGCCGCCAAAGATGAGAGACAACGCGAACCCTTTGCGGGCTGGCGGCAGGAGCTCCACGGCCAGCGCGGTAGCCGACGGGGTGAACATCGCCGCGCCGTAGGCCGAAATGACGCGGCCTGCAGCAAGGGTTAGGAAGTTCGGAGCGATCGCGCAGATCAGGTTACCGATGATGAAGATCGAAACGGACAGAATCTGAACATTATGGCCGCTCATGGCCTTGAACATCCAGGCATTCAGCGGCGCGAAGACGGCGTAGCAGAGCGCGTAAATCGAGATCAGCCAACCCGCCGCGCCGGTTGAAATCGCAAAATCACGCGAGATTACATCGAGCGCTCCAATGATGACAAACGTGTCCAGGCCGATAGCGAACGCAGCGATCGTCAGAGCAGCAATGACAAGTTTCGTTCGCGCGTTAGGAGGGGGTGAGGTCATGACGGTGCTCGTTCATGTTGTAGTGATATGTTCAAGGCAGCACGCCATGCAACTCAGGATAGAGGCTGGCATGATCGTATCTGAGTAGCGGGGACGTGGGCCGTATAGCAGCCACGTCGTCACCACCTCACCGATTTTCTGCAGATCTCGAGCTTGTCGGGATGTTCGAGCGCCGCTCTGCTGTAAGCAACCCCCGCATCATACACGCCTTCAAGGAGTTTTTTTTCGCCAACCGGCTTTGTTGTTTCGAAATTCAGCTTATTCCATGCCTTTGGTCGATATACCCCACCGTCGGCTCGGGGAGTCCCGGCGTCCGGGGCTCCTTCCGTGCGCGGCATATCTTGTGGCAAGCTCTGTGATTTCTGGCTCTTGTGGATGCGGCGTGAGCTGGAGTGCATCAAGGTAGTCCGGATCATGAAGGGTTCTCAAGACTGACACCACCTCGTCTGCGACGTTTTCAGAGGGCGAGACAAATTGGACGCCGGATGAGCCCTCCAATCCGGTCCGGATCTCGTGGAGTCGATCCTCCACTTCCCTTGAGGGCTTAATCGTTCCCGCCGCATTGGCGATAAGGCCCCAGGGCTCGATGGCGCCGGAGTCATGTGTACGGTTAGCCAGGCCACGGAGCTTTCCGTCTTCTCCGCTCTCCAGCCGATGTGAAACCCATGCTTTCATAGAAGTGTTGCAGTTACGGCGAGTTCGTCGGTGAGTTGATGGCCAGCTACCCATTTCGCTACACGACGAGGCCACGATGCTGCCGCTTATCTGCTGTCTTCCTCATTGAACACGCTACCTCGGATTGCGCGCTTCAGCTATCTTTGCCCTCGCTGACGCGATCTTATCGCTACGGTCGCGTTCGCATCATCGAGGCCATGACTAGCGTTAGCACGTTCTCACACACCAACGCACCGCTCAAAAATGGTGAGAGCATTCTGGCGGACGCCGGCAAGATCTTCTCTTTATTGAGCGCTGCCATACTGAGCACTGCTATGGACGTGGTTGCGGCTCTGGCTGTCTTGTTCAAGACGTCGGTGGTTTCAGGCGCGACAACAGGGACGCCTGCAACCAGGTGCTGCGGGAAAGTCTACATCGTTTCTTCATAAAACCGTTCAAGCGGCATTGGCTGCTTGGAGATGTGATGATACCACTTGTGACCATGATGCTCGTTCGGCACCCGATCCAGGTGTTCAGATGAACTTGCCCGCGCTGTTTGCCGCGCTCGATGTCGCTTCCGCTTTGTCATTGGCAAATGCTACAAGCGCCATCGGGCGGTCGAGTTCTTGAAGTTACTCAAAGAGATCGACGCTCAAATCCCTGAGGGGCTCGCTGTCCATATCGTCATGGACAACTAGCCACCCACAAGACACCCAAGATCAACGCGTGGCTCGCTCGCCGGCCGCACTAATGTCCACTTCACGCCGACTTCCGCGTCATGGATCAATCAGATCGCCGGATCGGGGTCGACTTCACACGCGAAATGGAAAAGCTTTGGTTACATCCCAGCCGTTGTGTCGGGATTCCCACCCCGTTCGTCGTCGACCGTGACGGCCGCATCGCCTTTGTCGGTTTGACGATGCAACTCGATGACGTTCTACCCAAAGTTCTGACCGGCAGCTGGCGCACCAGCGATGAAGCTAAAGCCGCCGAGACAGAGCGGATCGCCCGAGACAAGCGCATAAGGGGCGAAACGGCGCGCAAGAGCTGATACCACGCATCGTGATCCCGGTTTGGATCCGCCACTGGTCCGTCCGCGCCACGTTTGTGCTCAACAGGTTTTATCGGGCCAACGGCGGCCGAGCCGTCCCTACCCGCAGCCTTACCGCCAAGTACGGCGGCTTGCGCGACGAGAACGGCTCGGTAACCATGGCTTGATCGACCAGGCGGGCAAGGTCGCAATTGCGTCGCGCCTCACATCCGATCCTTCACGGCCTCGCTCCTGCATTCGCCAGGAGCACTCTTCTCTGAAGAGATTCGAGCTATCAATAATGTGACGAACTTGCGTTCCAGATGACTAGCTAGCACTACTTTGGGTGCGCCGGGAGACCGGCAAGGAATAGATGGTGGAAGTCCATTGCGATGA
>NZ_LBIX01000130.1:0-15257 GCF_028128655.1 Bradyrhizobium sp. CCBAU 45394 | reverse complement strand
ATGCCGTCCGGTTCAGCTCCTCCAGCAGATACGCGCGCTCAGCGGATGACAAGAGTTCAATCTGCCCCACCGGCTGCCGCGGATCTGCCTTCACAGCACATAGCAAATTTTGCAAATGCTGGGTCATACGGTCGATATGCTTGGGTTCCAAGCGACTTGCATCAAAGTGCCATCGAAAGCTCCCATCTAGAGCGCAAACCTCAAATGTTAACGCCTCACCGGGCAGGGCTGCCTCGGAAGTCGGGCTCGAAGCTAGGTCACCAGTGGCAGACTCGCCACTTACAGTAAGCATAACGCCAACCGGCCAGGGGCGGCGCAATCGTAACGCCTCCATACCGAGCAACGTTGGGCAGCGCGCGATAAGATCTCGCGCGAATCTATCCTGCTCCTTCAACTGAGCGAATTCGGCCGCCACCACCGTGCGCGCCTCTGCAAAATCATTGTCGAGATCGATGGTAATTGCCATCGGCACAACAGAAGCGACAAGCACCTCGAGCGCTTTCAAGCCCGCTCGCGATCCACTCGGCGCGGGAGTCCATCCCAATTGAAGCTCTAATTCTCCCGTGATGCGGGCTAGGTAGATCAGCCAAGCCGTTAGCAAGAATTCCGTGCGATTACTGGGAGACAGCTCAGCCAAAGCACCCGGAATTCGCCATGAACTCAACTGCCATTGAGGTGCAGCCAAAGCTACTGAAGACGACAAAAAGGAAAGCTGGGATGTTTTGAACTGTTCAAGTCGCCGTCGCCAAAAACTCTCACGAGGCGCCAACATTTCATGCGCAACCGTTATGCTCCGCGCCTCGTCATCGCTCAGAATCGGGAGGCGGTCGCCTACATGGGAATCAGAACGCCTCGCGAGTGCCCGCGCATCCAGAGCCTTACCATCCGAGCTGCTAAGCCAAACATTAACATCCTCTGTCCCTGTCGCCACACGCCAGTGGCTGGGGTGGATCTCAACTAAAGACCCCGCAGCAAAGCCCGAGCGCCGAGCCGTCACCTCCAAGCGCCTGACGACGACAACGTCATCGCCTACGAGAGCCTTGGACAACCCCAATGGATTGGTATGATACGGGCCAAAGTCTAAGGCGCGCGTCATCGCTTCCAGATCTTGTGCGGATCGATCCCATCGCAGACAGCCCGCAGCATCTGGGCGTCGACCTTTCGGGAAAAAGCTTCGGTCCGCTAGCGCTTGCGGACGAGCACTAAGCTCTCCATTTGTTAAGCCAGTTAGAAGCTCGCGGAAGCCATCGATAGCAGCCTCATAACATTTGAGATTCAGCGTCAGCGCAGTATCGCTCGTCGCAATCAACACTTGGCGTTGGACGACCAGCTCACCAGTATCAACACCGTGATCGATACGATGCCACGTGATGCCATGTTCGGTCTCTCGGGCAAGAAGCGCCCAAGACGTCGCATGAGTTCCGGCATATCGCGGCGACGGACCGTCGTGGTAATTGAACGCGCCTCTACGCGCTTTCCCAAACACATCTGCTGGCAATATGAACGGATTGGCAACGGAAAATATCCACTCGACTGGCTCCGCGTTGAGCAGCGCAGATAGCTCTTCAATGCTCGTCACACACAAGATATTGGCGAGATCGGCCCAATCGCGGAATATGGCGTCGGCACACAGCGCCGCCCGGATCGCGTGGCCCATCTCCATCACTAGCTGAGCACATCTAATAGCTAGCGCACCACCACCAACAAAGATGCAAGAGCCAACCGGTGTAGCAAGTTTCATCTGAACTCCGGCTACGATGAAGGCCGTAACGGATCACCCCGCTTTTCAAGCAATCGACATACCAATGACGTACTGCGAGCGTTTCCTGAAGAAACAACGCGCGCCTCGCTCGGAATGCCACCGTCGGACTTGGGACATCGACGTCCTGAACCAGACACAGCTCAGCACAACAATACGGACGTCATTGGCGACGATCACCGCATGGGCGTCCGCAAAGTCGTCGGAAGCTCTGCAACAGCCGCCGTCATCACCGCGCGTACAGCAGAATCTCCTTGGCGCTCACGTTAAGTAACGGACGCGCCAATGACCTTCTGCGAGCTCATTCTGAAGAAAACAATTCGCTTCTCGCCGGGCTGCCAGAATTTTGCCGTCATGCCGTCGGGCTTGGGACATTAACGCCTTGAACCGAAACAGAGCTCAACACAACAGCACGCGCCGTCAACAGCGACGACCACTCAAGATCGGGCGCCCGCGGCTTGCCCGAATTGCCTTTGCGAGCCAAAATGCTCGCCGCTGCTTTCTCCAGGTGGTCTGCTCGTCGAGTGAGAGAGGGTCCTGCGACAGGGATTCCGCTCGATGTTGTAAAGTTCGCCACGCATCGCGTTTTCGCAAACTGGCCGGGGCTCGGCACTAAGTAGCGTTTTCGCTGAATGCCCGCTGACGTCTGTGGCACGGCCCTTGCTCGTGAGGCGACGAAAGCGACGAAGAACGGGTCCACGGCGAATGTCGCAACCACAACTGACTCCTGATCTCTCACATCGGCGCATGCTGTTGACCCTTGGGTGCAGCGGCTTGGACGTGACTTGCGTGATCGAGGCACTCAGTCGAGACTGTGTCATTTTGATTCGAAATGTCTCACCGAGCGAGGCGGACGGCCTCGTACATCAAATTGCCGGTGAACTGGGATTGCAAAAAAAGCTAGAGCTGGAGGCCGGCTTTTCCGATTTTCTTGGTCACCGACGGCGGATCAACAAATACTTCATGAGCGTTAATTCCCGGGATGATTATCAGTTTGTCACCCCGCATTCCGAAGGAGATAGAATATCTAATATGCAGTTGTCGTGCTTTTATTGTTTCGAGAATAGTAAAGACGGAGGAGAAACAATCCTATTGAACATCGACGACACAAGTGAGGCATGGGGACTTTTACGAGAAAAAACGACAAAAATATTACCTGGATCAAAACCATTGTCTCGGGGCATGATCACTCGTGCAAAAGCACTTCATCGTCTGAGCTCGCCGGATGACTATTTGGTACCAGATGACCAAATAGTAGCCGAGGTGAAATCCGAGATCCCGGGCCTTTTGCTGGCGATTGTTATGGCAAGGCCGAAAAAAAGCTTTTCCCTTCTCCTAGGGCGCGATGTGAATGTCCTTTGGGATAACATTGGTAGTGTTGACCAAAGCTGTCTTCACTTTTTCGTTCGCATGTTGCAGGAGCGCGAACTTCTCAAGTTCCCACCGGACGGTTTTGAGTTGCACCAATTGGACCCCGTTAATGCAGGACGGAGCTGGTGTTCAGGCGCCGATTACGAGAAACTTTTTTGTGACGAGATTATTCTCAAGCTAAAACCAGGGGACCTTGTTATTCTGAACAACCTAACTTGGGCGCATGCGGTGAACAATTGGACATCGGCACCGGGCACTCGAAGGATAGCTGTGGCATTGGCCTAGCGTAGTCCCCACTTCCTGAAAGTTGAGTCGTGCTTCAAGGGTGCATGAGCAGCATCCCTGAGCGACAGCGATTAGCCTGACGAAGGAGTGACCTGCCACTGCTTTTCATCCAGCGGCAGTTAGAGTCTCGGGGTTTTTGCAGCGAGACCGAAGTTTGGACCACTCAGAACTAGAGTTTTGTGCCTCTTACAGCGAGACCGAACTTTGGACCAGCCAGAACTAGAGTTTTGCGCTTCTTACAGCCGCAGCGGCCGATGTGCGATAGGATTAGTCGCCGGTCAGCAGCTGGCGTTGTCAGCGGATCAGTTCGCGCCGATCCTGCACTGGCATTGAATCTCGCGCTCTGATTTGCTACTGCTTATTCGATCAAATGGAAGCAGTGGATGAGCGCGCATAGTCCGATGCCCCGGTCGGACTGGATCTTCCCGGCGCTGGCCGTGCTGTTGTTCGCGGCCGTCAGCGCGACGGACTACGTGTTCACGCTGTCGCTGGGCGGGCTCGTCTTCGCCATTGTCCTTCTGGTCATCCTGTTCGGCACGGTATTCGCTGCGGTTCATCATGCCGAGGTGATCGCGGAGCGCGTCGGCGAACCCTATGGCACGCTGGTCCTGACGCTCTCGGTGACCATCATCGAGGTGGCGCTGATCACCTCGATCATGTTGGGCGACAAGCCCGCGCCGAAACTGGCGCGCGACACCGTGTTCGCCGTGGTCATGATCGTCTGCAACGGTCTCGTCGGGCTCTGCATCTTCATCGGCGGCCTGCGCTATCGCGAGCAGGGCTTTCAGCTCTCCGGGGCCAACGTCTATCTCAGCGTGCTGTTCGCCCTCGCGACCATCACGCTGATCCTGCCGAACTACACCACCACCAGGCCCGGGCCGGTCTATTCGGCGGTTCAGCTCGGCTTCGTCGACGTGGTCACGCTCGCGCTGTATGGGGTGTTTCTCTACACCCAGACCGTCCTGCACAAGGATTACTTCGTTCACAAGCGGGCGGACGGCGGCAACGGTGGGGTGCATCTATCGGGCCGGATGTTGGTGCTCAGTGTCGTGCTGCTGTTGATTGCGCTGCTGGCGGTCGTGCTGCTCGCCAAGAAGTTTTCGCTGGTGGTCGACGCCGTCGCGGCCAAGATCGGTGCGCCGCCGGCCTTTACCGGACTTCTGGTCGCCCTCCTGATCCTGATGCCGGAAGGCGTCGCGGCCGTTTCGGGGGCCCGCAGGAACGACCTCCAGAAGAGCATCAACCTTGCGCTCGGGTCGTCGCTGGCCACCATCGGGCTGACCATCCCGGCCGTCGGCGTTGCCACCTACGCGCTCGACAAGGAGCTCGAGCTCGGCCTCAACGCCCAGGGCAGCGTGCTTTTGCTCCTGACCTTCTTCCTGAGCATGCTGACCTTCGGCACTGGCAGGACCAACGTCCTGTTCGGACTGGTCCATATGGTGGTATTTGCCGTCTACGTGTTCATGGTCTTCGTGCCCTGAGGCGCGATAAGGAGAGTTCCCGATGCTTGCCGCTAGGTCCGAGGTTCAGGTCGACAACGAGCAGATTCGTGTGACCGAGTGGCGGCTTGCGCCGGGCAGTGCCGCCGGGCATCAATCTGGCAGCGCTGGATCGCAGCGGCCGGACCGGAAGTGCGGTGGATTGCCTTCGACAACGCTTTCACTGATGGGTGTACATTGATTGTTGCACTGCGCCTTTAGATACAATGTTTCGGTGATCGTGGGGCATCATCGGGTATGTCTTCAGAGACCATTTATCCGTCGCGCTGGTGCGGAGAATGCCAACGGCGTTACCGGCCATGCTGTTGTGTCGGCTGTTGGGCTTTGATCGCATATGCACGCAAAACGATTCGAATCTTTGCTCCTCGGGCAAGTTGGCAAGACCGATTTTTCGCAGCGCGCGCTGGACGATATGACGCAGCGGTTGAGGAGTTTGCGTGATTATGGCTTGTTGCCAGCCGGCCGTACGAAGGACGTAACACCACTTTCACATGCGCAGATGGCAGCAACGATCCTGGCGGTGGCCGCCGCCAAGCCCGGATGTGCCGGTTTGCCGCGAAGATCTTGAGCAACCTTCGTCCGGTTGGAGGCACCGACGCATCATTTCGGGAATGCGCCACGTTCGGGAATGTCGTCGAAACTCTTCTTCAAACGCCCGCAGCGCTTGACTCGCTTGTCGAATTGCGGATCTCGGAAAGCGAACTCTCCACCAATGCGCATGGCCGCGGTACCATCGCTTACCGGTCCGGCGAGCAAATCCTTCCTTGTTGTCGGGCATCGAGAGGGAGTCCGATCCTCGCGACGTCATCTCTCCTCGACCGTAACCGAGAGGGTGTTCTACACGCCGTTCTTTCAGAGGATCGTGGGAGAACTTGCACGTGGAAGCTAAAAAAGCCGCCGACTCCGGATCTGGGGACCTGAGATAGCGTATCACCGAGTGCGCACAACGGTTGAACGAGCCCTCTCGGGTTGCCCTGAAAGGTCGCTCCGTTGGCGAAGGTGAGGTTCACGGACGCATTGATCTCGTGATCTAGAATGATCGGCTGGCGCGCCTCGATCAGCACATAGGTCAGATCGGCGCCATTACCGATGGTGGCGTTGGTGAATGCATTTCCTCCTATCTTTGTGTTTATTGACTTTACCATTGATAGGGGCCGGCAACGCGTGAAGACGATGTTGGCCGCCTCGCAGTAGGCTTTCAGCGTCTCGTTCATGATGCGCAATTCCGTCAGCACCGTGCTCAACAGCATCTGTTCGCGCACGATCAGAGGAGCGCACTCCGTCCAGCCGGTAGCAATGTCGGTGAGCACGAGGGTCTGGATGAAGCTGCCGCGCGCAGATGGACCGCTATGCGCTACAAGGTCGGCCTCGACGAATCCCGGCGCCGGATCATTCCAATCTGCGCTTTTTTGATGACGTCCAACTTTGACGAAAGCTTCTACAATCGCGTTGGCGGTGACCGAATTGGCTCTAGGCAGATCAACGAGCTCATCCGCATTGCGCGGGGCCTAGTGGCAGACAATCAGATCAATGTCGCGGAAGGTAGCGGTAGAAACAAAAAACTCAACAGGTCGGCCGGGGCACAGAGCGACTGCCCCCACTTCGTCCGCAGCAAACACCCAGGCGGGGACATCCCGGAGACTCTTCCGAAACGCCGATATCTTTCACGATCACCTTAAGCGCGACTTGACGCGCCGCCCTCGCAGACTTGTCGACCGCGCGGCGAATGGCATTGCCAATCCCCCGTGCGGAAAGATCAGATGCCCACTTTTCCAGCAAACTAGGTGTGTGACGCCCGAGGCGCTTGCGCCATTCCGGATTCCGCAGACGAAGCGCCCTGCCGGCGAACCCATCCCGTTGCCGTACCTCCTCGACGCGACAGACCAGCGCGAAGGCGCGCTGAACGCCGAACTCGAGGTACTTCTGCTGACCCTGAAGATGCGGGAGGCAGGTCTCCCGCCGCATCGACTTTCCCTATCCAACGCAAAGCACATGTATTGATCGCCGGCACAGATGGTGGCCCATCATGCCAGCGGCGGGTGCAACCTGCAGCCGGGAGATCTCCTCGGCACGGGCACGATCTCCGCGCCCGATGCGGCGGGGTATGGCTCCATTATGGAGACGACCAAGGGCGGCACCGAGCCCGTCCGTCTGGCGTCAGGGGAGGAGCGCCGCTTCTTGGAAGATGGCGACGAGATCATTATGACGGCTCGGTGCCGTCGCGAAGGATTTGCCCCGATCGGATTCGGCACGTGTCGAGCGCAAATCCTTTCGGTGCATGGATCGCGAGTCAGCAACTAGGCGCACATCGCTGACACCTCAGATTTTGCGGAACGTGCAGTGATCGAACGAGTCCGCGGCAAGCGCTCGATCGCCATCTATCGGCATCTGCAGCGCTTCCCTTTAGGCGGCAACTGCCAATGAGTCGTTGGCTGTTCAAGGCGCGGGCTTTCCACTCATCGAGGCGCGCTTCCGCGAGGCCCTGACTGCTGAGAACATGATTGAGGCGAGCAAAGGGATTGGGGATCGCAACCTGCCGAGGTCGCGCGTATGTTGGAGATTGAAGGAGTCAGGTTAAAGAGGATCGGACGTGGGTTGAGAACCAGAAAAGGGCACTTGCTGAGGCTTTGTTGACGCCTCAACGATGCGTTCGAGCGGTTGCGGCAGTGATCATTTTGCGGCGATGGATGGGTTGGTACGCGACCGACTCATTGCAAGCGGCAGACGTTGTCGCGTCGGGTCATACAATACCGGCCAAAGTTTCGACTCGTAAAGCGCTTGTCGACGCACTCACCGGCCATCAGCAGCGCGGATGCCCGTCATCAGGCTTGCCGACGATGTTGACTGCGAGAAATGGAGGCCAGGGCAGTCAGGAGCTGATTACACTGCCGGCAGTGCAAAGGAAAACGTCGCACCTCCTTCCGGCTCGTTGGCGGCGACGAGCTCGCCGCCGTGCTCGCGCACAATGCCATAACTGATCCACATGCCCAGCCCAGTGCCTTCGCCGACCCGCTTGGTCGTGAAGAACGGCTCGAAAATGTGGTTGATGTGATCCTTGTCAATTCCCGGACCGTTGTCGGAAATCCGGAATAGAATCTCGTTGCCCCCGCGTGCCGCTGAGACCACGAGCCTCGGCTGTTCCGTGCTTCGCATTGCGTCGATCGCGTTCTCGACAAGATTGACGATGACCTGGTGCAACTGCCCCTCGTTGCCAGAGATCCATAGTTCCGGCTCAAGCTCCATCTGCAGATCGATGCGCACCTGCTTGGTGCGGACGGCCCACAGGGCCGCGGTGTTGATCAACCGCTCGATATTGACGCGCTCAACCTCGCCGAGCTTGCTGAAGGAAAGCCGCCGCAAATTCTTCACGATCTCGCTGATGCGAACCGCGCCCTCCATGGTACCGTCGATCAAGGGACCGAAATCCTCCAGAATATCGTCGATGCGTAAGCTCTTCTTTAGCGCGGCGAGATCACTTGCCCGGCCCCTGTCGTGTATCGCGTCGAGATAGGCGGCGATGGCGGCGCGGTAGCGTGTTAGGGTGTGAATGTTGCCGTAGACAAAACTGATCGGATTGTTCAGCTCATGGGCCACACCGGCAACGAGACGGCCCATGCTCGCCATCTTTTCCTGCTCGACAAGCTGCCGCTGGGCGCGCTGCAATTCGTGATGAGCCTTGTGCAGCGCCTCATAGGCGCGGCGGAGTTCGCCAATCGGCCGCCCCGTCAGCACAACCCCGATGAAACGGCCGCGATGATCGTGCCGCGGCGAGCTGTTGATCGCGAACAGATCGGTGCTGCCGCCTTCCGTTACGAATCTCAATTCGCCATCGACGACGTCGGTCGTGCCGCGCGGCTTCAATAGCGGCACCAGCTTGGCGCTATCGGTCGCGTCGATCACGTCGGCGATGTTCCTGCCGACCACATCCCCGACGCTGCGACCGAGCGCATTCTGGAACGCGGAATTGACCTGTTGCACCAGCCCCCGCGCGTCGCAGACGATCAGGATGTCCGAGACGGATTCGATGACGTTGGTGACAAAGGTCTGCGCTTCCTCGAGCTCCGCGTTCTTGTGCTCGAGGTCGACCTTGAGCAGCGATTCGGCTTCGCCGACTTCAGGAGAATGCGTCGCCTTTGGCATTTTTTCTCAAATCGTACCTGGACAGCTTGTTCCTGAGACCGACGCGCGACAGCCCAAGCTCGCTCGCGACCCGGCTGATATTGCCTTCGTACTTCTCCAGGCAGTTCATGATAACCGACTTCTCGAGATCCTCCACCTTGTCTTTCAGCGAGGCCGAGCCGTTAAGCTTGCCGTTGGCGGGCAGCGGCGCCGATCGCTTCCCGCTGCGGCGGCCGAGCAGCGGCGGGGCACGCAGCTCGTCCTGGTCAGCGAGCACGGCCATGCGCTGGATCTCGTTCTGGAGTTCGCGCACGTTGCCCGGCCAGTGATATTTGCCGAATTTCTCTAGCGCCGAACGCGCAAAGCGCAGGTTCGGCCGGTTGAAGGAACTCTTGACTGCCGTCAGCACGCCCTCCGCAATCAGCGGGATGTCCATCGGGCGCTCACGTAGCGCCGGCATGTGCACCGGGAATGCGGCGAGGCGGTAGTACAGGTCGCGCCGGAAGCGGCCCGCTTCGACCTCCGCCTCCAGGTCTCGGTCGGTCGCCGCGACCACGCGCACGTCGACCTTGCGCACACGCTGCGCACCGAGCGGCCGAATCTCGCTCTCCTGTAGCACGCGTAGCAGTTTGACCTGGAACGCCGGCGAGGTCTCGCCGACCTCGTCGAGGAAGATCGTGCCGCCATCGGCGACCTCGAACAAGCCGATCCGATCCTGATAGGCGCCGGTGAAAGCGCCCTTCTTGCAACCGAATAGCTCGCTTTCCAAGAGTTCGTCCGGCAGCGCGCCGCAGTTCTCGACCACGAACGCCTTGTTGGCCCGCGCCGAACCGTAGTGGATGGCACGGGCCAGAAGCTCTTTACCGGTGCCCGATTCACCGGTGATCAGAACCGAGATGTCGTAGTCGGCGGCGCGCTTACCGAGCTCGATGACACCGTGCATCGGGCTTTCCGTCGAATGCACGATGCGGTCGAAACCGTAGAGCTCCTTGGCCACTCCGCGCTTGACAGATACGACCTTCTTGACGTGCCCCGAGGTCGGCTTAAGGTCGACACTGGCGGTCTCGGTCTCCTTCTGGAGCCGATAGAGCTGAACTGCCTCTTTGACGGTTTCGACCAGCTGGTCCGGCTGCCATGGCTTGGTGATGTATTGATAGATGCCGGCCTCGTTTAGCCCGGCGATGATGTCCTCGGACTCCGAATAGCCGGAAATGATCATCCGCACCGGGTCCGGCCAGAGCTCGCGGACGCGCTTCAGGAAGCTCACGCCGGATTCGTGCGGCATCCGCTGGTCGCAGAGGATCGCGTGGACGATCTCGCCCTCCAGCAGCTTCTCCGCATCGGTCGCGTTGCCGACGCAGAGCACCTCGAAATCCTCCCTGAGCACGCGCCGCAGCGCTTCCTGCGAGCGGACCTCGTCGTCAATGACGAGAATCGTCCCCTGAATGCTCACGATGGCACCGCGAAGCCCAGAGACCGACCTGGCGCAGGCCGGGACCGGTGAGTTGCTATGGTCAGCGGTGTGCGCGACTTCGGCACTTTGTGAACGAAGTTGTAGCGAGCGACGTGGTAGCTTGGATCGAATCCGTAGAAATTGATTCGCATCCGCCGCAGCTCCTCGTCGCGATAGGCCTGCAACGGTTTTCCGGCCTCATCGGCCGCGCGCCGCTGCTGTTTATCGGCGAGGCGTACGGCAAACTCTTCGCCCGCCGCGATGGCGGCGCCGAGCTTCACGAGGTTTTCGTTCGCAAGCTCCGAGCGCAGCAGCACGCGATCGATGATGCCGAGACGCTGCGCCTCCGCCGCCCCCATCGGCAGCCGGCATTGCGTGATCCGGGTGGCATTCGACAGCCCCGCACGGCGTGGCAGCAGATAGGTCCAGTATTCCGAGCCGTAGAGATTGCCCATGTCCTTGTATTGCGGATTGAGGACGATTTGATCGCTCGCCCAGACCTCGTCGGCGGCAAGGCTCAGGAACACCCCACCCGCGCCGGCATTGCCTCTGATGACCGAAACAACGAGCCGATCGATGGTCTTGATGATCGCGCGGGCGAGATCGTTGATCGCATTGATGTTTCGCCAGGACTCGTCCGCGGCACTGTCAGCCGCCTCGATCTCGGCGAGATGGATGCCGTTCGACCAATAGTCGCGACCACCAGTCAGAAGCAGCACCCTGATCGGGCGCGTCAGCGCGCCGCGATAAGCGTCGAGCAAGGCTTCACAGTCGCTGCTGCTCATCGCGCCGTTGTAGAAGGAAAAGCTGAGTTCGCCGACCTCGCCATGCTCGCGATATTCGATCGGCGCGTAGCCGCAGCCGGGCCGGTGCGGCAGGTGCGCGGCTTCTGCGGCGAAGATTTTTGCCGCCGGCAGCTTCAGGCTCTTCGGCGCGAGCCGCTTGACGTGGCCGATCCAGACCGCGCCATCGACCGTGGCGCGGGCAAGCGCGGCGCTGCATTGCGCCACGACGGTGCCGGGCACGTCGGCAACGTCCTGCGCCTCGTGCGCGTCGAACAGCCTGACGTCCTCAAAGAACAGACTGTCGACAAGGCCCGGCATGCCGTCGGCGCTGTTGATCTTGCGCAGGATCGTCGCGGTGGTGTCGTGCTGCCAGTCGATCGTCCGGTCCGCCTGACGGCAAGGTCCGCGCACGCGAATGCGCGGATCGTCCGCCTGCATCGGTTGCGGCGCCGGTCCGCCGGCTTCGATTGCCGCGATGGCCTCGAGCACCGCCGCGACGGCGCTCGACGTCACCTCGTTGCGGTAGATGCTGGACTTGGCCGCGCGCCGCATCGGGAAGCTGCGGAACGCCCAGACCAGACCGGCATCAAACTCGCCGTCCGCCTGCAACACCGTGACGCCCCACTCGGCTGCGCCTTCGAGAACAGCCAAGTCGAGCGCGGCCGGTCCGCGGTCGCCGGGCGGCCCGGGATGCACGATCAGGCAGCGCACGCTGCTCCAGACGTCGTCGGGGATCGTGCGCTTCAGGAACGGAGCGATCACCAGGTTGGGCCGATGCAGCGCCACGCTCTCGCGCGTGACGTCGGCATGGATATCGAGCTCAACCGAGACGTCATGGCCTCGCTCCCTGAGCTCGACGTGAAGCCGCTGCGTCAGGCTGTTGAAGGAATGTGACAGGAGCAGGATGCGCATCTCGAAGCCTCAACAGATTCTCGGCAGTTGTTCGCCCGACAGCCAGTCTACGATTCGACCGCCTCCGAAGCTCGTCGCCATCTGCACGAAATGATGATCGTCGGCTACGGCCGCGCCAATGTCGGCGGCATCGCGGCCGAGCGGATGCGCCCGCATCGCGGCCAGCACCGCCCTGGCGGCCTCCGGCGCGACGATCGCGACCAGCTTGCCTTCATTGGCGACGTGGAGTGGATCGAGCCCGAGCAGCTCGCAAGCCGCCGCCACGCCCGGCTTCACCGGGATCGCCTCCTCTTCAAGATGGAAGCCGAGGTCGGACTGCTGAGCGATCTCGTTCAGCGTCGCGGCGAGCCCGCCGCGCGTGGGATCGCGCATCAGGCGGATGCCACGACCGCCGGCCTGCACCATCCTGGCAACGAGATCGTGCAGCGACGCCGCGTCCGAGACGATCTCGGTCTCAAAGGCGAGATTCTGCCGCTTGGACATGATGGCGACGCCGTGGTCGCCGAGCGTGCCGGAGATCAGCACCCGATCGCCGACCCGCGCGTTCTCGGCCGAGAGATCGAGGCCATCGGGCACTACGCCCACACCCGCAGTCGAGATGAACAGGCCGTCAGCCTTGCCGCGCTCGACCACCTTGGTGTCGCCGGTGATGATATGGACGCCGGCCCCGCGCGCCGCCTCCCCCATCGACTCAGCGATCAGCTTGAGATCGGCGAAGCGAAAGCCTTCCTCGATGATAAAAGTCGCCGAGAGATAGAGCGGCTTCGCGCCGGCCATGGCGATGTCGTTGACGGTGCCGTGCACCGCGAGCGAGCCGATATTGCCGCCGGGAAAGAACAGCGGCGAGACCACGTAGCCGTCGGTCGTCATCACCATGCGCCCGGCGCCGACCTCGAACGCCGACTGGTCATTGCCGCGCGCCAGCCATTCATTGTCAAAAGCTTCGTGGAACAGGCCCGAGATCAGCTGTACCATGGCACGGCCGCCCGAGCCGTGGGACAGGTCGACGCAGCCATTCTTGATGTCGAGCTTGCGCTGATAGGCCTTCATGACGCACGCCTCTGCTGATGGTCGCGGAAGCGGCCATAGGTCCAATGCGCAGCGCAGGCGCCTTCGGAGGACACCATGCAGGACCCAATCGGCGTCTCCGGCGTGCAGACGGTGCCGAACAGCTTGCAGTCGACCGGCTTTTTCACCCCGCGCAAAATGGCGCCGCATTCGCAGGCCGGATTGTCGTCGACGCGCAGCTCGTTCATATCGAAACGGACCTCCGCGTCGTATTTCGCGTAGGCGCGCTTCAGCTTCAGCCCGCTATAGGGCACCTGCCCGAGCCCGCGCCATTCGAACTGGTCGCGCAGCTCGAAGATATCGGACACCTCTTCCTTGGCGCGCAGATTGCCGTCGCGGTTCACGGCGCGGCTGTACTGGTTCTCGACCTCATGCCTGTGCTCGTTGACCTGCCGAACCAGCATCAGGATCGCCTGCATCATGTCGAGCGGCTCGAAGCCCGAGATCACCACCGGCTTGCCGAATTCTTCGGCGAAGAACTCGTAAGGCGCGGTGCCGATGATGGTCGAGACGTGGGCCGGCCCGACGAAACCGTCGATCTCGACGCGGCCAATGTTGCGGATGTCGGGACTCTCCAGAATGTTCTGCATCGCCGGCGGCGTCAGCACGTGGTTGCAGAACACGCTGAAGTTTTCGAGTTGCTTCTTCCCGGCCAATCGGATCATGACCGCGGTCGGCGGCGTCGTGGTTTCGAAGCCGATGGCGAAGAACACGACCTCGCGCTCGGGATTCTCTTCGGCAATCCTGATCGCATCGATGGTGGAATAGACCATGCGGATATCGGCGCTGCGCGCCTTCGCCTTCAGCAGCGATGCGCCCTGCGACCCCGGAACGCGCATCAGGTCACCATAGACGCAGAGGGTGATGTCTGGCCGTTCGGCTAGCCGGATCGCCATGTCGATGCGCCCGGCCGGCAGCACACAGACCGGACAGCCGGGCCCGTGAATCATCCGCACGTTCTTCGGCAGCATGTCCTCGAGGCCGTAACGCGAGATCGCGTGGGTATGGCCGCCGCAGAATTCCATGAAGCGATAGGGCTTTTGCGGATCGGCTTCCGCGCGGATCGCTTTCGCGAGCCCGAGCGCGATCTCCTTGTCGCGAAACTCATCGGCATATTTCATGGCGCGGCTCCCTGTGCCTCGGTGCTGAGCTCGCGCAACAATTCGAGCGTCCGCCTTGCCTCCTCCGGGTCGATCTTGGTGAGGGCGTAGCCGACATGGATGATCACATAGTCGCCGACAGCAAGGTCTTCGATCAAGGCGACCGAAATTTCCTTGCTGACGCCGTCGATGGAGACGATCGCCATTTCGTCGGGCAGCAGCTTTGTGACCTCAGCAGGTATCGCGAGACACATTAGGCGGTTCCTTCCAGGCCTTGCTGTTCGAGTTGGAGCGCGGCGATCCAGGCCTGACCGAGGCTGAGACCGCCGTCATTGGGCGGCAGTTGCCGCGGCAACAGCGGCGAAAGACCGGCGGCTATACAACCGCGCTCAATCTCGGAACTGAGGATCGCGTTGAGAAAGCAGCCGCCGCTCAGGGTGACGGTCGTGATGCCGGTCTCGCGCGCCGCGCGGCCGATCCAGTCGACGCAGGCGGCCGCAAGCGTGCCATGGAACAGCTCGGCGCCGTCGACCGGGTCAATGCGATCGGTTGCAAGGCGCGCGAGCAACGGAAACAGGGACAGCACGCCGTGTTCGATCACCCAGCCATCCTTCAAGATGCGCGGCGTGCCGACCCGCGCTTCCAGCTTCATCGCGGCTTCGCCTTCGTAGCTCTGCACCGGGCAAAGACCAAGCAGCCCCGCCGCCGCGTCGAACAGCCGGCCGGCGCTGGTCGTCACCGGCACGCCCGGTTGTTCGAGCATGGCGCAGAGACGTGCGGCCTGCGGCTGCCTCGCGAAACGGCTTGCGATCGCATCGCCGCGGCGAAGGGCATGCAGTACGCTCGCGGCCATGCGCCACGGCTCGCGCGCGGCACGATCGCCACCCGGCAACATCATCGGCGCCA
>NZ_LBIX01000129.1:0-13404 GCF_028128655.1 Bradyrhizobium sp. CCBAU 45394 | reverse complement strand
CGAACTTGAAGGTGGCGGGTGCCAATAGGGTGCTACTCAGAAGTGAGTGTGGTCCTGCGCCAAAAATAGGCCAGTTAAGTGATGGCGATCTCGAACCCGACACGACTCGGCTCGGCGCAGCCGGTTTAGACCGCCGGACTGTGTGTAGCCCCGCACCGAGGAAGATGAGCGTCGAACGACGATGCGACGCTGCGGACCAGGAACCGGAACTCTGCGCCATCAGCTACGGAAAGCCGGGCATCGTCAATCAGCACGACCCCATCTGCAATAAGGCTGTCTATTCGAGAACGATCGACGACGGCGAACTTCGGATCCAGACCGTGACGACGGGATGTCTCTGAGAGATCGACTGCCATGTCGCACATGATTTGCTCGATGATCTCGGCGCGAAAGCGATCCTCATCCGTCAGCAAATAGCCCTTTGCGGTGGCGAGCCGATCCTCGGTGATGAGAGCAAGGTAGTCCTTTGCCGAGACAGCGTTCGCGCGAACCCTTGTTGCATGCGCCCGATGGCGCCCGCGCCGAGACCAATGAGGGCGTCCGCGCAATGGTCAGTATAGCCCTGGAAGTTGCTCTTCAGCCTGCCTTTCTGCCTCGCCCGGGCAAGACTTTCGTGCGGCAGAGCAAAGTGATCGATGCCGATGCGTACGTATCCAGCATCAACTAAAGCTTCCGCGATCGTTTCGAATGGGGGTAGCGCTCGACACTGTCCGGCAGAGTGAATTCGTCGATCTTGCGTTGGTGCTTTTTGAATGGAGGAATGTGCGCGTACCAAAGGCGGCAAACCGGTCCGATGCAACTCGAGGCATTTGGCTGTCCAGGCATATAGGCTTACTGTCTGCCGGGACAGGCCATAGAGCAGGTCGAAATTGATCCGGCCGACGCGGGCGCGGCGTGACCGATCGACCGAAGGCATAGTCGCGATCGGCTCGCCGCGTTTCGTGACTGACGTCTGGCAGCCGCTGTATCAGCACATGCTTCGACCAAATGCAGGTGCACGTAGATCGAGGCGGATTGCCGCCCGCCCAAGGACTTGAGCCACGCTTGATGGTCCAATTCGCGAACTGACGCTGAGAAATGCGGGGACGTCAGATAGCTGGTGTAGCGCGGTAGGCGATGCTGCCCTTAGGATTGTGCCAGGTCCGGTCGCATTCGGATGCCTTTCTTGCTTTCTGGGTCCGATTATCGGACACGCCCGGAGAAGCTTTGCGCTGCCTCAAAATATCTGTCTTGCTGATGGCTATGGCCACTCCACAGC
This sequence comes from Bradyrhizobium sp. CCBAU 45394, assembly GCF_028128655.1. Taxonomy (NCBI): domain Bacteria; kingdom Pseudomonadati; phylum Pseudomonadota; class Alphaproteobacteria; order Hyphomicrobiales; family Nitrobacteraceae; genus Bradyrhizobium; species Bradyrhizobium sp. CCBAU 45394. The sequence continues at coordinate 12,146 of NZ_LBIX01000129.1, read as the reverse complement.
GCAATTGGTAGGGCATGCTGCACGCGGCATACATCGTATCTTGGATTCCGATGAAGCGGTCACACGCCGGGAATGAGCATCCTTACGATGCGGAGCCCCACAGCTCGTTGTGATCCAATCCCGCTAGAACTGGGCGAGGCGATCGACACCCAACGCCTTGCTGTTCGTGCTGAACGTACCGGGACGTGGCAGTTGGCGTCCAGTGAGCCGAACCAGGATGATTCAGAGCATGCCGGGCGGGGAAGGAATGGGAGTGTTTCGCCGCCCCCGAGGCCGCAATCGTCCGTCCTTATCGGTCGGCGGAAATGAGAGGCGTCCGTTTAGTGCGATATTACTGCGCATGCCGAACCTGCAACGGTCCCAGTGTGGAACGTGCCGGAACAAAACCTCAGGAAGTTCGGCCATGCCGTTTGCACCGGTGGTCGAGGAAGCGAATATTGCGCCGAAGCCATATTCGCAGTACGGCAGCCTGCGCGCCGGTGAGCACCCCCAAGCATGAGGTCCACTTCCTGCTGTGAAACGGCAGCGGTCAATACGCCCCATCCGTCTCGGCGCCGTGTCGCGGGTTGCCGGCCTTGGCGGACGACAACGCGACCGAGCTCCGTTCGGCCTCAGCTTCTTGCTCCAATTGCAAAATATGCGCTCTTAGTGCATCGGAAGTCGCTGTCGCTGTCTCGCTGAATAGCGGATCTCCATCATCGGTGAGGGCGGAGGCGATTTCGGTCCAATCCTGAGCCGAGAGAGCCTTCAGGGCGGCGGGAAAGAAATCTCGTTCTTCCCACATCATGTGGTGCCGCTCGCGTACTATAAAGTCGCGTACGATATTGCCGACGTTTTGCCGAAGGACTTCACGATCCGCGAGGATGGCATCAATAGCTTGAGCGAAGTGATGCAAACGGTCGACGACTTCCTGGTGTTCAAGCGCGAGATCGCCGACGATTGCAGCCGCATCCGGATCGCGAACCTTGAGCTTCGAAAAAATCAAGTCTTCCTGTGGATGATGGTACACCTCCGGGTAAACCTCGAAATAGCTGATAATCGCGCGAATGACCTCATAGTCGGGACGGATCCCTTTCTCAAAAATCTCCAATTCGCGTTGAAGAGCGACCAGAAGCAGATCAATATTGCGATGCTCTCGAACCAAAAGATCGATGATCATTGCCATACTCCTAGAGGAACAATGTAGGCTGGACACGTTTCTGCCATTTGCCAGATCGCCTAAGCCGAATTCGGTGTCCTTCTGCGCTGCAATTTGTCAGCGCTGTTCGACGCAAAAACGTAGCGCGCTTCAATTCGAGCTGGCATAAATCAACTTAACCTAGGTTTTTGCACAAAGCTCCTGGGCAATCTGTACGAAGCTCCAGTCGGCGTGATGTCGGCAGGGCGATCACGCCATTCTGCTCAAGTTGGGTAAAGGTGCGCGACACCGGTTCGATCGTGAAGTCAAGATAATCGACGACCTCCTGCCGTGACTGGGCAGTTCGATGGCAGCGTTCTTCATAGCGCGGCGAGACATATCGAGCAGGAAGGCGACGATCCGGTCTTCAGCGCTGCTGATCAGGAGCATCATATGTTCGTGAAAGCGGCGGAGCTCAAGCGCCATCGCGTCCCACAGCTCCCATGTTAGCTCCCTCTCATGAGTGGCGCGAACAATGAGGGCGGTACGCTTCACCATCAGCAGCTGTGCCTCAAAAATCGATCCGGCCGAAGAGATATGGCTTGCTCCGGCCTCGCGGCGATGGGAGTCAGATTGACTGCTCTTGACGAACTGGGGAATTTGGATGTTTTCCCTAGGTAGAAGCCCCTAAGTATTTACACGTAAGTCCCGTGAGGAGGGCATCTCGTATGCGCGCCGCGGCGCGGTCCCTTGGTTGCTCAAACATGCTCAAATCGGATTAGGAAGCTGCATGCTGGCTTCGTCGGCCGCGACCATGGGAACAGTCGGAAGCGCACGGCCGCACCCGTGAAGAGCGCCAGCCAAGTCGAACGCGGGCGTCCACCGCCACTTTCGGCTCGCCGCAGGAAGTCTTGTTCGCTCGCCTTGACTCTGATGCTCGTCAGCATCGGTCGGCCGCGGAGGTGACGAGGCGGATATTGACAGCATCCTGATCGATGTACGCAGGCCGACGTGGTCGACGTGCTTGATGATCATGCGATACTTGCGCCTGTGGACCGAGTTGGGGCCCACCCGGATCATAGTGCTTGGCTCGCGTGACATATTGACCTGGCGCAACGGCCGGCCTTGCCGACTCTCCCGCGTTTTTGAAGCCGGAGGAAATCGTGACTGGCCTGGCTTGAAGCTAAGCTCGGGGCATCACCGGTGGGCTCGGCCGCACCTCGTCGATGGAGCGCCGGCGAACCGTGAGGGCTCCGGACAGACGGCACTCCTGTTCCTGATGCGCGCCTGGCGTCGCCATTGCGCCGATTGCGACGGCCTTTTGACCGTATCTGAAATTCTTGCCCTCATTGTGACATCAGGACTGGGATGGTAGATTGCACGAAGCATATCTCCCGCGATACCGCCGAGGGCGGCCGTATCCGCCCATCACCAGCAGGTCGAGGCTTTCGTCCGCCGCAAGCGATAGGCGGGCGCGCTGCGCTGACCGGGATGTCGGGAGTGAGACGACCTTTGCAGTAAGTCCTGGCTTTGCAAGGTACTAACCCAGACAGGCGGTGGAACTTTCCGGCGGGACCTTGTCCGGAGCGGCGGTCGCGACGATGGTGAGGGCGTCTGCTTTACATAGCAGCGGCATCGGGTCGTGCAACGCGCGGGCCGCACGGCACCTGCCGCCCGAGCAAATCCCGATTCGTCTGATCGAAAAAAAGCACCATGGAAGATGTATGGTTGGTAAAAACAGGGTCGCCGGCCTGGCGATGGAGGTTGCGTGACGATGGCTAGGTCGTAGACCCGCGCGCTCGTGCAGATAATCCGGCGCGCCTCGGCCGGAACCCCACTCAGTGCGCTGGTATGCCGGCGGTTCCGTGCCCGCAGATCAAAGACCCGAAGTGCCGCTTCGGCCCGCTCCAACGCACGCGACCGTTTGATTTCGAACACCGAAGTGACTGCCGACCAGCCTAGCGCAATCACCGAATGATGGTCCTCTCGTAACCGATCGCCATAGCGTCAAAATGCGCACCCGTGCCCAATATGCGAAGGAAATCGAATTGTTTACTGCAGCCCGCACCGGGAGCTCCGTTGGAGGATGGACCAATATATTGCCGAACTATGCCGTTCTCCGTGTTGCATCGGGAGCCGTCACCGAAAACATGATCGGCTCGGTGCCGTGCGCCCGGAAAACCCTCCGTTCGTCGTCTGCACTGCGCAGCTTGAATGCAGGAATCAGCCATTCGCGCCATTTGCGCTGCTGCTAGAGTCCCGCGGTAATGGCGATCCGCATCAACTCGGACATGCTGCGGACATTGATCTTGGCCATGAGGTTCGCACGGTAAACCTCGACTGTCCGGGGACTGATGCCGAGATCATGGGCGATCACCTTGTTAATCTTGCCGGCTAATAGTCCCTGCAGGACGTCACGCTCGCGCGACGAGAGTTCCGCGAGGCGGGCTTCCGCCTGTAGTTTCGCTGCGTCATCGACTTGCCTTGTTGGCCGCGCTTCCAAAGCACTATTGATCGCACGCAATAGCACCTCCTCCTCGAACGGCTTCTCGATGAAGTCGACCGCACCCGCTTTCATCGCTTCGACTGCGAGCGATACGTCGCCATGACCAGTTATCAGGACGACGGGGCAGTCGACGCGATCGGCCTTCACTTTGCGGACCAGTTCGAGACCGCTCATACCGGGCATGCGGATGTCTGACACAATGCAGTCAACCGGACCGCTCGCGACGTCATTGAGAAAGGCGGTCGCCGTCTCATAGGTTGCTACGTAGAAACCGTTAACATCAAGCAGAAACGCGAGCGATTCCCGCATCGCCGCGTCATCGTCGATCACAAGAATGCGCTGGCCAATCATGTCTCTTCACTAAGCTCCGCAAATGGCGCGGTGAACTGAAAGATCGTGCCGCCGCCCGAATTCGCTTCCGGGACAATGTGGCCGCCATGTGACTCGATGATCGTCCGGCAGATTGATAGCCGCACACCCATGCCATGCTCTTTGGTCGTGACAAAGGGCTGGAACAAGCGGTCGGCGATATCAGGGCTGGTGCCGGGGCCCTTATCAGCAACGGCAAACCTGTCGACCTTGGCAAGTTCAACGGTCAATTCGCGGCGCGGGCAGGAAGCCATGGCTCGATTGCATTGCGTATCAGGTGCAGCGCGACCTGCTGGATCTGGATCTTGTCGACAATCATTGATGGCAGATTGCGGTCGCTGCGGATGGCCACGCGCCCGGCTTGCACTTTGGCGCCGACTAGGGGCAAAGCCACAGCCTCTTCAAGGAGCGTGAGCGGATTCTCCGCCGTGTGCTCCGTCTCGCCCTTGGCAACGAATTCCCGCAGGCGCTTGATGACAGCGTTGGCGCGCAGAGCCAGTTGGGCGCCGTGTTCGAGTGCGCCAGCAATGCGATTGGCGTCCGGCTTGTCGGGCGCCAGCAGAGCCTTTGTGCCGCGCATGTAGTTTGTAATTGCGGAGAGCGGCCGGTTGATCTCATGGGCAATAGACGATGCCATCTCACCCATGGCGGTCAGCCGCGACACGTGCACGAGTTCAGAATGCAGCTCTTGCAAGCGCCGTTTCTGCGCTCGCCGTTCGGTGAGATTTGGGATGAAACCGAAGAACCGTTCGCCGCGCACTTTGGCCTCACCGACGGCAAGCTCCATCGGAAAGGTCGAGTTGTCGCTCCGTTCACCGACCACGATGCGGCCGATGCCGATGATGTGCCGCTCGCCATTGCTCAGATAACGTTCGATGTGGTGGTCATGCTCGGCGCGGCAGGGCTCCGGCAGCAACCTGGATACATTCGTTCCGACGACTTCGTCCGGAGAGCAACTAAATAAACGCACTGCCGCGGCGCTGAACGAGCGAATGATGCCCTTCTCGTCAATCACGATCATGGCTTCCGGCACGGTGTTCAGGATCAACTGCAGAAGGGCTAGCCTATACCGCGCCTGCTCTGATTCCCGCCGCAGCCGATTGCCCATGAAGCCAAGGAGGGGGCCAAGTACCGCGAATTCCGCGATATTGATCATGTTTGCGGAATCGGTGATGAGGCCTTTCGCAAGAAAGGCCACGCTGATGATGAGGCAGGGCACGGTAGCGAAGTTGGTCCGTCCGCGGCCGCGGCGAGAGCGGCAAAAACGACCACTGGAAGGTAGATGATCGTGAACGTGCGGTCCGGACGATACCGATTTAGCGCTGGGCGCAGTACGAGAGCCAGCCCGGCGACGGCCGCGGCAGTGCCATAGCGGTACCAGATGTGGTCCGGCATGTTTCCTCGCAGCCCCTCTCATTCGATCGACTTTACATTGTTTCCCCCGAGAGGCCACCGGAGGCAGTCCGCGTCTCAACTCACGCCAATCTATTGTGCAGGATGGCCGCAGCTATCTCGGCCAGATGCGCCAGTGCGTCGGCTGCACGGTGACGTGTTCTCCGGTCTTGGCCTTGATCCAGCCGCCGAAGATCCGGCGGCAAGGAAAGACCACCCGGTGAATGGTGTTACCCTCGATCACGGCAATCTCCAAATCTCGAGCAAAGGGCGGCGCCGTTTCGAGTAGCTCCCAGGTCAGGTCGCCATTAGATCCTGAACGGGGTTCATCGCTGCGGGCTGACAAATTCAGGCAACCTTCTGGGCACTAAGGAAGCGATCGCTTGGCCGCCGTGCGAACAGGCTCAGCCCAATATTGCCCAGGCGGCGCGTGGTCTCGATCGCGTCAGCCGTGACCGGGGTTTTATCGGCCGCGGCGCCGTGGCACCTATCGTGCCGGGACCTGATCCGCTCACCGACCGAAATATTAGGATTGGCGCTGCGAAACAACTCCCGGGCTTCGGTCGAATCGATCTGGATCAGCTCGAGCCTTCGGCGGTTGGTATTCATCGCTGTTCTGCAGAAGTTAAACTGGACTGCCGCTCCCGCAACTTGGCCCGCGGCGGGACAAATGTCCGTCATGTCGAAACATCCTTCGTTGGTGAGGAATCTCCTTGTCCCACGGCGTCAGCGTGGGGCGTTGGGTTATGATGACTTCAGCCGCGCCCTTGCGAGCGGGCGGCATCCCAAGCTAGAATGGGAAGATGCCGGAAATCGCTTGACGCCATTCGGATGATGCGCTCGGCACCGATCATCGCGCGCCGGTCCGCAGGTCGATGAAGTGCGCCATCGCAAGCGACGCAGGCTATCGGGTGCAGGTCATCGGCACACGGTTCGGGTGCGTCCGGCAGCAGTCCTTGAACTAGGTCGCCGGTATCTGGACATGAAAAGATGATGGGGCGCCAAGTCTTTCTGTCTGCCATGTGTCTGACCTTGGACTGGAAGATCACTTGTATCAGTAGGCAGCCGTCGCAGTAATTGATACAGGTCAAAAAAGGAGCTGATGCGCGTCCAGAATGGCCGAGCCCGAGCGGCCGCTGCGAGCCGGACAGGCCCGCGTTGGCAGGCGACATGTCACAACTCGTGCGATCCGCCAGAGCGTCGCGTTGGTCCGCGACACGCCAGCGTGTAGCAGGGTTGATTTGAGGCGCACCGCACGCGGATGGGCCACGACAGCATTTGTCCTCAATGCTGCGATAGCCGGCAAGCAGATGGTAATTTGATCGCTCGCCTCGCATTGTCGGTAGCCTTGCCGGGGCTAATCCCAGCCATAGGCTTTCGCGCGGAAGTCCTGAACCTTGGGCTTATCGAAACGCTGGCTGTGACAAGCCTGATCATCGGCTTTGCTGTCGCGGCGGCAGGGTGGACCGTCAGGACCGAGATCGAGGCGGTTCGCCTCATTGGCCATGATCACGTGCGCGTAGGTTTCGCCGTCGATAGCCCCCGGCGGCCGGCGCGCGTCAGAAATGGCTCTACCCGGTGATTGGCCAATGACCCGGTATTTGCGGCGATGCCTCGTGAGACCAAGTATCGCGTGCAAAGTTCGCGGCGGCTCGAGGTTCGATATTGCCAGCGGTTGAGTATGGGATCGATAGAGATCAATAGCCGGCATCTCGGGCGTGACGGTGCATGCTGTTCTCAATCGTCTCTTCGAGACGTTCCTCGATCATCGACTCAATTTTGTCGGTCGAGGGCATGAGCAGACCAGAAGGCGCTGTCCGTCGGCTCAAAACAGAGTGCGGTCCGCCAAGCTGCACAGAGAGCTATTGCGGGGTTTGCGGGCCGACGGGAGCGCTCGCGCCGCGTTACCCAAGTCTCGACCTTATTTCGATCGGAGGAGCGGACAACCTCTTGGGGATGCTGCTTGAGGCAGATCAAATACTCTTGTGGCGCGAATGGCAGAATGGTGGATGAGTAAACCCACAGGAAGAGGCTGTCATGCCTTCATTTAACGTTCGGTTCATTAAGACCGTTCGTGACGATACCGGCCACGAACATCGTGCCTGTCAGGCAGCGTTCAAGGTCGATGCCGCCTCGCTGAGTGCTGCTGCAGAGCAGGCGGAGACCGATTTCTGCAAGCAAAAGAGTGTCCGCGATTGGACAGTCTTCGCCGATGTGATAGAGCTTCGCGCTCCGCCTGCATTGCCGTCGGCATGGGGAGGGTAGCTTGGTTTTGGCCAGGGAAGCCTGCAACTTGAAGTGTGGGGTCAATCTGTGAATCTAGGCGTGATCAGGACATCGATGCGATCGCACGTGAGCTCAATCTGCCACATCCGCCTTTCGAACCATGGCGCAAAAACCGGACTCTCCTGAAGTCTTAAGCAAGCGCCTCGACTTGCCGGTTTTTTCGAGAATGCGCTTGCTGCCACATGGAGACGTATTGCGCGATCTGCAGCGGGTGTGCGGCCTGCCTCAGGCCAAGACCCGCTGCGCCGCCGACCTCGAGAGGCAGAACCATGCAAATCCGCTCAAAGACTGCCCAAACGAAAAGGCCCTGCGCGTTCGGTCGTGAGATATCCTCCCGCTGCGCTTTCGCGATTGATCGCGTTCAATCAGTTCCTCGCCGAAAATCTTGACTCCTGAGCAAGCCGGCTTTCAAAGAAGGCCAATGCAATGAGGCGAATCTGATGCCCCAATTTTGCGATCTCTCGCCCCAATGATGGCTGCTCGCCAAGGCTTCCATGGCAACCGTAGAGGCCGACTGGGTGGCAAAAAACTTGAGTACCTTATCTCGTCGCAGCTGCTTGCGGAAGATCACGGCTGCTGAAACACCCGAGCCATGTACCTGAAACACGTATTTCGCAAGATCCAATTCAATTGTACCAACTCCTGACATGGGAACATCCTTTTCGAATCATGCACCGCCACCTTGCCCAGGGAAGCTGTGAGGGGGTGTCCACCCCTCCGTGATAGGCGCGGTGCCCAAGTCGAACGGCTCGAAGTAGTGGACACAGGCCGACGGCGGCGCTGGTCCGAGGACGAGAAGCTCAAGATGGTTCTGGAGAGCTTACAGGCGCCGCGTCAGGTCGCGGCGATATGGCGTTTCGCGCTCATTGCTGCTGCGATGGCGACGGTCGTTTCGTCCCGAGCCGAAGGATGCCGCCCATCAACGGGCTTCGTACCGGCGATGGTGGTCGCGGAATCGGGGCCGACGCCTTGGTGACTACATTCTGCCGTCTCAGCCCCGCCAGAGCGGCGTCACTGATGGACACCGGTTAGGCCCTGCGGCGCTTGTTACAGCCTGTTCGCGCCAATGCGGGCCAGAGCCTCCGCTCTGTGTTCCTTTGGTGCACTCGATATCGTGGTGCGCTCTGCGGTATGCACGCTCAAGTGCGGGCGAAATCCGGAAAAAACTCGCGTAGAGTCTTTAAACGACTGTTGCTTCGATGTCACCAAATGGATGAGCCGGCGATCTACGCTCGTGTCAAACGAGGGACGGCATGTTCGATATTTATTTGAACGGAAGACACGATCTTTTGGTCGTTCCGCGAGGCTTTGCGATCCCCGCGGGATTGGACGGCAATTGGAAGCGAAAGAAGCGGGCGGTGCGCTCAGTGAGCGATCTCATTCGCCAAGATGTCCAACAGCGCGGTTACCACCGACGTAGTTTGATCTCAAATAGGTCGAAGGCGGCAGTTGAGACCTCGTCACACGCGTAGCCAACGCGGCGATCTACGCTGATCCATTCTTCGAAACACTCTGGGCAGGATGCCGTCGAGAACCTTGCTTACCGCGTCGACGGCAACGGGTATCTCCCTTCATTAGGGTTAAGGAGCAAGGTTTCTTTTGAAAAGCGGCCGCACGGCGCTGCGGCTTCCTCAGGATAAGTATTGGAGCTTTTCCTTGAGTCGATTGCCCCGAGTTGGAGCTGTTCAGGTTCATCGCGCTTGGCTCGCTCATTCCAGAACATGTTCGTTTACGTGCTCAGCTTCGAATAGAAAGGCGTCGATTGGGGGCCGCATTCAAGAAGCCTCTCAACACGGCGTCTGTACGAAGTTTACAATTCCACAGCTGCACTAGTCCAGACTCCTTGTCTTCGGAAAACATGACCGAGCTTATATCCTGGCGCGAGTTCCTATGATTGCCTCTTTTTTGCGGTGTCGCTCAGAAAAAACTATGTTACAAGCCGCTCCTCTCAAAAGGAACATTCATCGTGAAAAAAGCAACCAAGAATCGCGTTAAGCGGCGCGAGTGGACGAAGGCAGATATCAAAGAGCTCAAAGTCCACTCGAAGGCTCGGACCCCGGTCATAAAAATAGCAAAAATGACCAAACGCAGTGTCGGTGCGCTACGCCAGAAGGCCTTAAATCTCGGAATCGGACTCGGACATCAGCGGTAATTTTCAGCAGCGCTGGCTACTGGCGCGGTAGGGCGGCTCGCGGGCCGCCCTCTATGGCCATAGAAATTTTGTCGCACATCAGCTTTGCCGATCCGCGCTGAGACGTTTTTCACGCACGTGCTGGATGGCCTCCCAATGTCGCGGAACGGGCTCCAGCGCCTCCTCATCTTTGATGAAGTTTCTTGGAAGACGGTTTCGACGGCGAAGACCGCTTGCGATTTATGATCGCGAGTGAAGACATCGTCTTAGCCACAGCCCTGTCTCGAAGATTTCCCGGCTGGAAATTGTCTCGCAGGGCGCTCGGCGCCGTTGATTGTTCAAGAAAAACTTTTAATTGCGGTTTGTTGTCAAGCTTTCCTTTTGATCTCGCCAACGGCACGACGGTAGCGCTCGTGCCGATGGAGCCACGGCGCCGGTGCGGCTGAGGTATGATGGTTAGTCAGGCATCGGACCGGTCTATAGTTGAACCTTTGATGCCAGCTGGGGTCATGGTTCTTTCCGAGGTCGCGTAGCGCCTCATGATGATGTCCGGGTCGGGCGCCTCAACGTATGCAGCGGGACCAGCCGCCAACAGCCGAATGACCGAGGTACTTGCGCTCCGTCAGCCACGGCACGCTCACCGCGGCGATGATTGATCCGTGAGACTTTTTCTCCGCCAAGCGGCGTGCAGAACCGAGAGATGCTGCCAGCCGAACGATCGCGCTCACAGAGGCACACGTGCCACTATCTGGAATCGGCTCGACGTGGACTAGCTAGGGTCTGTTTGGATTCAGGATTGAACTTCCAAGCCGGAACGATTCAAACTCAATCCGCTGCAGAAATGCCGGGGCCAAACACCTAGTTTTCCGTTAATTTCTCGGCGTCAGCTTACGGACAGCTAAGCTGCTTATCTGCGGAGTCCGGTCTAACGACCTGAAACACAATGCAATCGCCATAGGAGTGTGGTCGTCATGGACGATCGAGTTAACAATACGTCGCATGTTCCATCCTACGATGAGTATCATTACGCTAGCTCCCCGGAGCACAGGAATGCCGACGATTTTGCGGACGCGTTCCGTAGAATGGGATTGCAGGACTCGGGTGCCAGCTCATCCTCGCAGCCGAGTTATTACCTCAACTCAAGACCTCCCGTTATTGAGATCAACCGGGCCGAATTCCGGGAGCGGGTGAGGAGCTTTCATGGTGAAGAAATCGATCGTATCGCCAACAATCCGCAGGAATACTCAGAATTTGTATCCGAAAGAGCTAATCGCACCGCGGATACCGCCAGAAGTTTCGCGATCCGAAGGGATTCCGATGCCGCGCGATATTACAGCTACCAACTAGGAAATACGAGCGTCGGCCTCCAAAGAACGGAAGCCGGATTTCCTATGGCGACTGAGTTCACCAGCCAGCGGTGGCGAGAACTGTTTCCCGGACGGACTGATGTCACATCAATCGTGGATTTTCAGGTTGCACATCCGCTCGTCGGTAACGCCGGCGATATTCTGCTCGAGCACCAACTACGGCAAGACGGCGAACGGCCGCTAGTGAACTGGCGTCCTGCCAATGACGAAGCGAGAGCCCGTGCAGAACAACTGGGCTTCGTTCATGTGGATCCCGATGATATGGTACTTGATCCCACCCAGTCCAGCCAGTGGAGATATAGGGATGGTGAATGGCAGCGCGCAACCAATTCTTCGATGTATCTCTCCAAAGCGTCGAGCGATGATGAACCTTCATCAGAATCCGACTCGGATGGAGACTTCATGTGACGTGAGATCTCTACCAATCCATTTGAGGTGGAGCAGGAGCGCAGACCAACCGACACCTGCGGCTTACGATCGAGCCTTGGACGGAACGAAGCCCAAGCCAATTCGGCTCAAGCCGTGAGGTGCACTGTACTGGCGGCGGTTTACGAGAGCTGGTGCCTATAATAGCACAAAGAAAACTCCGGCTTCCAGCCGGAGTTTTCGACTCCCGCCCGGGCGGGAGGAGCGGATTGCCTATGGCAGGCGCCAGCGTCATTGTGTCCTCGCCATCAGAATGGCTCGGGATCTTTCCGGGTTGCCTGGGTGAGGAGGGTCTTCGTTGGCCGTTTTCTTCGTAGGCGGTAATCTCGAGAAGTGTCGGGCCAACTCATCGAGTAACGAGACCATCCACCCGGGCTCGCCGGCATTGGATGCGAAGATCAAAATGGAGCAGATGTCAGGACAACTACCTTGCCTTCGTTCAACTCGCGTCAGTCAGGCTATGGCTGCGCCTTAATGAATCCGCGCCCTAACACTACTTTGGGTGCGCCGGGAGACCGGCAAGGAATAGATGGTGGAAGTCCATTGCGATGA
>NZ_LBIX01000128.1:0-12895 GCF_028128655.1 Bradyrhizobium sp. CCBAU 45394 | reverse complement strand
TCTCGTCGTCGGTGCATCGTTCGTTCCAGTGACCACAATAGTCACCGGCTGTGTAACGCTCCCGCCCTTATTGTCCGCAATGTTTACATTGTACGTTATTGTAAGCGTCTGCCCCTGTGCCAAGAAGTCGAGCCATTTGTCTTGGACAGAAAATGACCAAGATACCGTCCCTTTTTTCTCGCTGGTCACGCCCGCCGAAAAAGCGGAGGAAATCGCATTTTGACTAGATTGAGGGACAGGTATTGCGTTTGACGTCACTGCCGAGACTAGAAACACGGAAGACGTATGCGTGTTGCCGTGATCTTGATCTGCAAACGTGATCATTCCTGACGCGGCATCCAGCGTGTTGCTGTCCGTCAGGTTGGTTTTCTCGGAGAGGCTTGCGGTAGCAACGGTGGACTTGGCTACGATCGTGGGCGAATGATTCGTTTTTGCCATCTGCTACCCCTAAATCCTAGTGGCTGACAGATCTCGCTGAGTTTAATGATCAGATTCCGAGGATCGTCCTTGCAAAGGATCGTCCTTGCGAAGCCTTTACTCATCCGCAATTGGATTCATAAGTCGCAATCGTATTCAATCGCGCGCCGCCCCTGACGGTCGGCAACATTCAAGGCCGCCCGCGCGACGGCTATATCGGCCGGAAAATAGTTAAGAGGCGTTTTGCCCGCCTCTACGTGGAGCGATGGAAGACGTATGCATGCATCGTTAGACAGAGATGCGAATTTTGCAATCACCTATATGGGTTACCTCCTCTGCCCTTCCTCAGATACAACAATCCGTGCTCGTCACATCAATGCTCCCGAGATCGACAGTCGCCATTCACGCGTTAGGTGCAGGAATCCTGCACTTTACGAGATGAACCAAAAAGCATGGCTTGCGCATCCGCGTGGGAGCACATGCGACGCTGCCGGAAGCCCGCGAAGGATTTCCTGAAGGTGCCGGTAGGATCCCGACTGTGCCTTCGCCGGAATTTATTGGACAAGAGGGCGTCCTTTGATACTGCGCAAGATCCGGTGCGAAGGCATGTTCGGGCATGATGAGCGCATCGGCTCTGTTGCGAGCGCCCGCTTTGCGCCAACAGCTGCCCTCCCCGCCAAAGCCGCGCTTTGACTCGTTTGAGACCTCCCAACCCGACGCTAAGGACGTCAGCCTACAGGGCTGACGCGGGCCGGAACTTGGAGCCGCACCGCTGCCAGACTAATGTTTTGGCCCATGGCTGTGTGCGGAATGCCCACAATCTACGCCTGGCAATACATTCTACGGTTGTGTACCTTCAATTCCGATAATTGTCCTTATCGGAAGTATCTTGCATGGCCCCTCTTCCCGCTGTTCGAGAGCCGCTCCCTACGATCCCTGGGTCGCTTGGCCAGGACCTAGAGGCGGCCATCAGCTATGCCAAGGCGGAGAAGGCTCCCGGCACCCGAAGGGCCTATGAAACTGACCACGGGCTGTTTGTGGCCTGGTGTGAGGCTAAGGGAGTATCAGCCGCCCTGCCCGCGTCTGCCGAGACCCTGGCAGCCTTTCTGGCTGCCGAAGCCGAGGCAGGAAGAAGGCCCTCGACTCTGACCAGACGCCTGGCCGCGATCCGCTACTTTCATAAGCTGGCGGGCCTCCCTACCCCTACGGACGCGGAGGCCGTGAAGGCGACCCTCAGGGGCATTCGCCGCTCGGTCGGGACGGCGAAGGCTCGCAAAGCTCCTGCGTTGGCCGAGCATGTCAAGGCGATGGTCGCAGCATCTCCCAATTCCCTTCGTGGGAAGCGGGACCGCGCCTTGGTCCTCCTAGGCTTTGCAGGAGCATTCCGCCGCTCAGAGCTGGTGGCTCTGGATGTCGCCGATATAGAAGAAGTAGAGCTGGGCCTGCGCATCATCATTCGCCGCTCGAAGACCGACCAGGAAGGAATGGGGTCGGTGATTGCAGTAATGCGCGGTACCGTAGCCTGTCCCGTGCGAGCGTTGCGCGAATGGTTGATCGCCGCCGAGATTACAGCCGGTGCGCTCTTTCGTCCGATCAACAAGGCGAACAGGGTGAGGAACGCTCGGCTGACGTCGCGGTCGGTCGCCAACGTCATTAAGGAGATGGCAGAAAGGATCGGATTGGATGCAGACACATTTTCCGGCCACTCCTTGCGGTCGGGCTTTCTGACATCTGCGGCATCGACAGGCGCTTCCATTTTCAAGATGATGGATGTGAGCCGACACAGGTCGATCGAAACGCTTCGTGGGTACGTGCGCGATAGCGAAATCTTCAAAGACCATGCCGGAGCGGGATTGCTTTGACTGTCAAGGGTCCGACCTAGTTGGCGCAGCTTCGGAACGGCTATATGCTGAGGCTGATAGTCGCCAATCTGATTGAATCCAGATTTTGTGCTGCAAATCGATGCGAAATGCCAGCGCGGTGGGCGGCGTCGGGGATACGCGCCTTACTGGACGCAGGATGTGCGATCAATCAGGCAGTAGTCAACGGAAGGCCGCACAATGCGAAATTCTCCAGACGCCCCGTCTCCAGATCAAAGGGTAACACCCACAGTACTAGATGTTCCGAAAAAGAAAAAACGGGCAGAGGTTTATCGAACAAGGCTCGTTTAGGATAAATGAGCACAAGCCTCCCATCTTCGTTATTGCGTAGATAGGTGTTCCCATATGCAAATAACTGATAAAAATCTGATTGCTTCAGACCATACTTATTTTTTCTATCTGAAGAATCGATAAGCTTCCACTTCGTGTCCAGAATCCAACGTAACTTGCCGCTTTCAATCATCATATCCGGTTCCAGCCAAAACATCGGACCGCCGTCGTGCGAGCACAGATACTGATTACTAGGCCTGGTCATTTCAGCATCAGTGGCTAGAGATCTTCCTAAGCAAGCCGCCACATAGCGCTCGAATAATTTCTCCATTGGAAATAGAAGGCTCATGCCCTTCCATTCTCCTGCGACTGCTGTAGGCATCTGCTGATTAAGTATCAGTTCGCACCACGGTCTGACGCAGCGGTAATGGCTCATCAGCCTGTCGCTTCGCCAATTAGCGAAATCAGACTTAACATCATCGCTTGCGGGTATTTCGGCAAGTAGACTGCGCAACTCGTGCGCCAATCGCCAATTAGACGGGGTTTGGGTAGCCTTGCACACCCGCTCCAACGCGAGTTTGAGTAATCGGTTTTCGGGTCTGTCGGGTGAGAAGATATCATGACGTATCTGGAAGTGGTGCTGACGCTCCGGGCGCTGTCGGATTTGCTCACTCAGATTGAGCTGTCCGCGCAAGACCCGCGCCTCCTCTTCGACACGTTTATACTCGAATCTCACTCCTCGCTTTACTAAGTGGTCGAAAGCTTCCAAGAATTGGTGCATTACCCACTCGCTTATAGGCGCGTTGAAAAGTTGCAAGTGAGCTTCGCCGACCCCTCTAGTGGGCAGGTCAAACGCCGTTCTCATCATTTTGAGTAACAAGGCACGGCTCTCTTCGATGCAGTCCCCCTCCACAAAATGCTTTGGAAGGATTTCCAACTGCGTTCCGCACGGCGTTTCGACGACACCAACATAGTTGTCGAGTTGCAGCCAGCTTTGGTCTTTGATTTGCGTCAGAGCTGCGCCGGAATTGAATGAACTGCTGAGTTTACAGAGCCAGTCAAAGGCAGATGATGATACTTGTCCATAGTCAAGCGACGACGTCTCCACTTCGCTCGTTGTCAGCCAAGCATATTCCCGAACTGTGACAAGGCGCTTCAAGCGTTCATTTCCCAATGGCGTCTATCACTCGTTTTCCCATGTCGCGAGTATTCAACTGCGTACCGGATAGGTAATTGGTGTCCAGACCCAATTCGTTGGCGATTGCCAAAAGAGTCGGCCTGGCTGGTTCTAGACGGACTCCGCCTTTCCAAAGCTCGATCGTTCCGCTCTGCAATTGCTTAATGGTTAGATCGCCATGCACGGCCTCTCGTTCGACGCCAACGGCTTCTGCCAAGATTTGATGGTCAATTATTCCCAGGTACGCTTCAATTCTGGAGAACGCATCGTCGTTGATTATCCAGCGTTCGTTTCGGTCGCTTGCCGTCGTCTGCTCACCAAAGAGCATTGCCATATCAGCCTTCGGCTGTTGCAAGAATCTGTTCACAGGAGCTTTGCGATGGTCGTTCAAGACCTGCTGGATACGACTCCAATCATCAAAGAAATACTCCTGCAGCAATGGGAAGATCTGTTGTCGAAAAATCGATGCGAGATTATCAAGGCTTAAGTCATCCTTCAGAGACAAAAAGTAAGCGTGGCCCAAGCGGTGGTCGCGATCCAACAGAACCTCAATTCGGTTGTTCATAACCGCCAATAGTCTTCCAATATTTAGCCCTTGCAGTTCGACGTCTTTGAGCCGCTCAGGCAAGGGAAGCATCTCTCTAAACACGAACCGGCGACGCAGGGCGATGTCTAAGCCAGTTAGGGAACGATCTGCAGTATTCATTGTCCCGATAATGTACAAATTAGCTGGCACGCTAAACCGCGTCTTTGAATAAGGTAACGTCAGTTCTAGTGCCTCTGAAGCATTCGCTCTCTTGGATGGCTCGATCAGCGTGATAAGCTCACCGAAAATCCTAGACACATTCCCCCGATTGATCTCGTCAATAATAAGGACCTTCGGGCTATCCACGGGAACTCTTTTCGGTGTTGAATCCGCATGCGCGCTACTCAAAAACCGCTCTACCAATGCCGATAGGATGTTCTCGTAGCCGTTAACGAGGTACGGTTCTAGTAGGGTATTTGGCACCCTATCGAAGACGCGCTTTTCCTTTATATCTGCTAGGGTCAGATCACCTTGACTGACATATTCCGCGAGCGCCCTAATCAAACTCATACCGATCGGAAGGCGCCGCTTGTTGGGTTTGATTAATTCAACAATATCCGGAGATATATGAACCACGTCGTAACCGGTCCCAAATCGATCACCGACTCGGAACGGCGACCTTGTGCTCTCAGCGGATGAAACATTTGCGCTCGTGGAATTTAGCAGCGCCGCTAGCTTAACCCTATCTATGGCGCTCGGCTTGAGCTCATAGAGCGTCATTTGACTGAACTGATTGTGCATCAATTGTTCGTGCGGAAGCGACGGTGAATAAACCCGCAACCACTTCACGTCGCGGCATTGTCCGTATTTGTCATCGCCATCAGTCTCGCGAGCCAACGGCCGATAGTCGCCAGTCACCTCACCAAACGCACGGAACTTGGTATTTCCTTCCGAGATGACGAGGAGGTCGCCTTTCTTCATTTTCAGCAGAAAGTTTGTGACAGCCGTTACGGCATAGGAATCCTTTTCGTCCAACTTGCCAGCAGCGACAAATCGCTCAAAGACTTCATCGCGAGTCTTGCAGCCGCTGAAATCTACGTCGCTACCGTATCCAAGTAGCGCGTACCCATTTTCAATGCATTCATCGTAAATATACGCGTCGTCCCCTAACGTATTTCCCAGCGACATCTTCCAAATGCGCCGACCTTCAATATCGATAGGAGTGTCCGTTTTCCGAGTTACACGGGCGGCGGCGGAATTGCAGAGAGTCTTGAAGACACCGTCTTCAACCGCGTACTTCAATTGACCATCATCATCGCGATCTGCTCGTAGCCCTTCTACAAAATCTTCATAACTAAAGCTTTGATGGAAGGTAACAAAACGCACATCACCGGATGAAGATAACTCATCGAAACGTCGCTTCACCGCTTTACGATCTAGGCGATGGGCCTTTAAAAATTCTGGGTCCAGAATTTCCAGTGCCAGTTCCACGGTCGCGAATGTCTTGCCCGTGCCCGGAGGGCCGTAAAGAATCTGGTTCAGCGCATTCGTCAACATTCGTTTTTCCCGCCAGCATCATGTGGAGGCGGGGATGCCGCCTTTCATGCAATCATAGTTCGCATTCCACGAAGGAGGCAACCGACCCGACAGGGGTAATCAATCCAGCACGCGATATCAGGTCTGGACTTTTACGTCCGCCACAAAGGCCGTGGCGCTCTTTTAGGACCCGAAAGACTGATGGTGGAAGAGCTGCCCGTACATGTAAACGGACGGTCAACTTTGGCCGGATTCGCGTAGATGCTTACTTGCCGAGCACGTACAGAGATCGGCGTTGCTTGAGCGCGCGCAGGCGCTTGCATCGGGTCTGAAAATCTGGAAACTTTTGAGGCATAGTCGCTTGTGTTGAGACCCGCGTGTCCCCCGTGGGGCCTCAGAAGAGCCGAGTGGCGGGACGGCACGTAAGGTCCCAATGGGTGTTGTTGCCGACGTTCTCATACCACCAATCGAGATCAGCACTCCCGGTAACCCGGTCGATCCCGCCAGAGATAGTCGGCTTCCTCTTTGCGTACTGGCTACTGAACGCAACAAGTGTCGCAGTGATGGTCGTGATCGGTATTACGTTGTCAAGGAACGAGACCGTTCGATTCCCCGCGTTCACGATGATGCCGAGATTGGTGACCGGGTCTGGTTTCAGGTCTGCGGCGGATGTCGCCGTAAACTTGCTCGTTCCGTTGCAGGACAGAGTGATTGTGGTGCCTTGTTGCTGCGCAACCGCGGACTGCGTCATCGCCAGAAATAGAATCGCGCAAGCGAATCTCATGGATGCTCTTCTCCGTATTTCGAGACCTTTGACAGCGATAACGCTCAAGTCAGACGGTGTCCAAGCGAATTCCCATCGAGCGAGCTTTCTCTTTGGTATGCGGTTGTCTGGTTGCTTGGCGCGTACCCCCTACTGTTTGGCAATGCAAGCCTCACCCTTTGTGGGGACCCGTGATGCTACGGATTTGGCTCCACATCGAATCAGTCCAAAATCGCGCCGCTCACAACTGGACGCGGGGTGCTTCATGAGAGCAAACTATGCAGCCGCGCCGGACTACGACGGTCATCATCCGCATTAATGTTGCGGCCTGTCTCTTTGGCATTGCCGCGATCATCAAAGCGATGATGTAACGACGACAAAAGAGCGGAGGCGCGGCAACGCCGCAGAGCCGGTCTGAAACTCTGGCAAACTTTTGAGACGGTAATCGGTAGTCTGGAGGCCAGCGTGTCCCCTGTGGGGTGGCCGGTGGGGGCAAGCACATGACATCAACGGAGTTGAGCAAGGCGGCGCGGATCGAACGGCGCAAGCTCAGAGCAACCTACATCAACACCGTCGCGCTCACGTTCTTTATCGCTGGTGTCGCCACTCCATACTACGCCATGCTGGCTATTCCTCCCGCAGACTACATCAGGATGCTGGAAGCCATAGGCACACCGGCAGGACCACGGCTCGCCACGATTGCTGCCTGGATCGGTTCGTGGGCCATTTCGCTACTGCTGCATTACGTGGCGCGAGGCGTCCTTGAAGACCTTGAGGATTGACTGGTTGACCTACTCATTTCTGCTCAGTCCAGTGATCAGACCCGAAAACTGCGCTCACAAGGGTTGACATCCGATCTGTGAGCACATGATCTGTGATCATCACCTTTGTGATCACAGGCAAGGCATCATGACCACGATCTTCTACGCTCGCGTTTCGACAGCCGATCAGACCATCCAACATCAGGCCCAACAGGCCAGAGCCGAAGGGTTCGAGATCGATGAGGTTCTTGCCGACGAAGGCGTCAGCGGTGTCAGCACCAAGCTTGCGGAACGTCCGCAAGGCAAACGGCTGTTCGATCTACTGAGGAAGGGTGACACCCTCGTTGTGCGTTGGGTGGACCGGCTTGGCCGCAACTACATCGATGTCGTGGACACCATCAGGGAGTTCATGCGTCGGGGTGTCGTCATCAGGACGGTCATCAACAAGATGACGTTCGATGGAGCAACGACCGACCCGATGCAGATGGCTGTGAGGGATGCGCTGATCGGCTTCATGGCCGCAACTGCGCAAGCGCAGGCAGAAGCGACGAAGGATGCGCAGAAGGCTGGCATCGCCCACGCCAAGGCTGAGAGCCCCGCAACGTATCGAGGCCGCAAGCCCACGTTCACCCGTAAGCAGGTTCAGGAGGTGATAGCCCTTGCTGACCAAGGGACGATGAACACCAGCCAGATCGCGAGGACTGTCGGGCTGGAGAGGATGGCCGTTACCCGGATCATCCTGAACCCGGCCAATGCTGAACAGCAGCTTGCGACGTGGGGGCTTTGAGGGAAGCGACGGCAACCATCTCTCACGCCACCGGCGGAAGCAATCTCTACGGCGTCGGTAGGTTGGGCATTATGAGAGGCCGAGACGGCTGAGCCTCGTTGCCTAACTCAACGGTGCTTGACCCGGCATAGACGCAACATAACTCGGCACAATTGTGTTGGCCGAAATCAGAGGGCCAGCTTGGACTGCAACCGCGCCATTGTTCACAATCTCTTCTGAAAACCCCGCATTTCTAATTTTCTCAAAGATGATTTGAGACACTGACTTTATGTATTCAAAATTCGCAGCAGGCGGGTTGGCGATCTTCACCAACTCCCGCGCTGGCGTTGATAGAATTTGCGCTTCGAGTTGGAAGTTTATCTCTCGCGTCGTCCGATTGATTATCAGTATTCCAAAACCGGACGCTGTCATGATGATGTTGGTATTTGCAGGAATGCTGATGTTCCATATGAGGCCGGAGAATACAGTCGGACTGCTCGCAAGCCCCAGTTCTTCCATTAGCAATCGAGCGTGTATCTCGGGACCGTGTGGAAGTGCGTTGGCGTTCGGCACAATGCGGTCAAACAGAACATACGAGAAAAAGTTCGAGATCTCATTAGCGTCGGATTTTGAAAGGGTCGAAAGGAACTGAAGCGTTCTGAGGGAAAACGTTCCCGGCCTCTGAATTTCACCGGCCAAGATTTTCCCGAACAAACTCTGGAGTTCTTCGGACGTTTTGTCTTCCGCTATCTTCGCATAGAGATTTAGCCAATCGTCGTCGATTTCGGACCCAGCATCCTGCTGCGCCGCTTTGTTGTTCATCTCGTCAACAGCGATCTGAACTGTCGCTGCACGGTTCTCCAGCTTCCGTTTGTCTTCAGCCGTTCGATACATCCCATCAATATCAATTTTGCCCTTGGCCTTCGCCTTACCGGTATTGGCTTTGATGCGGGCTTCAGCGTTCTCTCCCGCGGCAAGCAAGATCTTTCCTACCGCCTTGTCGAAGTTCTTGACCGTTTGAGGCATTGGAATGCTGGGAAGCTGAAACCCAAGCCAGCTCGCTATCCAATCGCTCATTGTTGGCAGGGTGCTATCCCCGCTTGGTACCGGCAAATCATCAGTCATCTGAGTTTCAATTGCCCAATATTACTTCGCGTGTGTTTTCTTATGCCACCATTTTGGCGCTAACAACTAGGCGTTGGAACCCATAAAAAGAACGATATCCCCAGGGGCACCGGGCTTACCATTGACTCGGTTCATGGACTTCTCGCGATATTGACGGGGGAGTGCGTCGCCCCCCGTGGGGAGGGCAACAGCATCAGGTTCGCGGGGGCGGCTGCGGTGTTGGCTGCGTCGGGGATGGCGTAGCAGGCTGCTGCGACGATGTAGCGGGAGGTTGCTGCTGCGGAGCCGCGACCGGCTGCTGATCACCGCCGCCGTGCGGGACACACGTCCCCACGTTGCTCAACAGTCGCTTCTCCTCAAGGTCACGGGCTTTCTTGTAGTCCCTGCGCCGGTCGATCCTTGCCGCTGCAATGCGATCCCACGCGTCGAAGGCATCAGCGTAATGCTGTCGCATCTGCTCCTCAGCGGCCAGACAGTCGCTGAACTTATCGAACACAAGATCGGTGTTGACGGGCGAGACGCCGCCTACAAGGACCACCAGCATCCATTTCATAGCTTTCGCCCATGTTCGTGCCCGCTCACCGGGAACGAGGAGGCGTCAGCAAAGTTCCGGTCGCGCGAGCGCTGTCGCGTTTCAAGGAGCTTCTGGCCGCTAATCAGTCGCAGATTTCTATTTCCCGCAGTGCCGCCCCGCCCCTTGAAACAAGGGTGCATCCACTCTTGAGGGGACGACAGCCAGCCTGATTGCACACCATTCGACCAGATGATTGCTGCTTGGAAGGTGCTGTCTCATCTCGCACTCTGGATTGATCGCGGACGGCGATGGGCGGCTTCTTGTCCTGAACCTTCTCACAATCATTGTTATCGTTGACGCGATAGCCCGCGCGACATGCAATCTTCACGCAGGCGTCTCCATCTGCCCTGAAACCATGATCGCAGACCAACGGGCAGACGCGGCCTGACCGGGCCTTGATCGCGTCCAGCGCATCGGTGCTTGCGAGCGCCGTGTTGAGCTTCGTTCCAGCGTACTTGTTGAACAAAGTCAGGGAACGTTGCGACTTGATGTTCCAGTCGCCGCTCTCCGCATCGGCCAGACAGCCGACGCGGCGGAGTTCGGACTGCACCGACTTGGCGAGTTCTTGCGGCGACTGCGCGGGTTCAGGCGAAGGTGCGGGCGCGGGAAGGGCAGCAACCTTCTGTTCGGCCTGCCGCGCCTTCTCGACCTCCGCTGCGCGGGCCTCCTCCGCGGCGATCTTGTTGAGTTGGCCCTTGGCTAGGTCGGCATAGAACCCATCGGCATATCGGCTGAGGAAGGCTGTCCAGCCATCGCGGGTGCCGAGTTGCATGGCAAGCTCATAGTTCCGACGAACCGCATCGTCGGGGCTTGCCTGAGGCCCGGTGGCTATCGGCTTTGCAGCAACGAGCGGCACGTCATCACCGCCGAGAGAACCATAGACATATGGCTCCTGCCTATAGCTGGTGTTCTTCAACACATCATCGCGGACGAAGCCGAATGCCTTGCGCAGATCGAGACCCGGCGTTGGTAGCCGCTCGACCAGCGCTGCGGCAAAGGGGCTGTTCCTTGAGTCGCCATCGGAGGCCGTAGACCCGGCCTTCGCTGCGAAAGCAATCATCGTATTCGGGCTATTCGGCTCGACCTTGGCGAGGCCACGACCAATGGCGCGGGCCGCAACCGTTCGCTTCATGGACTTGGCGAAGGGATTGTCGCGGCAGGCGTCCAGAATGATGAGCCGAAGCTGCTTGGCAGGCTCGACGGCGAACAGTGCCCGGTCAAGCGCCACGGTCTCATCGAGAACGTCGCTATCGGTCTCCAGAGCCGCATCAGTCGGAATGAGGTAGTTGGCCCCGTCCAGTTCGATGCCGTGACCGGCGTAGTAGATGACGGCAACTTCGGCGTCTCGCGCTCGTCCACCGAAGTCGCGCAGAGCCTTCCGCATCTCAGCAGCATTGAGATCAGTCCTAATGTCGATCCAGTCGAACCCGGCCTTCTTGAACATGTCCCCGACCAGGGTGGCATCGTTGGCCGGGTTGGAGAGCCTCGGAACGCTCTTATAGGCCGAGTTCCCTATCACGAGCGCCATACGACGCTCGGCGTGGGCGGAGCCACACACAAGCCAGAAGGAAACGAATAAGGAAAACCAAGGAAGAGCGCCCATCGAAGTCCCCAGCGAATATGTGCGCAGCCTATGCAGAGCTTGCCGAAAGGCAAGCGTCCGTTCTGTGAGGTCGATCACTGCCCGCCTCCGACGAGCCGGATTGAGAGCAGCGCGTTCTGATGGGGCGCAGCAACAGCGGGCCTCTAGGCGCCATAGGGGGCGTCGCTATTTTCTCCACGTATCGCGGTACTGCTGGCGACACTCGGCAGCGACTTTTTCGTAGTCAGGATCGGAATGCGGCTGTGGAATCGCATTCAACTCGCGCTTATGGCATTCGTCTAGAAATTGCTTTGCCTTCGGATTGCCAACAATGAACATCTCGTAGACGAATAGGACGACCAAACCGAAGCTGATCACTCCCCAAACCCCGCCGGGAAACTTGCCCATGTTTTGTCCTGAACGATGGCCCCTTGCATTCCAGCGGAGACCAATATGAGCCTTAAGGACTTCGCTTCGCAAGAGAACGAACTGCCGCAACAGTGGGTGCGTGATCTCATCGACCAGGCGGCCTACCTCCGTGGTCGTTATCTTACTAGCTATGCCCAATGTGAATTCTTGCTCGCGGACCTATCCGTGAGGGTGGATGGTCGCTTTCGATACGCTCTCGACAAGAGGATCAATGCCGCCAAGGTGATGGCTGAAAGCGGTGGGCTTCTCGACAGCTACGCAAGCGACTTCCTGCCATTGATCGAACACCTGCACGATTGGACGGAACGGCGGCATTGGCTAGCCCACGGTTTCCTGATCTTCACTCAAGACCAGCAGAAGCGGCATCTGTTCGAGTATCGCCGATACGAGCAGCGCGAGGATAAGCTTCAACTACTTCAATGGCAGGTAACGATAGACGATTTGCAGGACGCGGTGGATGCGATCGGTCGATACACTCAGGCTTTCGTGGCTCTCTGCCGACGCATCTATCTCGACCTGAAAATTGAAGAACTATAACGCGCTCGAAGTGCGAACCGGCTTCTCTTCATTCCGGCCCAACAATTCGCGCTGGCGGGCCGATAAGTCATTTCCAGACTGGAGCGCCGGTCCTAGCTCGCTCGCTGCGGGCGATCTCCTTCGCGATCTCTTCCGCTTCTTTCTTGCTTGGTTGGCCGGTTACGGATCGCCGGCCCGGATTCTCATCGAACTGCACAAAGGTCGAGACGCGAATCTCATAGCGGTGGTTGAAGTCGCCGTCATCGCAGCAGATCAGGCGGACATGAGTATAGGGCTTTGGTTCGGGCATGGCGGCGCCATCGACACGGAGCTAACGGCGGAGTCAAATTATCGATTCCTAGCGCGGTGGAACTAGCGTTAGCCACTGCCGGTGGTGGGTGTGGAAGACTCGGCGTATCGATTGCGAGAACACGGAAACATGCTGCTCTTACAACCGTGCTCACCGACTCATGGATGCGGAACAACAGCTTGCCAGTATCCATCCGGTGAAGCTTACGATTACCCACATTTTGAGTCAGAGTTTCGCGCCCGTTGCGATATCGATGAATCGCG
>NZ_LBIX01000127.1:0-12453 GCF_028128655.1 Bradyrhizobium sp. CCBAU 45394 | reverse complement strand
CCCTGGCGGTCCCTTTGGCGGCTGCTTCGGTTTTCCGTCAGGGCCCGTCTCTTGAGGCTGGGCCTGCGCGACCACGAGCGGCGAAGCGCCTTGCGCATGCGATGCGGTGTTTGCCAATTGCATCGCGGTCAGAGCCGTGGTGGCAAGCAGCACGAAACGAAGATTGGTCATAGTGGTGAACTTCCCCGGAAGGTTCTTTGACGAAGTGGTGGGATGAACAGCTACGCGTTAGGCCGCATTGTGGCGAGCAAAGCGGGCGCGGCCCGATTTATTTCTGCACGCAAATCACCTCATTATGCCGACGTTCATTGCGCATTCAGGCGTGGGTTGCAATCGCCTCACATGCGATGGTTCGCCTCATGTGTGATCCCGCCGCGGAGTTGCGTCCGTCGCAGGACCGGGAGTGAGCGGCCCGTTCGGCCCGCGCGTTGGAATCTCTTCAGGCATGCGGCCCGGCAATTCGTCGGGCCGCGGTGATTCGCCGGGCTCGTGCACCGGCGGCGTGATTTCGGGCTGAGGATTGCCCGGCGGAATTCCAGGCGGCGGCTCGGTGGGAGTCCCCGGTGTTGCCGGTGGAATCTCGGGCGGTTCGATCGGCATCGGCATCATCGAGTTCGGTTGTCCAGAGGACAACAACGGCGATGCCGCGCCGATGTTCCTTGCCGCGTCGTCGCGGGGCGCGCCTATTCGGGCGCGTGACAGACGGCCTCGATGTTGTGGCCGTCGGGGTCCCGCACGAAGGCGCCGTAATAGTTCGGATGATAGTGCGGACGGATGCCGGGCGGTCCGTTGTCGCGGCCACCGGCCGCGATTGCCGCCTTGTAGAAGGCGTCGACCGTGGCGCGGTCCTTTGCCGCGATCGCGACATGCACCGGCTTGTTCATGGCGCCTTCGCCGCCAATCCAGAAATCCGGCTTGCCGTCGGCACCGAAGCCGGCGGCCGGATCGTGGCCGGTCTGCTCCGCCGTGACCTCCATGATCAGGCTGTAGCCGAGCGGCGCCAGCGCCTTGGCATAGAACGCTTTCGCGCGCTCATAGTCGGAGACGGAGAAACCCAAATGGTCGATCATCGCAACCTCCGTTGTTCGCCCCTGTCAGCGTGACAGGAACGTATTGCTTCGTGTCTTGCGTGCGATCGTAAAGCCGCGCGCGACCATGTCGGCAATACAATCCTGCTGCCATTCCTTTTGTGACAGATGCTCGATCACCACCGCGCGTGGCCACAGCGCTTGCGGCGCGTCGCGGAAGAAGCCGGTCAGCACGCGGTCCTCGAAGCCTTCGACGTCGATCTTGAGCGCGTCGACCTGCGTGACGCCGGCCTCGTCGAGAATGCGCATCAAGCGCAGCGACGGGACCTTGATCGCATCGGCGCCGGCCGTGCCGGTGACGACGTGGGTGGCACCGAGATTGCCGCCGCCGCTCTCGATCATCAGCTCGCCGTCGCTGTCGCCTGCTGCGGCCTGCACCAGGCGGACCTGCGTCGCTTTCGATGCGGCGTGGTTGAAGGAGAGACGTCCGAAGGTCAGCGGATGCGGCTCGATCGCGATCACCTTGCCTGCGGGCCCGACCTGCCGCGCCATCACCAGGGCAAACGTGCCGACATTGGCGCCGACGTCCACGAACACGCCGCCCGCCGGCGTGTGCTGGCGCAGGAAGTCGAGCTCGTCGAGATTGTAGTCGGGGTTGAACAGCGCGCCGCGCTCGGTCGCGCTGCCCTGGTGGTAGAAGCGGAACGAGGCGCCCTGATACTGCACGTCGACCGGACCGCCGCGCAGCAGATTGACCAGCCGCGACAGCCAGGGCCGGAACGCGCCGCGCTTCAGCCCCGATTGCGTCGCGAGGCGAATGATCGCGGCCTGCGCCGCATTCGGCGCAAACGTGCCGAACGGCGCGGACGAAGGGGCGTTGTCGGTCGTCAAGCAGGTGGTCCTCGTTGCAAGCGGCGCATGCATAGCCGGTTTTGCCGGGGACTCCAACGCTCGATCACCGGTGTCGTCCCGGGGCGCGAAGCGAGCCCGGGACCCGTAACCCCAGGGAGGAGTCGTGACGCCAAACTCCCACTCCGAGGCTTCGCCAAATCTCTCCCTGTGGGTATGGGTCCCGGATCGGCGCTCCGCTTCGCTGCGCTTGTCCGGGACGACGAGGGAGAGAGAAGTGCTTCACGCCGCCCTTGTCGGCGCTGGCTTGCGCGGGCGCAGGAAGCGGCCGAGCAGCCTGCGCCGGCCCTTGCGCGGGATCAGGTCGATGTCGCTGACGAGCTTGGCGCCGCCCTTGCGCCGCTCCAGCACGATCTTGCGGCTGTGGAAGGCTTCCAGCTCGACGCGGTGCGCGACGCTGACGATGGTCGCCTTCGGCAGCGCGTCGGTGACCATCTTCATCATCTTGTCCTGGCTCTTCTCGTCGAGCGCCGAGGTCGCCTCGTCCAGGACGACGATGTCGGGGTTGTGCAGCAGGAGCCGCGCGAAGGCGAGGCGCTGCTTCTCGCCGCCGGACAGCGTCTGGTCCCACGGCCCCTCTTCCTCGATCTTCTCCTTGAGATGGTCGAGGCCGACCTTGTGCAAGGCTTCTCCGATTTCGTCCACGGTCCAGTCGTCTTCGGCCCCGGGATAGGCGACCGCGCGGCGCAGGGATCCGGAGGGCACGTAAGGCCGCTGCGGCAGCATGAACAGCCGCCGGTCGGGATGGAAATTGACGCTGCCGCCGCCCCACGGCCACAGCCCCGCAATGGCGCGCACCAGCGTGCTCTTGCCGGTGCCGGATTCGCCGGCGACCAGCAGGCGCTCGCCGGGCTCGATCACCACCTCGGTCTCGCCGACCACGGCGGTGCCGTCGTCGAGCGTGACCGAGAGGTCGTTCAGCTCCAGCATCGCCTCGTTGCTGGTCTCGCCACGCTTGATGCGGCCGATGCCGTCGCCCTGCTCGGCGCGCTCGAGGCCGTCCAGCGACATCATCAGCGAGGCGATGCGGCGCGCGCAGGCGTTCCAGTCGGCCAGCCTCGGATAATTGTCGACCAGCCAGCCGAACGCGCCCTGCACGATGGTGAAGGCGGAGGCCGCCTGCATCACCTGTCCGAGCGTCATGCTGCCGTCGAGGAATTTGGGCGCGCAGAGCAGCAGAGGCACCACCGGTGCAACGAGGTTCGATCCCTGCGACACCAGCGTGGTGCGCATGTGCTGGCCGGCGAGCCGCGCCCATTGCCGCAGCACGTTGGT
Organism: Bradyrhizobium sp. CCBAU 45394; assembly: GCF_028128655.1. NCBI lineage: Bacteria > Pseudomonadati > Pseudomonadota > Alphaproteobacteria > Hyphomicrobiales > Nitrobacteraceae > Bradyrhizobium > Bradyrhizobium sp. CCBAU 45394. The sequence continues at coordinate 9,241 of NZ_LBIX01000127.1, read as the reverse complement.
GAAATTGCGGTCGATGCCGCCGCGCTCCTCCTCCTCGCCGCCGAGCAGCGCGATGCTCTCGCCGTTCTCGCGCACGCGCGTCAGGGTGTAGCGGAAATCGGCCTCGGCCTGGTTCTTGTCTTCGGAGATCTGCACGAATCGGCGGCCGATCACCACGATCGAGCTCGATGCGATCGCGGCGTAGAGGATCGCGGCGATCACGAGGAAGCCGGGAATGGTGATGGTCGATCCACCCAGCGCGATCGTGAGCGCGCCGCCGATGGTCCAGAGCACCACGATGAAGGTCACCGCCGACAGCAGTGCCGAGGTGACGCCGGCGAGGAAATCGACCGGCGAATCGGTCGCGATGCGCAGATCCTCCGCGATCCGGTATTCGGGATTCTTGTGGTCGCCGCCGACGAGGTTGAGCTGGTAGTAGCGCCCGTTGGCGAGCCAGCGCGTCAGCACGCTTGCCGTGAGCCAGGCCCGCCAGCGCCGCTGGATGCCCATCCGCGCGAACACCTGGGCCACGCCGAGCACGATGCTGCCGATCGCGAGCGGCACGAACACCGCGGTGAGATGAAACACGCTGGTCGCATCGCGCTTCTCGATGGCGTCGAAGATCGCGCGATTCCAGACATTGATGCCGTACTGGAAGGCGACGGTGAGGACGATCAGCATGCCGAGGCCGATCGAGAACGGCCATGCGAGGCGATCGCCGTTGCGGCCCCAGAAGCCGCGCGCGCTGATCCAGAAGCGGGTCAGCAGATAATCCTTGCGCGCCTGCTCGGCCTCCTCAGGTGACAGCTCGGGATCGGGTTCGAGCTCCTCGGGCGGGGGCGGAGCCACGTCCTCGCCAGTCTCGCCCTCGATTTCGATGATGGGCGGCTTCTTGCCCTGTTCGCGCTTCCCGGCCGGTTTTTGCATGGCCGGACAACGCAAGGGAAATCAGTCGGTTCCCAGCGGTTCCGAGGCCGGGCTATTCGGCCGCGCCACCGCGTACCCGCCGCAGCCGCGCGGCTCTGTGGAGGATCTGCGACAGCTCCTCGATCGAATAGGGCTTTTGCACGAGTTCGAAACCGTCGCTGCCGTCCTGCGCCAGCGCCTCGCTGTAGCCGGTGGTCAGCACGACCGGTGCGCCGATGCCGCGATCGCGGATCGCCCGCGCCAGCTCGAGCCCGGTCATGCCGGGCATGACCACATCCGAGAACACGACGTCGAAACGATCCGTGTCCACGACCAGCTCGGCGAGCGCGTCGGCGGCGTTGTCGACCAGGGTGATGCTGTAGCCGAGCTCGGTCAGTCCATCGGCGGCGAAATTGGCGAGCTCGATATTGTCCTCGACCACCAGCACCGACATGCCGCTGCCCGGCAGCGCCGGTGCGGTGTTCGGCGCCTGCTGCTGCGGCAGCAAGTCCGCCGGCACGCGCGGCAAATAGAGCGAGAAGGTGCTGCCCTGGCCGACTTCGCTCGTGACCGTCACCTCGCCGCCGGATTGCCGGGCAAAGCCAAACACCTGGGAAAGGCCAAGACCCGTGCCGTGGCCGACCTGCTTGGTGGTGAAGAACGGCTCGAAGATGCGCCCGAGGCGCGCGGCCGGAATGCCGATTCCGGTATCGCTGACGACGACGCAGACGAAGCCATTGCTGTCAGGGATATGACCGCCCGGAAGATGCGCCAGCGTGTCCGGAACGGTCGTCGCCACCTCGACCTTGAAGCTGATCCGGCCCTTGCCCTGCATGGCATCGCGCGCATTGGTCGCCATGTTGATCAGCGCCGTCTCGAACTGGCTGGCATCGGCATTGACGAGGCACGGCTCGGCCGGCAGCTGTGTCGCGATCTCGATCGCGGGTCCCAGCAGGGTAGCGAGCATGTCGTGCAGCGACTGCATCCGTTCGCCGACGTCGAACACCTCCGGTTTCAGGGTCTGGCGCCGCGCGAAGGCGAGGAGCTGCGACGTTAGCCTGGCGGCGCGCGCGACCGCATCCGCGATCGCGGTCATGTAGCGCTGCCGCCGCTCCTCCGTCAGTTGCGGCCGGTTCAAGAGGTCGACGGAGGCGCGGATCACGGTCAGCAGATTGTTGAAGTCGTGTGCGACGCCGCCGGTGAGCTGGCCCAGCGCCTCCAGGCGCTGGCTGTGCTTGAGCGCCTCCTCGGCCTCGCGCCGCTTTGCGGCTTCGGTCTGGAGATGCTGGGTGCGCCGGAAGGCGAACGCGAGCAGCAGGAACAGCAGTGCGGTCGCGGGAACGCCGAACACCAGATGCTGGCCCATTGTGGCGAGCCAGCGCGCGCGGATCGCCGAGGTCTCGAGCCCCGCGCTGACATAGATCGGATATTCGGCGATGCGCCTGTAGCCGAGCCGGCGCTCGATCCCGTCTGACGGCCAGGCGATGGTCATGAGCCCGTGCGCGGGGTGCGCGGCGATCTGGCGGCCGACCGGCCCGCCTGGATCGAGCCGAAGGTCGCGGTCGAGCCGCGGAAAATGCGCCAGCACCACGCCGTCGGCGCGACCCATCGCGAAGAAGCTACCGGGATCGGAGCCGATCCTGGCGTAAAAGCTCTCGAAATATTCCGGCAGGACGGAGGCCTGGATCACGCCGATGAAGCTGCCGTCGTCGGAGTCGCGGCGGCGGCTCATCCCGAAGAAGCGCGCACCCTGATAGGGCGGACGCGGCGTCAGGGGCATGCCGATGAACGTGCCGATGGCCTGGTCGACATGGGCGTAGAAGTAGTCGCGGTCCGCGAAGCTCAGCTCCGGCGGCGGCGAGGCGAGGCTGTTGACCAGCGCCTTTCCGTCCGCATCGAAGATCCAGGCCGATTTGAGCTGCGGCAGCGAATCGGCCAGCCGCCTCAGGCGACGGTGCAGCGCCGGTTCGCGCGCGCGGACGAGGTCGTCGGGGAGGCCGCGCACGACCTCGTTGAGCTCGGCAAGGCTGCGGTCGATGGTCTCGAACACCTTGAGCGCGTGCTCATGCGCGACGTCGAGGGTGCGCTCGATCTCGCGGTCGGCGATATCTTTGGTCGATGTGTAGGAGATCGTGGCGGCGATCGCGAACAGGGCAATCGGCAATGCCAGGGATGCCGCCATCATCCACTGCAACAGCTTCAGCGAATTGCGTTGCGCACCCTGCACAGTCGCTCCGGTCCCTGGACCCGAGCTTAACTGAATTTCCCGCTGGGAAGGAAGCCGCTTATGACCGGAACCGGTGGTTGCAATTCCAGATAATCGCCCGCGGCGCGGGTTGGCGGAAAAATCTACTCAAATTGACGCCAGCCGTCGCAGGCCCCGGCCATTTCGGCCGGGGATCGATGCGTGAATCAGGTCTAGATCTGCCGTTCGACCATCTTGAGCTTGAGCTCGGCGATGGCTTCCGCCGGGTTGAGGCCCTTCGGGCAGGCCTTGGCGCAGTTCATGATGGTGTGGCAGCGGTAGAGCCGGAACGGGTCCTCGAGATTGTCGAGCCGCTCGCCGGTCGCCTCGTCCCGCGAATCGGAGACCCAGCGGTTGGCCTGCAGCAGCGCGGCGGGGCCGAGATAGCGGTCGCTGTTCCACCAATAGCTCGGGCATGAGGTCGAGCAGCAGGCGCAGAGGATGCACTCGTAGAGGCCGTCGAGCTTCTCGCGGTCCTCGTGGCTCTGGCGCCATTCCTTCTGCGGCGTCGGCGAGGTCGTCTTCAGCCACGGCTCGACGGAGGCATACTGCGCGTAGAAATTGGTGAGGTCGGGAACCAGGTCCTTCACGACCGGCTGGTGCGGCAGCGGATTGATCTTCACCGCGCCGTCCTTCACGTCGTGCATCGAGCGGGTGCAGGCCAGCGTGTTCTGGCCGTCGATGTTCATGGCGCAGGAGCCGCAGACGCCTTCGCGGCAGGAGCGGCGGAAGGTCAGCGACGGGTCGATGTTGTTCTTGATCCAGATCAGGCCGTCCAGCACCATCGGACCGCAATCATTGGTGTCGACGTAGTAGGTGTCGACGCTCGGATTCTTGCCGTCGTCCGGATTCCAGCGATAGACGCGGAATTCGCGAACGTCAGTCGCGCCCGCGGGCTTCGGCCAGGTCTTGCCGCCGGTGATCTTGGAGTTCTTCGGAAGTGCGAATTCAACCATTGCTCTAACCTTTCGTCATTCCGGGATGGTCCGAAGGACCAGACCCGGAATCTCGAGATTCCGGGGTCGATGCTGCGCATCGCCCCGGAATGACGGCTACTGTTCGATCAGTACACGCGCGCCTTGGGCGGGATGTACTGCACGTCGTTGGTCATGGTGTAGTCGTGAACCGGGCGGTACTCGATCTTGACCTTGCCGGCATCGTCCAGCCAGGCCAGCGTGTGCTTCATCCAGTTCTTGTCGTCGCGCTCGGAAAAATCCTCGCGGGCGTGGGCGCCGCGGCTCTCGGTGCGGTTGGCGGCCGAGTTCATCGTCACCACCGCCTGCGCGATCAGATTGTCGAACTCCAGCGTCTCGACGAGGTCCGAATTCCACACCAGCGAGCGGTCGGACACGGCGATGTCGGTGATGCCGCTGTGGACCTTCTCGATCAGGTTCTGGCCTTCGCTCAGGACTTCGCCGGTGCGGAACACGGCACAGTTGCTCTGCATCACGTGCTGCATGCCTTCGCGCAGCTTTGCGGTCGGCGTGCCGCCGGAGGCGTAGCGGTAATGATCGAGGCGGCCGAGCGCGAGCTCGGCGGAGTTCGCCGGCAGCTCGGGCTGCTTGGCGTTGGGCGTGAGCTTCTCGGCCAGCCGCAGCGCGGCGGCGCGGCCGAACACCACGAGGTCGATCAGCGAGTTGGAGCCGAGACGGTTGGCGCCGTGCACGGAGACGCAGGCCGCTTCGCCGATCGCCATCAGGCCGGGGATGACGGCGTTGTCGTCGCCGTCCTTCTTGGTCAGCACTTCGCCGTGATAGTTCGTCGGGATGCCGCCCATGTTGTAGTGCACGGTCGGCACGATCGGGATCGGCTCGCGCGTCACGTCGACATTGGCGAAGATCTTCGCGGATTCGGAGATGCCCGGCAGGCGCTCGGCCAGCACCGCGGGATCGAGATGGTCGAGATGAAGGAAGATGTGGTCCTTCTTCTTGCCGACGCCGCGCCCTTCACGGATCTCGATGGTCATCGCGCGCGAGACGACGTCGCGCGATGCGAGGTCCTTGGCCGACGGCGCATAGCGCTCCATGAAGCGCTCGCCCTCGGAGTTGACGAGATAGCCGCCTTCGCCGCGCGCGCCTTCGGTGACGAGACAGCCCGAGCCGTAGATGCCGGTCGGATGGAACTGCACAAACTCCATGTCCTGCATCGGCAGGCCGGCGCGCAGCACCATGCCGCCGCCGTCGCCGGTGCAGGTGTGCGCCGAGGTGCAGGAGGCATAGGCGCGGCCGTAGCCGCCGGTCGCGAGAATCACGGTCTGGGCGCGGAAGCGATGCAGCGTGCCGTCATCGAGCTTGAGCGCGATGACGCCGCGGCAGGTGCCCTGGTCGTCCATGATCAGGTCGATGGCGAAGAACTCGATGAAGAACTCGGCCGCGTGACGCAGCGACTGGCCGTACATCGTGTGCAGCATGGCATGGCCGGTGCGGTCCGCGGCGGCGCAGGTGCGCTGCGCCTGACCCTTGCCGAAGTCCAACGTCATGCCGCCGAACGGGCGCTGGTAGATCTTGCCGTCCTCGGTGCGCGAGAACGGCACGCCCCAATGTTCGAGCTCGTAGACCGCGTCGGGCGCGTTGCGCACCATGTATTCGATCGCGTCCTGGTCGCCCAGCCAGTCCGACCCCTTCACGGTGTCGTACATGTGCCAGCGCCAGTCGTCCTTGTGCATGTTGCCGAGCGAGGCGGAGATGCCGCCTTGCGCCGCGACCGTGTGCGAGCGGGTCGGAAACACCTTGGTGATGCAGGCCGTGCGCAGGCCCGCCTCGCTGCAGCCGACCACGGCGCGCAGTCCCGCGCCGCCGGCGCCGACCACGACGACGTCATAGGTGTGGTCTTCGATGGGATAGGCTTTTCCGTTGGTGGCGGGAGCGCCGTTGCCCTTGCCATTCGTCTCGTTGGCCATGGGTTACACTCCGGATGAAAGTTTCAGGATCGCGTAGGTCGAGGCGAGTGCCACGGCGATCGAGAAGAAGTTGTTGAGCATGATCGCCGTGAGCTTCAGCTTCTCGTTATGGACGTAGTCCTCGATCACCACCTGCATGCCGATCTTCATGTGCCAGGCGCTGGCGAAGATGAAGAGCAGCATGATGATGGCGATTGGCAGCGAGCCGATGGTCTGCGCTACGAAGGCCTGGTTGCGGCCGAACAGCATCACGATGATCACGATCACCGGGATCATCATCAGCACCATCGCGACGCCGGTGATGCGCTGGCGCCAGAAGTCCGACGTGCCCGAATGCGCCGCGCCGAGATTGCGGACGCGGCCGAGCGGGGTGCGCATGCTGCGCTTCGGCGTATCGGTTGCGCTCATCGTCCACCTCCGATCGCGTAGGCGACGATCCAGATCAGCACCGTCAGCACGATGCCGCCGATCAGCGCGCCCCAGGTCAGCGCTTCGCGCTCATTGGCCTTGAAGCCGTAGCCGAGGTCCCAGACGAAGTGCCGGATGCCGCTCAGCATATGGTGCATCAGCGCCCAGGTGTAGCCGAACACGATCAGCCGGCCGATGATGCTGCCGGTGAAGGCCTGGACATGGGAATAGGCGGCGGGGCCGGAGGCCGCCGCGATCAGCCACCAGGCCAGCAGCAGGGTTCCGGCATAGAGGGCGATACCGGTGGCGCGATGGACGATGGACAGCGCCATCGTCAACGTCCAGCGGTAGACTTGCATGTGTGGTGAAAGCGGTCGTTCGATCCGTGCGGTCATGGGCTTTGATGTTGTGTAGCGGCCCAGCAGGGGGCGCGCGGGGATCGCGAAAGGTCGGCTCTATTTACGGAGTCGATTTGGCCGGCGCAATCACCAAATCGCCATAAATCGAACCGTGGTTCAGCGCTACAGCGTTGATGAAACAAGGCCAATCAGGGGCTTGGTATACCAGAGCAATGGTGTGCCGACAAAGAATAGAATGTATATTCATCTTTTGTGGCGACGGCCGAGGCACATTGAAATTACTATTGGAACGGCTCTAAGCCGCCGCGGGCCAGCCAGAGTTCGAACCAGTCAGTTCATGATGCCCACGTCGGCACGAATCGCCGGCGAGGCAATTTCGATTTCCGCCGCGCGCACCGATTTTTCGTCTGACGGGTGGATATGCGCGGCCTGCATCCCACCCCGCCGCAGGAATCAGCGTCCGAGGGGATCGCTGCCGCGCCATCGCTCGACCAGGAAATCGATGAATGCACGAATCTTCGCCGACCCCAGGCGCGACGGCTGATAGAGCGCGTGGAGCGGAGCCGGAGCAGGTTCATGCTCACGCAACAGACGACGCAGGCGCCCCTCGGCAAGTTGCCTTTCCACCTGCCATGACGGCACGCGGACGATGCCGGCGCCGTTCTCCGCGGCGCTGGCGAGCGCGTCGAGACTGTTGACCCAGAGCCGTCCCGCTATCCTGATTCGCGATCCGCCCTTCGCGTCGCGGCCGAATCGCCAGGTCGCTGCACCCGGCGCATCGGAGAACACCAGGCAATCATGCCGCGGCAGATCGGACGGGCTCTGCGGCTCGCCGCGGCGCGCGAGGTAGCCAGGCGAGGCGCAATGGATCATCTGCACCTCCGCGAGTTTCCGCGTCACGAGCTGGGAATCGGGAATGCGCCCGACGCGAAGCGCCAGATGGACGTCCTCCTCGATCAGGTTGACGTTGCGATCGACCAGCAGCAGATCGACCGACAGCGAGGGACAGGCGCGCAGAAAGTCGCCCAGCAGCGGTGCGATCAGCAGGCGCCCCATCAATGTCGGCGCACTCACGCGCAGGCGCCCCGACGGCTCGCGGCGGCTTCCCGCCAGCGCCTCCTCGATCTCCTTGACCTCGCCGAGGATCGACTTGGCGCGCTCGTACAGCATGCGGCCGTCGTCCGTGAGCGCCAGCTGCCGCGTCGTACGCACCAGCAGGCGCGTGCCGAAATGCTGTTCGAGCGCCGAAATCTGCCGGCTCACTGCCGTCAGCGAGCTCGGCAACGACCGCGCCGCCGCGGACAGGCTGCCGCTGTCGACAGCCCGGACAAAGGTCGCCATCGCCGCGAGCTGGTCCATGGCCATCCTTCCGTTTTCAGCAAGATAGTCTACCCAGCTTCGCCGATAGTCGCGCAATGCGAAAGGGTCTATCCCTATCGTTGAGAACAGACTTTGGACGTGCTGATGGCGGGACTTGATATCAGGGAGATCGTGGAGCTCGCGTTGCTGCTGATCGCAACGGGCGCGCTCTCGGGATTTCTGGCCGGTGTGTTCGGAATCGGCGGCGGCGCGATTCTCGTGCCGGTGTTCTACGAATGCTTCCGCATCGCCGGCGTGCCGCTCGAGGTGCGCATGCCGCTCTGCGTCGGCACCTCGCTTGCGGTGATCATCCCGACCTCGATTCGCTCGTTCCAGGCGCATTACAAGCGCGGCGCCGTCGACATGGCGATCCTGCGCGTCTGGTGGCTGCCGATCGTGATCGGCGTCGTCGCCGGCAGCGTGGTCGCGCGCCACGCGCCGGAGCGGCTGTTCAAGATCGTGTTCGTCTGCGTCGCCTGGTCGGCCGCCGTGCGGCTGATCTTCGCGCGCGAAACCTGGAAGCTCGGCGACGACCTGCCGAAAGGCCCGGTGATGCGGATCTACGGCTTCTGCGTCGGTATCCTGTCGACGCTGATGGGCATCGGCGGCGGCTTGTTCTCGAACCTGCTGATGACCTTCTACGGCCGGCCGATCCATCAGGCGGTCGCGACGTCGTCGGCGCTCGCGGTGCTGATCTCGATCCCCGGCGCACTCGGCTACATCTATGCCGGCTGGCCGGCGGCGGCGAGCTATCCGGCCGTCGCAGCGCTGCAAGTCCCGTTCGCGCTCGGCTACGTCTCGCTGATCGGGGCCGTGCTGGTAATGCCGATGAGCTTGGTTACGGCGCCGCTCGGCGTGAGAGCCGCGCATGCGATGTCGAAGCGCACGCTGGAGACTGCGTTCGGGTGCTATCTGTTTATTGTCGGCAGCCGGTTTGTGATGAGCCTGGTGGGCGGGCAGTAGACGCCACGAGCTCCGTCATTGCGAGCGCAGCGAAGCAATCCAGAATCTCTCCGCGGCGGCAGTCTGGATTGCTTCGCTGCTGTTTAGCCCGGAGACATGACTGACGGGTGTTCGGGGACATGG
>NZ_LBIX01000126.1:0-12165 GCF_028128655.1 Bradyrhizobium sp. CCBAU 45394 | reverse complement strand
ACACACGAGACCATACCAAAAGCACTGGAGGCTCGCCACGTTTGCTGGCAGTCGGTAGATTGCCGGCCGATGCCACCGCGGGCATACAAAGCCGTCAGTCGGCCGCGACGCAAAATGGCACCTACTGACCATTTCGCCGGACGGCATTCTCGTCTGCCTTCATCTAAAAATTGGCTCGTCGCAACCTCACGAGGCAAAGCAGAAAATGGCGTGGATCATATGGGGTATGTTTGGCAAGTCGGTGATCGGATATTCCGCCGAAGACGCCGAGGTTCTGGAAGCCTATTTCGAGCATAATTTCGTACAGCCGGGATCGCTGAAGCGAGTATGCTGGAATTGCGGGGTGCCAATTCCCTCCGAGGTAATGCCACGGCGCGTCAGGCTGGCCAAAGCTAAGACCATGAGCGACTGGATGCGGATGCGTCGAGGAGGCGACTTGGTCAGCTTACGCGTAAAGGACGCTGTTGAAGAGCTTGACCCCGGGCGGCACCAGTTCTTTCCGGTTACAGTCGAAGACAAGGACGGTAACGTTCGGGCCGAGCAACAGCACTTTATTTTCAATGTAGTTGGACGGATCGATTCGATCGTCGCTGAGCGCAGCCATTTCAACGTGGTCGGACAGGCCAACACCGACAATTGGGCTTACAGCCGCCGTGTCGGGCCTTGGCAGTGTACGCTAAACGCCTCTGTTATTGACGGACGGGCATGCTGGGTCGAGCATCGCTATACCGACTGCTGGTTCGTTTCCGATCGATTGGCCTCGATTTTGCGCAAGCGCAAGGTCAACGGAATTAGGCTCGAATTCCACAGCGAAGAAGCGTCACTTTAGTCGGTTCGGCGAACTGCCAGTTGTGCGAACAATGGCGTACTCGATAGTCCGCTATTGGCCCTTAGCCGAAGGTCGATTGAGCGCGTGTCATGTCGGATGTCGGGGGCAAACCGGACGCCGATCTTACTTGGCGTCCACCGCTGCTTTTGACCCGTTGCGGACCTAGATCGATCTGAAAGCTCTTTCAGGCCGGTTGTGTGGTGCGAGCATTAACGGCTAACGGGGATGAGTGTCACCCTCATGCTTCGGCACTGCGCGAAACGTGGCGTTCGCCCGAGCGATTACACTGTCGTCGGCCTTGATTAGACTTTGCGCGAAGCAGATCGTTCTGCCGGTTTTGATCACCTCACTGTCCACGGTGAGCCATTGCCCGATCTGCGCGATGCCGGTGAAGTCGACCACAAGAGTGATCGTCGCCAGCGACGATGCCCAGCCAATCGCCTGCGCGCAGCTATAGCCCATCGCGTTGTCAGCTAGCGCGGAGATCAGCCCGCCATGAACGTTGCCACGTGCATTGGTGTGCGGCTTGGCCAGCCGTAATCCGATGATCACGGCTTTGTCCGTCTGCTTCGAATAGAGCGGTTCCCAAGGATCGGTGAAAGGGCTCTTACGGAAGTGCGGTTCGAAACCTTCGGGGATACCGGTGCTGTTCATGGTCATGCGCGAGCTCCTTTCTTGGCGAAAACCTGTGCCATTCGCTGACGATCCGCAAGAAACAATCGTACCCGTGGTTCGGCATCCAAGTGCCGCCCAAGAAAGGTGGTTTCCACTGCCGACGAGGTGATCAAACAAAGCGTAGCTCGCTGCGGTGCATAAGTCCGGAATTGGCCCAAGGCGGAACTGGTGGCGTGTCGGTCTCGATGTCGCCTTCTGAGCGCAAACCGGACGTGACGAGTTTATGAGGACACGCCCGAGAGCTGACTGATCTTCAGCTCACTCGATGCGCGTTAGGAATCCGGTCGCTTCTCCCCGTCGCGTGCGATGACAAAAGGCCGCTCGCGTGATGCGGGCGGCCCTCGCGTCATCGTCCGTGGCAAGCTCAGTGCAGCGGATCGCCCTGGCCGAGTGCGTAGGCCACGAGGTCCTTCAGCGCGAAGCCGGAGCCGGTCACCGGCGTCCATTGCGGGTCCTGCGACAGCACGGAGGAATTGTCGCCGAACATCATGCCCAGGAAGACCTCGGCGACGATGCGGCCGCCGACGGGACCGAGCTGTGGCGTCTTGACGGTGCCGGGGCCGCCCGTGACGGGGATCGGGACGTCGGCTGGGGACTGCCGCGCCTCGGCCAGGATGTAGGTCCAGAGCGGACAGTTGTCGGCGAACACGCCGTTCGCGATGGTTGCGATCCCGGTTTGTGGATCGCCTGCGCCGGGCTCGTCCACGGCCTTGCCGATGATGATCTGATCGTCCGTCAGCGGCGTCAAATTCATCGCCCTGGCGACCGCCTGGCCCGAGGGCAGGCCGAGCCGCCAGCTGCGTTCGAGATTGCGCAGCGCCAGCGACGACGGATTGGACGCGACTTCCGGCGGCAATTTGCGCAGCGGATCCACCAGCGAGGCATCGATGCGATAGGCGAACTGAAGTCGCTTCTTGTTGTCGGGATTGGTGTCGTCGTCCTCGACGCCATAGGGGCGCGTGTCCAGATCGATGAAGCGGCCCCAGTCCATGGCGCGGCCCGGGCCCATGGCGCGGAAGCCGGTCAGCGCGTTCGTGTCGGGATTGTGGGGGTCGGGGAAGATCTGCAACAGCATATTGCCCGCATCGTTCAGCCGATAGCCGGGGCGGATCATGGAGTGGCCGAGACGGTAGGCCGCAACCGAGAACTCGACCGGCATGAACGGATAGGTCTTCCAGTGATAGTGGGCGAGCTTGCTGCGGTCGTATTGGCCCGCGGTCTTCAGCTCATCCAGCACGTCGGCCTTGACGATGCGCGGCAGGAAGTCGTTCAGCACGACGTACTGATAGTGGAAGCGGACGCGCTGCTGCACCTCTTCGAACGACAGGCTGTCATTGTCGTCGACCATGCGGTTGTGAAAGCGCAGCATCAGCGCCTGGAACTGCGAGACGATGCTGTTCTCGTCGTTGCGGGGATCGCCGATCAGGGCGCGGCCCTTGAAGCGCGGCAGGTCGCTGGCATCGGGCACGCCCGCGCCGGTCAGCTTCTCGCCGAGGCGGAACTTGATGCCGTCGTACATGTAGGGCTGGTCGTTCGGACCGCGGCCGTAGAGATTGTCCAGATCGAGCGCCGGCGTGCGGAAGTCGACGAGCCCGTCGGGATCCTGCTGCTTGGTCAGCGAACTGACGGGATCGAACGTGATGTCGTGGTCGATGAACTGGCCGAAATAGGTGTAGAGCGCGGGAATGCCGCTCTCCTCCGCGTCCGGTCCGTCCTTCGGCCCATCGAAATCGGCGACCATCTTGTCGGCCAGCGCCGAAAGGTTCGCGACATTGTCGGCGTCGTTGTGGCCGAATTTCGCCGGGGCGAGCTTGCGGAACATGCGGCCGAAGCGGCCTTGCGAAAGCGACGAACGCGTTGCGTTCAGGCCGCGCGGAGTAATGCTGTGGCGGCTGCTCATGAATGACCTCCCTGGAAAATCACGATGGAAACAAATCGAGCTGAAGTTGTTCGCGCTGGAATATGCAGGCTAGGCTAGACCACGCCCGCCGAAAGCGAGATAGATCACAATTGTCAGGCATCGACGATTTTTGGGGGGAGGGAGCGTTGCGGACAAGCTGCGGCAGGGCTTTGCAAATTTTTCCCAAAGCGATGACGGATAACATTCTCGTCATCGACGGGTGCAAGCGGCTTGGCGCAGCGTCGGTTCGCCGGGCCATCGGCGCAGTGGACCGTCTTCTCGTAAAATTGTGGCGGCGCGCGCGCGTCATGCGCGCACGCCGCAAATTCGTCAGTAATAGCGCTGCTGCGAGAACGCGTAGCGCGGGTTGACGCCGCAATAGGCCGACGTGCCGGAGGCGGTGGCTTGGCACTGCTGATAGGTCGCGAACTGGCAGTTGCCGGGATAGCCCCAGATGCGGCCTTGCAGGCAATATCTGTCGTTGGCGGCGTGGGCCTGGGCCGCCGGGAATGTCGCGGCAATCAAGGCCACGAACGATGCGAGAGTGAGGATGGTGCGACGCATTTCAGTCTCCCTTTGGGAACGGTTGGATGTGGAACACCAGCTCGAACCGCGTGTTCCGGGACTTGCCCGACACTTTGTCGTGCTTGTCTTGGTGTCCGCAGTGGGCGCTGCGTTCGACGTGCGTCTATGATGAGGCAAGCCGCGGCGAGTAATGTGATCTCGGCCACAGTTCGCGGCCGGGTTTCGGCCTACCGTCGGCGGACGTGCCCACGTTGCTCCCGGAGGCCTACGCTTTGCCTCATTCGGGTCAGTTATTTTGGAGGTTCTGATGCAAAGGTCATATTTGCTGGCTGCGACAGCAGCGCTGGCGCTTCTCATGCAAACACCGCTCGCGCTGGCGCAGAGCGCTCCGGCCGCCGGCGGGACCGCGGCGCCTGCGGCGACGACCGCCGCTCCGGCCGCGACGACGACAACGCCGAGCGCGACCACCGACACGTCAGGCCAGCCGTCCGACTCCAAGAAGAGCGCATCGAAGAAGCCGGCGAAGAAGAGGATGACGCGGCAGCAGGAGATCGATCATTCGGTCGACACCGGCACGGTGCCCGCGCGCTATCGCAGCTCGGTGCCCAGGCAGTACCAGCAATATATTCCGTTCGAGAAGCAGTGACGGATCGCACGGCAGCGCGGCGCAATTGGACGCGCGCGCCGCCGGTGCAACACGGAGGCGCCCTGGCCAGCGGGAGGCGGACCATACATACGTTGTGGCGATCTGCCGGAGCAGTGCTAGAGTAGGCCAAAGCCGGGGGACGTAATGAGTGACGACGTGAAGGATGCTGGCCTTGTGGCCATGATCAGCAGCATCCTGGGAGGCAACAAGCGCGCAGACGTCGTCGCACCGCCGCCGCTCACCGAGGGTCCACCGACAGCGCCGACGAATGGATTTGAGCCGGTCGAGGCGTCCATCCCCGAAGCGGCACCGGCCAAGCCCGACAATGCGTCCAATGCCGAGCCTGCGGGCGCCAAGCCGGCCGAACCGCCCGCAAAAATCGCCACGACACCGGATGGCAAGCGATTGCTGCCCGCGGAAGCGATTGCCGATCTCGTGCTCGGCGAGCTGCGCAAGCTGGACGACTTTCCCGCGTCCGGCGTCTCGGTCACGGTCTACGGATACCGGCATTGGAACGCGATGATCACCTTCGCGCCGTTCTCGACCACGTTCCAGAACGCGACGCGGTTCCGCCAGGCCATGCCGGACCTCGTCTTCAAGCTGCGCCGTTTCGTCCAGCTTGAGATATAGTCCGGGCAATCGCCCGTGAGGTGCGGACGCGCGATCCCCGGGGATTGCGGCGCGAACGCACCGCCGTTAGCCAAAACAGTACGACAGGATTTACGAATTGAGCGTCGCCTTTACCAAGGAAGAAAGCGCCGAAACCGCGTCCGAGACGCTGTTGCCGGATCGGCCGATCTCGCCTCATCCGAACTTCGTGACCGAAGCGGGCTTGCAGGCCTTGCAGACGCAGCTTCAAGAGGCGCGTGAGGCCTATGAGGCCGCGCAAGCCATCGACGACGTCAACGAGAAGCGCCGGCAGTCCGCGGTCCCCCTGCGCGACGCGCGCTATCTGACGGAACGGCTGCGCACCGCGCAGGTCATTCCCACCCCGGCCTCGACCGACACCGTCGCCTTCGGCAGCACGGTGACCTTCAGCCGCCCTGACGGCCGCGTGCAGACCTATCGCATCGTCGGCGAGGACGAAGCCGACCCGAAGGCCGGCTCGATCTCGTTCGTCTCGCCGGTCGCGAGGTCGCTGATCGGGAAGGCGGTGGGAGACGTCGTGGGAGCGGGCGCGCAGGAGATCGAGATTCTGTCGATCGGATCGTGCTGATATCGATGGTCTGTGCTGTGCCCGCGCAACAAAGCCCGATGGTTGGATGAGACGGTTTCTGTCGGGAGCGTTGCCGTTCTACGCGCTGGCTGGACTAGCCATGTGCATGTACCTCGTCCTGTACAAGACCGATCTCTTCGACTTGAACGCCATTGTCCAGGATGCGACCGGGTCACCGTGGTTTCCGGTCTTCATGTTCGTCTGCGTGCTGCTGGAGTCGGTCTTCCCGTATTTTGGCTATTTTCCCGGGACCGCCCTCATCCTGATGTCCGTGGCGCTCAATCCGAAGCCTGCGGATGTCTCCGTCTTTATCGTGGCGTGGCTGGCCATCATCGTGGGTGCCGTCCTGAGTTACGGACAGGCTCGTTTTTTCAGACCGCTGTTGCAGCGGGTTGCCTCAAAAGCGGCACTGGGCCGGTGTGAGTCCCTGCTCGACGCCTACGGTCCCTACGCGCGCGTTGCCTTGTTCGTTCACCCCAACGCGTGCGCGATGTATTTCACGGCACTCGGACTGCTCGGCCGTAACCTGACGCGAGAGATCGTCCATCTTTGCGTGGGTGCAGCGGCCTCCGTGGGCGTTCTGTTCGTCGTCGTGACCAGACTTGTATCGTCGGTAGGCGCCACCGATGATGGCGAATTGCAGCTGCTGCTGGCGGCAGCGCTGGTCGCCATCGGGACCCTCGTCGGCCTCTACGCGGCCTTGCGGCCGGCTCGGGCCGCTTGAAGCTTGCGTGCGCGTGAACCGGCGCGGTCTCGTCCCTTGCTCCGTCATGGCAATGACGGGCTCAGGAACTCTCTCCTCGAATGCTGCCATCATGCCCCTGTCTTGCCCGACGGAGCAAGTCGATTCGGAAAATGCGTAACCCATTGATCCGACTGAGGTCGGCTACTGTGCATGGGGTTGTTTTCGACATTTTTGATTTGGGCGGGTGACGATAGCCGCCAAGCGTCGAGGATCGTCAGCAGCCGGCAGGGTTCAGGAGGATGGATGGTGGGCGCACAAGGGATCGAACCTTGGACCTCTCCCGTGTGAAGGGAACGCTCTCCCGCTGAGCTATGCGCCCGGGACCATCATGCCGACGGCCGGACTTTCGGCCGGCCGGCGTATCAGAGCCCGCGATTTAGAAGTGCGGGCCGAGGGTGTCAAGTTTCGAGGCGTCCTCCGGCCCGAAAACCTTCCGTGGATCCCGCAATCCAGCGGTGAAGCCGGGTTTCGGCCCGCTTAGGCGCCCTGCTGGCGGGCGCGGGAGGCGTGGGCCTGGAGCGCGCGGATGCGCTCGGCCAGTGTTCCGCCGCCCTCGGGCAGGGTGCCTGCGGCCGCGCCGTTGGCCGCGGCGTCGTTGGCCGGGCGCGGCGCCGGCTTCGGCGGCTGGCCGGCCTCGGCCGCAAGCAGCGCCTCGATCGGCGAGTTCGGGCCTTCGAGCTGCATCGCCAGCTTTGCGACCTCGGCGGCGATGTCGTTGATGCGCTCGCGCAGCAACGCGTTCTCCATGCGCTCGGTCGCCCAGGAGCTTTCTGCCTGCTGCTGGATCGCGTTGATGTCGCGCTGGAGCTTGGCGCGCTCGTCGCGCGCGGTGCGGAGCTGCTCCTCCAGCGCGGCCTTTTCCGCGCGCAGCTGCTCCACGGCGGCCGACGATTTGCCGCCGCTCAAGGCGGCGATCTCGACGCGGAGCTCCTTGATGGTGCGCTCGGAGCCCTCGCTGGCCTGGCGGAGCTGGTTGTTCTCGTAGTCGCGCTCGGCGAGCAGCTTGCCTTGTGTGGCGAGGCGTCCCTCGAGGTCGGCGACGCGGCCCGAGAGCATCTCGGCCTCCTTCACCTGCACGATGAGCTGGCGATCGAGCTCGTTGACGCGCTGGCTCAGATTCTCGACGCGTCCGCGTGCATCGCCGAGCTCGCGCGAGGCGGTCTCGGATTCGGTTCGCTCCTGCGCAAGCCGCGCCTGCGTTGCGGCAAACTCCTTCTCGGCATCGCCGACGCGGTTCTTCAATTCCTCGATCTGCGCGCGCACCGCGACCAGCTCGACCTGGCGGCTCTCCGCCATCATCGAGCGGTTGGACAGTTCGGAGTTGATCTTTGCCAGCTCGTTCTGCTTGTCGGTCAGCGCATTCTCGGCGCCGCGCAATGCTTCGGTCTTGGCGCTGAATTCCTCTTCGGTGGCGCGGAGCTGCTCCTTCACCGCCTTCTCGCGCGCCTCCAGCGCGAAGATCGTGGCGTTCTTCTCGCCGAGCTCGATCTTCATGCGGTTGATGGCATCGCTCTTCTTGCCGAGCTCGGCGAGCTGGCTCGTGGTCTTGTTCTTGAGCTGGTCGACGCTCATCTCGAGCCGGCGCGCCGACATGGCGAATTCGGCGCGGAGCTGGTCCTTGTCGGCCTGGATCTCGGCCATCGACAGCGGGGTGGCGGCCTCGAGCCGGCGCGTGGTCAGGCGCACCGCGCGGTTATGCACCAGCGGCACGATGGCAAGCCCGCACAGCATCGCGAGCAGGAAACCGATCGCCAGGTACATGATCGGTTCGACCATGGGCCAGAACTCCCAAAGCTAAGGAAAAATTTACCAACGACAATGCATGGCGGGCCGGCAAAAAGCCAGCCCCGCCCTGTTGTTAACGTGAATCCGGAATTGGACCGGTGGAGGGAGTCCTAGAACGGGTTCCAGGTCGCGCGCGGCGTGTATTTCAGGTAGCCGATATTGGCTCCCAGCCGCAGGCCGAGTCCGGACCGGATCGGCACCAGCACGATGTTGTTGGCGGTGAGCGCCGTCATGCCGAAGCCGCCGATGATATAGGCCGAGCCGTCGAGGCCGGCGAAGCGCTGGTAGATCGCGTTGGTGGCGGGCAGGTTGTAGACCAGCGTCATGGTGCGCGCGCCGTCGCCGCCCCAGTCGAAGCCGAGCGAGGGGCCCTGCCAGTAGACGCGCAGGTCGCCGGCGTTCTTGGTGTAGAGCGTGCCTTCGCCATAGCGCAGGCCGGCGACGAACGCGCCGGAGCCTTCCTCACCCAGGATATAGCCGTTCGGCAGGCCCCATTGGCTGACCGCCTTCTCGATGATCGAGGCGAGCCCGCGCGAGACGTTGCCGAAGAAGCGGTGGCCGGCGGTCACGAGCTCGTCCGGCCCATAGGTGGTGGGCGTCGGGGTCCGCTGCGGCGGCGGCAGATTGGGCGGCGGTGCCTGCTGGGCGGAGGCCGGCACGATCCAGCCGACCATCGCGGCGAGCGCGAGCGCAGCAAGGCGTGATGCGAAAGTCATAAAAGAACCCCTGGTATCGAATCCGATCGCTTCCTTAACCTGACGCCAACAGGCACGGCTCTAGGTTGCGCCGGATGTCCCCTCGACTCGGATGTTATCCGCAGCAACTATGACGGCACAACGGCAGGAAGATAGCCCTTTGCGCCCCGGAATTGCCTTGATCGGCCGCCTCGTCTGCCTGCTGGCGGGCATTTGGATGGCCTGCGCATGGTTGCCCGCCCAGGCTGCCACCACCGAACGGATCGTCGTCAACCGCTTCAGCGGCGTCGCCATCGAGGGCTTCGATCCCGTCGCCTATTTCGTCGATGGCAGCGCCGTGCAGGGGACGGCTGAGTTCGAAGCGAACCTCTGGGGTGCGGTCTGGCGCTTCCGGAACGAGGGCAACCGGGCCTCCTTCCTGGCCCATCCCGAGATCTATGGGCCGCAGTTCGGCGGCTATGACCCTGCCGACATCGCCCGCGGCGTCACCATCGCCGGCAACCCCCGCTTCTTCGCGATCGTGGCGCAGCGGCTTTACCTGTTCAGCCGGGAAGCCAATCGCGACGCCTTCGCCGCCAATCCGGAGCGCTTCCTCTACGAAGTCGGCAAGCGCTGGCCGGCGCTTCAGGAGCAGCTCAGTCAGTAGCGGTCTACCGCCTGCGGGTCGCCCCAGGCGATGAACTCCGGGATAATGAAGCCGGTGTCCTGCCGCTGGCCGAACAGGATCTCGCCGCCCTTACCGTCGGTGACCTTGCCGCCGGCCGCGGTCACGACCGCGCAGCCGGCCCCGACATCCCACTCCGAAGTGGGCCCGAAGCGGGGATAGATGTCGGCGCTGCCTTCCGCGATCCGGCCGAATTTCACGGCCGAGCCGACCGTCCTTCTGACGGCATTGGGCCTGTTGTCGATGAACGCTTCGCTTTTGGGATCGCCGTGCGAGCGGCTCACCGCCGCGACCCAGGGCTCGCCCGGCGCCGGCAGCTTGCGGGTATGGACCGGCTCGGCGGCACCGATGGTAGCGCCGTCAAATCTGACGCGCTCGGCGCCGCGGCCGACGATGCCGCGCCAGAGCAGCCCGAGTGCGGGTGCGCTCACGATGCCGAGCAGCGGCACCCCGTGAGTGACGAGGGCGAGGTTGACGGTGAACTCGTCACGGCCGGCCACGAACTCCTTGGTGCCGTCGAGCGGATCGATCAGGAAGAAGCTGTCGCGGAACGGCGGAGCGGCGAGCTGGGTCCGTTCCTCCGACAGCGTCGGGATGTCGCCCGCGAGCTGCGCCAGGCCGTCCGCAATGACGCGGTCGGCGGCAAGGTCGGCCTCGGTCACCGGCGAGCCGTCCTGCTTGCCGTCGACCCGCATCGCCGCGCGGTTGACCGCGAGGATCGCTTCGCCCGCCTTCACCACCAGCGCGGTGAGCGGCTCCATCAGGCCGGATGCGGCCGCGCCGTCGATGATCCGCTTCACCTGCATGCCTCATTCATCGGCAATTCCGTTCCTGCTCGACTGATTCGCCCTGGCTTTATGGCCGCCCCGAACCGATCGCAAGCTAGCTGCTGCAGGCTTCCGAATGTTAGAACCCGCAGCATCCGTCAAGCATGCGTGATTCGCGGCGTCCAGCGCCGTGCAATTCCAGGAACCCTCCAGGACCCCATTATATGTCTGACGCCTCGTCGCCCGCGACCGCTACTGCTCCCGATATGCTCGAACTCGCCGCGTTGCTGTGCTCGCGGGTCTGCCACGATCTCATCAGCCCCGTCGGCGCCATCGTCAACGGGCTCGAAGTGCTCGACGACGATCCCAAGCCCGAGGACCGCGAGTTCGCGCTCGACCTGATTCGCAAGAGCGCCAAGACGGCCTCCGCCCGCCTCCAGTTCTGCCGTCTCGCCTTCGGCGCCGCCGGCTCCTCCGGCGCCCAGATCGACCTCGGCGATGCCCAGACCATGGCGCGCGGCCACATCGAGGACGGCAAGTGCACGATCACGTGGAATCTGCCGCGGCTGCTGCTGCCGAAGAATCGCGTCAAGCTGCTGCTCAACATGCTGGTCGTGGCCCAGCACACGATCCCGCGCGGCGGTACGCTGACGATCGATCCGGTCGGCGAGGGCGAGACGATGAGCTTTCGCATCACCGCGACCGGACACAACGCGCGCCTGCCGCAGAACATCGCCGAGCTCCTGAGCGGCGAGCGCGGGCCCGCTGCGGATGCGCACGCGATCCAGCCTTATTATACGCGGCTGCTCGCGCAGGCCTGCGGGCTCACCGTGACGCTGGCACCGGAAGGCGCAGCCATCATCGTTACCGCTTCGTAAACGCGCGCATCGCTCTCAAGACGTTAATCGAATCTTTACGAGGCGCTTCGGCTTGTCCGGAGCGCCTTATCTCTTTGTTGGTTCCGTTCTTTTCCACATACTCAACCATTATTAAACGCTTTGCGGTGAAGCTGGCCTCATTCCGAAATGGCGCATCACGCCTCGTGCGCGCCCTCCCTGTATGAAGGCCTGTTTTCATGGATGATCTGTTGCGGGAGTTCTTGACGGAGACCAGCGAGAGCCTGGACACCGTCGACAATCAGCTGGTGAAGTTCGAGCAGGAGCCGAACAACGCCAAGATCCTGGATAACATCTTCCGCCTGGTCCACACCATCAAGGGGACGTGCGGCTTCCTCGGCTTGCCGCGACTGGAAGCGCTGGCGCATGCCGGCGAGACGCTGATGGGCAAGTTCCGTGACGGCATGCCGGTGACGGGGCAGGCGGTGACGGTGATCCTGTCCTCGATCGACCGCATCAAGGAGATCCTCGCCGGCCTCGAGGCGACCGAAGCCGAGCCCGAGGGCACCGACCGCGATCTCATCGACAAGCTGGAAGCGATGGTCGAGCAGGGCATGGCGGCGATGTCAGCGTCGGCTTCGCCGATCGCGTCAGGCTCGGCGCAGCCGATGCCGGCGGCTGGCAGCGCTACTGCTGTTGCTGACGCCCCGCCGCTGGTGCCGGAAGCGCCGGCCGCCGCTGCGCCGGCCAAGGACATGACCACGGGTTCGCTGATCGACCAGACCCTGGAGCGCCCGCTGCGCCCGGGCGAGGTGTCGCTGGACGAGCTCGAGCGCGCCTTCCGCGAGACCGCGATCGAAATCCCCGCACCCGTTGCCAAGG
>NZ_LBIX01000125.1:0-11536 GCF_028128655.1 Bradyrhizobium sp. CCBAU 45394 | reverse complement strand
TTTCGGCGGCGCTGCCCTCATCCAGGGGGTGGCATAGCGGGGAGAGAGTAGACGATGAGAAGGTCACTGACGATTGCGAGCAGCCTGGCCGTCATCGGCCTGACAGCGGGCATGTTTGCAGCAACGAAGCCCGCCCTTGCAGACGATCAGCTCACGATCACGGCTGGGGGCGGGTCCTTCCAGCAGGTCCTGCGCAAGCTGATGTTCGATCCGTTCTCGAAGGTGAGCGGGATCAAGATCACTGAAGCTGAGTACGACTACACGCTCGGCAAGATCCGCGCCATGGTCGAGACCAAGACCGTGAGCTGGGATGTGGTTTACGCTGGCGACTCGGGCACCCGGCAGATGTGCGCGGAGGGTCTGATTGAGGCTATCGACTGGAAGAAGCTTGGCCTCGATCGGACCAAGTTCGAGGGGGCCGAATACAGCGACTGTGGAGTGCCGGCTGGCATCGCGGCCTCCGTCGTTACCTACGACAGGGATAAGCTTCCGAACGGCCCAAAAAGCATCGCCGATTTCTTCGATCTGAATAAATTTCCCGGCAAGAGGGGACTGCCTAAGACTCCCCAGGTTACAGTCGAATGGGCTCTTATCGCAGACGGCGTGCCTATCAGGGACGTGTACAAGGTACTCAACACGCCGGAGGGAATTGATCGCGCATTCAAAAAGCTCGACACGATCAAAAAAGACATCGTCTGGTGGACGTCTGGCGCCCAGCCGATACAGCTTCTCGCCGATGGCCAAGTGGTCATGACCGATGCTTGGAATACGCGAATCTATGATGCGGTCAAGAACTCTGGCAAGCATTTCGAGATCGTGTGGGACGGCGCGGTAACGAACGGAAACGCTTGGGTGATTCTCAAAGGCACGCCGCGATTGGACAATGCCTATAAATTTGTCGCTTTAGCCGGATCTTCGCAAACGCAAGCCGACCTGGCTAGCTATACTAGCCAGGGGCCGGGCAACAATGGTGCCCTCGCACTCATCGATCCGGCCGTTCGTCCCAACATTCCGAATGATCATTCGGGAAGTGCTCTGCCGAGCGACTTAAGCTTTTGGAGTGAGAAGGGCGATGAACTCCGCCAGCGCTTTAACGCTTGGCTCGCGAAGTAAAGCCGTAGCGGGGCAGGCGCTTCCCTCTCTTCGCGGCATCAGCGCGGACAACCTCAAGGAATAGTCAATGTCGACGACGGCCATCCAAATTGGCAGCACCTTCGAAGGCATACCTCTGCGTCTCAAGCTCAAACGGATCGAGCGCCGGCAGAAGTTGAAGGCTCTCGTTCTCGTCCTGCCGCTGCTGCTATTCATTCTGGTCGCCTTCGTTCTTCCGATTGGCCGGATGCTCTTCAACGCTATCCACGACGATACACTCTTGACTCTGACGCCGCGGACAATGGCGGCGCTAAGAGGATGGGATGGCAAGGACCTGCCGGGCGAGGCCGTGTATGCCGCACTGGCGGGTGACCTCAAAGAGTCTTCGACGGGGAAAACGGCGGCCGCTATCGGCAAGCGCATCAACTACGAGTTGCCCGGATCTCTCAGCGAGGTGATATCGAGCGCGCGCAAAGCGAGCTTGCTTCCTACCGGGCCCTACAAAGAGGCATTGATCAAAATCAGTCCGCTCTGGGGCCGGCACGACGTTTGGAGCCTCCTGAAGCGTGGAACGTCGGCCTATACGGGCTATTACCTTCTGCGTTCTGTCGATTACGAGTATGGTCCGGACAGCCAGATTGTCGCCTCACCGCCGGAGAACAGGATCTTTCAGGACGTTTTCTTGCGCACGCTTGGCATCAGCATCGGCGTAACAGCCATAACCCTGCTGCTCGGCTTTCCTGTGGCCTTCCTCTTGGCGACATTGCCGCGCAAGTCCAGCAATCTTCTGATGATCTTGGTCGTACTGCCGTTCTGGACATCAGTGCTGATACGGACCACCGCCTGGGTCGTGCTGCTGCAACAGCACGGCATCGTCAATGACATGTTGATGGCGCTGCATGTCATCTCGCAACCAGCCGAGCTCATTTACAATAGGATAGGGACTATCGTGGCGATGACCCATATCCAGCTGCCCATAACTCTCCTGCCCATCTACAGCGTTATGCGTACGATCTCGCCGAGCTATGTCCGCGCCGCTCGCTCGCTCGGGGCTGGACCGTTCTACGCCTTTTGGAAGGTCTACTTCCCGCTGACCCTCCCGGGCATCGCCGCCGGCTGCCTGATGACCTTCATTCTGTGTCTCGGTTACTACATAACCCCGGCGCTGGTCGGAGGGCCGGCCGACCAAATGGTTAGCTCTTTTGTAGCCCACTATACAAATGAAGAACTTAATTGGGGCATGGCCTCGGCGCTTGGCGCCATTCTGCTCACTGTTACGTTGCTACTTTACTATTCTTTCAGCAAGCTGGTCGGCGTCGACCGCGTCAAGATGGGGTGAGAACGATGGTCGCCTCCGCCTATGCCCCTCCATTAGAAAAGGGTTGGCACTACTTGCACCGACTGCTCTGCGGGGCAGTGCTGTTGTTTTTGATTGCGCCGATCCTTGTCGTCGTTCCGCTCTCTTTCAATTCCGTGCCCTTCTTCACCTATCCAATGGCGGGGTTGTCCCTGCGATGGTATGAGGAGTTCTTCCTGACCGTCCGGTGGCAGGGCGCACTTCACAATTCGATTTTTGTCGCCGTCGCTGTGACCCTTCTGTCGACTGTTCTCGGCACGCTAGCTGCGCTCGGACTCAGCCGGCCGAACTTCCCCTGGCGCACGGCAGTGATGAGTGTGCTGATCTCGCCCATCATAGTCCCGGTTGTGATTACCGCGGTCGGCGTGTATTTTTTCTATGCCGATGTCGGGTTGCTCAATACCTTCGCCGCGCTGATCCTGGCGCATACCACGCTGGCTACGCCCTTCGTCATCATCACCGTGACGGCAACGCTGGCGGGCTTCGACCACTCTCTGAACCGTGCAGCCGCAGGGCTCGGCGCACCGCCGGTCACTGCGTTCTTCAAAGTTACATTGCCCCTCATACTTCCCGGCATGATCTCTGGAGCGCTCTTCGCCTTTCTCACCTCCTTCGACGAGGTCGTGGTCGCTCTTTTTGTTGCCAGTCCCGAACAGCGCACCTTGCCAAGGGTTATGTTTTCCGGTATCCGCGAAGAGATCAGCCCGACCATCATTGCTGCCGCGACGGTGCTGATCCTGTTCTCTATCGCCGTGCTGATCACTGTCGAGCTCTTGCGCCGGCGCTCCGAACGCCTGCGCGGGATTCGCGACCTTTAGCGTTGACGACGCGTCGCTCCAGAGCAACGACGATCCTGTCGCTCCACATTCGAACCGGCTCGGCGGTGTCAATCTCGGAGTTGGCGAGGTCGGAGACCAGATGCTCTCTGGAGCCGTTGACTATACGCCGATGGACATCAGGGAAGCGTGCCGGTGATCGAGGAGGATGGCCCGGAGATTGCTGGCCGAGAATGAGGCGTGAACCCAATGGCTAATCGACCGCTCTCACCGAGCGAGCGGTTTTTGACACGACCCTTGATTGCTTCTGTCTCATCCACCAAGTGCCGGATAGCATCCAGGAATTCCTAACCTTTAATGGTTGGTGCGTACCACCCTTTGTGCGCTCGAAGAGCTTGCCTAATGCCATCTTCTAGATCTCGCACGCCGCTACTGAGTGTTGATTGCTGGATCCTGAGCGCCGCTGCCCTTGCGAAGGCTTCGGTGCAGGGACGCCACGATCGCCTTAGGTGGAGGCGTCGGCTTGACCTCACGGAAGCGCTCCTTTTGCAGAATTTCTCCGATGTCAGCCGGGCTTTTGCGGTCTTTGTGCGTCGGGGCGGTTTACGTCTCTTCTCTCTCTCAGTTGGTTGAGGAAAGTGTTAGTGCCAGCAGAGACTTTGTGGGGGTGCACCCGTAGCCCGAAATGAGTAGTTACGCGCACCCCTTGATCGTTATGTCTATGGCCGCTCATCCACTAGCGCTCGAATAGGTACACCGGAACGGCGGCCTAAACAGAATCCTCTCAGGACAAATCGAATGGATATCGCGTTCACGAAGGAAGAGCGGGCGTTCCGCGAAGAAGTGCGTCAATTTCTGCGCGACAGCGTCCCGCATGAGGTGCGTCGCAAACTTATTGAAGGCCATGATCTGTCCAGAGACGAGATGGTCGCTTGGACGCGCATTCTGCACAAGAAGGGTTGGGCTGTGCCTGACTGGCCCAGAGAATATGGTGGAACGGGCTGGACGCCGGCCCAGTTGTATATCTTCGGTGAAGAGTTGCAAATGTATCCGGTGAAGGGGTTGCCCGAGTTCGGTACGACCTTGGTGGGCCCGGTGATTTATACCTTCGGTACCGAGGCGCAAAAGAAGCATTACCTCCCGCGTATTGCAAACGGAGATGATTGGTGGTGCCAGGGCTTCTCTGAGCCTGGCGCGGGGTCCGACCTCGCCTCGCTCAAGACACGGGCTGTGCGGTATGGTGACCACTACATCGTTAACGGCCAGAAGATATGGACGACTCTCGCCCAATATGCCGACTGGATTTTTTGCCTGGTCAGGACCAATCCGGATGTTAAGAAACAATTGGGTATCTCCTTCCTCCTGATCAACATGAAGTCGCCCGGAATTACCGTGCGCCCAATCCAGCTGATTGATGGCAGCTACGAAGTCAACGAAGTCTTCTTCGACAACGTGCGCGTCCCCGCCGAAAACCTTGTTGGTGTGGAAAACAAGGGCTGGGACTACGCCAAGTTCCTTCTTGGCAACGAACGTTTCAACATCGCTACTATTGGCTCTTCCAAAGAGCGTGTCCGGCGCGTCAAAACGCTTGCTGCGCTCTGCCGCGTCGGAGACGACCGGCTGATCGACCAGATCGCTTTCCGCGAAAAGGTCGCGGCCCTTGAGGTTCGCCTGAAGGCACTGGAGATGACGCAACTGCGCGTAGTCGCTAACGCATCCAAACGCCAGAGCGTCACCCAAGATCCCGCGAGCGCTATCCTGAAAATCAAGGCCTCGGAGATCCAGCAGACCACAGCGCAGCTTTTGATGGACGTCGTCGGCCCTTATGCGCAGCCCTACCAGTCGGATGAGGATATCAAGACGCATAACGGCCCGCCGATTGGTCCAGATTGGGCCGCAGCTATCGCGCCCGCCTATTTCAATGTCCGGAAGGTCTCAATTTACGGCGGCTCTGACGAAATCCAAAAAAACATCATCGCCAAGGCGATCCTCGGTCTCTGACGTTCTTTCTTGGTCGAGGAGACAAGGCGCAAGCCTGTTCGCAGCGGGCATAAGGGGGGCTGTCACGGCCCGCATTCAGGAGACTTTACCAGTGGACTTTGATCTTTCTGAGGAGCAGCGGCTTCTTAAGGACAGCATTGAGCGCCTGATGCTCGAAAGTTACGGTTTCGACCATCGGCGCAAGTACCAGAACGAGAAGGCGGGCTTTAGCGAGACCATGTGGACGCGCTATGCCGAACTTGGGCTTCTGGCTCTGCCGTTTTCTGAAGCGTATGGCGGCTTCGGCGGCGGCGCGGTCGAAATGATGATCGTAATGGAGAGCTTGGGCCAGGCGTTGATTCTTGAGCCCTATTTCGCGACCGTAGTGCTCGCTGGAGGCATCCTGCGGTATGGGGCAAACGAAGCGCAAAAGGCTAAACTCATTCCGGCGGTTGCTGAAGGGAGGACAAAACTTGCCTTCGCATACGCAGAGCCACATTCGCGCTACGACCTATTCCACGTAGAAACACAGGCGAAGAAGGACCGCGACGGGTGGTTGATCAGCGGTGCCAAAGGCCTTGTTCTCCATGGTGATGCGGCCGACAAGATCATTGTGTCGGCGAGAACGGCTGGAGGGCCCAGGGAAAAGGACGGGATCGGCCTCTTCCTCGTCGACGGCGAGGCGCCGGGCCTCACGCGCCGCGGCTATCGAACACAGGATGGACTGCATGCGGCCGAAGTCACACTTGAGAATGTGCGCGTTGAATCCGCCGAAGTGATTGGAGATCCCGCGCGCGCATTTCCCGTCATTCTGCGGGTTGCGGACGAGGCGGTTGCAGCGCTTTGCGCCGAAGCCGTCGGCTGCTTTGCAAAGATGCAATCGATCACGCTCGACTATCTGAAGACTCGCCAGCAATTTGGCAAGACCATCGGTTCGTTCCAAGTGCTTCAGCACCGGGCCGTCGATATGTTCGTCGAACTGGAACAGTCGCGCTCCATGGCGATGTACGCCGCGATGATGGCAGCCGAAGAGGATGCGACGAAGCGCGCTCGAGCGGTCTCGGCGGCGAAGGTCCAAATCGGCCAGTCGGCGAAAGCGATCGGCCAGCAGTCGATCCAGTTGCATGGCGGCGTCGGCATGACAATGGAATATAGCGTTGGCCACTATTTCAAGCGCGTCACGATGATCGACACATTGTTTGGAAATGCCGACCATCATCTCCGGCGGCTCGCATCGCTCGGAGGACTGATTAGTGATCAAGAAAGTGGAACACACAGCGAGGTAGTGTCGCATGGCTGAGGTCGTGAAACTCGAACGTCATGATGTCATCGCCACTATCACGGTCGACTATCCTCCCGTGAATGCGCTAAGTGCTGCGGTCCGCGGCGGTATTTTGGGATGCATGAACCTGGCGATCGCCGATCCAGAAGTGAAGGCGATCGTCCTGACCTGCGCCGGCCGCACATTCATCGCGGGGGCGGATATCACCGAATTTGGCAAGCCGCCCCAGCCCCCGACGTGGGACGAGTTTATGGCGGTCATTGAGGACTCGCCAAAGCCCGTAGTCGCTGCCATCCACGGCAACGCCCTCGGGGGTGGGTTGGAAGTCGCATTGGTTTGCCATTTCCGCGTCGCAACCGAAAACGCCAAACTCGGTTTACCCGAGGTCAAACTGGGCCTTCTGCCTGGCGGTGGCGGAACTCAACGCCTCCCCCGCGCCGTTGGACCTGAACTCGCGGTAAAGATGATCGTGGGCGGTGATCCGATCACTGCGCGAGAAGCTCTGAATAGTGGCCTGATCGCGGAAATCGTGGAAACTGCCGCGGCTGGCGGACAAACCTTCGCCCGCAAGGTTCTGACCAATCGGCTGCCAGTACGCAAGCTCCGCGACGATCAGTCAAAGCTCGCCGCGACAAAGAGCGACCGTTCGATTTTTACCAACGCAGTTGCCTCAATGACCAGGCGAGCGCGTGGGCTGGAAGCGCCGTTCGCCGCCGCCGATGCGATCGCCGCGGCGATCGACCTGCCGTTCGAAGAAGGGCTCAAAAAAGAGCTCGAAGGCTTCAACAAGCTGCTCCGCAGCGATCAGTCCAAGGCGCAACGGTATGCGTTCTTCGCCGAGCGCGCCGCCAACAAACTTGCAGGGCTTCCTGAAGGGACGAGGCCACGACAGATTGAACGTGTGGCGGTCGTCGGGGCTGGCACCATGGGAGGCGGCATCGCGATGTCCTTCGCCAATGCCGGCGTTTCTGTGACCCTAATTGAGAGCACGGAAGAGCAGCTCAAGCGCGGCTTAGGCACCATTCAGAAGACCTGGGAAGCATCCGCCGCGCGTGGCAGTATCCCCGGGGACGCTCCCGCCAAACGCATGGCCTTGATCAAGGCCGCGGTTGGCCTCAGCAATGTGAAGGATGCGGACCTTATCATCGAAGCGGTCTTCGAAACGATGGCCGTCAAGAAAGAGGTGTTCGCGCAACTCGACAAATGCGCCAAACAGGGCGCGGTTCTCGCCTCCAACACCAGCTACCTGGACATCGACGAGATCGCCTCGGTCACCGACCGACCGCAGGACGTGCTTGGCATGCACTTCTTCTCGCCTGCCAATGTAATGAAGTTGTGCGAGATCGTGCGCGGACCGCGAACCGCACCGGACGCGCTGATGACCGCGGTTTCGATTGCCCGCCAGATCGGCAAGGCGCCGGTCGTCGTCGGCCTCTGCCACGGGTTCGTCGCCAATCGCATGTACGATCCGGCTTTTAAGCAGGCAGATAAGCTGTTGTTCGACGGTGCACTGCCACATCAGATCGACGCGGTACTGACCAAATTCGGCATGCCGATGGGACCGTTCGTCATGGGCGATATGGCAGGCTTGGATATCGGCTGGCTTTCGCGCAAAGATCGGGGCGTCAAATCGGAGATTTCCGATGCCCTTTGTGAGGCAGGCCGC
This sequence comes from Bradyrhizobium sp. CCBAU 45394, assembly GCF_028128655.1. Taxonomy (NCBI): domain Bacteria; kingdom Pseudomonadati; phylum Pseudomonadota; class Alphaproteobacteria; order Hyphomicrobiales; family Nitrobacteraceae; genus Bradyrhizobium; species Bradyrhizobium sp. CCBAU 45394. Next base: position 3,383 of record NZ_LBIX01000125.1, on the reverse strand, counting down.
TTTGGCCTGAAGGCCGGCAAGGGCTGGTACAAGTATGAGGCCGGCTCTCGCGCGCCAATTCCGGACCCGGACGTCGAGAGACTGATCGACGAAACGCTCGTTCGCCTGGGCCGCAAGCGCCGAGCCATCAGCGACGAAGAAATTCTCGAGCGCATGATGTACTCCATCGTCAATGAGGGCGCGCGCATCCTCGAAGAAGGGATTGCCGCCAGGCCGGGCGACATCGATGTGGTGTGGCTCTATGGCTTTGGTTGGCCGATCTATCGGGGCGGACCAATGTATTGGGCCGACCAGGTCGGCCTGAAGCATATCGCCGACCGCCTCGCGTTCCATGCAAAGCAGACCAACGATCCCTCGCTTGAGCCGGCATCGCTCCTCAAGCGGTTGATCGTGGAAGGCAAGATCCTCGCCTCGCTCGCGTAGCGACGCGCCCGGGACGAGGATGCATATCGACAACATGACCAGCCACTTAACAAAGGAATAGCAACGCGATGATTCGCGATGAACAAGCCTATATTGTCGGTGCGTATGAGCATCCCACGCGTAAAGCGCCCGACAAGTCAGTCGTGCAGCTTCACGCCGAATGCGCCGCTGGTGCACTGGCTGACGCCGGTTTGACCAAAGACGACGTCGACGGCTACTTTTCGGCTGGCGACGAACCAGGCTTCCGCCCCGTCTCAATGGTCGACTTTCTGAATCTCAAGGTGCGCCATTGCGACTTCACCGATATTGGCGGTTCCGCACCTTTGCAGCACATTGCCCACGCCGCCCAAGCTATTGCGGCCGGCAAATGCAACGTGGCCCTGGTCACGTTGGCTGGTCGGCCTCGCAGCGCACCGGTCAATTTCCAACCGGACGTTACTCAGCCGGATTTGTTGTGGGAACGGCCGCTTCGGCAAAGCCTCCTGGATATCTACGCCTTGTGCGCCCGTCGTCACATGTATGAGTACGGAACCACTAACGAGCAGTTGGCGTGGATCAAAGTCGCTGCTTCTCACCATGCGCAGCACAATCCGCACGCTATGCTCCGCAAAGTGGTCACCACTCAAGATGTCCTAGCGTCTCCAATGGTGTCTGACCCTCTGCACCGGCTTGATTGTTGTGTCATCTCGGACGGCGGCGGAGCTGTTGTGGTGACGCGTCCAGAGATCGCCAAGAGCCTCAAGCGCCCTCGGGTAAAGGTGATCGGGGCGGGCGAGGGCATTCAGGGACAGGCGGCAGGCGCGGTCGAGCTTACCGCTTCGGCGGCCAGGCAGTCCGGCGCCATCGCATTTGCCGAGGCCGGTGTGAAGCCGGGCGATATCCGCTACGCTTCAATTTACGACAGCTTCACCATTACCGTCCTCATCGCGTTGGAGGACCTGGGGTTCTGCGAAAAGGGCCAGGGCGGCCGGTTTGTTGCCGACGGAAACTTAATCTCCGGCGTCGGCCGACTGCCCTTCAACACAGATGGCGGTGGTCTATGCAGCAACCATCCAGCGATGCGGGGCGGAATCACCAAGGTGATCGAGGCCGTCCGCCAGTTGCGAGGCGAGGCCCATCCCGCCGTTCAGGTCAAGAATTGCGCGCTGGCGCTAGCACATGGCACGGGGTGGCTGATGGGGACGCGCCACAGTAGCGCCACCCTCATCCTGGAACGGGAGTAATCACCATGACTGGCACAGACTTTATCGCACACAGTCCTGAGACCAAGCCCTTTTGGGATGCCGCCGCTGATGGCCGTTTCGTGCTGCCACGATGTCAGCAGTGTCATAGGACCCATTGGTATCCACGAGGAATCTGCCCACATTGTCTGTCGACGGATATTGATTGGCAGGAGTCTCCGGGGGAGGGCGAGATCTATTCCTTTTCTGTAAACCGCATGGGGAACGCGCCTTACGTGCTGGCCTATGTAGCGCTCACCGAAGGGCCGATCATGTTGACCAATGTGGTAGATGCAGATCCGGCCAAACTGTCGATAGGCGCGACGGTCAAGGTGATATTCAAGGCCGCCGCTCCGCAAGTCCCCGTTCCCCTCTTTGTCGTACGTTAATGGACCCGGTTCGGCCGGATGCCCACCTTCCTCTGCCGGCTGCAAGCCGCGGAGCCAAGTGCAGCGGTCGTAAGACAATGGGTCGACGGCAGCCGACCCATGCGGACGTATTCCTAGGCGCCAAGAAAATCCGCGAGTTGGCGCAGTAACAGACGCGCCACATGAGCTTGACGTCTTGATCCAGGGTCTGCGAATTGACGGCGCATCGCAGCGTCCTCTCTGTGCGTGCCTGGTCCTAGTTTTGCGGGATTGGCAAAAGCTCAATCCTGTCCTCCCGGCCGCCAACGTCGAGCAACTGAAAGACACTCTGTCACCCGTGTAGCAGGCGGCACGCCACGCATCACAGCCGCGCGCAATGAATAATAGAACCGGCCACCACTACTTGATTATTGCCGATTTCAGCCGTCACGGATCATCGAATGTGCGTGGATGAGATTCGGTTTATCGCAGCAATACAATATGAACTATAGGTGCAGGCTATCAGCGCGCGTCGCCGCAATTGGATTGAGCTGACAGAAAAAGTCCAGGAGCCGCTGTGACGGCCAATGAGACTTGCCGCCTGAAGCGCCCAATTCGAAGTTCGCGCAGCCGACGCGCAATCACCCCCTGTGTCAGCTACAACCACCAGGTGCCTTGCTAGCGTGATGATCTGCACACGGCGCGAACAGTTGCACACCAGTGGTTCTGACCTGCCACTGAGTTTTCATCCGGTGGCGGTTAGAGTCTCGGGGTTTTGTACGCCAAGTGGCGCGGGTGGAGCAACGGACGATCGGCGGAGCTGGTCGGGGTTGCGCAGCCGGTCGTCCGTTGCGGTGAGGTGGGCGGCATAGGCCGCGGGGGTCAGGTATTTCAGCGACGAGTGAGGCCGCTGGAGATTGTAGTCGGCAACCCAGTTGGCGATCTTGGCGCGAGCATCGTCGAGTTCGAAGAACAAGGTCTCGTTGAGCAGTTCGTCGCGCATCCGGCCGTTGATGGGGAAGACGGCCCCGCTCCCTCGGCGCCGGCGATATACTGGCGATGTATACCCGCTAACAGGAGCTATTCCCTATGAAAGTCGCGACAATTGGATTGGACATTTCGAAGCACGTGTTTCACATCCATGCAGTTGACAGCCAAGGCCAAGTGACCAGTCGCCAGCGCCTCCGGCGAGGCGAGATCATGTCGTTCTTCTCCTCGCTCGCACCTTGCTTGGTCGGCATCGAGGCTTGCGCGACCGCTCATCACTGGGCGCGGGAGATTCGGCAGTTTGGACACGATGTAAGATTGATTCCGCCGGCCTATGTCAAACCCTACGGTGCGCCCCGACGGCGCGTATTACCAGTGGAGGAAGGATCCACCCAGAGAGTTGTCG
>NZ_LBIX01000124.1:0-11396 GCF_028128655.1 Bradyrhizobium sp. CCBAU 45394 | reverse complement strand
GAATTCAACTTCGCGTGCTCGAGGCGCGCGTATCCATGATCTGGTTTTCCCATTCCTGTCTCGTGACCGTGCGCCATACTCTCCGACCTTCTCACACTCTCACGGTCCCTGCCGCGGAACTACTTCACCGCAGCCGGAGCCCGATAGGTTGCGCCTCTCGCCATCAATGCCCAGACGATGCGCGCCATCTTGTTAGCGAGGGCGACTATCACCAGCATGGGCGGCTTGAGGGCAAGCATGCGCGCAAGCCAAGGATCCGCTGTCGAGCCTTTGCACATTGCCCAGCGCACGGCCGCGCTCGCGCCGATGATCAGCAGTCGTCGCAGGGTTCGTTCACCCATACGTGACGTCTTGCCGAGCTTCTGCTTGCCTCCGGTGGAGCGCTGCAGCGGGTAAGCCCCAGCCATGCCGCAAAGTCGCTCCCCTCTTGAAGGCCTGGGCTGTCGGCGCCAGGGCAACGAGCGCCGTAGCCGCGATCGGCCCAATTCCTGGATCGCCATTAGCCGCTTCGCTTCGGCATCCTCCTTGGCACGCCGGGCGAGCTCTCGGTCGAGCAGCGCCACCTTCTCGTTCAGGGATCGCAACTGCTCGACGAGCAGCCGTAGGATCGGTCTAGCCAACTCAGGAATGTCGGTATCATGGCTGATGATCACGGAAACGAGTTTGGCAACATGGGAGGGACCTTGCGCCGCTACCACCCCAAATTCGGTCAGATGGCCGCGGAGCGCATTGATGGTTTGGGTGCGCTGACGCACCAGGAGGTCGCGGGCGCGAAACACAATGGCCGCGGCCTGTTGCTCCTCGCTCTTCACCGCCACGAAACGCATCGTCGGCCGCTGGGCGGCTTCGCAGATTGCTTCCGCATCGGCGGCATCATTCTTCTGCCGCTTTACAAAAGGCTTTACATAGTCTGGTGCAATGAGTCGCACCGCATGCCCTAATCTCCCGATCTGGCGCCCCCAGTAGTGGCTGCTGGCGCAGGCCTCCATGGCGAGCGTGCACGTCGGCTGCGCGGCAAGATATTTGAGCACCTGGTCCCGGCGCAGCTTCTTACGGAAAAGCACGGTTCCTGATCCATCCGCGCCGTGCATCTGGAACACATTCTTCGCCAGATCCAACCCGATTATGCTAACTTCCGACATGGACGCCTCCGTTCAAGTGATGGTCAACGACACCACTTTGGCACAGCGATGCCGTGAGGGGGCGTCCACCCCATCAACTACGCCACCCACAAGACACCCAGGATCAAAGCGTGGCTCGCCCGTCGGCCGCATTATCATGTCCACTTCACGCCGACTTCCGCGCCATGAATCAATCAGGTCGAACGCTGGTTCGCTGAGTTCACCCGAAAGCAGATCCAGCGAGGTGTTCACACTTCCGTCAGACAGCTCGAGGCCGACATCCGTACCTTCATCGACCCGCACAACAAAATCCAAGCCCTTCAAATGGACCAAGGCCGCAGACCAGATTTTGGCTTCCGTCAAACGCTTTCTGCCACAAATCCCAGCAGACTTTATGTGGCGAACTTTAGATTCACGTGACTAGCTCGCACGAGGTCTGTGCACCGAGCAGCGAGTTCACGCATTGCCCAACCGACGATCTTTCGGCCGAAGAGGTCCATGACGGCAGCCAGTGTAGCCAGCCTTCGGCTGCCAGGCTGTCGGTGATGTCGGGGCGCCAGACCCGGTCGGGGCTGCGGCGGTGAGTCGCGCGCGATCAAGTTCGGTGCGTTCGGAGGTCGTGGCGAATGTCGGTGATGCGAGTCCGACGGTGGCTGCGCTATGATCAATCGAATGCCATGTCAGCCTTTCGATCCTGCCACGACTAGCGCCGCTTCCCTGCATCCGCCCTGACAGCAGGCGTAATAGCCGGCCGTCGAGACCTCGCGTACAGCACCACTCAACCAGGATTGAGGCGTATTTCCGCCGGGTGGCTCCGCCTCATTCCCAATGCCTCGAACGCTGATCAGCTCACAGTCTCGGGGCCGCTATCGACGATCGCATTCTACAGTCGGCGCAGGTAATTACATCATTACATCGACAGCCTAAATATGCATCATCTCAGAGGGTAGGGCCTTCCGGTTATCTCGACAACTGCTTCCAAGATGCCGTCGCACAGCCGCTCTATGTCGCTGGCCTCATGATCGGATGTCATAGACACGCTAATTCCGGCCGTCCCGTTCCCCAGCGTTGGGAAGAATGTCACTGATGTATAGAAACCCTTATCGAGAAGCCGTCTGGCGACCCCAATCGCATTGGCCTCCGCCCCAACGTTGATCGTTCTAATCGGAAGTGAATTGCCTTGCTCGGCCGTTGCAAGGCGACGGTCAAAGAGGTCGATGCGTTGCGCCAGCCGCCGCTGTCGCTCGCCCAGTTCTGCCGAGCAGTGAATCTTGCACGAGCCAAGTGCCGCGCCAGCGGCTGCCAGATTAGGAGACTCTGAAAATCCATCGATAGTGGAGAATCGTCTAAACATAGCCTCGTGCTCGCTTGTTCCGACCATCAACAGGCCGCCATGTGCGCCGAATCCTTCGGCAAGGGAGGCCGCTATGCTTGTTTGATGGCCGAGCACTTGCGGAAACTGAGAGCGAGCAAGCCCTTCGCCATGTCGTCCAAAGATCGATATGCTGTGAGCATCGCTAATATGGAGAAACAACCCATAGCGTTCCTGAAGCCGACGCAGTTCAGTTAGCCGCGAATAGCCTCCTTTCGAGCAAATATCGTCACATACATAAGCCACCGCAGGATTGCTGCGGCACAATCGTTCGAGAGCGTCGAGGTCATTGTGGACAATCGTTTCTGCGCGGGCTTCATCAGCGACGAGCGGCCTGTAACAAATCAGAGAGCCGTGCGGCAAGCAATCGAACACGACAGTCGGCTTTCTTCCGCCTGTCAGTCGGCCCGAAGCAAGGATGCGCATCACTCCCAAATTGGCGAGCAGGAGACTGGAGGAAAGTATGGCGTGCGCGCAAAACATATTGGATAGGGTGTCTTCCAGGTGTTCAAGAAGACCGAAACGGAGATGCGGTCGGTCACTGGGCCAATATAATGACCGCTGCGCCTCAATTGCTTCGAGCGCGCCCGCGACGACCAACGGATGGCTGTCGAGGCCCAGGTAAGAGCATCGCACGAAATCAATTGCCCTCTGAGGAGCGTGCGACCCCTTATCGAAAGTAATCGGGCGTCGCATAACGTGCATCGATGGCCATGAGATCTGCTGTGTGGGCGACATCAAAATACTGCCTGCCGTGTCCGGGCATACATTCTGTGTTCCGAACGAGCTCTCTCATGCGGCCGCCTTCCGACACGACGAGCCGATGACTTGATTCACTTTCCATTCTTATCTACCAAAGTCGTGCATCCGTATGCGCCGCACGAGACTTAGGGACGTCAGGCCGAATGAATCTCGGTACGAACATGCGGACAATAAACCAACTAAACCACTGGCCGCCTGCCCTGGACAGCTACTAGATCAGATAGGCTTACCACAGGGCTGAACCGTCCCGGGTTTGCCGGAGGCCATTTGGTTTAAGTTAAGCTGCCATTGCCGGTTGTTCCAGCATGGCGTAGTAGCGTTGCTCGGCTTCGGCCGGCGGGATGTTTTCCGATGGGCTCCAGGAGCCGTCGGTTGTCGAACCAGTCGACCCATTCGAGAGTGGCGAACTCGACGGCCTCGAAGCTGTGCCATGGCCCGCGCCGATGGATCACCTCGGCCTTGTAGAGACCGTTGATGGTTTCGGCGAGAGCGTTGTCATAGGAATCTCCGACACTGCCGACAGAAGGCTCGACGCCGGCCTCAGCCAGGCGCTCGGTGTGCTTAATGGATACGTATTGGCTGCCCCTGTCGCTGTGGTGCACGAGCCCGCCACGATGGACCGGCCGTCGATCATGTAGTGCCTGCTCCAGCGCATCGAGCACGAAGCCTGGCCCGCCAGCCGACTATCCTGCGGGCATAGGCATCGATGACGAAGGCGACGTAGACGAAGCCGGCCCAGGTCGCGACATAGGTGAAGTCGGAGAGCCAAAGGACGTTCGGCCGTGGCGCCTTGAACGTAAGCGTAGCTTTGCGGCCCTTTGATTGGCGCTTGACGTCTATGTTGGCCGCGTGGCGCGTCGCCGCGGTTTCCATTGGTCGGACAATGCGTTGACGGCGGCCTCGAGTCCTTCCGGTCGACGACCTTGGGATCGAACCGCTCCGGACCCCCACAGGCGCATGTTTTCATGTTCTGGATGAGTAGGGTCGCCGATGGCGTCGAGGGGTCGGCATACCCGGGCGCACCTCCAACATCCTCTAGAGGGCAGCGGCCGGCAGCATCGAGCAAGAGTGGCAGACCGTCTGTCGGCGTCTTGTCGAACCATTTTTCGAGTTTGATCACATGGTCCCAGCTGTCGCCGAAGTCATAGAGATAATGGATCGTCTGGCACCGGTCTCTTGAACGATATCGCAGAGCCGCGTTTTGCTGGCATCCATGGGCTAGTGGCCGTAATCGTTGTGGAGATCAGGAATCCCCCACGGACCTCACCAGCGAAGAACTCGAAGAGGTGGCTACGTCCGGCCAAACGCCTCCTGAAGTGTCAGATGCAGCCGATCAAGGCGCAGGGTGAGCGGCACGACAAGGCATCGCATCACCTCCGGTTTCACGTCCTTGAGGGTCACCTTGATCCGGACCGCGGTCGTGTTCAGGCTCATGCCGCCAGCCTCGGATGTGTGCATGCATCGTGTCGATCGACGCCCAAGGGAGCAGTTCGTCCAGTCGCGCCGCAGGCCAACCATTGACGAGCTTCGCGAGAACATCAGCGAGCCAGTGCTCGGCACTGACGCCATTGAGCTTACAGGTCTCGATTAACGAAGCCAGAACTGCCCAATTCTCGGCGCCCTCGTCGCAACCGGCAAAAAGGGAGTTCTTGGCGTTGAGCTTTGAGATAGCCGACGAGCGCCTGATCGGTCTTCTTCATCGGGATCGCATGGATCCGACGTGATTGGTCGAGGCAGGATGGCACTCTGTATTCCAGGTAACGGAAGAACGAGTTGATCGCAGCGAACCGGGCATTGCGGGTTCGCGCCGAGTTGCCGCGCGGCTTCTCTAGATGCTCCAGGAATGCCAAGATCAGCGGCGCGTCGAGCCGTTCGATCTCAATCTTCGATGGCTTGAGCTTGAGCCGGCCGGCGGCAAAGTGGAGCAACAGCTGGAAGCTCTGCGCATACGCCTCGCAGGTATGCTGGCTCCGCTCCACGTTCTTTGGGCAAGTGCTCGCGTAGGAAGCTGCTCGGGTAGGGGGCGAGCGCGGTCATGCGACACCTCCAATGAGCAATGCCTCTCCGACCTCGGCGATCTGGCCCATCAGGACCGGCGTCGCCTGCAAGTACCAATAGGTGTCGGTCACGTGGGCGTGGCCGAGGTAGGTGCTGAGCGCCACGATATGGCGAACGACCGCAGCACGATCGTGGCGGCACTGCTCCAGTGAGCGGACTGCGAAGGTGTGGCGCAGATCGTGGATGCGCGGATCTCGCCCCGAGTGCGCGCCCCTGAGATTGGTGCCATCAAGGAGCTGCAGGAAGATCCTTCGCACGGTGTTGTAGGGCAGCGACTGTCCGGCAACCGATACGAAGAGAGCACGATCTGTGGTGGTGGTTAGCGACCGCCGGGCAACCAGATATCTGTCGAGCGCCAGCCGAGCTGTTGCGTGAAGCGGCAACAGCGGGCTCTTCTGGAACTTGGTCTGCCGGACGACGAGCCCATCGGCAGTCACATCGTCGATCTGCAGCGCCAATGCTTCTGAGATCCGCATGCCAGTAGCGGTGAGCAGGCCGAAGAGCGTTGCGTACATGGTCGGTCTGATCGAGCCCGCTGGCCGGAGTGCCGCCGCAGCACGAAGCAGTCGTGCGATCTTCTTCCGCACTATAGATATACGGCGGTCGCCGCTTGACGACGGCGTGGCCGAGTGCATCCGCCGCCGGCACCTGATGGCGCGGATCCTCGGCGTGCATCGCCAGCGCAAACCGCCGCACGGTAAGCAACCGGTTGCGGCGCTGCTCCGGTGACGGCGCACGTGCGGCCCATGCCAGGACCCGGGCACTTCTGATGTGCCGGTCGCCGCACTCCTCGGCGAAGCCGACGTAGCCCCTCAGCAGGATTTGCTGGACGCGGAACTTGAACCCCAGCGACTGCTGCTGGTCCACATATTTGGCAAGATATTGACTCAGCATCACGCATCTCCCGGCCATGGCTGCGCGATCTGCAGCAGCATCGTCACGTCGACTTTGGCGTAGTGTGCGGTCATGTCCGGTGAGCGGTGGCGCAGTACGGCGCCAACTGTGTCGAGCGTCGCGCCGCCCCGCAACATGGCCGTCGCGGCCGAATGCCGAAGCAGGTTGGCCCCATTCGACGGAGTGGGGATACCGGCCTTTCGGATTGCACTACGCACAACATCAGAGACTGCGCTCGAACCAGTCAGCGGCCGGATTGGTGCATTCGACATGAAGAAGATTCGAACATCGGCGACGTGCGGCCGGGCCTGATCCAGATAAGCGAGCAAGGCATCCCCGGCGTCTTGCGGCAGTGGTAATCTCGTCTCCCGCCGCCCCTTGCCACGAACCGACAGCGTCGCCTGTTGCCAATCAATATCGGTGAGACGAAGAGAGAGAATGTCGCCGGCCCGCAAGCCCAGTCGTGCCAACAGCAGCAGGATCGCCCGATCACGAACGCCAGTCGCCGTGGTCTGGTCGCACGTTGCAATCAACGTCTCGACATCTGACGAGCTGATGTATCGCGGCAGCGACGACAGTCGCCACTGCGGAATGATTGGAACAGCATGATCGAGTCCCGCCCGGCACACCCCCCGCGCGGTGAGGAACCGCAAATATCCTCTCAGCGCCATCGTCATAGTCCTCACATAGGCGAGCGAGACCCGTTTCGTCTCTGCAATGATCACGTCGCGAATGAGTTGGGCATTCCAGCTTCGCGGCTTGCTGCCAAGCGCCGGGAGCAGCCGCATGATCATGCGACCATGTCGATCTATTGTCAGCTCTGTGACGCCGCGATGCTGCCGCAGCCAGTCCTGGAACTCGACTACCCACCGGTCGAGCGTCGGTATTGCGAGCTTCGGCTTGCGCTGGACGATCCCGCGCTCGCCGAGAAACTCGACGAACCGGCGCACCCGCCTCACGTACTTCTTGGACACGCCCTTCACGCGACGTATGCCGGGGCATCGACAGCGATGCCGAGCGAACCGATCAGTGACGCCATCATCGATGTCGGTGACTGCGACCTTGGACAGCGTCAGCCATTGCGCGAGGTGACGGGCTGCGGCGTCATAGCCGCTCACCGTCAAGCTCGAATGCCCCAACACCGTCAGGTGTCGTGCGAACTCCGTCACCAGCGGGGCGAGATCGCCTGCGACCATGCAGCGCTGCCCGTGGCAGTGATTCTCACTCGACTTGGCCATTCCTCGTCTCCCTTTCGTTGCCATCAAGACAGGAAGGGAGGCCCCAGATTATGCGGAGCGAGGAAGAGGGCACTGGGAACTAAACTGTTGATAACGGAGCGGATCTCGGAGCGAACGGCCGCGCACTCCGCATAATCGTAGGCTCCGCATAATTTCTGAAGTCCACAGGTTGGGTCGCAACAACGTCAGATAGTTTCCGTCATCTGGGAGGATTATTCCCGGTCAACTCGGACGTAGCAAGCGGCGCGTTAGTTGCTACTACGTACAGCAACGCACTGCTCTCAGCGACGCGACGTTGTGTTGGCTCAACCAGACGGCGTTCTGTAACATCGCCGTCCGCACAGGGGCGCAAACCTCATGAATAAGGAAAGGCCGCCGCATCGCTTCTCTTCCTGAGACGCTAGCGCATCACCCGCGAGACGATCACGCGCGCGGAGAAGTTCAAGAGGTGAAAAGGAGGGTCTCTCGGGTGAATATTTGGATGCGATCTGCTATGCTGATTAGGCAGTGCGGCGATCGAGGCCATTCGGGGCAGCGCCGTGGGTACGCAGGGGTGGCCCCCGTCAGAGACTACGAGCTTTGGTAGCTTCATTCCCCCCGGTTCTTGTGCAACCGTCTGGAAGAAAACAATTATGTACCTCGCCAACCGCATCTATCGATCGACTGTCCATAACTCGCCCAACGGACGAGCGTGCAGATTCATTCACCGCTGCTGAGGAGACTACAAATGGGTGAGACGACAAGTATCGAAGCATGTAAGTTGCGCGCTATTGAAGACCTCGAATCAAAGGTCCGCTCGTACTCACGTTCGTTTCCTGCTGTTTTCAGTCGTGCTCGCGGTTCCATCATGTTGACGGAGAATGGCCGTCAGTTTATTGACTTCTTCTCCGGTGCTGGCGCGCTCAATTACGGCCACAACAATCACGGTATCAAAGCTGCTGTTACCGAGTATCTGGCGTCAGATGCGATGATCCATGGGCTTGATATGGCAACTCCTGCCAAGATCGAATTTATGGAGACATTCAATTCTGTCATACTTAAGGGCCGAGGGCTGCAATACCGTTACCAGTTCACGGGGCCAACAGGGGCTAACGCAATTGAGGGAGCTTTAAAGCTCGCGCGCAAAGTTACAGGGCGCCAGAATATCATCTCGTTCACCCAAGGGTATCATGGTTTGAGTTTGGGAGCGATTGCCGCGACAGGCAACCGCTTTTATCGAAAGGTCAGCGGGGTTTCGCTGTCTGGCACAACTTTCATGCCTTATGACGGCTATTTTGGCTCAGGTGTCGATACGGCTGAGTACGTGCGAAAGGTGTTGATGGATGGCGGTAGTGGAATCGACCCGCCAGCAGCCATTTTAGTCGAAACGGTGCAAGGCGAAGGTGGAATAAATGTAGCTAGCAAGAAATGGTTGCAGTCGATCCAGATGATAGCAAAGGAAGTTGGCGCTCTTTTCATAGTCGACGACATCCAAATGGGTTGTGGACGCACGGGTGAATTCTTCAGCTTCGAGTTTGCGGCGTTGTCGCCAGATGTCATCGTGTTGTCGAAGTCGCTAAGTGGGTACGGCCTACCGCTATCAATGTTGTTGATCAAGGAGGGGCTAGACGCATGGGAGCCGGGAGAACACACCGGTACTTTTCGAGGGAATAACCTGGCACTAGTGTCTGCAACCGCAGCCATAAATATGTACTGGCGCTGTACGAGGCTCTCGGAGGAGGTTCGCCGTATGGGAGCGCTATTGCGTGATCGACTTCAGGCCATTGCATCTGAGCACGGAAACGGCTTTTCTGTTAGAGGCCGTGGTATGGCATTGGGGTTCGATTGCCATACGACCGAACTTGCCGAAGCAACGACAAGAAGGGCATTTGAGAGGGGCTTGATTGTCGAACGATGCGGACCCGAAGACCAAGTTGTGAAGTTCTTTCCAGCGCTCACGATCGATCTCGAGACGTTAAATCAGGGCCTGGAGATGTTCGAGGAAGCGTTGATCGAAACGGCGACTGGAATACGAAGTAGAAGCTATTGAATTGCTACTGCGTATAACCGATACGGCGCGGTTTGCTTTCGAGGGGTCGGATCGTCAGTATTTATCAGAGCCGAACGACGAGCAATGGGTTCAGCATGGCTTCATCTCTCGTCAGATGTGCCTGTTAGCCCAAGGTGCAAATGCTCGCCGCATCTATAGTTGCATGGATTGTGGTGCTTACCTGGCGCGGCGGCAAGCCAGATGTGGTTCAATGATGGTGATCGCGTTGTGCGCTATTGTAGAAGCCTTCGATTAAGGAAGAGATCACGCCGGCGCTCAGCGCGGGTCTGATAGTGGTGATGATGAACAAACTCTGTCTTGAGGGTGTGGAAGAACTCTCCAGCGGGGGCAAGGTCGAAGCAGTCGTCCATTGTCGCTCCAACACGCGAGACAACACCGTCATATACGATGTGGCGAATAAAACATCGAGTTTACGTTCATGCCCCTAAGAGCGCATTTCATGAAGACGAATTCTTCTTGAAGTGAGCAATGATTAACTCGGCAACGTTGTCCGAGCGATCTACTCCGGAAGCCAACTGCAAGTCGTGCAGCCCTCCCGGATTTACAAGATTTATTTCGATTATGTAAGGATAGGCAATGTCTATCCCTGCGAAGTTGATTCCATGAGCCATCAGCTTTCGACCGACCGACTCGGCTAGTTCAATTTCATCTCGATGCAGATCCGCCGGAATAGGCTTTCCTCCTAGCACTATGTTCGACCTGTGATCGTGTGGATGCCCGAGCCGACCGTGCCAAGCGACCGCCTCTCCGCAAGCAACGATGATACGCTTTTCGCCATGGACCACTTCAGGAATATACTGCTGAAGAACGGTGTACTCGGCTTTGAAGCCGCCTAACTCGCCATAGCTATCTTTGTGCGCAGCTGTATTTCCAGTAAGGCATTGCAGGATTGCTCGAACATTTGGTCCATTTGGGGTAAGTAGAAAGACATTTTGCCCGCAGGTGGAATTTGGCGGCTTGACCACCCACCACTGATCTGAAGTCGCTTGGTAGCGATCCCATAGCAGCGAAAACTCGTTCGAGATATATGAAAGAGCTCTGTTCGTCCTAGGCACGACGTAGCCTAATGCATGTTTTGGAGTAAGGAACACCAGGCCTTCGACGCTGTTAACAAAGGAGGTGTTCTGAGAAGCCAGCCAAAGCATTTGCCAAATATCGAGGGATACGCGATGCTGAGGGTGGCTCATGATCCAGACTAACTGGCACTCATCGAGAAAATAGGCATTTCGATCTCCTCCTGCCGCGCAGCCCGGGTGGTACGGCTCGGCGTTTTGAGGCACTAGGACTCCTCGTGTGGAAAAGCGATAATCGTCTGCCGAAATAGAATTCAGCTCGCCGAAAATTACTTCCCAACCCAACCGGCGAAACGCGTTACTGATAGGTGCGTCGTTCTCGCCTAAACAGTCCAGTGTGTTGGTGAGTATCAGCAGCCTCATTACATTCTCCTAGAGCTGAATCTTTAGCTGTGGCCCATATCGCGCAGGCAGTTCTACCTTCCAAATCAAGCAACTGAAGCACCGCGGCGATTTGCAGCCCAGCGAGCCTAGCCTTCAGCTATCGTCCAGTGCTGCACGACGCAGAGAGCAACTCGCGTGCCAAGGTTGTTTCGGTAGGCGACTGAGTTCGTTCCAAGAGGTGGCCGTCCATGAAGACCGCCAGAAGGCTTAGATCGGACAAGGTTCGTGCCGTTGTCGGAAGCAGGACAAGGATTATAGACTTGAGTGGACAAAAGGACCGCTCGCGGCCTCGCGCGACGTTTCGCCCGATATTGAGCCGCAAGCGCAATAGCGTTTTCGGTCGAATCATAACTCGCATAGGCTGTAAAAGAAGGGACTTGAGTTGACAGTGAGTGCTTTGTCGCGGCAGGTGTCCGACAAAGATTTCATGTCCGACCTCACGCA
>NZ_LBIX01000123.1:0-10778 GCF_028128655.1 Bradyrhizobium sp. CCBAU 45394 | reverse complement strand
GCAGATCCTGCCATCGTCGAGGAAGCGAGCGAAGTCGCAACCGTCACGACATTGAAGGGACGCCTGCCGAGCAGCTCTGCTATCCAGGTATTGGTGACTTGTGGAGACCGCGGCCCGTACAGTTCGCGTTTGTGTTTCTCGATCCGCAGCTCGAGATGCGCCGTACCGGGATCATCGACGCATCAGAGCATCGAGAACTCGACGCAGCGCTTCGTCATCAACGGCGCTTCGGCCACATCCCGCGGCGGCACAGACGGGCTAATCTCGACCGGCATCAACGGCGCTACACTCGTTTCACCGTGCTTGCAAAGCTCTTTGCGCACCCTGAACAGCTGGCTCACATGAAGGCTGGCCATGCGAGGCGCCTCGGGAACTGTAGCCCCGAGCCCGAGCGATGCTGCAACGAGCCGTTCCTTTTCATCTTGCGACCACCGCCGCCGCCGCTCGACCGATGTGATCACCTCCGCCCGCGAAATCGTCATAGCGCTTCTCCTGGGATTACCCCTAGGACCTGCAGCACTCGCGTCCATCAAACAAGGCGGTCCTCAACGGAGGAATACGCGGGTTGTTGTCGAGCTATTATTCTTTCTCTCTAGTGACATGCCGGCAGCGATTGCTCCGTCGGAGCTGTCGGGGTTGCGGAGACGGAGCGATCGCGGAGACGATCGCCGATGGGATTGGATAATCGATGTCGTTGGCGGCTTCAGCGTGATTGGGTTTGATGTCGCAGCTGGGGTCATGGTCATTCCCGAGTCGCAAGCGCCTCATGATGACGTCCGGATCGCGCGCCTCAACATTTGCGGCGGAGTGCGGACGAACCGTCACCAGCCGATTGACCGAGGTCGCCACGACCACCGTCCCCGCGGGACATCGCCAGTCCGGCGGACCGGACTATGAACTTGCAAAATAGGATTGGGCCTCTTTCGCCTGCCCCCAGTCGAACGATGCGCCGTCGACCCAGATGAAGTGCAGGTTACGGCGATCTTCCGGGCAATGGCTACCTTTGCCTTCCTCATGCCAATCCGCTTGCGAGGTTCATCCCCCCGGCCTTGAGGTGTCGCGGCCTCGAGCTGTAAGTTCGGAGAAGTCGGTCGCCCCATCGGGATATCTTGCTGTTGGTGTCAGTTTCGCCAGATTGGTTACGTACGCGGCGTAAGGCCCAGGTGGGCGCCGAACGTCGAGGCCGATCGGAAGCGCGGAGGGTCATCGATCGTGTGGCGGAACGTTAGGGCAGTCACGACGCTGACACCCGGGACCGTCATCTGAGGCGCGTCGTCTCGTGCTGTTTTGCCAAACGACGGACTTCGTCATCAAATTTGCACCGTTGTTTACTGACGTTCTCGCGGATCGACAAGAGCGGCGCTATCACGCTCAGAAGCTGATGATCATCGCCCAAGAGCTCGTGGACCTAGTGGCGGAACTGCAGGCCGATTGCGCGAGGGAACAATAATCCATACTCCTTGATCAGGCTGCGAGCCCTTACTCCATGCCGAAACACACTCCCGTACTCCTCAAGGTCGGGGACTAGAGCGCTTGCGGCCGCTGAGCAGCAGGCTAGGCCGTAGCGATCCGAATATAGACAAAACCACGACAGTCGGTCGTCGGTACTTTGACAGTCACGATGTTTCGTTTGGCACGATTCGCGATTGAGCGTCTTGGAAGAAGACCCTTGCCGTCCAATTCATTCTATCAACGTCAGCTTTTGGAAAGCTAACGCTCGTAGCTAGGGAACCAGATCAGCGAGGCCAGCGGACGAACATGGAGCGATTCAACAATATCAACCGAGCCGGCAATGATTCCGCTGTGTCTGATACTCCCGCGGAGCAATCGCAGCAGCAGCGAGCGCAGTTTGAGCAGCACCTGGGAGACGCGCGATCGGTCGGTCCCGTATATTCCCATAGAGAGCTTCACGACGTCAGTGAGGAAGACGATCGCCTCATCCAGGCTGCGTTGGCCGACGCCCTCGAGCGAAGGCCACCGCCCAATCCAACCGCCGTGAGCGTTTATGATCGTCAACTTCGCCAATTGGCTGCTGCGCTGAAGCAGTCTGGCAAATCAATCGCTGGCCTCGATGGCGATACGTTGCTCGGTTACGCCAAGCAGCTGTTCCCAAACGACAAGATCATTGCCCCAGCATTGTTAATGGTCAGGCGGTATCGCGAGTCTTATGCCACCACCGCTCGGCCCGCCACAACACATCATCGTCCTTATCGTCCTTCCATAGAAGATGAACGTCTCATCAGGGAGGCAAGTGAGGCAGGTTTTGGTCGAGGGATCAGCGCGAAAACCGCCGAGACCTATGCGAGCTGTCTGCGGAAGCTGGCGGCAGCGCTCCGACCGTTGTCTATGGCCAAGCTCGGTGATGATACCCTGCTCGGTCACGCCGACACTTTGTTTCAGAATGACAGGGGGCTCATCTCCGCCTTGAACGGTCTTCGCGAATATCGTGCGATCATCGGTCACAGCAATTTGGGCGCAGAAGGAGGCAGCTCGCGGCAGGCCATTCAGCCGGCTGCCCCTTCGCCCATGCGGCTTGTCGATGAGCAGCGCTTGGGAGACGCGGCGGATCGCGGCTGCTCGTTGCGGGCTGACGGTTTCAATACTCTGCAGCTTTGGCAGGGACCGAGTTCAGCCGCTCATTCTCCGATACAAAGTGTCGCCCAGAACGTGCTTTTCGACGCAGCGGAGCCGAGCGCCGAGTCTCCAGCTCCGGATCTCGATGCACCAGTGCTTTGGCAACATAAGCGTTCAGTCTCTCCCTCGCTCGTGCAGAGTTTCGCCCAGGACGAGCTCTTCGATGGCGTGAATTGGGACGGCTCTAAGTCTGCTGATGGTCTCGATGCGTCGGAGCTTTGGCCAGAAATAGCGGCTGCCGCGCAGCCGCCCGAAACTGTCCGCCAGGACGAGCTTTTGGATCCCGCAAGCTGGCCGCCCTCCTCGCGGCCGCGGTATTCCGGCCATGAAGACTACTTTCACAGGATGATCGACCCGCGCGGTGCGGCTTCGGTAGCGCTTCAACAGACGCTCCCTGCAATCAGTGAGAGCTTCGATGCTTCTTTGGCTGTTCCCGAGGACTTCTCTCACGGCACCCAGCCCGCGCCGGATATGATGCGCTCCAAGCTGGGCCGCTGGGGCCTATTGCCTGATGCAGCACAGCGGGTAAAGACCTACGACATTCGGGGTGAATGCTATGCGGCCGTGTTAGGACCGGGAGGGCTCAACGACGTTCAGCTCATCCATCTGCGCTCTCCCGCTATCGGCGATATCTTTGATGTATCGTTCGCCGTTCCCAAGGACTTTTCCCATTGCACCCAGCCCGCACCCGACATGATGCTGTCCAAGTTGGGTGAGTGGGACTTCTTGCCTAATGCGGAATATCCGATGATGAACTACGGAATTGGCGGCGAACGCTACACGGCCGTGTTGGGACCGGGGGGATCCAAAGACGTTCAACTCATTCACCATCCCCAGCCCGCCTTGTTTGGTGAAGCTGCGCCTACGGTGCCGAGGGCATCCTCAGATATCTACGGCGGTCTTGCATTAGAGGTTGATTCGCTGCCGTCTTTCCAATTGCAAGAGCGTCAAACGGGAACGGCCGGGCAAGCGCAATTTCAGCGGCACTTGGGCGAGGTGCGCCGAGCCAACGTCGCAATTCCGGCTCCCGGCATCGTGGTCCGGCCAGACCCGCTTCATCCTCATCTGTCTCAGGATGATCTGGACCTCATCGACGCCGCGGTTCAGGCAGCCGCTTCGCGGCGGAAACTGCGATCGAGGACCGTGGAGAATTATATTAGGTATCTTCGCAAATTGGGAAATCACCTCAAGTCTGAGGGCAAAACGTTTGAAGGCCTTGCTCACGCCTCGTTGATAGAGCTTGCTGCCAAGGTATTCCCGAAGCTGGAACTGGTTCCCGCCTTGGAGGCGCTTCGTAAGTATCGCGAGCGCAGTGCTCCGGTTGTTCGAGACGGCCACGGGCCTGTCGACGGATCTCGACAGGACCGACAGGCTGCCGCCCCGCCCGTCCCAGCTGTCAACGAGGAGCAGAACCACCACCAGGGCACGGACGAGCTGACGGACGCACGTGTCAGGACCAGCCGCCTGCCAGGCGAGGAGCTCCTCATCAACGGCGGGCATGCTACAGCGGACTTGAGGCCAGCGAAGAGGCAGAGGACTTTTAACAATCCGCAAGGCGTCGACATTGAGCGGCAGCTGAGCGATGGCAAGGCAGGCGGTGGCGTGCTGATCCAGGCCCCTCTCGCGGCTCGTGTGCTCATGCAAGACGCCGGCCCGCCGCCGTCTCTCAAGCCAACAGCGCTCCATCACCCGGCGCCGGATTTCGGAGAGGCCGTTCCTCCCTTGAACTGGCGGCACGGCGACCAGCACGCGCCGGACAAGCTGATCGTTGCGCTTGACGGGAGCGGCGTCCTGCCGAGCCAGGACAACCGACCGACCAGCTTCGTGATCAACGATGACCGTTACACGGCGTTGTTGGTGCCCGCGGGAGTGATGAGGCAGAGCATCCCACTCAATCAGCCGGGCGCTGCCATTCGTCTTAATTATCGGCCGGAAAACGCTCCGCATTCCAGCGCGCAGCTGGGGGATGGGGCGTTGCCAGAGCTGCGTGCACGGAGGATGGAGCAAGTCGCGGCGGCGTCCGACAGGGCTGAGGAAACCTCGCCAGCGCTGGGCGAGACTTTTGATGCTTCATCGGCCCTTCCCGAGGGCTTTTCCCACGGCAACCAACCCGCCTCGGAGATGATGCTCCCTCGCGGTGAGTACGGCAGATCGCTGTTGGGACCGGACGGGCGCAATGACGTTCAGCTCATCCGTCACACCGGAATTGGTAGTCAAGCTGTGCCAGCGGCAGCCGCGATGGATCCGTCAGACATCTACGGCGGTCTTGCCTCTCTGGTTGATTTGCCGTCCAATCCGCAGGAGTTGAGCGATGAGGCTGACTATCCGTTGATGCTCCCGCGCGCACCGTTCGATGCTCAGATCGGGGCAGCCTCGCTCGCCGGCCGCAGAGGACTTGAGCTCGATGCCATGGCATGGCTGGGCGACGAGCATATCGAGAGGGATTACGAGCTCCTGGCGCAGGAGTTGCAGCGGGCCAATCCGGATCTCGCCGCCCGGACGCGGTTCGTGGATCCCCTCGAAGCCCTTTATAGGCAGCGCTGGGGCTCCGTGAGCGTCGCGCGAGGCTCATTCGACCGCATCGTTTCTAATCGGAATGGAGAGGATACAGCCGACTTCGTGTTCCTGCCGCTGAATGATGCCAGTCCGGATCGCCGCGGCACGCATTGGTCGCTGCTGTTCATTGATCGCCGCGATCGGGAAAAGCCGGTCGCCTATCACTACGACTCCATCGAGACCATGAACTGGGGCATTGCAAAAGCGCTCGCGGAAAAGCTTGACCTTCACCTGGAGCCAGCCCGCATCGCCCAGCAGGAGAACGGTTATGATTGCGGCGTCTTTGTCGTTGACGGCACGCGGGCGCTGGTTGGTCGATTAGCGCAAGGAGAGCGGCCAGAGCACGAGCCGCTGGACCTCGACAATCTCGTCGCCGATCGGCGGGCACTCCAGGACCGACTGAGGGGCTGATCCTCCTTGGGCTGATGGAGCTGGTGGAACGGCTCTCACCGACACCAGACTGTGCGGCGGACCGAACCAGAGGTTCAGGGGCAACGGTTACCTCCCTCTGTTTTGGGGATCGGCCGGTCCGTCGAGACGCGGCCTCTTTTCAAATCGTTGGCAAGCCGGCGAGGAACAAGTCGATCGGCGGACCGCAGTAGTCGATCGCCCGCCCGACTTCAGGGGCGGCTAGATCTTGCTGCGCCAGCAACTCGATCGATTTCTAAGCTATGCAGATTACCCGCGATCGGGCTCGAACCGCGTCGGAGATACGTGGGGTCGGCTGCCAGGCGTTAGTGCGGTGGCGTCGCGCACTATGAGATTTCCGGATGCTTGCACCTATGTCGAATACGCGCGATTTGCTGACGACTGTTGATCGAACCCTACAAACGTCGTGACTGGCTGATGGGAGCCGTGACCAAACGACTCCGGGAGGAGTTCGCCAAGCCGCAGGTGGAGCGCAGCATTGAAGGTGGGCTCGCCCTAACCGGCAGCGATGTCCCCAGCTTGACGCATTACTCTTTGGAATTGGTCCAGCTTGCACCGACTACATGGTCATTTGCCAATTTTCTTCCCGAATAATGCGAGGTGACATTCTGATTTACGGCCCGTGCCCACTCTCGGCGGAGCGGCGCAAGCTGGCTATTAAGCTTGATCTGGAAGACCGTCGCCCGGTGGCTTGGATATGATTCCAATCTCACACGGAAGCAGCGCGGGCGCGACTCGGCGCTGGTCCGGCTGGGATGGATCAGACGCTGTCCCTGCCACGCCCGCACTACTGAGTGAAGTTAGCAGAAACGTGACTCGGCGCCCCAAAAGCCCCACGCATACACAGGGCAAGCGCTGTCCCTACCACGCGCCGCTAACTTCAACGGCGTTGTACGCGGACTAGCTTTCCGAAAGCTGACGAACCCGACGCGATTCACAAAACGAAAAGTGGCCGGTGTGGGTCGGTGCCCTCTGTCTGGAAACCACCCATCTGGCCAGCGGATCGCCCGATGCGGTTGTCAGGCCTGAAGCCCCCGATCACTACCAGTGTCGATTACCGCCGCCGCTAGCTAGTGCATCCGCCGTGCTTGGACCGACCAAGTTGCCGTTGGCGTGCCGGTAAAGACGGATCACACATTAAGGTAGAACGTAAGCGCCGCTCTCAGACCACGGCTCTGAAGGTTTGACCTCGGTAGGCCCAGGGCAGTAGCTGGTCCATGTCGCGGTTTGGATGCCCGTTGACGATCCTGTCGGACGTTCGTGAGATAGGCGAGGGGATCGACGTCGTTGATCTTGCACGACTCGAACATGCGAGCAGCGAACCATCAGGCCGCTTACACATGGCTGATGGGTTCCTGGCTTGGCCGCTCATGCCCAAAATAACAGATGCCCCATGGCACTAGCTAGGTCATGGCGGATCTCGTTGCAGCATGGGCTTGGGCGCCGTCATCCCAACGGAGCGGAACAGTACCAAAAACGAAGGGCTTGGGCTTTTGTGTGCGTGGGGCGGCACCGCGTCCTTGGGCGGTACATGACGTTTCTCGGGCGCATTACGAGAAAGGTCGGAAGCCGCATCCCTATCGCGCAGTCGCCCGGGCGCAAAAGCACGGTGGTTTAGTATCGAACATGGAAGCCCCCGAAACGGTGGCTGGCCATCACGGACAAGGGACAGAACGTGCTCAAGTTCATGGATGCGGCCGACCGTTGTCGAGCCACAGCCGGTCGAGGAGGCGGTGCTCCTCCTGAACGCGCAAGCCTTTGCTGCGGCCGGCGCTGCCCGGAAGCGAGCTTGGGTTAGGGCCTCATAGCAGAGCCTGCCGGATTCAGAGGTGGCAGTGTTCAGGGACGCCTCGGCTTTGCGCAGCTGCGTCGTCGCGCGCGGCCCCACCACGTGGAAAGACGTCCGGCACCCATAGCTAGATGTCAGACATACTGCACCAGTTTGAGGTAATCGTCTGTGAGGACAGGTGAACGAATGGAACAGGCCGCGTCTTGAAGGAAGGTGGTCAGAGTCCGGCTGGCCCGATTGCGGCCTTCGAAAGATTGCCGTGCCGGCGCGCGAGTACGGAGAATTGCTAATTCGGAACTGACCAGGTCAGCCGCTGCTGCGGCGCAATCTGAGGCAGAGAAGCAACCAGCAGACATGACAGCCTGTGCCAGTCCCAGTGTGGTGAGCCAACCCGCATAGATCAGCACGGCACCGTCGGTCTCACTGAGCGCAGAGAGTTCCTCAAGTACAGCAGCATGGACTGATGCCGCACCAACAGACCGAAAGAGATCGGCTATCTCGTCCCGCGTGGCTCTAGAGAGGAGGCAGCGGCCGAGATGTGATAGGAGCGCCTCAGTCGGACCTTCGAAGATGCGAAGGATGCGAGCGTCTCGATAGATTTTGGCTAAAGGCGTTCCCTCATCGTAACCACGGCCACCTAACAGCTGGACGCATTGATCAGCGACAAGGCCGCACCACTCCGAGGACAAAACCTTCGTTGCCGACGCAAGGTGGACGTTGGGCGCGCCCTGCGCTGAAACAAGTCGGCAGGATGCTGCCAGCATCGCCTTCACTACTTCCCGCCGCAGCACCATCTGCCCGAATAACTGCTCGATATAGCTGTTCTCGATCATGCGCAGTTTACCGAGTCGACGATGGCTCGCATAAGAAGCTGCGACCTGGATAGCGCGCTCAAGCGCTCCAAGACCCATAGCGGCCACACCGATACGGCCGCGGTTCATACTAGATGTCGCCGCGCCCCAGCCGTCTTGATCGCGAGAGAGCACGTAAGCACGCGGCACCTCGACATCCTGGAACTCCAGAGTATTCTGAATAATGCCACGTAGACCGAGTGTGCGATGCTCGTGCGTGACCTTTAGGCCTGGAGCCTGCCTGTCAACGAGTACACCAACGAGCCGACCTTTCGCATCGGGACCAGACGCGCGCGCAAAGCAAACGATCCAGCGGGCCCAGTCAGCGAGGCCGATCCAGATCTTGCGGCCAGAGATACGAACTTTATCTTCGTGCATGAGAGCCGAAGCCTCTATATGCCTCGGGGCAGAGCCAGCTCCAGGCTCCGTCAAAGCGAAAGCGCAGAGATCGCCGCGTGTTGCACCCCAAATGATATGCTTTTGTTCGGGGATGTGCGGTGCCGCTTCGATGCAGGGCAAGGCCAGGAAGTTATGGATGACGAGGGTAGAGGCAGCGGAGACATCAAAGGATGCAGTGGCGGAGATGAGGTCGATGGCCTCTTGCAACGGAAGAGCTAACCCGCCGTGCTCTCCTGGTGTGGTGAGCCCGAACAGTCCATGCCTTGCCAATATGCTGTGTAGGGTGGGAGGGAATGCTCGGCGGTCATCCGCGTCTGCGAAATTCAGCTGACTGAGGTCAGCGATTAAACCGGAGTATAGTGCAGCTGCACGGCCTTCAGCTGTGCGTTCCTGCGCCTCCCCGAATTGGGCGTAAACCTGAGTGTGCATAGCCATAAGGTCCACAATGATCCCGGCCGCGCTTCGTGCCAATTCATCCCCGGGGTTAGCTCGGTTACACATTGGTATAGTGTGGATGCAAGTATAAGCACGTTGTCCGGGACTGGGATCTATTGCGGCCGCCGCATGGGTCTCCCGTCAAGATGCGTCTTGTCGATATGACCTATCGGAGGCGCACGCTCGTTTCAGTGACCTCCCATTCTCCTCAAGACTCACTCAGGGTTGTCGCTTGGTGTTTCGTCCCTAAGAGAGGTGGGGAGACATCCGTCATGCACCGATCGCCAGGATAGCGAGGCGATACGTGACATATGGCACTTAAATCATGTTCACCGCCACTCCGTGGCTGTTCGGCATAGCGCGGACATACGCGCTTGTCGCTCAAGACTGCAAGCAATCGCTCGCATCGTGTTCACGGTCGCCGACCTTGATCTCTCGCGACGGGCACTCGGGACTTCAAACGGTGATGTCGGACAATGGTCAAGGCAGGAACGCATTTCGAAAGTGAACCGACACCGGCGTTTCGATCGCTGGGCCGGCTCCTTGTGCAAGGCCCCATGATCGTCATTTGTGCAGTTCAGCTAGTCCTTGCTCGTGGACACCACTGCGGATCCGTTGTCAAGAACCGCCTTGAAGACCTCCTTAAGGTTCGGGGTCCAGCAGGATCTCCTCTGCAGCGCTGAAATCCGCGATGGGGTGCCACGTCATGCCTGCGCCGGGAGATGGCAAGGCGGATGGCTCGAAAGTGGACGCGCTTCGGCCTGGCCCTTCGTCAGACGGGCCTTGCTCAATGAATTTTCGCAACCAATTCAAACTGTCTCCTGCATCGCATTATACGTGATGGATTTGAACTCAGCCGCGCGCAAAGTTGATGGTGGGCAATATTTGCGCCAGCAAAGTCGCGTGCGACTGTGGGCCCAGCGCTTTGGAATACCAAGCCTTCGGCTCGCGCTTCTTGCGGTCGTTCGGCTTCGTTTGCCTCCGGCCACATTGGACGGTGGCAATGGGGATTGCCGATGACTTTGCTGATCAGAACCGGAAGTTTGATTGTTTGCGGCAAGACCGGATGGGGCCGCCCCGGTGCGAAGTCTAAGTGGCACAGCTGCCGCCCGGGACGGCGGTTGCTCGCAGCAGGCCGATTGTCCTTCTGGGGTCGCCAAGTCTAGATTTGGCATCCGCCTGATCTCGTCAGGCTTCCTGGCAAACGAACGGTAGGGATGAGGAGGGGGACGTATCCAACGCATCTTTGCGACTATGACGGGTCTGCCAACTCCTACAACATCCGGGGAGTCCGCTCGCTCCGGACGAACGTCACTGATTAGCTTACGACGATGATGACCAATTGCACCTAGCAACCTTGCGACCTTGGCGCCCTGAGCATATTGCAACAGCAGAGTTGATCTCCCCACTCCTTGCGCTGTGCGGGAGCCTCTCGGATTTTTCATCGTGGCGTACGCCCAATTGCGATACGGGTGTCCTGCGACAAGATCGCCGTAAAGAGCTCGCAGGCTGCGTCCGTCGGCTTGACGCAAACTTCTCCTCCGGGCGGGAGGCACAATCACGATGGTGCCTCTCTACGACGTCATGAGCGGCGACATCTACCCCGACGTCACGCGTAACCTGGCTGCGTATTCCAGCGATGGTGATCAGGTGTTCCAGACGATGGTGATCACGGATTCCAGATG
>NZ_LBIX01000122.1:0-10507 GCF_028128655.1 Bradyrhizobium sp. CCBAU 45394 | reverse complement strand
GCTCGATGTCATCGCCAATCAGGTCGACCGTCAGGCATGGCGGAAAGGACGGCTGCTCCTCAAACCTGAGATCGTTGCCAGTGGATTCGACGTGGTGAATGTAAAATCGTTTGAGGTTCATCACACTACCTTCTCGCGCCTAACAACCCGCGACCGCATCCAATCATCGACCTCATTCAGATTGGTGTAGTCGATGTTGTTGATTCGAGTTGGCTGCGGGAAATTGAGCAAGGGGTCGCGCTGCCAACGCCAAATGCACATCGCTGAGACGTTAAGGTAGCGGGCTAGCGCGGCGTTTCGCATCCACCTCGGTGGCGGTGGAGTCGGGTATTGGGGTGGAGGGGGAGTCCCGTTCCGATCAACCTTTGATATCTTTTGCAAAGTGTTAGCTCCGTTCTCTAACAACTAGGAGCTAACCTTAACCGGTACGCTCGTCCACGGACGTATGGGTTCATTACTCGTGCTCGAGATTGGCCGAGTTGATCACCCTCCTTTTTGCCGGACAGTAGAGCCAAAAAACCGATGCAGATTGGTTTTGATAAACATCGCAAGCGCAGGCTTTTTTAGGCTGCCCGTGTCCTTGCCGGTCGCAACCTCAAAAAGGAGCTTGCTGAGCTGCAAAAGAGGTTTGCCCTCGGTCACGGTAGGTGTCCCGCACTGCCCGTACATATGAATTAGTGCAGAAGCGTGCCGTACACTGATGTGCTTTCTAGCTTTGTCAGCTCGGCTGATTTCTGAGCCGCCGCCTCGTCGGTTTTCGATCTGATCGGCCGCTGCTTCGATCTCAGCCGCTACCTTGTCAAGATGGCGGTATTGTTTCGATGCAAAGTCCTTGTTCTCACGCGAAACAGCGCCGGAGATCAGATGTTTCTGAACCTCCCGAATTGTACTCGCACAGTGAACGAAGTTCCGCTTTTGCCGCACCGGAGTTGGGTCAATTTGCCGACCGTCTCGGATCTTGCGGATTGACGTGATTACCGCTGCTTGAAAACTATCGACGTTTACCGGCTGCGCGCGATCGAGCCGTAGTATGTTCATGGCCTCAGGCAGCCCTAAAGCAATGCGTTGGTCGAGACCGCCCGCGAGCCAAGCCGTTTTGGCGCGAGATCGTGGAGCGCTTCGGTGCACCGTGTGGCCTCTAAGGGCGCCCATTATTTTTCCATCTCATAGTCGACTGTTGCTGTTGGAGATCGAAATACCTACCAAGGAGCTGCCCGTGTCCTTGCTGCAAAGCAGCATAGATCTTCTAAAACTCGCTCTCCGACTTGACGTCTATGCAACATGTTGCGGGGTAGTCGTGATTGCAAGCCTCACGATTGTTTCTCGAGCCCCAGCGGCTCGACGTTGTTCGCTGGTCGGTCCTCAACCAAGCGCGCAATGTGGGCAGCCCATCTTTCCCAAGCAGCGCGTTTTTCATCGATGTATTGGGCGTAGTTGTAGTTGCCGGCTACTCCGGCCTTGTATCCGCTAATGTGATTGACCGCGGCCTCGACCACGTGTGGCATTATCTTTAGGTCGTTCATCCCTGTGACAAGCGTGCGTCTCAAATCATGGAGCCGCCAGGGCAATATCTTTACCTCGCTCGGATCGTGACCCGCGGCGATAGCTTGCCTCTGCGCGATGGCGAGCATCGCCGCGTCGAGCGCCTTCTTTGCTTTACTAAAGCCGCTGACCGGCGTGCTGCCGGTAGTGGTGAAGATGAGATTGTTGTTCGCAAACCCGCTGCGGACGCTCGCCAGGATGTCCCGGGCTAACGGCGCGAGTGCAACGATATGAGTCTCGTGGTTCTTAGTCCGCTCGCCGCCAATGATCCAAGTCTGGCCGTCGTCGCTCAATTCGGAGCGACGCATTCCCGAGACCTCCTTCAGGCGGCAGCCGGTTAGCAACAGCAGCCGGAATAATTGAGTGAACGGTTCGCTGACCTCCTCACAGGCCGCCCAGAACATAGCGATCTCAGCATTTGTTAGAACCCGCTTTCGCTTCTTCGGTGTTTCCGGTCTGGGGACACCGGTGCACGGGTTCAGCTTCAACCGACGTCTGTCCGTGAACCAGCCGAACATAGTCGACAAGGCGGCATATACAGACCGGGAGCGGCTCTCGCTGGCTCCTTTCTTACGCCGCTCTAGACCAGGTATTCCTTTTTCGCGTGTCTCCTCGATGACCGCGTAAATGTCGTCGCTGTTGATTTGGGTGATTGGTTTATCACGCCAGCGCTCCGCCAGCCCTTTGGGAATCGTCTCGAGCTGCTCCTCGTCGACTTTAGGCCTGAGCCCGAGCAGCCGAGCAGTATCGAGCCACCTTCGCGTTTTCCGCTTGGCATATTGTTCAATGATGTCTACTGCCGCGCCTCCGAACTTGTCAGAGGTCACGATTTCTCGCTTCGCCGCTATGTGGGACGCGCCGGGATCTCGCCCCAGCGATATCTCGTGCTTGAGCTCGGCAACGAGACGGTGAGCGGACCTTAGGGAGAGGTGGCCACCAATGGTGGGCTTGATGTCGATCTCAGACCCGTCGGCAGCATCATATACAGAGCCCAGGGTCAGCTTGGCAGGCCGACCTGAGCCTGGTCGGCGGTAGCGAAGCGCCCAACTTTTCCGTCCACTTGAGAACACTAACAGGTAGAGGCCACGGCAGCCGCCGTCGGGTATCTCTCGGCATCTGCCCTCGATTCCGCGGAACCTTGCAACGCTCGCGGCCGTCAGAGCCTTGGTCATTCCCCCTCCCAAAAGTAACGCAGAAGTAACGGCGGAAGGGATTTATACCCGGTTATATCTAGTTAGGCCATTCGATAACAATTGCTATAATGCTAACAAGTTCAGTCGCTTGTACGTTTTTTCATGTTAGGCCATGTTATGCCGAGTTAGGCCAGGCAGCTAACTGTGGAACAGGAGGTCGGTGGTTCGAGCCCACCCAACTGTACCAGTGCCAAAATTCTTGTGCAGTCCCACTCAAGCTGCTGACGCGACATGGTATTTCGAGCGTACTCTCTCAGAGTGCGTGGCGAATGCTGGGTCCGATGAATGTCGTCGTTGGTGCGTGTCGAACTGGATAGCGACAAGGACGAACCGCCAGAGTCGGAACTCGCCAGCGCGGTGCGCGCGGTCCTGTTCGCGACGGGACTAGAAGAGTTTCCATATGCCACTCACGGCGGGACGCTCTTTGTTGTGTCGTTTGCCAGTAAGTTGTTCGGAGTCACCTGTCGGCACGTTTTTGGCGATTTTCCACCCGAAGCGTTGCTGGTCACCCAAGATAGACATGGAAAAAAGGGCAGCCGGTTCGCTTCAATCCAGGGTATCAGGTATCCTTCAAGTCCTCGGCGGGAGGCGATTGGAACAGATATCATTGACCTTTGCGTGATCGAGTTCTCGCAAGAGATTGGTCAAGAATTTTTCCACGGCACTGCGTTTCCCTTAGACGTGCACCGTATCGGTACCTCCCGTCCAGGTAACGAGCTTGTCGTGATAGGGATGCTCAAAGATCCTACAGCTATCGACGGCCATGACATCTCGGTCAATTGGTGCCGTCTTGAGTTCACTGATGTGGGTATCTCAGCCGATCCTACACTTCGACGAGGGGTTGCCGGATATCATGAGCCATCGTTTCAAAATCTGACCGGAATCAGTGGCGCGCCCGTATTTGACCGAACTTCAAAGCGGCTCTGCGGCATGGTGGTCCGCGGAGGCATGGATGGAAGTCATCTGGCCGTCGTTCACTATATCGATATCTTCGATATCATGGCGCTGATTGAGGCGGTCGCCGCCGGTGATGATAGCAAGGACTACATCAAAACGGTGATAGACTGAGGCGATCTCACCCTCATCTTTTAGAATTACGGCGACAGCGCACTAAACTCCCAATCCTGAATTACGGTGACAGTGCACGAAACTCCACGAGATCAGGCGACTTCGGTTTAGTGCTGCCGGCGGCCACCGGTTAGTGAGCTTGGCGCCGAGCTCCTTCCTGAGTGAGGTTGACTACGCCTCGATTCTCAGGGACGGGGCTCTCCACTGCTACCAATATCCTCTCAACTGGCTACCGACCTCTCGCCTCTGGCTCCCGCGCAGCGGGCTGGAGCGCAGCGACTTAATTGGAAAATCTGCTTTTGCCATTTCATCGAACGGGACAGCAGTGCTGGCTTGAAGAGCGTCGCCGCCAGTCACATGTGATAAGGATCGGGGATCGTTGGCCCGACACAGTGGCAACGCACCCACCGGCCTCATTGAAGGTCGTGTGCGTCCAAATAAGAGCAAGCACGGGCTGCGTTCGACCACCGCTCGACGCAGTACCTCTACTCAAATGCAACGGCACGAGCCGTCGAGGGAGACCTTGGCGGTTTTTTGCGTGTGGCCAGATATGCGCAAAGAAAAACGGCCCCTTGGGGAAGGTCGGCCAGCCGAGGTTCTTGCACCTGGGTATGGAGATCGGCCGCGCCTTTCATGCCATTACGGTGACAGTGCACAAGACTCTCGACGCGGGGAGTGCCCCATCCGCAACGCTGCTCAAAGCCAGTTTTGTCCGCGGTCACCGTAGCTCCTCCGTTCGCGATGCGCTATCGGTAGCGAGCCAAGGACGTTCATTGACAAGCAAGCCGGAATTACGGTGACAGTGCACGAAACTGCACGACGTCAGGCGACTTCAGTTTAGTGCAGTGTCACCGTAATTCCGGTCACAGCGCCGCCGCGGTCCGGAAGAAGGCGTCGATCTGGGCATCGCTCCAGCCGTAAGCGGCGCCGATTGCCGCCGTCATTGGATGGCTGCGCTGAAACACCGTGGCGTTGGCATTTGCGGCCGCGACCAGCGCGTCGAGCACATCCCTCGAAAACATGGATTTCCCCCTCTCGAATGCGAAAGGCCGCCCGATAGGGGCGGCCTTTCATTGGACTCCGGGCATAAGGCCCGATCAGGAGTTGTTAACGCACTGCAAAACCGCGCACAGCCTCCGGTTGACACAATCACTGGTTAGGTGTCAGAATTTTCTCTCGCATTTGGAAAAACATTGACGATTTTGGAAGAACATTGCCGATGTCAAATTGCATTGACCAGAAACAGCAGCATCATTCCGGCGACAGCGATAACGACTGGCGCATTGTCACACTCTTCGTGATCTGCCTGCTCGCCTTCGCCGTCTGCCTCAAACTCGGCGAAAAGCTCTACTCGTCGAACGCCAATCTCAGAATTGCCGAGTGCAGCGCGATATATTGGAAGGGCCGCGCCGAAGGACGCCCCGAAAACTATTGCGCGCCGGGATGCTGCACGCCGCCGAGCGCCCCCTAGGAGCCTCCTCCCCGTCAATCTTCTCCGGTCACAGCGTCGCGGCGGCCCGAAAGAATGCGTCGATCAGGTCATCGCTCGAGCCATAGGCCGCGCCGATCGCCGCCGTCATTGGATGGCTGCGCTGAAACACCGTGGCGCCTGAGAGCAGCATCTCGGCGTTGAATTGCTGATCGGCCGGCATCGCGCTCACGATGGCCATTAGCGGCGCCGGGATGTCGCCCGTCTTGACCGCTGCCAACGCCTCGGCCGTCGTGATGATGTTCGATAGCGCGAGTTGCTGGAAGAACTGGCGGTCCGAAATGTTCTCCGGCAGCGGCGAAATCTCGGCCGGATCGCATTACGGTGACAGTGCACAAAACTCTCGACGCGGGGAGTGCCCCATCCGCAACGCTGCTCAAAGCCAGTTTTGTCCGCGGTCACCGTAGCTCCTCGGTTCGCAATGCGCTATCGGTAGCGAGCCAAGGACGTTCATGGACAAGCAAGCCGGGCGAAAAAGATCGTGAGTTTCTTCGAGCGTCTCAAGACAGCAGCATCCGTTGAGTGGCGGGCCTACACCGAGCATCCCTTCACGAACGGATTGGCAGACGGCTCGCTCCCCGAAGCGGCGTTTCGTCACTACCTCGTTCAGGACTACCTGTTCCTCATCGAGTTTGCTCGCGCCTACGCGCTCGCGGTCTACAAGTCGCCCAGACTTGCCGACATGCGTGAAGCCGCGGCCGGCCTTTCGGCCATCCTTGATGTCGAGATGAACCTGCATGTGAAGCTCTGCGCCGATTGGGGTCTGTCCCCGACAGACCTTGAACAGACCCCTCCGGCGGCCGAGATGCTGGCCTATACACGCTACGTGCTCGACGCGGGAATGCGCGGCGATCTGCTGGCGCTCAAGGTGGCGCTTGCCCCCTGCGTGATCGGGTACGCGGAGATCGCCACACGGCTCGCCGCGCGACCCGATGCGGACGCCGCGACGAACGCCTATCGCGTCTGGATCGCCGAGTACGCCGGCGCGCCGTACCAGGAGGTCGCTGCCAAGGCGCGGGCGCACATGGAGCATCTCGCCGATCTCTACGCCACGCCGGCCCGCGAGGCAGAGCTGATTGCGATCTTCAAGGAAGCCACCCGACTCGAGGCAGACTTCTGGGAGATGGCGTGGCGCGCGGGCCAGCTTGTTCAATAGCCCTTTCGGCAGTGAGGCTCATAACCTGAAGGTTATACAATTACGATGACGATGCTCCTCGATCTGTCGGGTCGAGCTTCCGTCACGATTCCTGAAAGCCTAACGGAAACCACGTCTGTCGGCGCGACCTACCTCACCCCCGCCACCATCATCACCACCACCGGCAACGTCACCGCCGCCAGCAGCGTGCCCAGCGCCACAGCCCCCGACACCGGGTTCACCAGCCGCTGATACTGAACCGCGAAGATGTACGCGTTCGCGCCGGTCGGCATTGCCGCGAACAGCACGACCACGCCGGCCGCGGTCGGCGGCAGGCCGAGCAGCTTGGCCAGCACGAACGCGGCCGCCGGCATCGCCAGCAGCTTGAGCGCGCTCATCACGACGACGCTCGACATCTCGCCCTTTACCTCGAAGCGGAACAGGTTGATGCCGAGCGCGATCAGCGCCGCCGGCGATCCCGCCTGCGCCAATAGCTCGATGGTCCGGTCGACGACGGGATTGAGGCCGAGGCCGGTGAAGCGCCAGACCACGCCAAAACCGATCGCCAGCATCAAGGGGTTGCGCGCGAGGTCCGCGAGCACGGGCTGGATCACCGAAAGCGCCGAGCCGGTCCGCTTGCGGCTGACGAGCTCCATCTGCAGGATGCCGCAGAGCCAGAGCAGCGGCGTGTTCACCGACAGGATCAGCGCCATCGGCCCTGCCGCCTCGTTGCCGAGCGCCGAGAGCGTCAGGGGAATGCCGAGCATCACGATGTTGCCGTAGACCGAGCCGATCGCGAACACGACGCCGTCCTCGCGGTCCTCGCGCCCCGCGCGCAGCAGGGCCGAGAGCGCCAGCGCCGCGATCCAGGTGACGGCGAGGGCGCCGTAATAGGCGCCCCACATCCGGTAGGGGCTGACGTCGGGGAATTCCGACACGACGATGGTGCGGAACAGGAGGGCAGGGATCGCGATGCTGAAGGCGAATTCGGAGATGCCCTTGTGCGCGGTCTCGGAGACGAAGCGAAACAGCACCGCGGCATAGCCTGATGCGATCAGGGCAAACACCGGCGCGACGATCAACACGGTGGCCATGCGCCCCCTCTCTTCACGGGGATATCAGCCGACCACCCCACGCACTCTCGATGATGCCATCATGCCCCTGTTTTGCCCGACGAGTCAAAACCGCTTCGTAAAATCCGCAGGAAGCGATTTCGCTGGGCATATCAAGGCCGCGGCTACTGTGCATGGGGTTGTTTTCGCGGTTTTTGTTTTGAGGGCGTCAGGGCCAGCAGTGGAAACCTGATCTCGTTAGTCCCGCCAAGGCGTTAGCCGGAGTCCTTCCCCTCCCACCGCCGTCATCCCCCGCGCAGGCGGGGGATCCAGTACGCCGCGGCTCCTCGGGGAACGTCAGGCGTCTCTGGAATACTGGGTCACCCGGTCAAGCCGGGTGACGACAGCGGAGGAGAAGGCCCGCCCTGTTGCCGAGAGCGCACACATCAGGGGTTTCGCCTCCGGCCTCGTTGCCAACGAACGGCGGTTCACCCACACTCCGCCCCGACCAGACATTTGGGGGGATCGATGCCCGCTTTTCACTTCAGGAAGTCCGCTCTTGCTGCCGCGTCGGGGCTTGCCCTGGCCGTCCTGGTCCACCCCGGCGCCGGCTTCGCCTACACGCAGGAGGAGCAGCAGGCCTGCACGCCGGATGCGATGCGGCTGTGCGGCGAGTTCGTGCCAAACGTCGACGCCATCACCGCCTGCATGATCCAGAAGAAGGCGCAGCTCTCGCCGCAGTGCAAAGTGTTCTTCCGCCAGGGACCCGAGCCGGGCCAGGCCCGCGCCGGCAAGCCGACCAACATCGCGCCCAAGACGGCGAAGAAGAGCACCAAGCCGGCGTCGAAAGTGGCCAGGAAGAAGAAATCCGAAGAAGGCTGAGCGCGACAGGCGCGTTCCTTTCCTGAAACTCATGCCTTGGCAAAAGCGCGAAGCGCGTCTTCGCGCTTGACGACATAGGCTCCGCGACAGCTACCGGACTCGTTTTGTTCGCGCGCCCTGCGCGCCTGCTTGCGGAAATTACCGCCACACGTGATCGAAAAGAGTCGCGAGACGGTTTGCGCGGCAAGGTTGCATTCCGGCTTTCCCCTTCTCGCTGCTCAAAAAAACCAACGATTGCGCGCATCGCAGGCTCTTGATTGCCGTTCGTGTCTTGTCGCGCGCAGCAGTGTGACTCAAAAGCCAACACGTCTTGTTATTTCGTGGCTGCAGAGCAACTCCCGGTAAATTTTTCTTTCCCGAATCAGCGCGGTGATTCATTTTCGGAGCCTGGGGTCAATCTGGAGGCCGAAGGTATGAACGTTATTGTTTTTGCATCGCGTAAAGGCGGCTCGGGCAAGAGTACCCTGGCCGCACATCTCGCCGCGCAGATCAAGGCGAGCAAACAGGTCATGCTCGTGGACGCGGATCCGCAGGGGTCGCTCACGCTGTGGCACAAGCTGCGGGGCACCAACGAACCGCCGATCAAATCGGCCGTGAACTCCGTCAGCGGCATCGTCTCCGCTGCCAAGCGCGACGGTTATGAATGGGTGTTGATCGACACGCCGCCGAACCTCTCGGCCGTCGTCGACGACGCGATCAAGAACGCAACCATGGTGGTCATTCCGGCGCGGCCTGGCGTGTTCGACGTCAACGCGGTGCAGGAAACCATTCAGATGTGCCGCGCGGCGCGCAAGCCCTACGCGGTCGTGCTCAACGGTGCTCCGGCCAAGCGCGACGAAGCCGAAAGCCCGATCGTCACCATCGCCCGCGAAGCGCTGGCGAAATTCCGTGCTCCGGTGTGGGGCGGTCAGATCACCAATCGTTCGGATTTGTTGATGGCGCTCAGCCACGGCGAAGGCGCGCGTGAGTATCAGGCCGAGAGCCGTGCGGCTCAGGAGATTGCAAGGCTGTGGGCGGCGATCGAGCGTTCGGTCAAGGCCATTCGCGGCACGGCGTCGGCATCCGGCGCAATGCACAAGCAGGCGGCATAATTTTCACAAATCATTCCCCGGACGAAAAACGCGCGGACGTCCGCGCGTTTTGCGTTTTGGGCCTCACCCTGTCATTCCGGGATGGCGCGCTAGCGCCAGACCCGAAATCTCGAGATCAACGCTACGCCACCATCAGCATGTAGAACACGATGACCGGCGACAGCGTCAGGATCACCGACCAGATGCCGGCGGCCCAGAGAATGTCCTCGGTGGTGAAGCTCTCCTCGGTGGTAAAGCTCTGTCGTGCGTCGTAATGCGACGCCATTTCATTCTGACTATTCACAAACGCCCCCGCGATTTCTTCGCTTATGGGCATCACGCTACGCGAGATGTTTTAAAATTCCGGGTTGCTGCGCCGCTCGCATTTTGAACGCATTTGTGACGCGGGTTTAACCATCCGCGCGCGTTCTCGTCAGCCGACGAGCCAGACCCGAAACAGCAGCACCGGCATCAGGCCGAGCATCACCGCCCAGAACCCGAACGACGAAACCACCAGGATTCCCCGCAAAAGATCGGCGGGCGCGAATTGCTGTGCGGCCGTAGGCCGGCTGCGATGTCCCATGGTCATTCCCCCTTTGGAAGGCTTTGGAGAAAAACGATAGGCGCCAGAGCGTAAACGAGACGTGGATGCGCCATGCGGCGGATGCGAAGCCGATTGGGGCGCGGTTAACCACGAGGTCTCTTACCCTCCCCCCTTGTGGGGGAGGGTGGCTCGCCGCGTAAGCGGCGAGACGGGTGAGGGGTTTCCCTCCCCACGGACAGTTTGCGCGCGGAGAGAAACCCCTCATCCGGCGCTTCGCGCCACCTTCTCCCACAAGGGGAGAAGGGAAGGCAGCGTGCACGAGGTGAGATTGCGTCGCGCTAAACCCACCCGCTATATTTGCGCCTGATCTCGTCGACCCGATTCCACTCCCGCGTCACGACCTCCTCGCTCAGGCCGATGTCGCGGCGCAGCCAGGCCGACGCCGGATATTTGTCGGCCCATGTGAAGCCGTACGGTGCGCCCCGACGGCGCGTATTACCAGTGGAGGAAGGATCCACCCAGAGAGTTGTCG
>NZ_LBIX01000121.1:0-10194 GCF_028128655.1 Bradyrhizobium sp. CCBAU 45394 | reverse complement strand
GCCAATGGTATGGACCCCGCCGTTGCCGCGGTGGAATCTCGAACGTCAACTGCAGTGAAGGAGGATGTCATGCAGGTCGTTCGCATAGGTCTAGATCTAGCGAAGTATGTCTTCGAAGTTCACGGCGTCGACAACCACGGGAAAGTCGTCGTGCGAAAGAGGTTGCGTCGCGATGCGGTGGCCGGCTTTTTCGCCAATTTACCGGCCTGCCTGGTCGGCATGGAGGCTTCCAACGGGGCACACCATTGGGCTCGCGTGCTCACGGAGCTTGGCCATCAGGTCCGACTGATCAGCCCTCAGTTCGTGACGCCATACGTCAAGTCGAACAAGAACGATGCGGAAGCCATCTGCGAAGCGGTCGGCCGTCCGTCCATACGCTTCGTACCGCCGAAATCAACCGATCAGCTGGCGGTACAGGCCGTCCACCGCATTCGCCGGCGCCTGGTCGCCGACCGGGTCAGGCTCGTCAGCCAGATTCGCAGTCTGCTGTCCGAGCATGGGATTGTCATTGCCCGTGACATCACGCAGCTGCGGCGCAGCCTCGCTGTCATTGTAGGGAGCATCAATGACGGCCTCGGCGAGATGCTCTGAGCGCTCATGAGGGAATTGCAAGAGGAGTTATCCGAGCTTGATACCCGCATTGCAGCCTATGACCGGCGGATAAGGGAAATCTTCCGTACGAGTGAGCAGTGCCAACGGCTCGGCAAAATCGAAGGCGTCGGACCTGTGACGGCAACAGCCTTGATCGCCGCCGTGGGCGATAGAAGCTGTTTCAAGAACGGCCGCCAGTTCGCGGCTTGGCTTGGCCTGGTGCCAAAGCAGCGATCCAGCGGAGGGCGGGCCCGCTTGTTCGGCATCAGCAAACGCGGCGATCGATACCTGCGGACGCTGATGATTCACGGAGCTCGCGCCGCTTTAAGCCGGGCTACTGGCAAGCAGGATCCGCGAAGCCTCTGGCTCGGCAAGATGCGGCAACGGCGCCATCCCAATTTCGTGGCCGTGGCTCTTGCCAACAAGAATGCGCGGATCGTGTGGGCTATGCTCACAGGCGACGCGGCTTATGAGTCGGCGCTGTCGGTGAAGGCGGCCTGAAGCGAAGCGGCAATCAAGGAAAGGAGGTCTCACCCAGCAATTGCAACAAATGGCAGGAGATGGCGAAACGGTCACCCCGTCGCTTCCCAAACCTGATGTGTGGACCGGCACGGCTCGCGCCGATGTCTCGGGGCCGTTGAGGTGGAAGCGGGCGAAAACCATCGAGGCTCGCGGCGGAGACGTTGTCCAGCCGCATCAAGAAGCCGGATATACGTCAGCAGTTGTGACCGTCGATCCTGATCAAGCCGGTCGTTGCAATCGGGCGGGGTTGATCTCGAGTTCTGCGACATGGTCCTGGCGCTTACGGGTGAATGACAGGGTGCTTCCATCGCGGACGCTTGCGTTCCGCAGCCAGATCAACCGCTATATGTCGCACGCCCTGAACCCGTTCATCAAACGCTCCAATGCCCGGATCAGCATCTGGAATTAGGCAACGGAGCGCGCGCGTCAGTTCCTGTCGCACTTTGCCGCCGTTCTGCTGCGCGGCGGCGTCGCCACCGAATGTCACTGGGCATTTGGCGGCGACATCGCCGCGAGACGGAATGCGCTCAACCATGGCCGCACCGACACGACGACCGAGCCTTACATCACGGGGGCCGATCCGCGTTCCGGTTCCGAGATATCTGTTGACAAAATGCCAAAGACAAAGTTACATAACGCATATTCGGTATGTTTTAAGGCTCTAGCCGTGGGTGGCCCAACTATCTTCCCTTCGGACTTTATTGATAGACCCTACTGGTGGGGCGATTGGAACCCCCATGACTTTCCTCTTGTGGAGGTTCCCCGAGAAACAGACGTCGTCGTAGTTGGCGCCGGTTACGCGGGCTTGTCCTGCGCGTTGGAATTGGCACGAAATGCCAGGTCCGTGGTGGTGCTTGAGGCTGATGTGCCGGGCATTGGTGCCAGTACCCGCAACGGCGGCCAGGTGACCGGTGGAGTCAATGTAGGCAAGAAGCCGTCAGGTGGCGCGCCTTCCGACTTATGGAAGAAGCGCGAATCGGCGATGCTTGCCGAGGCTGCCGAGGCTTACCGGCTATTTGAGCGAACACTAGACCTTTATGGCATCGATTGCAGCTATCGTAGAAATGGGCGCATTACTGCTCTCTGGACCTCAGAGCATTTGCGGGGCTGGGCCGAACGCATCCCGCTGCTCAACGCGCAAACAGGCGCGGACATCCGCGAGATGTCGCCTGACGAGATGCGACGGGAGTTGGCTAGCGACTACTACGCTGGTGGTGTTTTCGTTTCGCGCGCTGGGCATATTGATCCTGCCAAATACTTCCGCGGTCTTTTGCGGGCCGCGCAGTCCTCCGGAGCCGTCGTCTGCAGCCATGCGCCGGCAAGCAAGATCGAGCGTCGAGGCGCGCGCTTTGCGGTAACTACCGAGCGCGGCACCATTCGGGCACGCGAAGTAGTTATCGCAACAAACGGGTACACTAAAATGCTGATGCCAGCGCTGCGCCGCCGCGTCGTGCCAGTGACCTCGCATCAGATCTGCACAGAGGAGTTGCCCTCTGATCTTC
Organism: Bradyrhizobium sp. CCBAU 45394; assembly: GCF_028128655.1. Taxonomy (NCBI): domain Bacteria; kingdom Pseudomonadati; phylum Pseudomonadota; class Alphaproteobacteria; order Hyphomicrobiales; family Nitrobacteraceae; genus Bradyrhizobium; species Bradyrhizobium sp. CCBAU 45394. The sequence continues at coordinate 7,579 of NZ_LBIX01000121.1, read as the reverse complement.
GGCGTTCGTTGATTCCCAATGACCGTGCAGTCGTCGAGACGCGCCGCGTGACCAACTATTACTGTATCTCCCCCGACGGCAAACGGCTGCTGTTTGGTGGTCGCGCTCGTTTCTATCCGCTCACCGCGCGCCAGTCGGCCACTGTGTTGCATACTCAGATGATCGCCCGTTTTCCACAACTCGCTGATGTGAAGGTCAGCCACAGTTGGGGCGGTTGTGTCGCCTTGACGTTCGACTTCTTGCCGCACATCGGCAAGTTGGACGGCGTGCACTACGCGCTCGGTTGCAACGGGAGCGGCGTAACCATGATGAGTTACCTCGGACACAAGGTAGCGCGCCAGATTCTCGATCGGCCAGAAGCCGAACCCAGTTCATATGCTGCGCCTCTGCAGACGCACCCGCTCTACCACGGACGACCTTGGTTCATGCCCCTGATCGGTACCTACTTCCAACTGCGAGACGTGGCGGACCGAAAGCTTTCTCGCCGCCGCGCCGCGCCGTCTCCGGCGCGTAGTGCCGCATGACATGGCTTTCCAGCTCTCGTTTTAACCGACGCTGTATGAAGCCACCCAAGCTGTTCTCGATGGGTTCGCCGACGCGTTGAACAAGCAATTCGACAAGTGAACCCTTTCTCGGAGATGTCGGAATGAGTCTGAGAATTGGCGTGGACATCGGCGGGTCGTTCGCGGATTTCGCCGTCCTGGACCCGCAGACGCGCAGTGTTCGCACCTTAAAGGTTTTCTCGCGGCCGGACAGTCCGGGCAGTGAAGTGCTCGAAGGCATGGCCAGTCTGGCCCGTCGCTACGGTATCGACGCGCGCGATGTCATCTATTTTACTCATGGCACCACCGTCGGCGTCAACGCGGTCGTGCAACGGCGGGGTCTGCGACTAGGCCTCATCACAACGCGCAACTTTGAGGACGTGTTGGATATTGCGCGACTCAAGATTCCGGACATGTACCACTTGATGTCCACTCGACCAGAGCCACTGGTTTCGCGTGACCGGGTCTTTGGCGTGGTCGAGCGGTTGAATTTCGATGGCAGTGTAGATACGCCGGTCGACGAAAGGTCTGTGCTGGCCGCTTTGGAAGCGATGAAACGCGCCGAATGCGAGGGCGTTGTGATTTCATTGCTGCATGCCTACCGAAACCCGGCGCACGAACAGCAAGTCAAGGCGATCCTGAAACGTGCGCAACCGGATTTATTTGTGTCTTGTTCGCATGAGGTTTGGCCGATTATCCGAGAGTACGAACGGACCCTGACAGCTGTTATTGGCAGCTATGTGCAGCCAAAGGTCGCACACTATCTGTCGAGTTTACAAGCAGCGCTCAAGAAAACCGGCGTGCCGGCCGATCTGAAGGTCACTAAGTCCAACGGCGGCGTCATGAGCGCCGAGCATGGCAAGTCCAATTGCGTTCAGATGATTCTGTCGGGCACCGCATCTGGCGTCATTGGTGCAGCTTACATCGCCGAGCAGTCCGGCATCCGCAACTGCATGAGCCTTGACATTGGCGGTACGACTGCCGACGTCGCGCTCATTATCGACGGAAAGCCGCAATACGCCACAGGGGAGTACATCGGTGACTTCCAAATCCACATCCCATCCGTGTCAGTGTCGTCAATTGGCGATGGCGGTGGCTCGGTTGCTCGGGTTGACGAGTTCGGTGTCCTGAAGGTCGGCCCCGAAAGTGCCGGCTCCAACCCCGGCCCTGTCTGCTACGGTCGAGGTGGTACGCGCCCCACAATTACCGACGCTTTCGCCGCAATGGGAGTTCTAGGCCAATCGGCTCTTGGTTACAGTACGGTGCAAGTTGACCGCGACGCTGCTATCCGAGCGATTGCAGAATTGGCCGGTTCGCTCGGACAGGAGCCCCATAAAACCGCAGAAGCCATCGTCAATGTTGCTATTTCTGGCATGTACGCGGGCGTCAGCCGACTGGTGTCTCGCTTCGGAATTGACCCGCGCAGCTTTACGTTGCTTCCTTTCGGCGGTGCCGGTCCGATGCTCGCCTGCCATCTGGCGCGGGCACTGAATATCGATGAGATACTTGTGCCAGCGACACCGGGCGTATTGAGCGCTCTGGGTGGCCTAATCGCGGACACCAAAAACGACTTCGTTAAGACAACCTATTATAATTTAGATGCCACCACCCTTGAGCAACTAGATCAAGACCGTGCCGAACTGGAGGCTCTCGCGCGCGGCTGGATCCGCGAGGAGACCGGTAGTGACGTTGAGGCAGAGGTCAGTCTGTCTGCCGACATGCGCTACCGCGGCCAATCCTTTGAAATCGATACTCCGCTCAGTCCTTCTTCTATCACTGGAGGCGATCTCGCCACTGTGCGCGCAGCATTCCACCGTGAGCATGAGAAGCTCTACGGCTATAGCGACGAGTCTGCCATCGTTCAGGTCATCGCACTTCGCCTGATCATAACAGCGCCGACACCTAAACCGGCATTGCAGACGCTCGAAGAAGCGACCGAACCACCGCAGCCGTTGCGTTCGGTCGAGGTTTTCATGGACGGGACCTTCCGTGAGGTGCCGCTCTATCAGCGGAATGCGTTGCGTGCCAACCAGTGCTTTGATGGCCCTGCGGTTGTTGTGCAGGATGATACGACCACCTGTGTACTGCCTGGTTTCAAGGTAACAGTTGACCATCACGGCAACCTGTTGATTAGAGCGGTGTGATCATCATGAAACTCTCCGAGCGACTTAAAGAAGCCGGGCTGCTGAAGCAGCATTTCCTTTGCGACGGACAATGGCAGGCTGCATTGTCCGGGACCCAGTTTGCGGTCGCGGATCCGGCCACTGGCGTCCAGATCGCGAGTGTACCCAACGCCGAAGCCGCCGATGCAACTGTTGCCATCGATGCGGCCGAGCGAGCCCTGCCATCCTGGCGTGCGCTCACGGGCAAACAAAGGGCCCGTACGATGCGCCGCTGGTACGACCTGCTGTGCGAGAGCGCTGAGGACCTCGCCGTACTGATATCAGCTGAAGAGGGCAAACCGCTGAACGAGGCGCGCGCTGAAGTCGAATACGGCGTTTCGTTCGTCGAGTGGTTCGCAGAGGAAGCCAAGAGGATCGACGGAGACGTGCTCCAGAGCCCGCACTCCGACAAGCGCCTACTCGCTTTGAGGCAACCGATCGGAGTTTGTGTTTCAATTACTCCCTGGAATTTCCCCTTGGCCATGATTACGCGGAAAGTGGCCCCCGCGCTTGCGGCAGGTTGTACAATTGTGGTCAAGCCCGCGGAGCAAACTCCGCTGACGGCGCTCGCGATCGGCGAGCTTGCTTTACGGGCTGGCATACCGGGCGGCGTACTGAACATCCTGACCGCTGATAGCGCCAATTCTGTATTGGTTGGTGAAGTGTTGACCGGCGATCCGCGTGTGGCGCATCTGTCCTTCACCGGATCGACGGAGGTGGGTCGCATTCTGATGCGGCAATGCGCGTCCACCATCAAGAAAGTGTCTTTAGAGCTCGGAGGGCATGCGCCGTTCATCGTGTTCGACGATGCGGATCTGGAAGGCGCCATCGAGGGCGCGTTGTCAGCCAAGTACCGTAATGCGGGTCAGGCGTGTATCTCGCCGAACCGTTTCTACGTACAGGCTGGTATCCACGATCGCTTTGTTGCACGCATCTCCGAGCGCAGCGCAGCACTGCGGGTTGGCAACGGCTTCGACCCGGGCGTCAACATTGGGCCCCTGATCGACGCGCAAGCGGTGACGAAGGTTCAGCAGCATGTGGACGACGCGATCCGTCAGGGGGCCCAGCTAGTTACCGGCGGCAAGCCGGGCGAATTGGGTTTCTTCCAGCCTACGGTGATCGCCGGCGTCACGCACGCGATGGTGATGTCGCGCGAGGAGACCTTCGGGCCGGTAATCGGCGTCGCTCGCTTTGAAACGGAGGCCGAACTGCTGGCGATAGCCAACCACAAAGAATATGGGCTGGCCGCTTATCTCTACACGCGCGATCTAGCTCGAGCCTGGCGGGTTGCTGAGGCTCTGGAGTTCGGGATGATCGGTATCAACGCCAGCGCAATCTCTAACGAGGTGGCCCCATTCGGCGGAGTTAAGCAATCCGGTCTCGGTCGAGAAGGTTCGAAATACGGCATCGATGAGTACCTCGAAATGAAATACCTGTGCGTTGGATTGCAGTGAAGGTTCATGAGAACGAGCATGGATTTCGATAGAGCGGAGCTACAAGTGTTCGCCAACTATTGCGTTGCGGCCGCGGAAAGCATGGCTTTCACGTTGGCGCGTACCGCGCATTCTACATTCGTCAAGGAGACGGAGGATTTTTCCTGTACCATTATGACTCCCGACGGTCAGACTTTCGCCTCGCCGCGAACTTTGGGAGCGACTTGGTACGCTGGACTGGACTATGGCCCCTTGTTGCAGTTGGTGGGCCCGTACGAGCCCGGTGATGTCTGGTTCACCAACGACGCTTACAGCGGTTACGTAGCCACACATACCCCGGACGTGGTGATGTGGAAGCCAGTCTTTCTCGAAGGACAGTTGATCTGCTTTGTGGGAGGACACATCCATAATACCGATATGGGTGGTGCAGTGCCAGCGTCCTTATCACGAACTCTGACTGAAGTGCACCAGGAGGGCATTCGTTTTCCGCCAATGAGGATCGTGCGGAGTGGCGTGGTCGAGGAATCGTTGTTGTCGCTAATGGCCACAAATGTTCGCGCGCCCGAGCAGAACCAAGGCGACATGAAGGCTCAGTTGGCGAGTTTGGCTACCGGTGAACGTAAAATCCTCGAAGTCGCAAAGCGTTTTGGGCTTCAGCGATTCCGTGATGGTGTCGAGGCGCTGTTGCGTTATTCGGAGCAGCAAGCACGAACTGTGGCACGCACCATCCCGGATGGCGAATATTTCTTTGCGGACTACGCCGACGAGGACGCCGCTATTGATGGAAAGCCAATGCGCGTTGCTTTGACACTGCGCGTGCGCGATGGCGAACTGGAACTGGATTTCACCGGAAGTGATCCGCAGCTGTCGTCCTCTCTAAACGTGCCCACGGGTGGGCGCGAGCGTCACGTCCTCCCGCTAGTTGGCCTAAACTACGTGCTTTACTCGCTCAATCCGGACTTGCTTCTGAATGCCGGCATGTTGCGTATTGCGCGTTGTATCTTGCCGGAAGGTTCAGTCCTGAACCCGCAGCCGCCGGCAGCGGTAGGGATGCGCAGCCTGACATGCATGGTCTTGCAAGTGGTGGTGCTGGGCGCCTTTTCGCGTGCCGCGCCGCACCGGTTGCCTGCGTGCCCGTCGTCGGGCATGTCGATCCTTAATGTCAAAACCATGGATAGGGATGGTCGCACGGTCATGGCTTCAATCGGACCCATCGGTGGCGGAGCCGGTGGCGGACCAAGTGCCGACGGTTCAGATGGTTCGGGCGCCAACTCAGCCTTTCTGCGTAACACCCCAGTGGAGATCAACGAAGCCGAGGTGCCGATCCGCATCCGTCGCTACGGCCTGGTGCCTAGCAGCGGCGGAGCCGGCAAATACCGCGGTGGGTTGGGAACCGTCATGGAATTTCAAGTCTTCTCGCCTAACACGCTGGTCACCGCGCGCAACCGCGATCGATCGCACTTCAGCGCATGGGGCGTGCTCGGTGGATTGGCGGGGCGGACCTCAACCTTTATCCGGAATCCGGGGTTACCCTCTGAAGAGAACCTGGGAAACATCGATCTAGTAAACTGCCGGCCGGGCGATATCATCCGCTGTGAAGGTGGCGGTGGAGGAGGCTACGAGGATCCATTTGAGCGCGTGCCAGCCAAGGTATTAGAGGATGTGCGCCGCGGCTATGTGACGGTGGCCGATGCGCGCGAGCTGTACGGTGTGACCATTAGCAATGGACTCTTGGATGAAGTCGAAACTTCTTGCATACGCCGGGAGCGTGCCGAGCGCACAGCGCTTGAGCACTTCAGCTATGGCGCGGTAAGGGTTGCGCACGAGAGGAAGTGGACCGAGGCGAGATACATGGCACTAACACGACGCCTCGCCGAGTTGCCCGTGAGCTGGCGGTTTTTCCTGAAGCATCAGGCTTTTGATGCGCTCGATGCCAGCCTCGCCGTTGGTGAAGCGCCGGATGGTCCAGAGGTGGTCGACGACATTTTCGACGCACTTATTCTGCAGTACCCGGAATTGTCCCCAGAGCGACAGCTGAGACCGGAATAAGCGCGGCTCGTGCAATCTGGGACCGAATTGGAATACTGTGATCGGGCCGGAATCGTGCAAAATGTTTACCAGCTTGATCGCAAAGCCATCTTCACGCCTGACTCACGACGAGATATTAGTGTGTGATGTCCAAGACAGCACAACGTCCACGACGGTCACAGGCGGATCGAACTGCAGTTGCGAGAGCTGCTTTGGTGAGCGCCGCTATAACCGTGCTCAGTGCGCAGGGGTTCGCGCGGGCTACGAGCGTCGCGATTGCGGAGCAAGCCGGCCTATCTACCGGCGCGTTACATCACCACTTCGCGACCAAGGAGGACCTCTTTATTGCCGTGCTGGACGATGTCACCGCGCATGTGATCGCGTTGTTCGCCGATCTCCGGGAGGGGAGGGGCGGTAGCTCCGAACTCGCTGATGCATTAATAAAGTCGCTGTGGTCGGTCTATGGTAAGGCGGCGTATTGGGCGGTCTGGGAGATCAACATAGGCTGGCGAAGCGACAAGGCCTTATGCAAGCAGTTGGCGGATCATCGAAGGAACTCGCGGGACCGGATGGACGAAGCTATTCGTGACAATTCTTTCCTCTCAGATCGCACCAAGAATACGCTAATCGCTCTTCTCCCTTTCATCCTTTCGGCGATGCGCGGCATGTTCCTCGAGACCTTTGCGAACCGCGAGGATTCGTTCTTTCAAAGTCAATTGGACGTTCTTGCTGGCCTCCTGAAGACTCGCCTGGACCAGGCCGCCGCTCAGCGTCGTCGGGGTCAATTAGCTGCAAACAATTAGGGTCATCAATTCCCGTTGTGGTCGCCAAGGTCCGCCGCTGCAATTCGGCGATCCTGCCGCTGTGGCGCGGCGCACCCGGAGCCTGGATGCGCTGTTACCGGTGCTGTACCTGCGTGGCATCTCGACCGGCGATTTCCAGGAGGCGCTGACGGCTTTGCTGGGCAAGGACGCGCCGAACCTGTCGCGGCGGTGATCTCCCGGCTGACGGCCGAGTGGCAGGGCGAGTACGAGCGTTGGCAGAAGCGCGATCTGTCTGGGCCGACGGCGTCTTCCTGCAGGCCCGCATGGAGGACCACGGCGAATGCACGCTGGTGCTGATCGGCGCGACGCCGGAAGGCAAGAAAGCGGATCGGCTTTCAGGTCGGCGTCCGGGAGAGCGCGCAGAGCTGGCGCGAGCTCCTGATCGACCTCAAGCAGCGCGGGTTGCAGATCGCCCCGGAAATTGCGGTCGGCGACGGCGCACTGGGCTTCTGGAAGGCGCTCGACGAGATCTTTCCCGGGACGCGGCACCAGCGCTGCTGGGTGCACAAGACCGTCAACGTCCTGGACAGTAAGCGTTGCGTTGAGGCCCTTGAGAATTTTCATACGCGATCGTGAGAGCACCGTTAGAA
>NZ_LBIX01000120.1:0-9821 GCF_028128655.1 Bradyrhizobium sp. CCBAU 45394 | reverse complement strand
CATACACGTGCCTGCAAACCCATCAAGAACATCGTGATGTGGACTCAGCGTGGTTGCCGCAGGTGGTAAGATGGAAGAATCGCGCCCAGCCTCCGGCCGCGGACTTTGGCCTCCTTTAAACCGCGGGCCGCTTGAGTCGACTCGCGAGAGGCTGGACCGCTCTCGCAGAGCTCTTGGAATCGCTGAGGATCTAATGGAGGCGTTCCGTTTCGTCTGGATGGATGCTGCATGGGGGCTTGCGGCGGGTCAGCGCCGTCCTCACCACCGATGCTGAAGGCGCGCGGACGTCATGATCGCTGTCAACGGCAGGTCCTGCACCTGGGGTGGACAGGTGGACATGGACCGCCAAGCGGTGATTGAGGGCTCGTTACCGGAACGCGCCTTATGTCCTTCGGGGCTTGGCGCATCACGATCCGGGCTAACTGAAGAAGCATCCAAATCCCACGGTTCAGAGTGCACCCGCTCCGGGGCAGAGCTGCTCGCTCGTTAAGCCTTGACAGGGTCGGTCGTGCGCTCAGTCCCATCAACTCGGGATTGGAACGTCTTTGACGGTCCAAACTCCACACCGCTCATCATTTGCTCCGATTTACACGAGAGGACACTTGAGCCTTCACCCAATACTGCTGCATCTCAACTCGGAAGTGTACTTAAAGTCGCGTACGACATGATGTTCCAACGACGATCCATCGACGTATCGAGTTGAAACTCGTCCCCTTGTCTTCTTTCCAAAGTTTACCGAGGCGGGCGCGCGCGGCCAGTTTGCCTGAGAACAAAGCTCCTTCAGGCCAATGACTAAGCCGACCCAACAGCCACCACCTCCGATGTCAGGTTTGCAACATGCTGTCGGGGCCGTGACGCCTCGATTCAGAAAATCCACTTTACTAATCATGCCATTGCAATTGGCATAAGGCTTGAAAGAGGTGAAAGCGGAACGCGTAGGTCATTCAGCAGGGGCTTGCGCAAAGGACAGTAGTGATGGCTTACAAGGGGGGCGTCTCTCGGCTTATTCTATGCGGCGGGTACGACGTTGACTTTCCGCGATCCGTCGCAATGCACGTTCGCGTAAGGTTTCGTCACAGTGGTTGATCACTGGGCGGCGGCTCGAGACGACATCGATGCGCGTGCGCGGCACGGTGCCGCGCCTGTGCCGGGCCCCGTGCCGGCCGGCATCAATATCCGTGGTGCGGCCGAATTTGAACAGCTCGAAACCGAGGTCCGGCGCATGGACGCCGACGGACCGGCTGCAGTTAATTGGAGCAAAGTCAGCACGCTGTCGCTCAATATCCTGTCGAACCAGTCAAAGGACATTTTGGTTGTTTGTTGGGCCACCTATGGTCTGTTCCGGACCGGAGGATACCAAGGCCTTGCCGTCGGCCTGAGCGTTTTGCACGGCATGGTGGATGCGCATTGGGAGGGGCTCTTTCCGCCGGTCAAGCGGGAACGGGCGCGGGTCGGAGCAATCAATTGGCTCGTTGGTCGCGTTGGGCCGGAGGTGGCCGAGAATGTGCCGATCGAAACTGAATATCCGGCAGTGCTCGCCGCCTATGAGGCGCTTGACGATCTCGATCGCCAGCTGCGCGACAAGCTGGTTAATGAGCAAGCCTCTTTGGGCGAGTTGTTGAGGGCTCTGCGGCCGCACTATGAAGAAGCGAAGCGCGCAAGCGCCGTGGCCACAGAAGGAGCCGCGCCGGCCCGAGATGTCGAGCAGGCCGACGTCGCCCCGGCGGAGTTCACTTCGCCGGATAAGGTCGCTCAACCGGCAACACCGGAGGTCGCAAGACCGGCTGGCGCTGATGGCGACTGGGCCGACTTGATCGACCGCTTGCCTGATATGCTGCGCCTAGCTTCGGCCGCCCGGCGCGTTACCTCCCCCGCAGACCCGAAGGTCTATCTGCTCAATCGTGTCGGCTCCTGGATGCGCTTTGACGCCCTGCCGCCCGATACCGGCTGCCGCACGACGATATTTGCGCCTGCGGACAGTATCGCAGCGTTGGAAACCAAAATAGCGGCCGGTCAACATGCCGACGTCTTGAATTTGGCCGAAGAGATCGTCTGGATGTCACCGTTCTGGCTCGACGTTCATCGGCACGCCGCGAAAGCATTGGAGCAAATGGGGCCACTCTTTGAGCCGGCAGCCGCGGCAGTGCGATCAAGCGTAGCCCTGCTGGTCACCCGCTATCCTCGGATCTTGACGTTTCAGTTCAATGACGGCCGGGCGTTCGCGGATGAAGAAACGCGCGCCTGGGCCGCCGTCGGTGGTGCGGACATGCCGCCGGGCCGAGATCCTGCCGACGACGCGGTTATTAAAGCACATAAGCTGATTGGCGAGGGGCACCCTCAGGCTGCCCTCGAGAAGCTGTCACGTGCGCTGGATGGCGCTAGCGGAGAACGAGCGCGGTTCGTGGGCCAGCTTGCGCAAGCACGTTTCTGTATCGAAACCGGGTTCGTGACCACCGCCGTCCCGCTGCTTGAGCACATGGAAGAGGTGATCGCCGAGCGCAATCTCGAACGTTGGGAGCCTCGGCTTGCGCTCGACGTCGCCGAATTACGCTTTCGCGCGATGACCCATTCCGACTCTCAGCAATTGATTGACGAGCCGCGCCGTCGTGCCGTACTCGAGCAAATCCGCAAGCGGATCGCTAGCATCGATATCGCACGGGAGAGCCAGCTTAGCCGCTAGCTGACTTTATCAGGGCAGAGTCTAAAACAGGAGCTGATATGGCAAAGGAAGGCTCGGTCGCTCCAAAGGAGCGCATCAATATCCGCTTTAAGCCGGCGACCGGCAACCTCAAGGAGGATGTCGAGCTGCCGCTTAAATTGCTGGTTCTGGGCGACTTCACCGGACAGGCCGATGACCGCCCGATTGAACAGCGCGAGCTTGTCAATATCGACAAGGACAATTTTAACGCGGTTGTCAAAAGCCAGCAACTGACTCTTCATATATCCGCCGAGAATAAGCTCGACGATCAGCCCGAGGCTGGCAAGCTGTCCGTGTCGTTGCAGTTTCAGAGCCTCAAAGACTTCGAACCCGAGCGTATCGTTCAGCAAATCCCGGAACTGCGCGCTTTGACCGAACTACGCGCGGCCCTGATCGCTCTGAAGAGCCCGCTCGGCAACGTGCCGGGTTTCCGCAAGGCCATCCGGAATCTGCTCGAAGACCATGGCGCGCGGCCGCGGCTCCTAAGCGAGCTCACCGGCAGGAACGAGTGAGCGATCGACGAGATTTCCTTGAGGGGCGAGCCCTATGACCGACACAAAAGCACAGCAGCCGGCCGAAGTCGCCACAAGGGCCACTGATCTTTCGTTGCTAGATCAGGTCCTCGTCGAAACCAGGATGACCCCGCGCGACGAGGGTTACGACCTCGCCCGCCGGGGCGTCGCAGCTTTCGTCGCCGAGCTCATCAAACCGAACCGGGCCGACGAGCAGGTCAACAATGCGCTCGTCGATCAGATGATCGCGGAGATCGATCGCAAAATTTCGGCTCAGCTCGATGACGTGCTGCACACAGACCAGTTCCAACGGCTCGAGTCGGCTTGGCGCGGGCTTAAGTTCATGGTCGACCGCACCGATTTCCGTCAGAACATCAAGATAGAAATCCTTAGCGTCAGCAAGGACGAATTGCTCACCGACTTCGAGGACAGCCCGGAGGTCGTCAAGTCGGGCCTGTATAAGCACGTCTACACCGCAGAATATGGCCAGTTCGGCGGCCAGCCAGTCGCGGCCATGATATCGGCCTACGAGTTTGGCAGTGGCAGCCAGGATGTTAAGCTGATGCGGTACATGAGCGCGGTAGCCGCCATGTCGCATGCACCGGTCATAGCTTCCGCTGCACCGGACATGTTCGGCGTCGAACGGTACGAGGAGATCGCGGGGCTGAAGGACCTGCAATCTGTGTTCGAAGGACCAAAATATGCCAAGTGGAACTCATTCCGCGAAAGCGAGGATGCTCGTTATTTCGGCCTGACGCTGCCGCGGTTTCTGCTGCGCTTGCCCTATGATCCTGAGACGGTTCCCGTGAACGGCTTTAATTATCAGGAGGCCTCGGACGGCGAAACCGACAACTACCTCTGGGGCAACGCTGCCTTTGCCTTTGCGACGCGATTAGCCGAAAGCTTCGCCAAGTATCGCTGGTGCCCGAACATCATCGGCCCCCAGTCCGGCGGCGCGGTTGAGGATCTCAATCAGCATACCTACGAGGCAATGGGACAATTGCAGACCAAGGTGCCGACTGAAGTGCTTATCTCGGACCGACGCGAGTTCGAACTAGCCGAGCAGGGCTTCATCGCGCTGACCATGCGCAAGGGGGCTGACAATGCTGCTTTCTTTTCGGCCAATTCCGTGCAGAAATCGAAATATTTCGGGAACAGCGAGGACGGTAAGGCGGCCGAGCTCAACTACAGGCTCGGCAGCAAGCTGCCCTATATGTTCATCATCAATCGCTTCGCCCACTACATCAAAGTGCTGCAACGCGAGAACATCGGCTCCTGGAAGAGCAGGCAAGAGTTGCAAGGCGAGCTAAACAACTGGATCCATCAGTATGTCGCCGATCAAGAGAATCCGTCGGCAGAGGTGCGCTCGCGGCGGCCTTTGCGAAAGGCGGAGATCATCGTCGAGGACGTCGAAGGTGAACCGGGCTGGTATCGCGTTGGCATCGCCGTCGTTCCACATTTGAAGTACATGGGCGCAGATTTTGCTTTGACGCTCAAGGGTAAGCTCGACAAGAAATAATGGTGGTAGGCGATGTTCGACCGCAGCCTTATGGAGCGCTTGGAGGACGGAGCGGCGACCCATCGGATGTCGTTCGACCGTTTCCGGGCAAGCGTCCTGGAAAACCTGCGTCGGGTTCTTAACTCGCGCCAGGGCTGCTGCGAAACACGGCCGGACCTTGGCATGCCCGACCTTAACGAGGCGGTAGGGCAGGGAGCCGACGCAGTACGCGCGCTCGCCCGTTCGCTCAAGCAGCAGATCGAGACATTTGAGCCCCGCTTGAAGAACGTGTCGATCCGCTTTCATGCCGATCCCGACAACCCGCTGCAGCTGAGCTTTCACGTCAACGCGACGCTTAATTATGACGACCAGATGAAGCAAATTTCCTTCGATGCAATCTGCGACAAGCACGTTCGGATAAGGGGCTGAGGCGGCGGTGGCCCTTAATCCCTACTACGAGGACGAACTCTCCTATTTGCGCGAGCTCGGCGCTGACTTCGCGTTGGCCAATCCGAAACTTGCGCCCTTTCTCGCGCGGGATTCCACCGATCCCGACGTCGAGCGGCTGCTGGAAGGCTTCGCCTTCCTTGTCGCGCGGCTGCGCCAAAAGCTCGACGACGAATTCCCCGAATTCGTCCACGGCCTGTTCCGGATGGTGTGGCCGCAATATCTTCAAGCCCTGCCGCCCATCACCACCCTGTCTTTTGCCTTGAAATCATCGGCGAGTGCTGCGAGCCTGAACGTGCCGGCCGGCACGAGCGTGCGTTCGCGGCCGATCGAAGGAACCAACTGCACGTTCGCCACTTGCTACTCAATTGACGTGCTGCCGCTTGAGATAGTTGATGTCCAGTTCGAGAACCGAACGAGTTCCGCGCGCCTTACGTTGGGTATCAAAGCAACCGGCCAGCAAAACCTGTCATGTCTTAAAAACGGCCGGCTCCGTCTTTTCTTCTCGACCGAGCGAGAGCCGCGAGCGGGACGCTGCCTATTGGCATGGCTGTGCCGTCACGCCTCGCACGGAACTGTGACCGTAGCCGATCGACAGGTCGCCGTGATCGGCTCAGCACAGATCGCGCCCGTTGGCTTTAGCGATGATGAGGCGGTTTTGCCCTGGCCGCACAACGCCTTCTCAGGATTCCGAATCATTCAGGAGTATCTGAGCTATCCGTCGAAATTTCTCTACGTCGAATTATCTGGTCTTGAGCCGCTTGCAGCCCACACGGAGACTGAGTGCAGGCTTACCTTCGAGTTTCGGCGCCCGTTCCCTGCCCAGTTGCGCCTCGGCAAAGGCCAGATTTGCTTGAACTGCACGCCGGCAATCAATGTATTCAGCCATGAGGCCTCACCAATTCGGCTGAATCGGACCAAGACCGAATACCGCGTACTTGCCTCGGGAGGGCCAAACTTCACCATCCGGTCCGTCGATGGTGTGACCGGCTATGTCCAAGGCCGTCCCGAACGCATTGAGTTCGAGCCATTCGACCTGTTGCGCCACGATCTGCCGGGCGCCGAGCGCAACCGCGCCTACTTTCGCGAGCGTATCCGGCCGGCGGTGGTCGGCCGGGGCGTCGATCACTACGTGAGTTTCGTTGACCGGCTCGACATCGGCCAACATCCGCCGATCGACGTCGCATCCCTGCAATTGACCTGCTCCAACGGTCCCGTTGCTGACCGGTTACCCATCGGTAGTGTGGATCTGCCGACCTCTGATACACCTCGATCGGTGACCTTCTCCAACATCACGACGGTGGTTGCAGAAGTGCCGCCACCGGTCAGCGATGGCTTGTTGCGACGTCTGTTGACCAATCTGGCCCGCAACTACGGAGCGATGGCTAACGTCGATGCGTTGCGGACTGTTCTTGCCAGCTACGAATTTCGTGCAGTCTACGACGTTCAGGCGCGTCGCCGCCTGGAATTGTTGCTCGAAGGCCTTGATCAGTTCGTGAGCACGGATACCGATCACGTGGTGCGCGGCGCCCCGATCCGAATGCGAAATATCGAACTCTCCGTGATCGACAGCAAGATCGGTGGCGAGAGCGAATTGTTCCTGTTGGGAGCAGTACTTGACGCTTTCTTTGCGACGTTTGCCGACATCAATATGCTGCAGCGGTTTTCAGTTCGTGGCACGGAAAGCAACGCACACTATCAATGGCCGGCGAGAAGCGGATCGATGATGGCACTCTGACGGCGCCCGACGAGCGCGATGAGCTCTCGGCATTCGGGTTCTTTTCGCTGGTTGCTCATCTCGAGCGGCGCTTCAGCGACGCTCCCCCGATCGGATCCACCGACGATCCCGCGCGGGAGGCGGTGCGCTTCCGTGCGGCGCCGACGCTTGGCTTTCCTGCCGAAGAGATCGCAAGAATCAGACAGGCCAAGGCCGCCGGTGAGCGCGTGGAGGTCTACGTCAACTTCCTCGGGCTGCATGGTCCCTCCTCGCCGCTACCGCCCTTCTATGCCGAACGGATCATGCATGCAGACGGCATGGGATCGCTCGGCGATTTCTTTGATCTTTTCAATCATCGTCTGATCAGCCTGCTGCTGCAGATCTGGCGGTACTACCGTCACCAGTTGCGGTTCGAGGAGGGCGCAACCGACGCGATCTCGGTGCTGATTGGCACGCTATTTGGACTCGGGCCCGGGGAAGACACAGCCAGGGAACGAGAATGGCGGACGTGGCTACTGCCGCATGCCGGGGTCCTTGCCTTGCGCAGCCGGTCCGCCAAGCTTGTGGCCGGCTTGATTTCCAGCCATTTCAACATTCCAGCCCGTGTCGAAGAATTCATCTGGCGCGAGATCGAAATTCCGCGGCAAGCGCAGTGGCGCCTTGGCCGACCTGATCTTGAGCTCGGCGTCGATACCCTTGCCGGTGAAACCATGCCGGACATCGTGGGCAAATTCCGGCTTTCCCTCGGCCCACTCAACCAGCAGCAGTTTCGGTCACTGCTGCCCGGTTGCGAGGGCCATGCCATCCTTTGCCGTCTTATTAGGGCTATTCTGCGCGTACCCTTGGCGTGGGATCTCCAGCTAGAATTAGCGCTCGGGCAGACACCGGAATGGGCTTTAGGCGAAGGAGAGTTAGGTTGGACGACATGGATCGACCCGCCCGATGGAACCGGAAACCTTGTTCTATTGTGATTTTTTCGAGTTGTTCGGGTGGATCACTCGCGATGGCGGGGTACTGAACCATTATCGCGCGTCACGGATCAACGTCCGGAGTCGCAGGCAACCCGGTTAGACGTTGCCATAGCGTGCTGCGGTCCAACGGCTTCTA
Source organism: Bradyrhizobium sp. CCBAU 45394 (assembly GCF_028128655.1). Classification (NCBI taxonomy): domain Bacteria; kingdom Pseudomonadati; phylum Pseudomonadota; class Alphaproteobacteria; order Hyphomicrobiales; family Nitrobacteraceae; genus Bradyrhizobium; species Bradyrhizobium sp. CCBAU 45394. The sequence goes on along the minus strand of NZ_LBIX01000120.1, from coordinate 1,842 downwards.
CGACCGAGGGACTGCTATGCCAGTGCACCGAGTCCACTCCTGACTCTTTAAGACCGCTAGGATGCCGTCACTGCATGCGCCCTTGGATGCAGATGCAGCGAGCGCGGACTGGCGCGAGGCCGCGGAAATCATGTTGCGCGAGCCCGACCAGCTCCGCCGATCGTCCGTTGCTCCAGCCGCGCCACTTGGCGAACAAATGATCCTGATCTGAGGCCGGCAAACTGGACCATTTTTGGCTAGAGTTTTCGCCGCCGAATCCTCTTGGCTAAGAGAAGCGACGGACGATGAAGGCCTCAAAATTTTCGAACGTCCGGAAGGCCTTCTCCTGAAGCAGGGCAGTGACGCGTTGCGGTAGCGGAGATCTGCTGCAAGGCCGGGATCAGCCAGGCGACCTACTTCAATTGGAAGAAGAAGTATGACAGGTTGCTGCCGACGAAGATGTGCCGGCTGAAGCAGCTCGAGGACGAGAAGGCCAAGCTGAAGATTTCGTCGCCGATCTGTCGCTCGACAGGGAGAGGCTGCAGGAGGTAATCCGCCGAAAGTCATGAGGCCTGGTCGCAAGCGCAAGCTGGTCGATGAAGTCCGCAACGAATGGCAGGTCTCGATCCGCAGAGCCTGCGCGGCGTTGGATTTTGACAGGTCGACCTACCATTACAAGTCCGTCGCTCCGGCCAGGCTGCCCTCGAACAAAAGATCAAGGGGATCTGCCATGTTCGTATCTGCTACGGCTGTCGCCGTGTCTTGATGCGTCGCGACGATGGCGCCACCGTCAGAACGAGCGCGGCGCATCTATCGCGAATTGGGTTGCAATTGTGCAACAAAACGCCCAAGCGGCGGGTCAAGGCCAAGCTAAGCGATGATCGTAGGCCGGCGACACGATCGAACGAGACCTGGGCGATGGACTTCGTGATGACCAGTCGGCGAGCGGACACACAGGCTGCGCGGGCTCACGATCCTCGATATCTTCTCCCGCTTCTCACCGGTCCTGCAGCCACTGTTCAGCTTCCGCGGCAGCGACGTCGTGGCGATCCTGGTAAGGCCCTGCGTGGAAGTGGGTTTCCCGCCAACCTCCGCCTCGATCAAGGCAGCGAGTTCGTGTCGCGCGATCTCGACCTATGGGCCTACCAGTGCGGTGTCACGCTAGACTTCGCCAGGCTCGGCAAGCCGACCGACACGGATGTTGTAGACAAGCCCTATGTTGTAGACAAGCCCTATGTCGCGGAAGCCTTGCTGTGTCGGGATCGTGGCTTTCCCCGCCACCGGGACGTGAACCTCGTGTACTCCTTCTCGGCGGATTCCACGCGTGCTCGTTCCTCAGCCCTCTTCGCGGGGATGTTGTAATCATAGGCCGATCCACGCTTGGCATGGCTGGTGGGTAATCCAGCGCGCAGTTCGATGCTCCGGAACTTGCGCGCCAGCAGGGCCGGCCTGGTCCAGATGTAGTCAGTGCTCTTGGTCAGCATATGCCAGATGATCATCGCCAGCTTCCGCGCCGTCGCGACTGCCGCGATGTGCTTGCCGCGTTGTGAAGCCACGCGCTGGAAGAATGCACGCAGCGGTCCCGGCGAACGGGCTACAGCCCATGCTGCTTCGACGAGCATTCCGCGAGCTTGGCCGCGGCCCTGCTTGGTGATCCTGCCATGGTAGGCGGAGCCCTCGCCAGACTGCCTTACGCTCGGGTTTAGCCCCAGGTAGCTCACCCAGCCTGGTCGGATCGGCAAAGCGCCGAATGTCGCCGACGACGCGGCCACGCCCGAAGCCACCGTCATGTCCACACCCGGCAGCCGCCGAATGATCGGATCGGACATCGCTTCACGCGCGATATCCGCCTCGACCTCCTTC
>NZ_LBIX01000119.1:0-9506 GCF_028128655.1 Bradyrhizobium sp. CCBAU 45394 | reverse complement strand
TTCATGGTCAATCGGTGCCGTCCATTTATTTGCGCCACCGCGCCATCACCCCTTATGGCTGTCGCGGTGCGAGAAGCACTCTTGATCCTGCAGGAGGAGCCTGAGCGGCAGCAACGCCTTATTGATCTGATCGACTTTACACATCGTCAGCTCGTTGTGTGCGGGCGCCCGAGCCGTCGAACTCTCAGATCATTCCTTACGTCGTGGGTGACAACGGCTGCGCGATGCGGCTCGCCTCTGCACTACAGGCGCGCGGCTTTGATATCCGCGGGATACGGCCGCCAACAGTGCCTGTGGGAACGGCAAGGTTGCGGATCTCGCTGACGCTTAACGTTGGGCAAGTTGATGTATCCGACATGATTGATGCGTTGGTCGAAGAGACTTGGGGCGACGTGCGATGACGGCGCTAGCCGCGATCATGAGGCTGATGTCCGCATCGGCAAAGCGATTTTCAAAGGTGCGCGCCGGCGCGCGCGATGCTCCATTTCGATGCGCACTTCAAATCGCAATGACAAGCCCGGCCTGCGCAGAGCCAAGATCGCTCTTTGGATGGCACGTCAAGGCGTTCGTCGATAGCTAACCACTAGGCTGGACGTGCTCCGGCGAGGATACAAAAGATCGTTCTCCGCTCGAACCGGTGCTCGCAATTGTCGTACCCCCGACAAGCTTCTGCTTATGCTGATCCAAGGAACAGGCCCAAGACAGATGCAACGAGGCTGCTTTTCCGAGACTGGCGGTCTCCAAAAATGGCTGATGCAGGCGAGACCGTCCGATGCCGACGCGAGTAGCAGTTTTCTTTACATCGGCCGGCTGGGCAGTGGTCTTGGTCGTAATCCTGCTCTATGTGATCTTCGGCCCTGGCTGAGCCTGGTGATTATAAGCAGGACCATAGGTGGCTTGCCGGATCGCGGGTGAGAGTCTGCCGGAATTGTCGCGTGTCCTGAGGCCTAGAGCTCAGGCCCAGCGCATGCCTCGCACCGCAATCTGCCTCTTGAACCACCTCTGTGGGCTTGGCGGATCAACGTGAAGGCATGGATGTTGTCGGCCGCGGTGCGAGCGTTTCTTGGTGCCAGTCGCGCGTTGCCAACATGAGTACGTAGAATACGAGGAGAATTAAGAGGCCGCGCATACCAAAGGTCTTCCCGAAGTGACAATTGTGGAGCGATATCCGGTGCATTTGATGCAGTGATTACGCAGAACTCGACCGAAGCCTTGTATCTGGCGGCAAACGACTAGCCGGCCGCCCCGAAGGTGCCAGCGTCAGCTCAGCAAATCGACCCTGCCGGTGTCGAGCCGATACAGGCCCCCGATGATCTTCAGTCTGTTCTGGTCAACTGCCGCGTTCAGAATCGGCCCCGCCGATTTGAGTTTGTTGACATTATCGACTACATTTTGTCGGGTTGCATTGGCGAACGTGTCACCCGTTTGCTGGCGAGATGCCTTTACCGCAGGCGCAAGCGCAGCGACGAGGGATGAAATGTGCCCCGGCGGCGGCTTATCGTCGTGGAGCGACTTGATCGTGGTGTCTATCGCACCGCAATGATCGTGGCCAAGTACCAGGATCAGCGGCGTGTTCAGCACGGCGACCGCATATTCCACACTGGCGAGCGTGTCATCGTTGGCGAAGTTGCCGGCGAGACGGCAGACAAACAAATCACCAAGTCCGCTGCCGAAGACGAGTTCAGGCGCCACGCGAGAATCGGCGCAGCTCAGAACCGCCGCATATGGATTTTGCCCATCGACCAAGACCTGGCGCTCGCGTTTGAAATCGTCGCCTCGTGAAGTGCCCTGGACATAGCGATCGTTCCCTTCCATCAGCCGCTTCAGCGCAGCATCCGGCGAGAGCAGGTTATCTGGCTTCGGCGGCGCTTTTGCTTCCTTCGCATCGACAACGTTGCCAAGCCGCAGGCAACCCGCCGAAACAGCGAACAGCAACAGCGAGCGCCGCGAAGGCGCGATCTTGGTCGGATAGGACATATTCGGAGAACGGCCTGCATACATGCGGTTCACCTCATCGCGCGGCTTTATGCCACCCGGTGGCTTCGGCTTCTGCTTCGCTGCAGAGCCAGCGGTCACCAGGCTTCTTCGTTATGTCGATTTGTGCGTAACTGAGTTGTCCGGGCAGGTGATAAATGCGCTCGCCTTTGCGGTCCACGGTGCCTTTTATCAGACACTCGGGCGAGGGCGGGTCCGATAGCAGAGTGGATCCGAGCAGGAGCTCCCGAGCGTCGATCGGAATCGAGCTCGCACCGACGATGATCGTCCCCTTGTTGCGGCGACGCCAGTCCCAAGGCGCGATGAACGCCCCCGACCACAGCCCCGCATCGGCTGTGCTCGCCACCAACTCATAGATGGCGTAGTTGGGGTTAGATCGACCCGACGATAGTGCCAAGCCCGAGCGTACCATCCAGGCGTTCACATCCTCGCCTTCGATGAAGCAACTGCCGAGTGACCTCCTGTACTCATCAACTCCTGTGGTATGACAATCCCACGTTCGTCCTTTTGAATGCTTGATAAGCTCGTCGCGAGCAGCTACGCCGCAAGTCCATTTCCGGCCGTGGGCGTCGAGGCAAATCTGATCAGTCTCAGGAGCTTCGATACCTGAGAGCCGAATCTTGGTTTGCTCGATCTCGATCGTATTGCCGTCGAGGATGCGCGGAGCGCCGCTGAGCTTCGCCGCGCAAGCCGGAGAAGTCATGACAGCGAGCAATGCGACCATCATTAGGCGGTGCTTCATCCCGACACTAACCTTTCGATCTTGGTCCATGTTCACGCACGATCCGGCGCCGCCACATTCGACTGCTTGACCGCACCACGTCCGTCGTTGGGCCAGCATCGTTCGAGGTGTGCTTTATGAAAGCTTGGTTGTGATTTCCAACCTACGACCTGACGCTGCGTGAGGTTCAAGCGATTTCTTCCGGTGTGCGTGTCTCGGTATCCTTCGAGCCTCGCCGGTCTCTCTCAGTCGGCGCGCACTGCACCCTGTCGACCTGAGGAGGAGATCCCCATCGCTCGAACTCGCGATGCAGGAGAAAGCCGGACCTCGGAACGCTGTTTCTCACGCGCTTGAACAAAAGCGCCTGTGAATTTTCGGCTGTCGAGCGGAAGTCAGGCGTGGATGAGCGACCTTGCTACGCTTCGTGCCAGCCTGAATCGCTGCAAGATCCGCTCTTTCTGGTACCTGCTCGTGCGGCCAATCTCGGAGCCCCTTGGCCGCGGATTGGGAGCCGCAGTCTCCACACTCGGAATATCTGTCGACAAAATGAACAACTACAGGGGGCCGGCATTCGAAACCGCAGCGCGCGACTGACTGCGTGATCACGCGCAGGAACGTTTCGGCGGGCCGGCCTCCGAAAGCGAATTCGAAATTGACATCGCCGGCCGTCTGCTCGACGGATCCGCTATGTTCGCGAGCGTAAGTGTGAAAGTGCGATGATCCGGAATCCATCCTAAAGCAACTCGAAGAGCGCATCGTGAAGCTCCGATATGCGCAGCAGGCTCGTTCAAGACCACCTCGTCTTCTTCGCTCGCAACGGCTTTTCTGACGGGTCAGTGTTGATATCCGTCTCTCCCAGGCGCTGTGCACAATTAATAAGCTATATCTGTAAACATGCCGATCTTCCGCTGGTCGTCGCTCAATGGAGAACGATCGGCATCGTGGGGGCACACTGCGCGGCTAACCGAATTCGCAACCAGCGACGGCGCCAGGACAGGTGGAGCAGAACAAAAGAAGGGCTTTCCCATCCTTCAAATCCGGATCTATAACGTGCAGACGAATGCGCGCGAGGAAATCTAGACCCGACTCAGTTCGGTCCTCGATGCCTCGCGCACGGCTCCAGGGCTCCTCGCCGGGGGCACTCGGAAAATGACGCGCGGTCAGGGAAGTATGCCGGCGTCCCTAACACCGCCAGGTTCCCGGGTACCCTCTTAACCGAGTTCATCGCAGCACTCGGTCCCGCGTGCCGCCTCGGCGTCGCTATGCTCACGCTCCTGCGGTGCCAGTCAGTCGCGCGATGCGCGGCGCACACGCCGGGTCGGGCTTGGGCCGAGGCATCTCCAGGCCGGTCCCGTGAAGAATGGCATGGAGAGCTGGTCCCCTCGCAGATTGGTGTCCCTCCCGCTGCGTGGGGAGCGGGGGGGCCAACCGGCTCTCGCAAGCTGGCACGCGCGCTGAGCTCGACTCCTCGCCGAAAGAGCCGAGCGCAATCGTGCTTCCCGACTTTTCCGATCACGGGCCGAAGGCTCGCGACTGTTGCGAAGGCGTAGCACCGCGGCTTTAGAGCGCATATGTTTTGCAATTTGGTTTGAGGCGCTCGGCGCCCAAGGAGCTACGGCGCGATCCTACTCCGCGCGACCATTTACCGAGGCCCTTCGCGCCCCTCTAACTCTTCCCATTCCTTTAGCTTTATGCGATTGAACCAGGAGCCAGGAGGAAACGCCGCGATACGCTTGGCAAAGAAGGATTGCGGCTCCCAATCGTGTCCTTCGCTCTTCTCGAAAGTGATGACCCCGTTGTGAGTAAAAAAACGCGGCCCGGGGATATTACAGTTCACCAAAATCAGAACGCGCCACAGACCACCTTTCTCGGTCGGCTTTTCATTCGGCCTCGGCAGATAGTCCACTCCAACAGGCTCAACGATAGTGCAGCGGCCCTGCCGCAGAAGATTGCCGAGCTGGCCTTGCGCGGTGGTCACAAAGTTGAAGTTGGCCGGGTCATGCAGAAAGCGAAGGTTTGCGTCCCTTTCGCCATCCGCGACTTCACTGGCGATCAAGGAGAGCGCCAGGGCACGCCAGCCCAATTCCATCGGCTTGGCATAGGTCGACGCAAGTTCAATCGTCCCGTCGAATGCGATCTTCCAGGTGATAACGTACTGTTCGTCTGATTTATTGGCCCGGTGCCTGGTCCACGAGACGAAAACATATTCATTTCGGTCAACTCCTTCAGCAACGCCCCACGTTCGAGGGACGAAGTTTGCCACCTTCGAGACGTTGGAGATAATTTGTTCTATCGTCTCGCCGTCTTGCGCTCGCCACGTTGACTTGACTCTTTCGACAAGGGCGTTGTCGTTGGCACGAACGCTGTTGCTCGTCGCAGCCAGCCCGACCAGGCAGATCAGCGATCGACCGAGATAAAACCATAGCGCGCGTCTTCCAGACATTTTCTTCATAACCGTCGGCCTAACTGGTTTTTCATCGACACGTCGTTGAAAGCGGGCAACCTTCAACCTGTTATGCGCGAGCGCAATAAGTTAGCGTCGACGCGACGGGGCGACCGATGGTGTCCCGCGCGAGCAGGCGCTCCCCTCTATGTCACGCGCCGCTAACTTCAGTCGCCAGCGACAGCCCGGATTTGCTGTGCTGGACATGCCCAGCAGGAGGGCCTGGGCATGCCGATGACTTGCATTCTTCGTGCCAGGTAACAGACGGAAATTCTTACCGGTTTTGTGTCTTCTTTGTCGACTTTCCGACTTGCACACGTTTCGATCGTTCCATTCAGCCTATCCATCGCGGCTTACCCATCCTCGTCCCGCACCGGGTATTCGACGGCGCAGGGGAACGCTTCGGTGCCAAGTTCCTGATGAGAATTCGGAGCACGTTTGCCGCCATTGAACCGTTTGGTTCGGTTGCAGGAATGTGGGCTTTCGATCTCTGCCATGCCTTTGGGCGCTTGTGGCCACGGGGCCGCGGCGCGTTTGGCGCTCCTTTCGCGATATGCGGCGGCTCCGGAAGTCGAGAGCAGCCTCAGTCAGCTGCGGTTTGCACTCGATGGCCAACGACGCCAAGCCGATCTTTACGCCGAGCATTTGGAGTCTGGCTCGCACCGCAAATCAACATGCTCGCCGGTATGTTGCTGACTTTCGCCAGGTGTCTTAGGCCTATTCAATACGGATCCTGTTGGTCGAGAAGGCGGTTGGATGGCGGACGTGCTCGATGAACCGCTGGGAAGCCGGGACTCGCATCAAATGCGTTCTGCTCGAGGCAGCAGTCCCGACCGCGCAAGCCGCATTTGCCCCTTCCACCGATCTGGCGTGCGGCCCCACGCGCACGCAGCTCCGATGGTCATTCCGACATCGCTGATTGGAGAGCGCTTCTACATCGTGGTCAACGAAAGAGATGCACGTCATTCCCGTAGCAGATGTCGCAGCGTTAGCTTGAGATATAATCTGAGAGGTTGACGGAAGAGTTCTCTTGCCGATAATCCAACTCGTCGAGGTTCTCCGGTTTGCATTTGATCCGGAGCTAAGAGGGAAGCCGGTGAAAATGCCGGCGCTGCCCCCGCAACTGTGAGCGGCGAGCCGCTGTCCAACGATGTCACTGAAGCCTGCGCGGCTTCGGGAAGGCCGGACAGCAGCGATGACCCGCGAGCCAGGAGACCTGCCCCGACATCTATTCGTCCGCGGGCGGGGTGTCCCGGTGGTGCGCTAAGCAGCCGTCGCACGCGCGACTTCCCCTGCCTGCGTCCGCCATGGCCTTTGCCCCCAACATGGGGTTAACGCTATGTCTCTTCTCTCCCTTCCGGTTGCCACGCTCGGAACGCCACGCATGGGTCCAAGGCGCGAGCTCAAACGCGCTCTCGAAAGCTATTGGGCCGGAAAAAGCAGCGAACAGCAGTTGCTCGAGGACGCAGCTGGCCTGCGTGCCGCGAACTGGGCTCGTCAGAATTCTATCGGCGTCACGGTGATTCCATCGAACGATTTCTCGCTGTATGACCAGGTGCTCGACACAAGTGTCATGGTTGGCGCCATCCCGGGCATCTACGCCTCGAAAGCCGAGTCCGTTTCGCTCAAGACGTACTTCGCCATGGCCCGCGGTTCACAATGCGACGACCAGGATGCGAGTTGCGGTCACGGACCGCGCGGATTTGGCGCACCCGCGCAGGAGATGACCAAGTGGTTCGACACCAACTACCACTACATGGTCCCCGAGTTTCACGGGGGACAGACTTTCAGACTGTGCTCTCGCAAGCCGATCGAGGAGTATGAGGAAGCTAAGGCCCTTGGCTTCCAGACCCGCCCTGTCCTGATCGGGCCGGTCACATTCCTAAAGCTCGGCAAGAGTGCCGATCCTGCGTTCCAGCCACTCTCGCTACTGGACGATCTGATACCGGTCTATATCGAGGTCCTGCAGGAATTGGCCAAACGCGGGGCAAAGTGGGTTCAGTTCGACGAGCCCTGCCTGGTTCTTGATCTGGGCGAGGTGGCGCGAAAATCCTTGCTACATGCTTATAACCGGCTCGCGAAGGAGGGGCCGGCCATCAAGATCATGGTTGCCAGCTATTTCGGCGACCTAGGCGACAATCTGGACACCGCCTTGAGCCTTCCAGTTGCCGGACTGCACCTCGATCTGGTTCGAGCGCCAGAGTTATTGGATCAGATCATCGCTGGCGGCCGAAGTGATCTTGTCATGTCTCTCGGTGTCATCGACGGCCGGAATGTATGGCGGTCGAATTTGTCGTCGCTCCGCCAGCGGCTGGAACCCGCGATTGCGAAGCTTGGCAAGGATCGTGTACAGATCGCCCCATCCTGTTCGCTGCTTCATGTGCCGGTCGATGTTGAACTCGAGACCGGACTCGCTTCCGACGTCAAGCGTTGGCTTGCTTTCTCGGTTCAGAAGATGCATGAGCTTGCAACCCTGGCGCGGGCACTCGCAGGCGACCAGAATGCTGCGCTAGCTCTTGCCGAGTCGGAATGTGCCGCGACTGTCCGCCGGACTTCCCCGAAAATCCGTGATGCCAATGTCGCTGTCCGGATGAGAGCGATCGACCAGACCATGCGCCGGCGCGCCAGCCCATTTGCCCGTCGTGTCGAGATCCAAAGCAATCGTTTCGGACTACCGGCTTTCCCTACCACGACGATCGGATCGTTTCCGCAGAGCACAGAGGTCCGGAATGCCCGTGCAGCGCATGCACGAGGCGCGATGAGCGACGAGCAATACGACCGGTTCCTCAAGGAGGAGACTGCGCGCGCCGTACGTTGGCAGGAGGATATCGGTCTTGACGTCCTCGTGCACGGCGAATTTGAGCGCAATGACATGGTGCAGTACTTCGGCGAGCACCTCGCCGGCTTCGCATTTACCACGAACGGATGGGTGCAATCCTACGGCTCGCGCTGCGTCAGGCCACCGATCCTGTTTGGCGATGTCTTGCGGTCGAAGCCGATCACCGTGGAGTGGTGGCGCTACGCGCAATCACTAACCAGGAAGCCGATGAAGGCGATGTTGACCGGACCGGTGACGATCTTGAACTGGTCCTTTGTTCGCGATGATATTCCCAGAAGCGAGATCTGCCGCCAGATTGCGCTCGCGATCCGAGACGAAGTCCGCGATCTCGAGAACGCTGGTGCGACCATGATCCAGATCGACGAAGCTGCACTCCGCGAAGGATTGCCGTTGCGTCGATCGGAGTGGACGGCTTATCTCGACTGGGCCGTGGATTGCTTCCGCATCTGCTCATCTGGCGTCGCCGATCAAACGCAAATTCATACGCATATGTGCTACTCGGAGTTCAACGACATCATGGGTGCGATCGCTGCAATGGACGCGGATGTCATCTCGATCGAGACGTCGCGCTCGAAAATGGAACTACTCGACGCGTTCAGGAACTACGAATATCCAAATCAGATCGGGCCAGGCGTGTACGACATCCACTCTCAACGTGTTCCCGAGACGGGCGAAATGAAGGAGCTGATGGCACTGGCTCGGGCACGGCTGCGGGATTCGCAGCTCTGGGTCAATCCGGACTGCGGCCTGAAGACGCGCAAATGGGAGGAGGTTCGGCCGGCGCTAGCGAACATGGTCGCTGCCGCCCGCGAATTGCGCGCTGCATCCGATCCGCTAGGCCGTTGATCGCGGGCCTGGGCCTTTTCTCGACAAAGCTGATCCGCTTGTGGCCATTTGCGCTCTCGATAATCTCGAGGGAGCCTGGGGAACGCAAAAAAATGCCCGGCCTTGGCGGGCCGGGCGGAAGGAAAGTCTGGGAGGAACGACCGCTGGCGCATCGCGCCGACTTCCATCGGCGGAGGGAGGACAGCCGACGGTTCGATCACGGCGAGGACATTCGCCGAAAATCTGAGCCCAGTTAAAGCACAAGCTCAGCGTAAGCTCAATTATGCTGTGGTATGCGACCGTATAGCCTGAGTTTTAGAAGTCTACACGAAGGTTTGTAGCTCATGAGCACGTCGGCAACGAGGGGCAGTGATGCCGGCGGTCGCCGCGGGAGCCACCCGCAAATTGGTGCGCTTCCTGGCTGGAAACGATATGCTTGATCACCGCGGCGATACGAAAAACCGGGCTCCAAGGATCTCGCAAACGTACGAATGCATGAGCGGCTACTGTTGATTGGGACCCTGATTAAGGCAGCCGTCGGTCGACCGGTTCCACCGATAGTCAGTTTCGGCTTGGGCCTGTGTTTGAGCTCTATGAGCGGACGAGTTAGAGAACGTCACGATGAACCGTCCCGGGTTTGCCGGAGGCCATTTGGTTTAAGTTAGGCCGCCATGGCGGGTTGT
>NZ_LBIX01000118.1:0-8770 GCF_028128655.1 Bradyrhizobium sp. CCBAU 45394 | reverse complement strand
GGTCAATGTCGAGCGGGGCGGGCGAGCAGGATGAGGCGTACGCCGATCTCGTCTATTGTGTGCGAGGCAGCTTCAATCAAGCGCGCAGTAGCTGCAGGACCAAGAGCGCCTGATGGACGGCATAGGTACGGTCGTGCAGATCGATCCAGGGGGCGCATTCGGTTTCCTCAAGAGCGATAGGGGCCATGAGATCTACTTCAATTGTATCAGTATTCTAGTGCTCATCTTCTCGGTGACCGTCACTTTGCTCGTGACCGTGCTGACCTTCCTGCTTGTTAGCCGCCTGGTCGGCCGGCCGGAGGCGAAATTGAACGACAATCCCCACTCGCTCTGGGTCTATCTTTCACAGTCGCCGCTACTCTGGCTGACTGCCACGTTGCTGGTCTATGCGATCACGGATGCGCTATCCTTGGCAACGCATCGCCATCCGCTTGCGAACCCGGTCCTGCATGCAATGTGGATTATCAGCCTGTTTTTGCTTCTGACCGGCACTTCCTACACAACCTATTTCGCCGGCGCGCAGTTTGTACATTTCCTGCTCGGGCCTGCGACAGTCGCGCTCGCCGTGCCACTCTATCAAAATCGCAAGCTTGTTACCGCGGCGATCGTTCCGATGTTAGCCGCCCTGGTTGTCGGCTCAATCACAGCGGTGACATCGGTCGTTCTGCTTGCCGAAGCCGCGAGGCTCCCCCGGGAGATTATCCTGTCCCTCGCACCGAAGTCCGTCACGGCCGGCGTTGCAATGGGAATCAGCGAAGCGCTCCTGTCGGCTCCCGGCCTTCGCGGCGCCGCGCCCGCGTCTCGCAGTCCGCCTCTAGGCTATGACGGGCTCCCGCTCGACGCATCATGATTTCGAGCCGACCGCATTGAGGTCGACTTCGGCCAATGTCTCGCCAGGCTTGCTCCGCCTGGGAGGCGGCGGCTCGTGCTTAGTGCAATCGACCACCAATTTCGTGAAAGGCACGATGTCGAGGCCGCCGCTCGCATCCTCGAGCGCCCTCATGTATTCGTCGCGCCGGTCGACGGGAACGATGGTCCAGGGAATTCCCGCCGACGCGAGCATCGAGTTCATGATGAAACGACCGGTCCGCCCGTTGCCGTCGGGCAGGGGATGGATGAACGTGAAGATGAAGTGCCCCAGGATCGCGCGCACGCGCGGATCCTGTTCGGCCTTCAGACATTCGAAGAACGATTCCATCGCGTCCGGCACGGTTTCCCAGTTCACGGGCGTGTGTCGGGAGCCGCGGATATGCAGAAAGTGCTGTCGGTACCCCGCCATATTCTCCGGCTTGACGATGCCGGCCGCCAACGACGGCTGAAAGAGAGCGCGATACCAATTGAGGTGTTCGCGCTCGACGACTTCCTCCGCGGATTCGCCGTCGAGAATGCGGGCGACCGCGGCGCGTACTTCTTGGAACGCGTCCCAATATCCCTTGGCGGCGAGCGCGTCGCGTTGCTGCCGGTCGTCCGCGTCGCCGTCCGGATTCCAAGATCCCTGTCGGACCTTTTCGATGAGTTGCTCGGTCACCGTGTAGCCCTCGATCGACAACGAGTGGTACGCGTCCGAGGTGTACCGATCGTCGATGGATGCCAGGTATCCGTCGCGATCGTTGATCCTTCGGGGCTCGACGTCGAAGTTCTGCAGTACCTTGTCGCGCATCTCCGCCCACATCAGTTTCACGCGGGTCGCGATGGGAGACACCGGGCGGGTGACGGATAGCTGCGTGGTCACGGGGCCCTTGAAGGGATCGGCGTCCTCCCGGACTTCGTGTCCGGCGCGCTTCATGGTGGCGACGATTTCGTCCGCTGCGCGCGCGTTTCCCAGAAGCCTGTAGGCACCCGCCAACCGGCCTGCCGCGAGCACGTAGCCTCCGGCCAGCAGGGCATTCAGGATCGTGGTGGTGCCTCTGATCGAGCCGAGCAGGGCGATGACATCGTTCTTGTTGTTCTGCCAGAACGTGGGCGAAGCCGAGCATAAAGCGTCCGCCTGCGAAAAGGCGCGCATACCTGCGACCTCGACGGCCGACGTTGGAAGCTTCGGCACTCTGAGCAAGTACAGAGAATTGTTGTGCAGCAGATCGAGCCGTTGATTGTTCGCAGCCGGCGAATGCACGATGACCTGGGGTGGGACGTTCAAATTCTCGGCATGGAGGACGATCGAAGCTTCGGGAGATACCACCCAGTTCTTGTCGAACCGGTCGTCGAGGTACGCCCGGCAGAACTGCCAGAACGACGAATACCATGAGGTCGTGTCGCCGGGCTTCTCGCCGGGACAGACCATCAAGACCCATCCTCGGATGATCTCGCTCAGAAATCCCGCTTCCGATAGCCGTTCGCGGTCGGCTCGACCCAGCTCGGCGAGTTTGAAGACCCGCCTATCGCCGTTCTTGCTGAGTTCGCGCAGATTGCTCAGAGAGCCCGCGAGTTTTTCGTTGAGGCTCGCCATGCGATTTTCTCCCAGGGGGCGGGTGCGGATGATCATCGCCACGCATTTGGCGACGTCGGCTCACACTAGTTTCATGTCGTTCAATTACACTAGATTTGTGTTGTTCGGTTACGCTACTTTCGCATCGTTTATTTACACTAATCCGGCGCCGTACGGAAACACTAATTTAGTGCCGTATAATTGCACTACTTTCGCGTCGATCGACTTCGCTAATTTGGTGATGAGTCCGAACAAGCCGTTGTAACTTCTGTTGTATATTGCACCAATTTTCCGGTTCCTGACACATTGCGCTCGAAACGGGCTCGCCGAGAATTTTCTCGACCCCCTTGTAATGTCACACCATGTGATACATATTGGAACCATGACAATTACGATACGGCCAGACTTGAAGATAGCTTTGTTCGGTGAGGAGACGACGGTCTCCCCGCCGACTACCCAGGCTGCCGTATTCCTCAGCCACAACGATCGCGACCACCAGCACGCCGCCGACTTGGCGCGGCTCATCGCGGTGCTGACCGTCGACGGAACGCTGGGAAAGAAACACTTCTGGTCGACCATCAGTCATTCCGACATCAAGGCGTCGTCGCTGCTGGTGTCTGAAAAAGCCGAGGTCTGCGACGTCGCCCGTGCCGCAGCCACGCCGTTCTGGCGCGAGCACGCGCAAATCGACGAAGCGTACATTTCGCGCAAGAAGATCGATGCCATCCGCGACGAGGTCATCGACCTCTGGAAGAGCATCCTGCCGAGTCCGGTCATCGTCGCCGGACATCACGATTTCCCGGAAAACGCTCCTGCGGAGCCAGATTCGGACCTGTACTTTTGTCTCCACCACGAGATCGCGCACGTGCATCTGTCCGAGGCGGATGTCCAGCGCATCGAGCTCGCTGTCAAGCAAGCCATCGAAAAGCGCGTCCGCCTCATCCAGAGGTTCGTCTTCAAATGGACCCGCGCATACCTGTGCGACGACGACGCAGTGCGCGTCGCGATCCACTGCTACCGCGTTAGAACCGGGATTTCTCCTCCTGGGATCGACCCGAACCGGACGACCTTTTCGTCCAGCTCAGCATCGATCTCAATCTCCGAGGAGAACTACCATGAATACGTTCGCAGACCAGCGAACAGAGGACGTTTACAGCGGCCGACACCGTATGGATGTGCCCGCAAGCGTCGCAGCCAGAGCCGCCAGGCAAATCGACATCCTGCTCGCAGCCGACAAGCTCGAGGACTGTCGAATTGCGGGACACGGACGCATCGCAAAGCGTCGCAACACCACGCCGCCCACCTTCTGCTGCAACACCGAAGGCCGGTGGTGGGTGACGTTCCAATGGCAGCATGAGAAGGCTGTCAACATCGCGCTTGAAGACACTGGCTAAGACCACCGAGGCCGACATGACCGAACGACGACCGACAAATCCGGGTGAGGTGCTCCGCGAGGATTTCCTCACCCCGAGCGAAATCACTCAGGACCAACTCGCGGAAGCGATGGGCGTGTCGCGCTTTCGCGTCAACGAAATCGTCAACGGCAAGCGGGCGATTACCGCCGAGACCGCGATCCTGCTGAGCAAGGCGCTCGGCACGTCGGCGAAATTGTGGATGAACCTGCAGATGGCTGTCGATCTGTTCGATGCCGAAAAGAAACTGGGCGGCGCGGCCGATGCGGTTCGCCGCCTAGTGCCGGCGACCGATTTCATAACGGAAACGCCGGCCTAACCGACCCGCTGCGCCGAATCGCGCGGCGGCGAGGTTGGCCTCGGACCGGCCTCATTTCGCGGTGGATCCAAAGCGGCTTCGGCGGCCTGATCGACGCGTTCGAGCCAGATGAGCTCCAGCGCGTCGCGGGCGCCCTTCGGAATGTCGTCGAACGACGCGCATCAGGCCCCCCGCGGCCGCCGCGACCACCTTCTCCTTGATGCCGCCGACGCACCAGGCCACGCAGGGAAATCTCGCCGGTCATGGCGGCGTCTTTCCACACGGTTCTGTTGGTCAGCAGCGAGGTGAGCGCCGTGAACATCGCGAGCCGTGGGCAACCTACAGTTATTGGTAGGTCCGCAAAGTGCGGTGAGCATCCGAGATGCCGGCGGCAAAGAGACGGACAGTGAAGTACTGGGCAGGTCGTGGATCGACGCGAATGGAGGGTCTCTATTCAATAGTTTAACCGCGGATACAGGCCTTGTATGAAAACTTTTCGCTGCTTCCATCGACACGATTGACCCAGAAGCATTTTGAGCCGAAGTCCGCGCTCCTGACGCTGAAATGAGTGATGCCTAGCCCCATCTTCGTAGTCGCATCCGGGTGGAGCGCCAGTGCTGCAAGCAGTACCTCGGCATCGCCCGCGCTGACTTTGTCTCCAACATCATACTTATGAAGCATTGCCTTCAAAAACGCGGCGGCATCTCCCTTCTTACTGAAGTGATGAGGGCCAATTGTAACCGGCCTTTTGACCATAAAAGTCTCCCAATCAATATTAGGATGTTGACGTGGCAGCTCCTGCGTTGCCCTCAGGCAGCAGTTTGGCGCGAATCTCACGCAGGATGATGGCCGAAATGTCCATGCCCTCGAACTGAGCGTCGTGTTCTCTTACCCAAGAAATGCAATCTTCCTTATTGAGGTCATCTCTTGCGATCTTTTCGTACAGCGCGACAGCGCTCACGCGCGATAATCCGAGCTCGATCAGCGAGAGTAAGGTCCGCGAAGAAACACCGAACTCGAGCTGCGTTCCTATATCGACATCACCATCGATGAGGTCTTCCCGCCCTAATGCAACTAGGTGCATATTGAGAACGTCGACATAGGCGGACAAATACTTCGGCGCCCGAAATCGCGCGATTTGTTCGACCATCTCCATCGTGCTGCGTATCAGGACAGGCAGCTTAAATGACCGACCGGTCCTGCGATGGTAGTCGATATTTCGCTCGATCATTCGAGACAAGGAGAACCCCTTTAGCCATTGCACGACAATCAGTGCGTGAAGCGGAATGATCTTGTCTGGTGTGAATGCGGGAAACAGATATTGGTTGATCCGGCACATAATCGTCACGAAACGATCGTAGCGGTCCTGGCTGTCGACGGCGGCCGGCAAAAGATTCTCGACATCACCTTTGTAGTTGCGGAATGCATCCAACAGGCGCTGCATGCCCAGGGCGCTAACACCAGGATGTCGGGCTGCGATATCTGGGCCTATCGCGATCTGCGTGGCGATATTTGCAAGACTCGCTTCAAGCCGCTCGATGGTCGCGGGATTGTGGCGTTTGGCGAGGCTGGATTGTGCAATTGATCCCTGCCGTAAAAATGTAGCGAGCAGATATGAGGCGACCTGCTCGAATTGATTTGGATCTTCGAAATCGGCCAAATCAGTCGTTGCCCGGCGGTCCAAATAATCCGCAAGGCTATCTCCCTGTTCGATCACCGCGTCACTTTCGCGTTTGATTGGGAAGCGTGCACGTTCGGGAACGCCATCAGGCCATGCCTGTGCGTTCTGAGGATCGATGCAGATGATATTCCCTTGGAATTCATCGCCCCATCGACCGGCGCGGCCGGCACGATTCCAGAAATCGTGCGCCTCCATCGGATGCCCGATGCCCTTTCGTGGGCCGCGCAGTACAATGGTTCGGCACGACAGATTTACACCTTCGATGAGCGTCGAGGTACAAACAAGAAAGCGAATCTTGCCCGACCGGAACAGCCGCTCGACCTCCGAGCGGACGAGCGACGGCATGTTGCCATAGTGAAAAGCAACGCCTCGCTCGACGAGCGGCGCGAGCCTGTAGTGCGGGTGAACGCCTTTGCGCGCCAAATCCGCAAGCTCAAGCAATTCAGGGGCAGATGGTACTTCCGGTATCAACTGACTGATGAGATCGGCGATGTCTTCGGAATCGGCGGCGCCGTTCGCGTAGACGAGTGTCCCGCCGCGCTCTCCGGCAGCAGCGGCGATGAACGCCAGCTTTTTCTTGAGAGAGCCTGGGCTACTGCCCAGCTGGACCACGCCGAGCGGCAGCATAGACGCGTGTTGGCGTGCCGACAATTTCCATAGTTTTGGCTTACGCGGCACCTGCTCGGTCACGATGAGGTTTTGAAGCACAGTCGGAACGTCGCTTTCAAACGACGCGGTGTGAGCTCCCTCCGGAGCATCTGCAAGAAGCTCCTGCGGGTTTTGCGTGGCGGGACTGATGAACACGAGCTTGAGCGTGGGATTGGAGCGGCTGGCGCGCTCTATGGCATCCTGAAGAACAACGCCGCGTTGGTTGTCCCCGATCTTATGTGCCTCGTCGACCACGAGCAGATCGACCTTGAAGGCGCCGCCGACGGCGTTAGCGAGCAGGTGCATGCGCTCCTGGGTCAGAACAAAGATAGCGCGTGGGACCGCCTTCCTGCGCTTTGTCATGCTTTTCCCGAATCGGAAGCGAGGAGACTTCTATGCCGCTGCGGGCTCCGAGCAACGAGACTAGATTTGCTTCGATCTCAGCAACAAGTGCCCTTGTCGGCGCCAAATAGACAGCGACACGCATCTCGCTCGATCGGATTTGGTCGATCAGCCATTGCAAGACTAAGAACGTCTTTCCCGATGCTGTCGGAGCAGATGCCGAAAGCCATTGGTAATTGTCGGCCTGGCTCCAGAATCGTTGTTGGAAGTCATTGACCTGAATC
This sequence comes from Bradyrhizobium sp. CCBAU 45394, assembly GCF_028128655.1. Taxonomy (NCBI): domain Bacteria; kingdom Pseudomonadati; phylum Pseudomonadota; class Alphaproteobacteria; order Hyphomicrobiales; family Nitrobacteraceae; genus Bradyrhizobium; species Bradyrhizobium sp. CCBAU 45394. The sequence continues at coordinate 1,680 of NZ_LBIX01000118.1, read as the reverse complement.
CATCGCCCACTGGATTGGACAAGGATCGACTGATCCATCTGGCGGCGTTGCGCCTCGATACGTAACGCCATGCCGAGTCGTCCATCAACATCGGCAGTGAGCAATCCGCGTTCGGTCGCGAGCGCAACCGCACGAAAATTCGATAGCTGGCCTAAGAGAACCGCGCCAGAATCTTTAATAGTCTCACTAGCGGAGAGCGTGATTGCCGCGGTGGCGATACGAAGCGCTGCGTCTTGATAGGCCCGCTGATCCGACCGCGCAAGTATGCTTCCCGCTAGCAAAAGCCGTGGCCAGGCGGGCGAAACAGGCAAGGGTTTTGCCGTCGCGGCCGGGGAAGTCAAAGCCCTAGCAAGTCAGACCAAGAATGCTACTCAGGAGATCGCCACACAAATCGTAGCGGTTCAGACCGAAACGGATGCCGCCGTGGCCGCTATCCGGCGAATATTCGACGTCATCAATCGAGTTGGCGAAACGACTACATCTATCGTCAGCATTCTTGATGAACAAAATGCCGCCATCGGGGACATCAGCCGCAGCGCCGAATCCGCTGCGGCCGGAGCACGCGCAGTAGCCGGGCACGTTCTCGAAATTTCCGGCGCCGCTGCGACCAGCCGTGGGGCGGTCGATGACGTCGTCCGCACAGTTCATGACCTGATGGATCGCAACCGCGCCCTCGGCCAAGCGATTGCGACATTTGTTAGCGAGATGCGCCAAGCCGCGTCTTAGTCAGCTTGAACCTAGTCATCTGGAATGCAAGTTCGTGACATTAGTTGATCGCTCGAATCTCTAGAGAGGGGAGCCCTCGTGGCGAATGCAGGTGTGAAAGGCCGGTCGATCGCGCCGTTGGTACTGAGTCCGCAGGAGCGGGCGTACTTGGAGAGGCAAGTTCGTCGTCATCGTGTAGCCCGATCGCTATCTGAGCGGTGCCGCGCGATCCTGCGGTGTGCAGATGGTCTGCCAAGCAAGTCTGTGGCTGCCGAACTTGGCATCCATGAACACACCGTTGGCAAGTGGCGCCGCCGATTCTTGAAGGATCGCTGTGATGGCCTGCTTGACGAAGCCCGCCCTGGCCGCCCTCGAACCATCGACCATGATCAGGTTGCCGAGGTAATCGAGCGGACATTGCGTACGACGCCGCCCGGCGCGACGCACTGGTCGATCCGCTCGAGGGCCGCGGAAACTGGCTTTTCTCACACCACGATCCGCCGAATGTGGACGGCGTTCGGCTTGCAGCCGCACCGCAGCCAGACATTCAAGCTGTCGAGCGATCCCCTATTCGTCGATAAGGTGCGCGATATTGTCGGGCTTTACCTGTCCCCACCGAACCGAGCCCTTGTCCTCAGCATCGACGAGAAGAGCCAGATCCAGGCCCTGGATCGCGAGCAGCCGGTCCTGCCGATGATGCCGGGCGTGCCGGAACGTCGCACCCACAGCTATGTGCGGCATGGTACGACCACGCTGTTTGCCGCGCTCGATGTCGCTTCCGCTTTGTCATTGGCAAATGCTATAAGCGCCATCGGGCGGTCGAGTTCTTGAAGTTCCTCAAAGAGATGACGCTCAAATCCCTGAGGGGCTCGCTGTCCATATCGTCATGGACATGTGTGGACGCCCCCGTTGGTGCAAGAAGAATCTTTCGAAGAGTGCGGAGCGTGGTCGGGTGCTGACATGTGTCCGGCCTTT
>NZ_LBIX01000117.1:0-8481 GCF_028128655.1 Bradyrhizobium sp. CCBAU 45394 | reverse complement strand
CTGTGTACTCATTAAGCGGCTGGCCGCTTGATGTCCGCTCAACTCCTAACAGCGGCGAGAAAGCGGACACCTCCCGAGGTCGCTGAAGGGCCAACAGCGGAAATGAGCCCGAACATCATTTTTGCTTCCGCGGATCATCCTCGGGATTTAGGTAGTCGATACCTGTTGGTCCGACCCCGGTAATCTCAAAGATCACTTCCTCGTCTCTCGTTTCGGCAAACTGCCAAACCTTGGGCGGCACATGCGAAAACGTCCCGGGTGGAAAGCTCAAGAGTTTCGATGTGTCGACCTTGTCACCGAGCGCTGAATAATATGTCCCCGAAATGATAACGCGAACGCGCTCGTCAGGGTGAGAGTGCACTGGCATTTTGGAATTTGCCGGCACCTTGAGGCGAACAGTATACAGGCCAGGCTTGCCCGGATTGCCGTGGAGAACCGTAGTTTGCGTCCCCTTTGGCATAGAGGGGATTGGTGCCCATCTAATGTCGCTCGACGTCACGCGTTTGTATTCAAGCGAACTATCTTCTGCCAGAACTGTACAAATTTCGCTCGTGGCAAGTATGGCCATCAAACAGACTATGGTCTTGAAAATGCGCATCTCGTGCTCCATTCGGACTCTTAAGGACTGGCAATCGCGAAGAATATTGGAACGACGGCATCGAGTTGCATCACCCTAACGGGTGACAGTTGTGATGTCTGCATACCTTGTCACTTTGGTGGCATCTCTTTATGATCAACTACTAGTAGTTACCCGGCAGAGGGAGATACGCGTGATGAGAAGCTCTCACGTTACTCGCCGCCGCATGCTTCGCAGCGCTGCAGCTGGCGGTCTCGCGGCAGCAGCGGCCTCCGGCGTGATCGGTGCCGCCCGTGCCCAATCGGCGCGAAAGACCTTCGTCTTTGTCAGCGGGGCTTTTTGCGGCGGCTGGATATGGCGCCGGGTCACTGACCGGCTCGAGCAGGGCGGCCACAGAGTGTTCGCTCAGTCACTCACGGGTTTGGCCGATCGCTCGCATTTGCTGAGCAAGGACGTCAATCTGGACACCCACATCGCCGACGTCGTCAACCTGATCAAATGGGAAAGTCTCGAGGACGTCTGCCTCGTGGCATGGTCTTATGGTGGCTTTGTCGGCTCGGGCGCACTCGAAAGCATCGGCGATCGCGTCTCATCGGTTGTGTGGCTTGATGCCTACATTCCGGCCGACGGACAAAGGGTAGCCGACGTGGCGCTCGAGGTGGTGCGCAAAGGCATACAAATGACCATCGACAAGGGCGAGGCAGGTGTTCGTGGATCGGCGAGGTATCCGGCCGCTGTCGTTGCGGAGCGCGACCGGGTATTCGCGGAGTCCAAGGTGACCCCGCATCCAGTCGGCACCTATCTCCAGCAGATCAAGCTTTCCGGGGCGCTCCAAAAGGTGGCGAAGAAGACATACATCCGCCTCCCAAAATTTCCACAGCCGCCCTTTGACAAGGCACTGGCAGACTGCAAGAGCGACAAGTCTTGGGCCACATTCGAACTGCCGGACGTTGGACACATGGCCATGCTTGATGAGCCAGACCGCCTGAGCCAGTTGATACTGCAAGCCGCGTGAGATCGACCTCCCCATAGGTAAGGTGCAGACACACGCCGCGCTGCTTTATGTCCGCCTTGGGTCAAAAGCAGCGCTGGATGCCAAGTTAGATCGGCGTCCGGTTTGCCACTCACAGCCGACATGACACGTGCTCAATCGACCTTCGGCTATGGGCCAGAAGCTGCCTTCATAGGCCAGGGCGCTTACGCCCGTGTTGTCAAAGCCGACAGCTGATCCGTGTCGTAGCGATTTCGCAGATCGGCGAGCGCCTTTGGATCCGGCGCACCCTGCGCCGCGAGTTTCGCGAGCTCTTCGAAATAATGCTCGTGGCCGGGCGGAGAAACAGTCATCAGCACGCGAGCCGGCTTCTCACTGACATTCGTGATGTTGTGCGGCACCCCCGGCGGGATGAACAGATAGGTGCCGGGCGTTGCGCGGATCGTCCTGTCGCCGACATGCCATTCACACTCGCCCTCGAGCAGGTAGAAGGCCTCCTCCTGCACCCGGTGAACATGCCGCCCGGTGGCGAACCCTGCCGGGATCGTCCAGTCGAACATGCTCGTGTGCTGGGTATTTTCGCCGGTGACGAGGAACACCATGGGATGACCACGCAGGATGACCCCCTTCATCTCATCGGGCATGCGAATGACGGCCTCGGCGCTCATGTGACCCTCCTTTGACCAAAGGCTTACTTCTGGCAGGCACTTGTGCAACATCGGCCGACCGCGCCGGGAAGTCGTGAATTCGTTCCCAAAAATCTGCTAAAAGCGTCGAATGACAGTCGAGGGCGACCTCTACCAGTTCGGCCCGTTCCGCCTCGACCCCGAGGCGGGCATTCTGTACCGAGGGGCCGAACCGACCATGCTTGGGCAGCGCGCCGTCGCGCTGCTGCGCCGACTGCTCGAAAGTGCGGGCGTACCGGTGTCGAAGGACGCCCTGGTCGAAGCCGGCTGGGGCGGATTGGCGGTTGCCGACAACAATCTCACGGTTCAGATCGCAGCCTTGCGCCGGGTGCTGGCGGAGGCGGATGCTGGGAGCTGGATCGAAACGCTGCCGCGGCGCGGCTACCGATATGTGGGACCGGCCGTCGTCACCAATGCTCCCGATGCGTCGGCCGCCGCCCGCGCCGTGTCGGCACCGGCCTTGCCTGACAGACCGTCCGTCGCCGTTCTGCCTTTCTCGAACCTGAGCGGCGATCCGGAGCAGGAGTACTTCGCCGATGGGATGGTCGACGACATCATCACCGGGCTCGCACGGATCAACTGGCTTTTCGTCATCGCGCGAAACTCGACCTTCACCTACAAGGGCCGTGCCGTGGACGTGAAGCAGGTCGGACGCGAGCTTGGCGTGCGCTATGTGCTCGAAGGCAGCGTGCGCAAGGCCGGCGGCAGCGTGCGCGTGACGGGCCAAATGATCGACGCGTCGACCGGCGCCCATGTCTGGGCCGAGCGCTACGATCGCAGCTCCGACAATATTTTCGCCATTCAGGACGAGATCGCGCTGTCGGCGGTAGGCGCGATTGCGCCGAGCGTGCGGAAAGCCGAAATCGAACGTGTCAGGCGGAAACGACCTGACAGCCTCGACGCCTACGATTTCGTACTGAGGGCCCAGCCTGACGTCGATTCAGGCATGCCGAAGCAAGTGACGAGAGCGCTTGCGATGCTCGAGCGTGCGATCGCGCTCGAGCCGGCTTATGCGCTGGCGCATGGCAATGCCGCGATGTGTCACCATTGCCTGTTCCTTCGCGCCGGCTTGCAGGAGGTTAACCGTGCCGCTTCGATCCGCCACGCCCGATCGGCCATTGTCCATGGACAAGACGACGCGCTTGCTCTGACATGGGCCGGATTTTCCATCGGCATGGATGCGCACGATCGCGCCGCTGCATTTGCAGCATTGGAAGCTGCCCTCGCCATCAGCCCGTCATCGGCGCTCACCTACATTCTTGGCAGCGTTATTCTCGGATGGAGCGGCGAAGCGGAGCGCGCGATAGAATGGAGCGAGCGGGGTATGCGGCTAAGCCCGTTTGATTCGTGGGCCTGGGCCGCGTTTGACGCGCAAGCAATGAGCCATCTGCTGCGCGGACGTTACGACGAAGCTTGTCGCGCGGCCTACAAATCCGTTCAAGCCAATCCGGCACACAGCATCACTTATGTGCAATTGGCCGCCGCGCTGGCCAAACTTGGCCGGTTGGACGAAGCGAGGGCGGCCGCCGCGCGTGTCCTCGAGCTTCAGCCGGCCTTTCGCTACAGCCGTCAGTTTGCTGGCGTCAACTGTGCTCCGGCGCTGGCGGAGGCTCTTGGCAGCGCGCTGCGGGATGCCGGATTGCCGGAATAGCCCGCGGTTCGACGGGCTTGCATCTCTGTGTCCGACGGCGACCTGCAAGGACCGCACGAACTGCGGGGACGTGTTTGGCTTGGCCCGGATGCGCCGTTGTCCGCTCAAGAATGACCCGCCTCATTTGCAAGGAGGTCAACTTCCCGCCTTTCATCGGGCATCGGTGAAACGGCCGGCCGATGCCGGCGGGCAACGATACGGCGGAACAGCCACAGGACAACCGGACAAGCCAGGAGCACGACGGCGCCGAAGTCGAGCGCGGCGCGCGCGGAGCCGGCCGACGTGGAGAGCCCTCCTCCGATCGCAGGTCCCGCCAGCATGCCGGCGTAGTAGACCGTGTAGAATAGTCCCATTCCGATCGGCCGCATCTTCTGGTCGAGCACACGCGCAGGCAAGCTCATGATCGCACCGGCGGGCAGGCCACAGACGATTCCAAGAGCGACGACGATGGGAAGCACCGTACCGCTTCGCGACAGGAGAAGTGTCAGGAGGGCGAAAGAGATGCAGCCCGTCACGAGTATGGCATCGCCGCGCTTGGTCCGATCGGCGAGGAAGCCGCCGAGCGGGACCGAAAGGGCAGCGAGCCAGAGCACGATACTGATGGTTGATCCGGCTGCTGCACCCGACCAGCCTTGCTCGACGAGCATCGACGGGCCGAAACTGAAGATCATCGCAAAACCGATGTTGTAGAGACACCAGATCAGACCGGCGGCAATCACGGCGCAGCTCGTGTCGGCGGTCAGGCTGCCGCGCTCGCCTTCAACGGCGGCGGTCGCGTCCGGCGCGCGATAGACCGAAGCGATGAGGCAGAGGTCGATCAGGATCACCCCTGCGACGGCGAGATTGACGGCATGGAGCCCGAACGTGGCTCCGACTGCCGGCAACAGCATGAGAGCGACGGCGATACCAGCCGGCCATGAGTTGATGAAGATGGCCATCGCGGTGGCGATCTCCCGACCGGCAAACCAGTCCGCGACCATCTTGGTCATCAGAACGTTCAGGAGAACGCCGCCGATGCCGGCCGTCAGCCGGCCCGCGATCTGCGTGCTCCATGACGTTGACGTGGTCATCAGCAGTTCGCCTGCCAGCATCAGCAGGAGCCCGGCGAGAACCGTCGCCTTGTCGCCATAGCGGCGGCCGATCGCACCGCCGGGCAGCGCGAGCGCAGCGCCCGGCGCAAAATAGAGCCCGATCAGAACGCCGATATCGGCCAGATTCGCACCCAGGCTCTCGCTGAGCTGTGGCGCTATCGCCGCGATGCTCTGAAACTGAAAAGCGATGGCGGCCCGCGCGACGAACAGGACAGCAAGAATGGTCCAGCGGCTTGGCATTTCGATTTTCCCCGATGCCGCGACCTATGTCGCCGGCCGGATATTCTGATTCAGGCGGAAAAGATTGGTCGGATCGTAACGGGTTTTGAGCGCGGCCAACCGCGGATAATTCTCGCCATAGGCATCGCGGACACGATCCTCGCCCTCATCGCCGAGATTGTTGGCGTAGACGCCGCCTGTCGAATAGGGCCTGACGGCGCTCCACAGCTCGCGCGCCCAACGCATGTTCGCCTCGTCGTCGGCAGGATCATCCCAGATCGCTACCGGAAAGCAGTCGAACGCCGCATCACGGTTTGCGTAAGGCGAGCCGGACGTCGGAACCCGGGCGATTGCGCCGCCGACGTGCTGGAAAACCAGCAGCGACGCGGTGTTGGGCGCCCTCGCATAGGCGTCGAGCAACGCGTCGATCGCGCCCGCACTGATCTCGCGCAGGAACTGCGCCTTCCAGTAATAGCGACGTCCGCGCGGAAACAGGGCATCGCCTCCCGACTGAACCTCAAGATAAGGGACAGGTGCGAGGCGCGTCTCGACGGGCGAGCCGAACCTGACGATCGGTGTAAGGGCTCGCTCGCCGTCATGATGCGAGCCGACATAGCAGGCGGAGATGCTGAAGAACCGTTCGCCGGACGGCAGCGTGACCAGGGCTGCATCGACGTTCGCTTCGTCAGGGGCGCGGCGGGCGAATTCATCATAGAAGCGCATCGCCTCGCGCGCCTCGTCATATGGATGCAGTGCTGACGCGACCAGCAGCGAGGTGCCGATGGAATGCAGGCGATATTCGAATGTGGTCACGATGCCAAAATTGCCGCCGCCACCCCGAAGACCCCAGAAGAGGTCGGGGTGTTCGGTCGCACTGGCCCTCAGGATCTTTCCCTCGGCTGTCACCACTTCGGCGGCAATCAGGTTGTCGCAGGTCAGTCCGTATTTTCGTCCGAGCTTGCCGAAGCCGCCGCCAAGCGTGAGCCCGGCGATACCGGTATCGCTGTTGACGCCCATGGTGGTCGCCAGGCCATGCTCCTGTGTCGCCCTGTCGAACTCGCCCAGATTGAGGCCGGCCTCCGCGCGGGCGATCCGGCGGACCGGATCGACCTCGATCCGCTTCATGTGCGACAGGTCGATGATCATGCCGCCGTCGCAGACCGACAGGCCGGCGACATTGTGGCCGCCGCTGCGGACCGCGATGCAGAAGCAATGGGATCTTGCGAACGCGACGGCCCGAGCGACGTCCTCGGCGCCGGCACAATAGGCGATCATGGCCGGCCGCTTGTCGATAGCGCCATTCCAGACCTTGCGCGCCTCGTCGTAATCGACGCTCCCCTCGACGACCACATTGCCCTTGAGCCGTAGCTGCGGGGTGAGCCGCGGTTCAGCGTTTGATTTGCCCATCAGGTCGTCGTGCGACTGCTGCTGCTCCATCTGATTTGCTCCTCGCCGCGAATGCCTAGGCCATCTTCTCACGGAGCGCCGGATCATTTCCTGAATCCGATCCGAAAAAGTTGCAAAGTTTGCCAAAAAGGGTGTCTCTAGGCGATGGCGACGATCTACGAGTTTGGTCCGTTTCGTCTCGAGGCAGACGCCGACACGCTGTTCCGCGGCGCCGAGCCGGTTGCTCTCGGAAGGCGAGCGGTCGCGCTACTTCGGCTGCTTCTGGAGAAGGCGGGCAAGCCGGTCGGCAAGGACGCCTTGATGGAGGCGGCCTGGCCGGGCCTGGCGATCGAGGAAAGCAATCTGACCGTACAGATTGCGGCGCTGCGGCGGACGTTTGCCGCCGTCGAAGGCGGCAGCACCTGGATCGAGACGCTGCCGCGCCGCGGTTACCGCTATGTCGGCCCGCCGGCCGCCACCTTGCCCGATGGCAGCCGGCAAACGTGGCTCCCGTCCGCAAGCTCCGACAAGCCGTCGATCGCCGTGCTGCCGTTTGCCAACTTGAGCGGCGATCCCGCGCAGGACTACTTCTCCGACGGGATCACGGAAGACGTCATTGCGGAATTGTCGCGTTTCCGGTCGCTCTTCGTCGTGGCCCGCCATTCCAGCTTCGTCTACCGGGGAAGCTCGTCCGACATCAGAGAGGTCGGCCGCCAGCTCGGCGTACGATATGTGGTGGAAGGGAGCGCACGCCGGATCGGGAAGCGGGTGCGGGTGACCGTCAAGCTTCTGGATGCCGCGAGCGGCTTCACACTCTGGACGGAGCGCTACGACCGCGAGATCGAAGACATCTTCGCCATCCAGGACGAAATCGTAGGCAAGATCGTTTCGGCTCTGCCCGGCCGGCTTGAGGACGCGGGCCGCGAGATCGCGAGAGGCAAGCAGACCTCGAACACCACGGCCTACGATCTCGTCCTGCTGGGGAACGAGAAATGGCGTCAATTGACCGTCAGGAGCATGGATGAGGCGCAAGGCTACTTCAGGAAGGCCATGGAGCTCGATCCAGCCTATGCGCGCGCTCACGCCAACATAGCCTGGTCGGTAGTCTGCGCTGCGTTTCTGGAATCACCCGCCGCCCCTCCACTGGAGGATGGTCGTCGCGAGATCGAGCTCGCCCTCGATCTTGATGAGAACGACGCCTGGTCGCACGGCGTCTTCGCACAACTTCTTTTCCTCCAAAACCGCGATCAAGAGGCCGAAACTCACTTCAAACGCGCTCTTGCGCTCAATCCGAACGACGCTGATGTCGCCGCCGCTTTTGCAAATATTCTGGTCTACTGGGGACGCTGGCAGGACGCGCTTGCATGGATCAAATCGGCCAAACGGCTAAATCCATTTCCACCCAATATATACCATTGGTACCACGCGCTGGCGCTTTTTTCCGCTCGCGAATACGAACAGGCGATCGGCGTTCTCAGGGAAGTGCGATCAAGCGACCGCTGGTCGCACGCGCTCCTTGCGGCGTGCTACGCACAAACCGATCGACTGAGGGAAGCGAATTTCGAGGCGCGCGCATTCATTCGAGAAAGATGTCTGGAATTGAGTGAGAACGGCAAAGCTCCGCCCCTCAACACGCTGGACCTCGCCCGGATGCGCGCCAACAGGTATAGAAACCCCGTCGACCGGGATCATTTCCTCGACGGACTTCGCAAAGCCGGCCTAAGTGATGGACCCTCCCACTCTGGATAGCGACAACGTTGTTGGCACCAGCGACGGAAGTTGCGGAGAGCACTCCGATCGAGTGATCGCTCTTTCCTGAGGTCCGCTAATGGGATGGTCCGGCCGTGCTCCTGCCCCGCCAGCGATAAGCTGGCCAGGGG
>NZ_LBIX01000116.1:0-8428 GCF_028128655.1 Bradyrhizobium sp. CCBAU 45394 | reverse complement strand
ACCGCGGCCCGACCATGGCTTCGGCGGCAAGGGACCGGTGCCGGGCGCCCATAACCGTTGTGCTCGACAGAAGACGTCAATCCCAGCGCCGTGATCTCCGTGCGCAGGTCGCTGTTGTTGCCATAGCCCGCGTCCATCACGAAAAACAACTGTCGATGATCCCCTCAGGCTCGACACTGGCTGAAGACATTCGTTACGGGCTCGCCCATTGGCAGGCCTCACAGGCTTCCTCGACGACGGCCGTCTCGAGTTGGACACCAACCCGATTGAAAACGCCATCAGGCCGATTTGCCTCACGAAAAAACGCGCTCTTCGCCGGTCATGAGGTTGGCGCCGAAAATTGGGCACTGCTATCGTCCATCGTCGCAACCTGCAAACTGAACGACGTCAATCCAGTCGCATACATCGCGGAGACGCTCACGGCCATCCTCGACGGGCCACCCGCACAGCGCAATCGAGGACCTCATGCCATGGAGGTTCCGAAAGGCGTCAAGCCCAACCCCATAGGGGATCGGTGAAGCGCTTACCAATAGTCGTGCAGCGGCGCCTTCCGATCAGCATGACCGATGACACTGGCAAGCCCTTCCAAATACGTCTCAAATCGCTTCTCGCTCGTCTTGGTGCCACGCCCGCTCATGTCGGCCTCTCGACTGATGGTCTATGCCTCATCCATCGCTGATTCTGGCCGGCGGTTTTGTGTCTCAGTCAGACTAAGGCCCTGTTCGGTCGCTCGAAATACCCCGACTAACACGCGCGATCAACCACACTCGGTGGGCCGGTCGCCGATCCGTTGGGCCCGGAAGTAGCTGGTGGCAAGTCTTTCGTTGCCGCAAACGTAGCTCCATACACGAGTACATCGATTCTGACACGACATTGTCCGGCCGATTTGCCTTATTTTTGGTTTTCGTGTCGTTGGTGGACCCATCATAATAGAGAGCGCGATCACCGTCCGCGACATCGCTGACCAGCTAAGGTTGCGGCTGTCGAGCCGGCGGATCGAGCCCTTCGGCTGTGGGTCCGGCCTGACGCGGCAACATTGGCGCCTCTTACTCTGTTGTGCTCCAGGCTATCCTATTTGGTAGCTGCCAAGCGAGGTGGCAATGCTTTAGCTTTGTTTCAAGCAAGCGTCGGCGCGTGCGCGAGCCTGCTATTTGGGCGACGCCGAATTAGCCGAAACTTGCGCGATGAGGGTATCAACGATGGCAGAGTACGGCTTGTGCGCGATTGTGACAGGCTCGGCGTCGGGACTTGGGGCCGCAAGTGCGCGTCTACTTGCCAAGGACGGCGCCCGCCTTGTGATCAACTATTCCAGCAGCCGAAGAGATGCCGAAGCGACCGCCGAAGCGTGCCGCAATGCCGGCGCTGCCGAGGTCTTGGTGGTCCAGGGCGACGTTTCCCGTGACGAGGATTGCAACAGGATAGTTGCCGCTGCGGCTAGTTGGGGAAAGCTCGATGTGCTTATCAATAACGCAGGCATCACCAAACACGTGTCGCATCATACTCTGGAGGGATTGTCGGCTGATGACTTTCAGCAGATATATGCGGTGAACACCATCGGGCCGTATCAAATGATCCGTGCGGCGCGATCGTTGTTGGAAGCGAACATCAAGGCGTGCGGCGTTACGGCGGCGGTGGTCAACATTTCATCAGTGGCAGGAATAAACGGCGACGGCTCGTCGTTAGCGTACGTCGCGAGCAAAGGCGCACTGAACGTCATGACCTTGTCGCTGGCCAAAGCCCTCGCGCCCGCTATCCGCGTCAACACAGTTTGTCCAGGCTATATTGACACATTTTGGTACAGCAAGGGATGCGGCGAAGCGCGGGCCAAGGAAGTCCGCGATGCGGTGGCTGCGAAGGCAGCGCTGAAGATCGTCTCTAGCGCCATGGACATCGCGCATCTCGTCCATTTTTTGGCGAGCCCCGCTTCGAGCCATATGACTGGCGAGTGTGTACGCATGGACGCCGGTTTGCACTTGATCCGATAGATCCTGCTGTCTAATCGGGTTGGTCATGGATACCGCACGTTCCGACTAGTCGGATTCGGATTAACCGCAAGACCGTGCGATGAAGCTGCGCCTTGATCGGGACGAAAATGAGTGATGGCCCAACCGATCCCGTCTGTAGGAAGGCGCCCCGCTGAAGAGATGCTACTGCGAACGTTTCCCCCTCTTGCTGGTTGATTGACAACAGGACGCACACGCGAATCGTGGGATTCGAGCGCTGGCTGTGTTTGCGACGGTCCCCTCTCACCGGCGGCGAAATGCCACAACCAAGTAGCGCGCTGCCCATAAAACGGAAGCACTGTTGCATCATAGATTATGTTGTGCCAGCCCATGTAGTGGGATGACGGTGGTAAGATGATGGGTGCTGTTGACGGCACATAATCTTGAATAGCTTGCTTGAAGACTTCCGTCGCGGAGAATTACTATGTTCGAGAGCCTGCTGCCTACCCAAGCCGCCTATCATCGGCATTGCGATGCACCGTTCGCTGTTGAACGAGCCCGCTACCTCCGGCACTGTTTGATTTTCCCCGAAGAAATGGACAGGGTTAAGCTGCTTTTAGCTCGATCGCGTCGGGCTGACATAACCGATGGCGGAGTGGCGCCGCTTTCCATTGTAGAAGCCTTCGATGTAAGCAACGATATCACGTCTGGCGTCCTCACGGTTGCAAATTGCTGGTGAAGGACGAGTTCGGTCTTGAGGTATGGAAGAAATTCTCCATCGGGGCGTTGTCACAGCAATCGGCCTTGCGGCTCATCGAGGCGTGGAAACCGGCGGACTGCATCATCTTGCGATACTCCGCCGAAGCATATTGGGCGGATTCAAGGGTCGTCGAAACACTCGGAGGTTGGAGGTTGCGATGAACGTTGTAAGGCGCCGATCGACGCGGTCAAGACGAGCCCCATTGCCTTCGCCAGGACGGCCATCTGTTGCAGGACGCAATGAACAGAATAAATTTTGGCGGACGATTGCTGCGGGGCTAAGCAGCGAAGATGCTGCGCTCGAAGCCGTCACAACCTGTCGGAAGCAGATTATTCCGAAAGGCGGGCGGCATGCCACCAGCGATGTTCAGATCTTCGGCAAAGGCGCTCTCCGGGCGGGACCTCTCATTGGTAGAGCGCGAGGAGATCGCCCTTCTCAAGGTGCAGGGCCATTCCATGCAAGAGAGTGGACGTCGCCTGGGGCGGGCTGCTTCGACAGTCTCCCGTGAACTGCGGCACAACGCGGCCTCCCGCGGCGGCGGGTTGGAGTATCGGGCAACAACTGCCCAATGGCATGCGGAACGATCCGCCCGCCGGCCCAAGCCGACCAAGCTTGCGCTCAATGCAACCTTGCGCACTTATGTGGAGGAGAGACTTGCTGGCGGCGTCGTAACCCCGAGCGGCGCTCCCGTTCCTGGTCCCGCCGTTCCTTGGAAGGGCCGCCGGCATGGTCCGCGCAAGGAGCGACGATGGGCCAAAGCCTGGAGCCCTGAGCAGATTGCCCGACGCTTCCCGGACGACAAGACGATGCGCATCAGCCACAAAGCTATCTATCAAGCTCTCTTCGTTCAGGGCCGCGGGGCGCTGCGCCGCGAGCTAACGGCCTGCTTGCGAACAGGACGTGTATTACGGATGCCCAGGGCGCGCGTACGCAGGCGAGGCAAGGGCTTTGTCTCGCCAGAGATCATGATCAGTGAACGCCCTGCTGAAGCTGTTGATCGAGCAGTGCCGGGACATTGGGAGGGAGACCTCATCCTCGGTCTTGGCAGTTCGGCAATCGGCACGCTGGTCGAGCGTACGACGCGCTTCACGATGCTATTGCACCTTCCCCGGTTGGTCGGGCATGGCGAAGCTCCGCGCGTGAAGAACGGGCCTGCGCTCGCGGGACACGGGGCCGAAGCCGTGCGCGACGCGATCACGCGCACCGTCATCACCTTGCCCCAAGAACTGCGTCGTTCGCTGACCTGGGATCAGGGAGCCGAAATGGATCAGCACGATCGTCTCAAGATCGATGCGGGTATCCAGGTCTACTTCTGCGACCCGCAAAGCCCTTGGCAGCGCGGCACAAACGAGAACACCAACGGATTGCTGCGGCAGTACTTCCCGAAAGGCACAGACCTGAGCATCCACAGCGCCGACGAGATATCCGCTGTGGCAGCGGCCCTTAATGCCCGACCGAGAAAGACACTAGGCTGGAAAACCCCGGCGGAGGCGCTTGACGAATTGCTGTCATGAGTGAAAACGGTGTTGCGACGACCGTTTGAATCCGCCTTGAACGCCCGGATCTGAGTGGTGGAGGCGGAGGCCGGCGCCAGGCCGCTGTGTCGCAATTGCGATCGCCAAGGCCGCCAATGGCTGCGGATTCCAATGATCGCGCGCAGGTATTCCAATCTGATGCCGCGCAGCGTTCCAATCTGATCGCGCGCAGGTGAAGCACCCGATCCTTAAAGGTAATTGGCACCATCGTTAGCCCGTGGTCAAGCGGCCGCCGAAGGGATCGCGTCACATGTTTGATGGTATCGCTCGGCGGAGCGAAGCTGACCGGACGCCCCCGCCAACAGTGCCGTAGCGGCCGGTCAAGATCCAGTTCTTCGAACAACCGGGCAGCCGGGTGTAAAGTACAGAGTGGTTGTCCCGGCAGGCCTTGTGACTAAGCGCACAGCCAAGCCAGCTTTTCCCGACGCCGGTCGGCCCGACAATGGCGCAATTCTCATGGTTTTTGATCCAGTCTCCCTTGAGCAGCATGTTGAACAAGCGGCGGTCGAGGCCACGGGGCGCGCGGTAGTCGATATCCTCGGGCACGGCATGATGACGCAGCATTGCCTTGCGAAGACGAAGTGCCAAGCGCCGGTTGTTACGCCAAGTCTCTTCATGGTCCAGCAGCAACACCAGCCATTCGGCATGAGCGAGACCCTGTCCACTCACCATAGCGCCGGTGGCTGGAAGGCATGTGGGCGCTGATTGTCGTGTGCCGCCCGTTGCCGCTGCCGCGTATGTGTGCGGCGATACGCTCGCCGCCCAGGAAGATTTCGACCGTTCGCGCGCAGATCCGCGCTTCTACCTCCCGACGAGCAAAGCGGTAGGGCATCGAGTAGTAGTGCCGTTCGATCTCGACGTGATAGTCGAGCCCGACCCGGCATCGGCGCCATTCGGCATGGACCCACGGCTCGCCGGGAAGCGGTTTAAGATTCGGCGCGTCAATCTCGTCGAACAGCTGGCGCCGTGCCCGGCCATACTGACGCAACACCCGTCCGTCATTGAGCTTGGCCAGCCACTCGGCGACCGCACCGTTGAGCTCGGCCAGGCTGTAAAAAGTTCGATTACGCAGCCGCCCCAGCAGCCAGCGCTCGACGATTCCGACGGAGGCCTCAACCTTCGCCTTATCTCTCGGACGACGCGGCCGTGCCGGCAAAATTGCCGTGCCGTAATGCTGCGCCATATCGCTGTAGCCGCGGTTGATCATAGGGTCATAGAGGCAGGTCTTGATCACCGCGACCTTGGCGTTGTCGGGCACCAGGAGTTGCGTGGCGCCGCCAATGAAGCTGAAGGCCGCGTTATGTCCCGCGATCCAGTCGCCGAGCTGCTCGGTCCACGTCGCCAGCGCGAACGACAAGCTGGATGCGCCCATGACCGCGACGAAGATGTGCGCATCACGTACCTCGCCGGTCTTACTGGTCAACCACCGGCACCGTGTCGCCGGCATAGTCGACAAATAATTTCTCGCCCCGCCGTGGTGCTGGCGCATCACCAGCGGCAGCCGGCCTTCCCAGTTGCGGAACAAGTCACAGAACCGGCTGTACCGGTACCCGTCCGGATGCTCTGCAATGTACTCGTCCCACAGCACCTGCAAGGTCACATGCTTGCGCTTGAGCTCGCGGGCAACAACGGACCAGTCAGGCTCGGCCACCTTGCGGCGCCCCGGCTTCACGCCAGGCACCCCGTAGAGCAGTTGCTCCAGCTCGGTGTTGCTTATCGCTTCCGGGACGGGCCACGCCAGACCCGCGCGCGCAAAACGCTTCAGCTTGTCACGTACCGTCGTCGGCCCGACGCCTACACGCTCGCCAACCACGCGTGTCGAGAGCCCAGCCTCAAGGCTCAATCTCACAATCTCGCGCACTTGGCACATGATAACCCTCCTCGTCGGCATCCAATTCTCCAAGCTGCTTCCAGCCGGAGAAATGGCCAACGATCAGGCCTCCCACCATCCGAAACTGCGCGCGATCAAGTCGGAATGCTGCGCGGAGAATGCTCGGAACGCTGCGCGCCATCAACTCGGTATGGTGTGCGCGATGACCTCGGAATCGGCAAATGGCAGTTCGGCGTGGGCAGCTCGCTTGCTCACGCCAAATGCCTCGGAAGGCCTCGGCATGAAGCAGTTGCTGGAGATGGTGCGGCAGCGCACCTCCATCATAACGGAAACACGACCGGGAGGGAGACGGATCGACATTGCCCGGCCGTGGTTTCGATATCTCGGATGGTGGCGCGAGCCAGTGATCGAGGTTTCCTTCCAGAGTGAGCTCAATCGGTCGTCGTGCGCCGCGAGAGGGGCTTCAGCGAACCTGCCGCCACAGCTCGCAACCTACCTAGGGTATGGCGCGACAATCAGGGGTTCTTCCGCATATCTGGCGCAGCTTGAGCGACTAGGGTTGGATAGGTTGCGCGATCGTTCTCAGGCAGCCAGAAGGACGCGTCGACGCAATAGCGGGTAGCTTGCCCGGCCATACATTTGTCGTTTGATGGCTTTGATCCTGCTGATCTAGCCTTCGACCGGACTGGTTGTCCAGGAGGTAGTTATTGCCGCTCGGACCGCATCGATGTCGCGCGCGATGCCGTTGGCGAAGCTCTTGAGTTCGCTGTTGGCTGCTTGTGCGATCCATTCATCGAACTCGGCGATGTCGCTGCCACTGAGAAGGGACACAAACCGCTTCGCCAGATCGGCCGCCGTGGCGAGTTCCGGAGCTTGCGCAAACAGGCGGCCGAGGAACAGCCGGGCTTCAGCATCGATCTGATCCGGATCCTGGCTTAAATACCAGGCACAGCGACGACGCGTGGGAGCTTTCCAGGTCGGTGCGGTTGTGCTGCTCCTCGCGTGTCTGCATGTACACGCCTGTCAGCGGCCCATCGCGCGACGGTCACTCGACTTCCAGTATAACCCTGTTGCTGAAGCTCGCGCCAAAGCTGCTGGCCCACCTGGCAGCCGGAGGCCCACCGCGCTTCCAGCCATGCCTCAAAGGGCGCGAGAAGATGTGAAGGTATGTGAGGACGCGAATGCTCCGGTTCGCCGCCAGCGGCCAGCCAGCGCTGAACAGTGCGCCTGTCGACGCCGAGCAGTTGGGCGATCCTGGATGTCGGGCAACCTTGCTCGCGTAGGCGACAGATTTCATCCCAGCGTTCGCGTCGCGCAGTCTTTCGATCCGCCCGCAACTGTGCAAGGCCGGGCGGCGGCGCGGAACTGCCGGTCTTCGCTCGTTGCGCAGACATCATGATTTGCACGGCGGCCTCGTTGTGACGATGGCGACCGACCGCGTGGCGCAGGGCCTCACCCAGACTGTTGAGCAGGTGCCAGCGGCCCGCCACCTGCACCGCGTCGGGGGCGCCGCAGCGTGCGCCATCAGCATAAAGTCCCGCACGATCGCGGGCGACGACCTTGATCTCCGGCCAGCGCTTCAGCCAGCTCGCGACACCGCCGGCGTTACGATCGGGAAGCAGATCGAGCACGCATTTGCGCTCCAGATCGCAGATGATCGTTCCATATCGCTGGCCACGACGCCAAGCCCAATCGTCGATGCCGACAACGGTCGGGGCAACGAAATCCGGCAAGGGAGCCGAGTGAATCATTCGGAGCAAGGTGTCGCCGCTGACCGGCATGGCCAGTTTGCGCGACAGGCGAGAGCCGGGCTCACCGCCGACCGCAAAACCGATCGTCAGCTGGCTCTCGCCGAGGCGGGTCGTGCGTCTCGCTTTCGGCCGCACCGTTGCCGGTAGCCGCTCAGTGAATATCCGACGCACGCATTGCGGATTCGCGCATCGAAAGCGTCGCGCCTGAAGCCGGATTTCGACAACCATTCCACGGCAGATCGGCTAAGCGTCGCGCGTAATGGCTGTGGATCCGACGCGTCTGGCAGCCGCAACAGGGACAGAGCGAGACCGCTGACTTCGGGCCGAGCCACGAGCACCACCCTGTCGGCCTGGGGAAGGATCTGGACAATCGAAAGTTCGGGGGAGACCAGTGAGCGGATGGCATGGAGCAAGGCGAATCACGGGCGTCGACTGCGATTCCGACCTTATGCCCTCATTCGCACTGTCCGTGAATCCCGCACCCTGCACCAAATATGCGGAAGAACCCCTGATTGTCGCTACGGTCTCACCTTGATCGCCGCCGCCCACTAGGTGTTTAGTCCCAGGCTTTGATGGTGCATTCTTATCGCACGATTCGAAGGATGCGC
>NZ_LBIX01000115.1:0-7566 GCF_028128655.1 Bradyrhizobium sp. CCBAU 45394 | reverse complement strand
CTCATAGCCTTCAGCTTTGGATGTTGGACCAAGATCTCGTCACCGTTAGGCTCCGCATGCTGGGTTTTATCTCCCATGATGAATTGAGGGAAGCAAACCGTCGACGTCCGAACCTACGCAGCCCTGTGGCGCGAAACATTGATCGATGCTGCGATCTTCGTTAAGCGACCTCCGATTGGACTCTTAAGGCAATCACTTTGTCTTCGGATTTGTTCGGTCACTGCATTGCCCGAGGTTGGAGCTTGGCTGTGAGGCCCCTCAATTGAAGTTGTAGGAGGCCTGAAAGAACGTACCCCAGCGCTCCATGCTATACTTCGCAAGTACGGTCGGATCACCGACGCAGCCATAGCTGCTGCACAAAGAGTTGCTCCGCTTGTTGGTCCACATCGCCCAGTAGCGGCCACCGACGCCGACGCTGAAGTTCCTGGTGATGAAGTAGGACAAGACGCCTTCAACCTGGACGCCTCGGCCCCCATTGCCCCGTTGTTCATCAAACACGGTCTCGTTGCGCAAGAGATGATAATCACGCCCCTTGAAATCGGTCCACGGCAGGTAAGCGACGTCCGTGCTCAAGCGCCAACGCTCGGTGAGCATGGTTTCGGCGCTTAGGCCGATACGAGGTGCATTCCATTGAGTATCCTGGCTGCCAACGTTCGTGTTGTCGCCTGGCGCCAGGCACGGTAGGTTGACGATCTTGATGCATCCTATCGAGTCCGAGCTCTCGCCGTAATAGCTCCAACCCGTGAATCCGCCGACCTTGTAGGTGGCGCCGCGCAGGAAATCATAACCTAGGTCCGCCGTGTAATAAGTGAACCTTCCGTTTGCTTGGCCCGAGATCGTGTTAGTATACGACATTGATGTGGTCCCAGTATCGAGACCCCAATCTTCATCGTTCGAGTGTCCTTTGTTGAAGCGCCCGATCCCAATATTGCCCTTGAGGAATACTCCCCAGGGGCTGTCAACACGGAGAAATGATTCCCCGGAAAGTCCGTCCAATCCGTAATAAGTGAGCCTCGAGATGAGACGGCTGGGGTCGTCGAGGTGGCCATAGGGCACTGCGCTGTGGTCCCATTGAAATTGTCCGCGGCTGAGCCAGAGCCGCGATCCGCCTTCAAACGCCCAACCGGGCGAGTAAGCGACCGGCGGCGCACCGGCGAGTGCTTTCGCGTACAGCGGCGCGTCGCCCCATTGCGCCGTCCAAGGGTCGGCGCCAAAATGGTAATTCAACCCGATCTTTCCGACGTGATAACTGCTGGAGGGCCTCGTTGTGTTCGCTGGCAGAATCGCAAACGGTGGAAACTGCACCGTCGGAGGTGTGTCGATCCTCGGCCCGCCGAAATGTAGATAGTCATACTCAGCTTTGACCGACCATGCAGGCGTAAGCGCTTGCTCGACGCCCAGCCCGATGGTGCCACCGAGGCGACCATAATCGAAATGGGTCTTCTCCGGTGAGAATCCAAACTCGTAATTATTGAGGACGTCGCCCTGATTGTTCTGCCAAGCGACGCCTCCCTTGAGATAGGCCAGCGTGTGGCCCAGCGCGCCAAACGCGTAACCGATGCGGCCGGTCCCGGTGGCAAGAACGTTGGGACCTGCCTTGCAGTTTGCGCTCACGACAAAGCCGGAGGCAGCGAGGCAGGTATTTGTGCCGTCGGAGACAGCGCGGCTGACATCGAGTTCGACACCAAAGACCCAGCCCTTGTTCTGCCAATTGTAACCGATCTGGCCACCTGCGAGGAACACTGGGGTATCGACGACATCGCCATAGATTGACGGACCGTAGGGATTGCTGAAGGAGGTTCGGCCGTACCCGCCGCCGACGTGCCCGCCAATATAGCCTCCGGTCCAGTTCCACACCGCCGGCGGCAGTTTCACTTCTGGCTCAAGGTCTGCCGAATTGGCGGCACTGCTTGCGACGAGCGCAATTGTTGTGGCTCCCCAAAAAAGAAGTCCAGATCGCATCAAATACTCCGCTGCGCTTCTCCATCCACAACCGAGCGCCTTCGCGCTGGCATCGGTGATGGCGCCGCGAATGAAGCAAGCAGCGTGCCGCTTAAATGAGGCTCTTCACGCGCCAGGTACGCGTCAAATTTGCGACATTGGGGCTCAAACCCGACAATCGCGCTGTTAGCGTTCGACAGTAAATGTTGCGCAACGCGAAGCCGCCATTCTCGCTGTAGCTGCGACATCAGCTGTCGAGTCTCATGTGAAGCGTTTGAGTCCAGTGGACATTACCAATACGAGCCCTGCCGGCCTGGACGCCGGATCCGTCGATCTGCAGAGGGATGATACTTGGTATGCTACGCTATCGAAATCCGCTTCCTTGGGAAAACATCTGACGAGCGATCATTCAGGCAATGCGGCACGCGCAGGAGACGCTCGTCGTCAGCCTCTTCGTGTCCCTGGTGATGCTCGCCTTCGCCATGATGGCCGCGATCCGACTTCGCGCTCACCGCCATCGCCCAAAAAACAAAACGTCGCCCCCCGGCAACAGCCCAAACACCACCACGCCGCCACTGATCTGTTGGTCAATCCAGGAATCGGCCATTGCCATCAGACCGTAAGCGTCGTCCTCAGGCCACGGCTTTAAGATTGTGACGGCAGTAAGCCCAAAGACGCAACTGATCGATTTCGCTGTTTGGATAGCCGTTGACGATGCTGGTGAGCGCGTCGGCCAGGTAAGCAAGCGCATTCATATCGGCGACCGCGAAAGCGACATCTTCGAATTGTATTGCCTGACGCAAGAGCTTGGCGCTCACTTGCTTGTCCGCGCCTGCGTCGATCGGCTGGCGGGCGATGACGGCCATTCGATTGCGACCGAGATGGAAGAGACCAGCGGTCAAGGGCCTGCATTACATTGGCGTGCGGGACGACAAGGGCGAGATGACGAAAGCTGTGCTGGAGATCAAGTTCAAGCGGATTGCGGTCTTGCCTCCGATCGGAAAGCAAAACTCTATCCTGCCCTCGACCTGACGGTAATCCTCGCAAGCGAGCGCGGTGCGCCAAAGGGCCGGAAACCTATTGAGTCGAAGCTAATCACGGACCTACCCGTCCGTAGACGCTCCGAGGCAATCGAGAAGATTAACTGGTGCGCCATGCGGTGGAAAATCGAGATGTTCCACAAGATCTTGAAATCGGGCTGCAGGGCGGGCGGAAGACTCAAAACTGCGGACGCGGACCGCCTCGCTAATCTGATGGCGGTCTTCTGCATTCTCAGTTGGCGCGTCCTCTGGCTCACCATGCTCAATCGCGCGGCCCGGACGCGTCACCGAAGATGGCCTTGACGGACAACGAGATCGCATTGCTCGATGAACTCATCAGCGACGTCGGCAATCGACGATGTCGCCCTGGAACCCTCGCATTCTACTTGACCAAACTTGAACGATTGGGTCGCTACCTGGCCAGGGCCGCCGATCCGCCACCCGGAAATGTCGTCATCTGGCGCGGACTTTCCAGACTGACCGTTATCGAATTCGGCGCCGAAATCGGAGCGGCTGGAAATGTGGGTTTGAAAGCTGGTGAGGACCTCACCAGACGCCGTACCCGGCATAGGGGCAGGACCCTTACGGATCGCCTCGCGGACGGTACTGTCAATCCAGAGCGCAGATCTTGACCGGGGCACGTCAGGCCGCGGTCACGTCTCAGCGGATTATGCCGCAACTGACGCAGCTATCCCGCATCGCTGTCTTCAGCAACACAGGAGCTGCGATGGAAATGGGACCCAAGGCGATATCGGCTTTCTTGCGCATCCGGAAGAACTCTCTTGGTCAGCTAGTGGTCAGCCAGGCGGTCTATCCAGATAGGCTGAGCATTCTCGACTTTATCGGAGATAAAATATGACGGGCATTGGCCGAGCTGGCACATCGCGCGTTGGGGCTGCACGAGCCGACAGCACCGGGGAATTGAGCAGTTCGAGCGCGGAGCCCGGCCTGTTGCCTGGCGAACGCAGTCAATCCTTCGACGCCGTCGTGGAGCGGATGCGCTCCGGGCCTCAAGATAGAACCGCGGCGCTCGCGAACCAGCCACCAGCTTTGGATGTGGCGGCGCCAACGCGGGACGAGATCAAGGCAGCAGAGGAAAACTTGGACAGCCTGCTCGAGCAGCTTAAAACTTGTCGTCAAGCGGCCAGGCGCGCCCGGAACTTGCCCGAGGCGCAAGAGCTGATCGATCAAGTGGTTAAAGCAGGCTCAGCAGTTCTGGAGTACTACGCGAATCTGCCCCCAGCTCTGGCGCGCCGCATTCTGCCGGACGATCAGGCTCGCCAGCTCCGCTATGACACGCTGAACGCGGCCCAGGAATGTGACCACTTGGCCAAGCAGATTCTCGACGAGCTGGAGAAGAACAGAAAGAAAGCAGCACGCCTGCTCGACAACATGAAAGACACCGCTTCGCCCGCCCAGCTGAGCCGCGTGGTTGCAGGCGTGGCGGACCACTATGTCGCCTGCATGGAGTGGTGGGGAAAGAAGGCATTGCGCTCGGAGCGGATGCAGTCAGTCTGCGCAGCTACTGCCAAGTTGCCATGTAGCACGCCCGAGATGCGGAAGGCCGAAGAGGCCGCACTAAGGCTGCATACCGGCTGGGCGCTCAATACGAAGTGCATGTATCTGCAATCGCGGATAGCTCTCGCGGAGCTCTTGATTAACTCGCAAGCGAGCACGTTCGAACCAGATCTGCGCGGCGCCCTCATGGACGAGAGCGGGCGAGTGCGTCTGCTCGGGACCTTCATCGAAGATGTTTTTCCGGCATTCGTCTCGACGCACGGCGCCGTTCTGAAGAGCGATGGAGCGGCCCTCGACGCTGAGCACCGCGCCGTTCTGGAAGGAGTCATGGAGCGCCTTTCGGAATTTGCGTCAGGACTGAGCGGCATCGTTGCCAGCCTGAGGGAGGCCAGAACGCGAGCCGACCTCCCGTTGCAGTTGCTGGACGAGATCGTGGAAGGCGCGTGGGTTACGGCGAACGACGTCATGCGGCTGCTGGCATTGCAGCCGAAGACGATAGCCACGATTGAACCGCCGGCTTGGGCTGGGCTGCCGGAAAATACTGCCGTCGTCGGCGAAGGTAATCCAGCGCGCAGAAGGGGAAAAGGAAGGCGCGCAGCGGCCGCAGGCGAGGGGAGTTCGACGGCCCGCCCGGCGGAGCCGCAACTCGCCAGGCCCAATGCCGCCACGGCCCGGACGGGCAAGGTTATCGTACTCTCGGATCTCGGCACCAAGAAACTCGCGACCGCGGACGAGGCACGCGCGTCATCCTCCGCGACCGAGCACCTCCAGATGTGGCAGGCTCCGCCCTCCAGGAAAGCGCTGGCGGGATTACTTGAGCGATTGGACGAGCTGCTGCAGTTCGATCTGTCGGCTCAGCAAAGCGCCGTCTCGCAAGCGCGCCAGATGAAGCCCGAGGACGCCGAACACGTCTTGGATCGCGTCATTAAGCGCTTGCAGACGCAGGCCTCCGAGATTGAGGCCTGTGCAGCCGCGCTGGAGGAGCCTCGACGACGTGGCCTGCTCACGCCTGCGCAACTGCCCGAAGTGCACGATAAAATTGTACGGCTCAAGGCGATGTGGTCCGAGGTGCAGGGGCAGGCAAACTCATTAAACGCGCAAAAGGCGGCAATCACGAGCGATTGCATGAAGACCTATGCGTTTCCATCGCAAAAATACCTTGAACAGTTGCGGGCGGCGGGGGAGCTGGCGTCAGTGGATCCACCACGTCCCTTGAAGGGAGAGCCAGGGACGCTGTTCGAGATCAGGCTGCAGCCCAAGGCGCTGCGCAATGGTGCGACGCCAAGCCCGATATGGGTGCACATCCATACCAAGCAGCCGGTACATGCCTGGCAATTTGCAACGCTGGGCGATCGCGAATTCGCCGCTTGCCACGTGAAGTCTAACGAACAGCGCGGCTACAATCAGCACTGGCAGAGCGCTCGAGCCGCCGAGGGGCACGAGAAAGTCGTGATCCACCGCGGCAAGCTCACCCCTGCGTTCTGTAGGTCCTTGTTGAGCGCCGCCGCTGGCCGCCATCCGTGGCCTCCCCTTCCCGATCCGGAGCACGTGTCGGCGCAGATTGCTCGACTGGGGATCTCGTGAGCTGGTTGTCTTCCGGCATAGTGCCGTTCGGTGGCAGCTTTCCTGCCTCCGGATCGGCTCGGAGGATTGCCTGCCCAGCACCGAGCCCTCCAGGCTCCATCTCCCAAAAGGATGGAGCCTGGAGAAGAGAACGCGCACCACGGGAGGCTTGTCAGCCTGTCGCGCGGCGATCAGGATGGAAGAGCGCGTCAATCAAGCAAGGTGAGAGAGTTTCGCCGGGCTCGTGACGTAGGGAGGGCGTAGCCCGACCGGAGTTACGATCCCGGCGTCGGCGCGATCCGCGAGGGACCGCGCCGACTTCTGATCGCGGCCGGCAGGTTATGCAAGTGGGAGGCGACAGGCCGGATCTGCGGGAAGCGGCTGAAGGCATTACTGCCTGCGCCGATTGAGGCGATGGAACGGCACGGCCACCTCGACCTTGCCCCCCAGATCGGCGCCAAACTTTTGGCGATGAGCGCTGCGACGATCGACCGCACATTAGTGCGGATCCAAGAAGAATCAGGTCGCAAGCGCCGGCGGCACGCGACGCACTCGTTGCGTCGCAGTGTTCCAATACGGACGTCGGCAGATTGGAATGATCCGGCGCCCGGATTCGAGGCCGACCTTGTAGCACATAGCGGTCCATCTGCCCGGCAGCTTCATCCTGACCCTCGTGCTCACCGACAGTGCTACCGGCTGGACAGAGTGCGCTGCTCTGATCGTGGCGCGAACAGGCGCTATTGAAAATGGTGCTGACGGAATTGCGCAAACCATTGCCTTTTGCGCTGCTCGGCCTCGATACTGACAATGATACCGTGTTCATGATTGAGACGCTGAACGCCCACTGCGAGGCGGCCAACATCGTTTTCACGCGTTGCCGGCCCTACCGAAAGAATGACCAGCCGTTCGTCGAGCAGAAGAACGGCGCCGTCGCGCGCAGAATGGTCGGCTATCGTCGGTTCGAGAGCCTGGAAGTGCTGCTGGCTGAACACTATCGATCGCGGAGGCTGTTCGTGCACGTCTTCCAATCCTCGTTCAATTGATAGCCGGGCAGCGCGACGATGCGCGTGTGCGCAAGACATACCGTGCGCCGGCGACACCACACCAGCGCTTAGCCGCCGACACGCCCCGCTCGGTTCGTGCCCATCTCCAAGAAATACATGCCGTTCTCGACCCGGTCCCGTTGTTGCGCGATATCCGCGGCGCGCAGGAAACGGCGTCCCGCAAGTGCAGATTGATCTTATGAGTCCTGCTTCATGAGAACGTTTGACCTGCCACCGAGAAGAACCGCCGATCTATAGGACCGGCGGCCAAGTCAAGGGAGGAAACGCCCGTCAGGGCAGCGGTAGCGAGACTACCGCAAGGCACCACCAACTTCTTGGCGGATCTCAAATAAACATTTTGCGATGGGCTAGACGAGTCGATCGTTAATAAGCCGAATTGGGGCTGAACTGGACAGTTGAGCGTTGGCCAGAGTGAGAGCAGGAAGAGGGACAAAAGGTCT
>NZ_LBIX01000114.1:0-7182 GCF_028128655.1 Bradyrhizobium sp. CCBAU 45394 | reverse complement strand
ATCGTCTCATGCCCCCGGTCAAATGGGCGGCAAAAAGAACTTGGTCCCGCCTCTTGAAATGCCGGTTTTACGCCAAACGCGCCAAGGTGACGCAGGCCAAGCTCGCGGTGCTTGCGGCGCCTGATCACGCGGATCAAGCCTGAGTCGTCATACGCCAAATCCGCAGAGATGGCCGAGCGATTTGCGTTCCGTTCGTGCTGTTGCTCGCGCTGCGGCGCGGATTGGACAGCAAACGCGAGCAGCGACAATGAAAGCGGCAATCTCGCAAGGTTTAAACACAAGCAGACCGACCGGGCAATTGAAGACCAGATCGCGCTCTGCCGCGCAATTTGCGAATGCGAAGGATTAATGGTGGTCCGTTCTACGGCGACCGTACGATTTCCGGTGCAAGCACAATGAATCGGCTTGGCTGGCAACTCCTCATCGCGACGCCAAAACAGGAAAGTTCGACGTTGTCGTCGCAGAGGCGCCGACCGCATTTTCCCGTGATCAGGAAGACCTTGCTGGTATTCACAGCGGCTCCGCGTCACTGGCATCGAAATCCCTAGCGCACGGTATGTGTTGGCCGGCGACATCGACATCGACATCGGCGTGACGGCGCACTCGGCGCGCTCTACCTCAAAGCCAGTTGCAACGGTTACGACGTTTTCCTCGACGGGCTCGGGTTGTGGGCGGCCCTCCAAGACAATCTGCGCAGCGTCAGACTCAAACGCGCGCTGGCAAGCCAGTTTCGTCGTTTCGGGACGCATTTATCAATGAGGGCATTGAACGCGGCGTCTCTCAGGCGGCCGCCCCATTTGCGGCAAGCGAAGTCAGGGTCCTCGCTAAAGCGCTGGCTTATAGCAGAAGCGTAGGCGGTACTCCTCGCAAAAGAGCATGCTGGAGAACAACAGCATCGTGACGACAAAAGATGAGGGTGAATCGCCTCGTTCATCAGACTCTATTCCCGCTTCAATGCAAGTGGCGCGAGATGAAGGCGTCGATGCGGAGGCGCTCGTAGGACGGCCAAGTGGAGCTTGCGCCCGGTGGCGTGCCAATCGACGAACGCGGCAAGCTTCGCAAAGAAAATGAACCCGGAATAGAACGCTCATGAAAGCGGAGACAGATTGGGTCTTCCTGGGGGTTTGTTGCGCGCACGAGTCTCGCCCAAGCATTGTCGTTGGCGGCTTGGCGGGACTTGGGCAGTCCCGGCTTTCTTGAGAGGAGATCTGTGAAGGCGCTCACCTTATCGTGACATTTATTGCGAGCGGATCCTCACCAAGTCGCGATACCTTACTCCAATCCTTTGATTTGGCGGCGATGAGGATGTCCACCTCATGAAGCAAATCCGACTTCACGTTGCAGCGTGATGTCCTCGGTTTTTACGAAGCGAGATCCCGCAAAACGGGTGATATAGCCCGTTTTTAACCACTGCGGGAATGGTTAAAGCCACAGATGGCATCGACCACTCGCTTTGCGAGCAGCCGGTACCCGCTCCATATGTGACGGGCGGATGAACAGCCGCACACATCGAAGGATTCTAAACCGCGAAAATCCGTACTAACGTTTAGATTGCGGTAGAACGGTACCATAACTTATGGTAGAGTGGCCAGGCTGTGCGATCGCGCTGATTGATTAGGATGGCGAGTTATCCAGTTCGTCAGACTACCTCGATTGTATTGCAGACCCGCGAGAAATCATCTTCCTAAAAATATGACGGAGCTTGGCTCGCTGACAAAACGAACATTTCTCATCGTCGAAAAGAAAGCTGGTTTCGTTTCATGGACTAGACATCGATTGACCGTATGATTGAGATGTAAGAGCGAGGTAGTTCATCATGCTGCGCGTCGATCCCGGCAGCGTTTTCGGCCATTTTCGTCTTCATCGGAGCCGATGCAAGAGTGTCCTTGATCGCAACAGAGCAGGTCACATCATGGTGGTAGTGCGTAGCCGACGATTAGGCTTGGCTCTTTGTGGCGGCTGCTGGAGCACATTGCGGCCGAGTAGGGTCCGTCACCAAACCGATTTCGTTGGCCTCCACCATCAGTCTCGCGACCAAGTGTCGCGCAGCTTTGTTTTAGGCATCACGATAGTGAGAGCATGATCATGAGCAACATGACGACCATGGATAACGTCATTCCGCGATCGGACATCGTCAAGTCCGCGGCCCGGCTTGGTGCCGAGATCAAGAACATCGGGCTATCGGACGAACTGTCCGACGACGTCATCTGCGCTATTAGCCAGTTGCTCCTCGAGCACAAAGTCATCTTCTTCCGTGACCAGGGACATCTCGATGATGCCGAACAGCAGCGCTTTGCCGGCCGACTCGGCTCGCTGATACCGCGTACGATAGGGGGAGCATCGACCCCGAACATGGCACAGAGCCGCGGCAGTGGTCGTGCCGAACAGCTGCGCATGGATGGCAGCGTCGATGACGACTGTCCGAAAATCTCGGTATTGCGAGGCGTCGTGATCCCGCCTGATGGCGGTGACATTATCTGGTCAAGCACTGCGGCCGCATATCGTGATCTTCCGGAGCCGCTGCGGATGCTTGCCGACAACCTCTGGGCGGTGCATTGCAGCGCCTATGATTGCGCCGTGACCAGGTACGCCATTGAGGCGGACACGAAACAATTCGATGATGTCTTCACCGGAACAATCTGCGAAACCGTACGTCCGGTCGTACGCGTCCATCCCGAGACGGGCGAGCGCTTGCTCGTGCTCGGACATTCTGTGCAGAATTTCGTTGGCCTGGAGAAATATGCCAGCCAGAAGCTGTTCGACCGGCTTCGATCCTACCTCACTGCGCGGGAAAATACCGTGTGCTGGAGCTGGAAGTCGGGCGACGTTGTAATCTGGGACAACCGGGCAACCGAACGCTACACCGTCAAGGAATCCAGCGGTCAACATCGCGTGAAGAGGCGAATCGCTATCGATGAAGACATGTCCATCAGTGTGGATGGCCCTCGCCGCGGGGCTGGCACAAAGTCAAAGCAGCAAGCGGCCAAGGCCGCCTAGTTTGCGTCCACTGGTCTGATCCACCGCGACAGACGCGAGGGATCGAAAGTGCGCGTCGTATGACCTGTGCGGGCCACACGCGAGGCGATGCCGATCGATTGACGCGTGCAGATTTGTTCTGCCGCTCCTTATCTGTCGGTGACCTTGCCGACCGGGCTTAATCCAGTTTGAAGTTCGCTCTGGCCCAGCAGATGAACCAGCGCCGGAGCCGCTTTTCGGAAGAGACGGGGTATTCGTCCCGATCGCCCGACCTATTTGCCGCGCGGCACGTTTGACTGCCGATCATGGGCCGATTCCATCCAAGGAGGAAAAGCCATGATCTATGTCGGTCTCGATGTTTCGCTGAATTCCTTTGGGATATGTGCGGTGGACGAGACCGGAAAGGCTATCCGTGTAAATGACGAGGCGAACGCGCGATCGATTGTACAGTACCTCGAACCTGCTATGGCCGAGTTGACCGGGGCGGCCTGGATCGAACCGGGCTGCCGGCCATCAGTTTGGCTGCTCGCCAGGTTGGGGCGGCACCTTCGGTCATGCCGGCGAAGAGCGATCGGGACTTACCCTCTGAATCATCGGCGCCTGGCTGGGACCCAAATCCATAAACGAGGGAACCTGGCCGGCATACTGATCAGGAAGCGTATCCTCGTGGCGGCCGCACTCGCGAACAAGATAGCGCGCGACATCTGGGCCATGCTGACGAAGAAGGATAACTATCAGATCGGGCGCTGGCGGCCGCAGTATGACGATCAATTCGAAGCGAATCTCAGATGAGAAGACGACT
Organism: Bradyrhizobium sp. CCBAU 45394; assembly: GCF_028128655.1. Classification (NCBI taxonomy): domain Bacteria; kingdom Pseudomonadati; phylum Pseudomonadota; class Alphaproteobacteria; order Hyphomicrobiales; family Nitrobacteraceae; genus Bradyrhizobium; species Bradyrhizobium sp. CCBAU 45394. The sequence continues at coordinate 3,404 of NZ_LBIX01000114.1, read as the reverse complement.
TATGGCATGGTCAAATGACTGAATGATCGGGTTCAGGAAACAGCTATATTTCTGCTGCTCCGAGCTCGATTGGAAGATTTTGACTTAATCGGCAGATCACCATACCCGTCCGGCGGCATCTGAGGGCTGCACGTGATGGCCTCACAGAAGGGCGCGCTCAATCACATGTTGCAGTCAAATCTTCTTGCATCAGGGACGATAACCACCGAGGGAATTGAGCTTGTATCCGCGCTGACGCTGCTCATGGCCTGCGCGGCATGCGAAAGCGGCTGCTCGAAAGCAGAGTCGAGCTCGCGCCCTGGCCAGCGATCTTGCGGCGGATGTCGCGAATGAGGCATCCGAGCCTGGTTTGCAACAGGCCCTGTTGCCGCCGATGACGCTCGAACTGTTTAGCGTGGGTATAGCGTCCAGCCATCATTGCCGACCGCTCGGCGATGTGCAGAGACGATTGCCCCAGCCGTACGCCGTACGGGCGGGCCAGCCGATTGAGGCCAGTGACCGCCGCATAGACAAGTTCGGCGTGGTCATGGCCGTGGGCTGAATGGTGGTGTCTACCGTCAGCCGCTGAGATCACGCATCCGCAACTCGCCGGTCTGATGTGCCACCGATTGCGCGAATGACTGAAGCCGCTTCGCTCGTGGGGGCTCATGCTGGAAAAACTCAAAGCCGGTGAAGTGCTGGGGATGCGGATCGTCGACCCGCTCGCAGACCTCTTCGTCGGACTGACCACAAATGTAATTGAGCAGCAACAGCCCGATCACGAACCGGCTTGCGATCCCGGGCCGCCATTCTAGTTGTAGAGCGGCGCGATCTCTCGATATCGTGCTTCAGGTTGATGATCTGATCCAGCCTGGTGCGAACGGATCGCCTTTTCCCATCGTCTCCGCCATCTTTGGTTGCACCGTTCCCCTTCGCTGCGACCACGGAATCGCGGCTGGCGATTCGAAGGAAAAATCTTGAAAATCAAATTGCAAGCTTTCCGGCCTTCCGACCAAAAAGCTAGCAATTCCCAATCCGCCGCAGAGCCAACAACTGATTCTCAATCAACGGCTTGACTCCTTCTTCATGGACGATTCAAAAATCTTGTCCACCATTGCGCAGTAATCCGACCCGGGCACCCTTTGCCATTGGTTGAGCGAATTCACATATCCTGCAACACAGAAAACCATCCTTTCCGTTCATGCGATCGACGATCTCGCAAAAAGTCGGCCCTTCGAACAGATCCTCATACCTGTCGCGGAGAAGGTTGCCTAAAACGTGCCGTCGCTCAAAATCCATGCGGCAGAGAGTAACGTCGCCATTTGGGAGGAGAACATTGCGATGTTGTCGTTCGTCTGGACACGTCAGTCCTCCGGCGATTGGCTGTCGTGCTTCCGCAATCTTCGGATTGACACTTCCACCCCTGCTGCTTGGCGGACGAGAGCGAATCAGCGCTTCTTCGGGAATTATCTCGACAAGGTCAGGATGGACCTCCCCCATAACTATGAATAGCAACGATGACATGTCTGCGTCGACCAGTTGACGCATCGAATCCACATACTTGCGCCTAACTAGGCGACTGTTCATGTACGTGCCGTCGTCAAAAACATGTACTAGGAAAGCCCGGAATTCCAGCGCTTGCAGGCGTCGTAGATCCCGCCCGTTCATTCCTACGAGCGTCGTGAAAATCCGGATGCCATGGCCAGATGCGTGGGCGTGCTCAACCATTTCGGTGCAATCCGGATTGAGCCAGGGCTCCGAGTACCCGGAAAAGCTGATATCGACAGCGGGTGGCACGTGCGCCAGGCATCTCTTGAAATCTTCGAGACGAAGATGCTTTGCGTGAGATACGGCTCTTTGCCGGGCGGCGAACTTGTCTTGCGGACAATAAGAACACCCGACGATGCAGCCTGTGGTTGTGGTTATTTCCAAGACCTTGCCTTCGGGCATTTCAGAAGGCAAGTCCTGTAAACTCATTGAACGTGAACTATTCATTCTCAGGGTGTTCTCCCAAAAATCTGGAACATACAGAGTCTGACCGAGAGCGGCGAAACCAGCGTCCATTATGTGGGCTTACTGATGCATGTTGATCGAATGATTGGGCGATAACGATGACACGGCTAGGGCCAAATCGAGGTGTTGCTGCGTTTCCCTCTGCTGCATTCCAAATGAAATTCAAGGGTGATCAGCCGAAGTAAGCGTGCCGGGTCAGGGGCCAAATTCCTTCTCACGTTCTGGCAAGTCGGTAGCCGGGGCGCAACATCCATTCCCGAGTACACCGACATCGGTCAATGTTCTCTCGCCTGTTGCAATGGACATTGGTCCATGGGGGCAAGTTCATGCGCTTGAAATCGTACAATATCACGTTACGTACGATTCAAGCTCTTTGGAAATGGGCGGACTGGACGAGCGCTGGCGTCGGTTCTCATGACCAGTGTGCAGCGTGCAGTTGGAGCCGGAGTCGTGGGATTAATGCCGCGGGCGATTCCTTCTTTTTTAATATGGACGATCAGATCGGCTCCGATGCGCCTGGCCGTTTCGTTGTGAAAGGTGATCATCCCGGGGAATTCACGTTCTAGCGATGCGCATCAGCGGGAAAGGCAGCTTCGCCGGATAGAATGCTCGCCGAAAGGGCCGCATGACAGTGGAATCCGTTGCCGATTGAATAGAGCATCACCGGCTTTTTGAGCTTGGCGGGGCCTCGCGCATGATTTCGATCGACTCGGCCTCGAGCCAGCGCAAATGTCGAGGCAGCGTGTGCGCGTTTTTGCCGCGCTCATTTTGAACCTCCTCGAAAAATGCCCCCTCGTGACGAGGCTGCCGTTGCGATATTTGCGATACGTGAGGGCTGGACTATGAGTTCAGTGATCGCTCGGCGGTGCGAGAAGGATCGCGTGCCCGCCGCCGTATCTTATCCGGACGTCCCAATCGGGATCGACCTCGGCTTCACCGGCGCCACGGGCACCGAACCTCGCGACTAGCCGCGGGCTGTAGGTTGAGCTGACAGACGGTCAATAATACCTTGGCTGCGGCCTCAACATCACGTCAGCTCACCATGACGCAAAGCGTTGGTAGGTGGGGGTCGTCGCAGCGTAATCGGCCCGTCTTGCTGAAGGGGAGGGCATGATCATCTCCACGCTTTTCGAGCTTGCGGGCGTCCTTGCCCCAATATAGAGCCGGCAAAGCCGTACTTACAACCGGATCGCGGCGTCCATGACGATGACATACTCCTCGTCGCGTTGCCGACGGGGAAACCTACCATGTTGCATAACGGCTAGCGTTTTACTGCTCGGCGGCGCGTGAATTGGTAAAATCGAGTTTTTGGATGGAAGGCATTCACATCGCGGATAACGATGCGATCCTGGGAGCTATGCGGGATTTTGGGTGACGAGGCGATCAGGCGGCGTGGTTTGCCGGCATTCGGA
>NZ_LBIX01000113.1:0-7098 GCF_028128655.1 Bradyrhizobium sp. CCBAU 45394 | reverse complement strand
CCGTCGCGGGGTCGGCACTGTCGTAATTGAACAGATAGCTGTAGCTGCTGTCGTTGCCGATGTTGAGGAGCGCGTTGTCGAGCGTCTGGCTCCCCTGCGCATTCAAGGAACTGCTGATGCCCGTCAGGTCAATCGTGCCGGGCCCGGTGCCGTTCACCCCGGCCATGGTCAGCCCGTTCGTCACGTACACGTACGAGCCGTTCGCCGACAGATCCATCGTGCCGTCGTAGGTCACCCCGGACAGCGTGCCGCCCGATATAATAATCGCGCCCCCGTCGCTTACGATTATGGCCCCTTGGATCGTACCGCCGCTGTCGAGTCGAAGCGAACCGTTTACGACGTCCAGCTTACCATTGACCGTCAGCACACCGCCGCTGATCGTCAATGTATCGCCAGCCTGGATCGAGATGCCCGCGACGGTATCGCTCCCGCTCGCAAACGTGACGGTCGGGCCGCCTATAAGACCGATGAGAACACTGTCCGAGCTTACGGGTAGCTGGCCGGTGCTCCAGTTCGATGCGGTCGACCACGCCCCACCCGTCGGATTGGCCCAATCGATGGTGAATGGTTCGATCGTGAAATCGGCCGTTAACAGCGCCGAGCCCATTGCGTTGCCGGCGCGATCGGTAATCTGCGAGGCATCTATCTGTAACTTGTACTGCCCGAGCGGCAGGGTGTTGTATGTCACTTGGACCGAACGATCGCCGGCTCGCGTCTGGATCGAGAGCGGACTGATCGTCACGCCACCTGGACCGATTAATCGAAATGCTGACGCGGTTGCGGTAGCAGGATCAAGTGCTTCCGAGAAACTAAAGGTGCATGCCCGGAACGATTGGCCGACGACCATTCCTTCCGAGATATTCTGACTGATCAGCTGAGGTGGAATAATATCCGGAACTAGTTGAATCTGAATGGGATCCGACGTGATAGTGTTGCCTCCGGTATCGGTTGCACGCACGTTTAGCGTGACCTGATCAGACCCATTGGCTGCGATTGTCGGCAAATTCGTGCTGATATCCCACGGATACTGAACGTCATTGGTGACGACTTGCCCGTTGAGCATGAGCTGTACGTTGCTAACCTGAACATCGTCAGTGACCTTGGCGCCCAACTGCACGGCCTGGCCTTCTTGGACCTGAATTCCCGGCGTGTTCGCGTCGAGATCGGTCGGCAGCTTCGTAACCGCAATTGCTGGAGCAACGCCTGATGTATCAAAGCTCCTGTAATTGACCACCTGTAGGCCACTAGTGCCGTCCGCGACGAACGCGACGCCGTCACCGATAGCGACGCCTTGGGGCGTTGCCGGCAATGTGTATCGTGTGATGAACTGTCCGGTGTTCGTTGGGTCGCTCGTGTTGACGACATCGAGCACATTGCCACCGAACGCGCCGCCGGGATTACCAACCAAAACACCGAGCCCAGAGCCGTTGAGGGCAATGGCAGTTCCAGCGATGTTGTTCGCATCGCGCGTTTCAATAAGCATTGGTGCGGCAGGATTACTCACATCAATAGTGATATAGCCACCATTGAAGCCGTCAGCAGCGGCGGCATAAACTACACCATCGGCGGCGAACAACTTCCCGGCGCCAAATGGCAGCGACACCGCCCCGTCCTTCACCATCAAGCCCGAGGAAATATCGACTGTGGTCAGCACCCGGTTAGCGTCCATGACATAGAGCGTAGAACCATCGCGCGCGAGACCAGTGATGTTGGCGCCCGAGATAGTGACCTTCTGTAACATTTCGCCGGTCGCGAGATCGATCGCGTCGAGGGAGGCACCGTCATTGACGTACGCAACACCTTCGAAAACCTGCACCGCGGAGGCGTCAATCGCAACGACTCTGACCAAGTTTGGATTCGAAGACTCCGACACGTCTACGATCTGAAGCCCGCCGACTCCGGTCGCAACTGCGGCAAGTTTCAAGTTAGCATCAACTCCGACATCTGTGGCCGTGCCGGCAAGGTCAATTTGACTCAACACCTTCGGCGACTGGAAACTCGTCGCGTCAACGATGGCTAAGCCGTAATCGCCGGTTGCGATATAGGCCGTCTGCTGTCCCGGTGCTGAGGTTGAGCCGACAATAGAAATTGACCGTGCACTACCCTGCAGTGACAGGGAGGCGACAACACCCGTGGCGCCCGCGAGAGCAGCATTGCCGGACAATCCCTGCCGTATTGCGCTAGCATCCGTTATCCCAGGCACCAGGTTGTCTGGCTTATTTGGGTCGACTCCAATGATGAACGCCGCGAGCGACGTCAGGCCGTCAGCCATGACCGGCTCGTCGTTGTTCTGATATGCCAAATAAGGAAGCTCAGTTGGGAAGCCAGAAGGCGCTGTTATCCCGGTATAGGTTGCAACCTTGTCGCGATCGACATCAAACACACTCAAAGTGAATTTCGTACTCGGCGCGAGGACCACGCTTAAATTCCCATCCGCATCCACTTTCCCTCTGGTGATTGTGCCGTCCTCAAGGGCAAAAGCGTAATACGCGTTCTGAGGGAGGCCAGCTGCGAACTGCTGCAAACCTCCGGCAGCATCGTTCAGCTTGTTAAAAGCTGGAAGGGCGTCGGTTCTGAAGCTAGAGGCGAGAGTATTCAAACTCTGATCTGTAGCGTCAAACGAAGCGTTGACACCAGATAAGGTATCCAAGAAATCGGCATAAGCAGCTGCTAGCTCGTCTGGGCTTGGAAGTGCGGCGGCCGCGGTGACCAACGCGTGAGGGGCAATAGACGGTGGCGGCTGTGAGATGCCGCTAAGTCCGTCTTTTATCATATTCAGAAAGTTGCCGACTTGCTTGCACAACAGAGTTAAACCCGCCTGCAAGACCTTGCTCTCTTCCTTCTCTATGCTGTTTTCGAGCGCATTGATCCCATCAACGAAGACCTGCGCACTATCTAGAATCACCTTTATGGCCGCATAGAACGACTTATCAGACTGCGAGCTGCAGGTGTCCGCCTGATACGCGGAAAGAATTTGCTTGCATGCATCGATGACGGAGTTGGCACACGTCGCAATCACCTGCACATGCGTCATTTCGCTCGTGAGGCTTACAAAGAGGTCTGCGGCCTGCTTGCTCACTTGGTCGCACTGGCTCTGTAGTAGTGTTGCTGCGTCCAGGGTGGCCTGCGTGTAGTTGCCAGCACTTACATCGTCGTACAGAGATTTGAAATTTTTTCCCAGAGAAACAACCGTGTTTAGTAGAGTTGCTGCGTTACTCAAGAGCTTAGCAATTTGCGCATAATCACCGCCGCTAAGAACCGCGGCGGTACAGCTTGCAAGATCCTTCGCAAGTGCGACAAGGATAGCGTAATTGTTGAAATTGTCTGTTGGAGTCGAACATGGCGGAGGCGGCGGACACGGGGGCGGAGGTTGCGTTTGGCTCCCTGGCCCCACCATGCCATGCCAGCCAGGCATAGTAATTCCCGATCCTGGATCACTGGTGACCGTTAGCCCATCGACTGAGGCGGTTGCAGTACCATCGATGACGAGGCGACCAGTCGTATGATCGAACGAGAGGAAGTATGTCTTCTCGCCTGGGGCAAGGCCGAAGACGTTCGGCATGGTAAGCTGGGCGGGCGTTGAGAAGGCGACGCTATCGGGCGCCTGGATGGTGATGTCAAACGTGTGCTGCATCAGTCCCGACGGCAGCATATCTGCGACGATGGAGGGCGGGACGAGATTGATGCCGACCTGCGCGTTGGAGACAGGCTTACCGTCGGCACCGAGAAGGCTGCCCGGCTGCACGGTGAGAGTGAGCTGGCTGAGCTGTTGCGACGTGAGTGGGATGGTTGCGACGGAGCCTGAGTCTGCCGGCGGCGTGACGACTGTGGCCTCGGTATCGCTGACCGTCTGCAGGATGTCAGTGGGCAGCCTTGGCAGGTAGACCGAGGGATCGTTGGCGTTGGCGTTTTGTTTTGTTGTGTCCCCCATGCTTCCCATGATGGTGTTGACAACACCGGGCCTGATGTTGGTGTCCATCACCATCTCAGGGAAGTAGAATCCGCTTGGCGCATTAGTCGTGGTCCGTCCATCGAAGGCAACTTTGACGTCTCCGGTTGGAACGTTCGTCAACGTGAAGTTGCCCTGCGCATCGGTGTAGACGGCCTCGCTCTCGTGGCCGAGGATATAGACCTTCACATGGGCAAGCGGGTTGAGATAGACGTCGTCCGCCGTGTGCAGGATCTGATCCGGACCCGCACGCACGTCGTCAAACGTCATTGGCTGCAGGTCGGGACCGGGATCAAACACCCGTCCCTGGATGGTCGTGCCGGGAACGACGGCCGTGTTTACGGTGGTGAAAGTTTCCGCCAACACGCCGCCCGGCGCGCCATCGGCATCGGCATCGAGCGCCTGACCACTTGCATCTTTGATCTGGCTACCATCGACATGCAGCGTGATGGTGGAGGCGCCAGGAAGCGGGTTGGTGAAGAACAGCCACGCCGCGGCGCCGTCAGCCGTCGGCACAATGGTGGCGGGGACCCTGGCGCCGGTCGTGTCGGTTGCGTAGATGCTTGCGCTGGTTAGCGTCGATACGTCGACCGCCCGTGAGAACGTCACCTTGGGCCGATATGTCACGCCGACATCCCCTGCCCCGCTCATCGGCGTGACATCGGTGATGGTCAGCGGGATCGGCTGCGGTAAAGTGACGTTCAGCGTCTGGGTCTTGATGTTACCAGCGGCATCTGTGGCTGCGAGCGTCAGCGTATGCGCGCCTGCGCCCAGCTTGGAGAGGTCAAGCGCAGTATCGAATGCGCCGGTGGAGCTGTTGAAGCCGACCGGAATGGCCGTGCCATTTTCGAACTCGTAACTGAGTGCCGCCAGTCCAGATCCGGTCGGATCCGCCGTGCCGGCCAAATGAGAGGATACATCGAGCGTACCGCCGCTCTGCACGCTTTGATCCGACAGCGTGATCAGTGGCGCCTTGGTGTCCAGCGTGAAGCCGAGCGTCTTTGGCGTAGTGGCATTGCCTGTCGCGTCAATCGCAACCAGTGCCACGGAATGAGCTCCGTCGGCCGTGCCATCGGTGGTCAAGACGGTGGACAGCGCAAAGCTTCCGTCCGCGCCGACTGAAACATCGACCGGAGTGCCGCCATCGATGCTGGCCTCCAGCGCTGCGACGCCAGACAGATTGTCCGTGATGTGCCCAGTCAGAATCGGGGACTGCTTGCTGACCAATCCCGTTGTCTGATCGAGCAGGACCTTAGGCGGCGTTGTGTCTTGGGAGAGATCAAAGGTCTTGAGCACCCAATTGCCGACTTCTGTCCCGGTCGTCTGGCCCGCCTGGTTGGAGAACTCAAAATGGATGCCGCCATATATGCGACTCTCTCCGGCCTCCTGAGCCGCCTGTTCGAAGCTGGTGAAGCTGCGGGTGACGCCCAACAGACTGGTCGAGGTTGTTCTGAACGCGTAGTTGTCGCCGAAGAAGGCGGTCAAAATAGTGGCGGCAGCAGCGCTGTAGGTTGAATGGCCGGAGACATATTCCGGGAAGGCTGGATCTAGAATCAGAGGGCGCCAATTCGGATCTTGGGTAATTCCGGGATTACCGATGCTGTCTGCGCTCTCGATTGCGGTGTCGGGCCGCCAGGCATTGTAGGTGTATTTCGCGTTCCAGGCAGCGATGCCGGCATCGGCCTCGGCGACATTGAGTTCGGCGAACAGAAGCGCATCTTGTGCAAGGCTGTCGCCTTGCTGCTGCGAAACCTCTTCGGCGATCTCGTTCCACGCGCCGGCCGGCGTATAGGTGCCCGCGCCATCGGCCCAGAAGCGCGCGATCTGGGTCTGATCTGCGGTGCGCGTCGTGCTCGTTGCGCTGCCCAGCGACTTGGTCTCGTTCACCGCATCTGCATAGGCCTGACTGGTCATATCCGGCGGTGGCCCGGGCAAGAACTGGCTTGAACCGGTCATCGCAAAAGGCTCGAGATTAGCCCATTGTGGCAATAGCGCCGTCGCGTACATCGGTGCCGTCGGGCGCCACTGACCGACCCCTGTGCTGCCCTCATCGGTGACATAGGCGTCCCAGCCGTCATGCGCGCGCACTACGATGACTTGGGAAGCAACGGCTTCGCCCAAGGCGATGCCATTGGTCTTGGCGGCGCTGTCTGGGATGGCGGAGAGAGCCAATGCAAACTGTGCATCAAGCGACGCGGCCTGCGCCGGGTACAAATATGTAAGGATCTTGTGAGCTGCGGCGGCAACGGCGGCGTCCGCAGAGGTCTCCGGTACCGCCTGCATGTTCACCAGGTAGCCCGGAGTGCCGTTGATCGCGTTGACGGTATCGAGCACCGCAAGGCTTTCTATCGCCAGATTGCGGGATGAGACCGGCGGCGCCGAGGCATCCAAACGGATCGCCTCTAGCGTCACGTGGTTCCATTTGACAACGGCGTTGCCACCAGCCGTAGTCGCAAGCTTCTCAACCGAGAGCGAATACGTGCTGCTGTTGCCCGCCACATCGGTTGCCCGTATTGTGAGACCGTTGCTTCCGTCAGACAGGCTGACGCCGGCAAACTGGAAGGTGCCAGTGTTGCTCGCGACGGTTGACACTCCCGTCGAGAGCAGCGTGATGGCAGCATTTGGATCCGTGTTGCCGACGAGGGTGGCGTGGCCGGACTGTGTCTGGTGATCGGCGGGGTTTCCGATTTGATCGGTCGCAGCAAGATCGAAGACAGGAGCCGACGGTGGCGTGGAGTCGAATGTGAAGGAGACTTCAACGCTAGCAGTGTTGCCAGCACTATCGGCTGCGGTTAGATGGAGCGTATGCGCGCCGTCGGCCAAGGCGCCGCCGGCCAGAATGTTGAGCTGCGCGGACCCAAGTTGAAAGGTCCCATCTGGTTGCACGAGCGACGAAAAACTTACGAAATTTGCGCTGGATGTGCCATCCAGGCCGCCGCGGAGATCCGTCACTCCGGCAAGATCGGTCACCTTGCCAGAGATGGTCGGGTCGTTCGTGATACCGTCCGACGCGCTTATCCCCGAATCGTGAAGGAGCGCCACGGTCAGACTCAGCTGACCGTTTGACGGGGTGATGTCGAGCGTGGCGCTGCCCGCCACAGGAGCTGCGATCCCGTCCGTCACCCGATAGCTGAAGCCCACCGAGCTGT
>NZ_LBIX01000112.1:0-7012 GCF_028128655.1 Bradyrhizobium sp. CCBAU 45394 | reverse complement strand
TCATCGACGTGTCCACCTTTGCTCGGCCACAATTGAGGCGGCAGGAGACGCCAGCTCGGCAAGATCGCCGGCATCAGGTTCAACGCGGCGGGGAACGGATGCCGCCGATCCTCATAAATGGCGCGCTTGGTTTTCTACGCCTCTGCCGGCGAGATCGCCAAGGGTGGCTGCGACGTCGCCGCGGCATGACAGAAGCTCCTTAAACTGCCGTTTTATTCCAGCATAAGCGGCCAGATATTCAGATATTCTGGACGCCGCGCTGTTTCGAGCGCGAAACTCGATGTCCCCCACTTTGTCCTCACCCCCATCACGCTACCGAAATTCCCTGACCCGTTCCAATCATTGGACTGCATCGGAATCACGGTTGAGATATCAACACGCCGCAGGAACTCGTCCAGTACCCTCTGAGCCTTATTCCGTCGGCCCTTGGACAAACCGGTTCAAACGAAGAGCCCTTTTTGAAGGCACCTCCGGGACGATAAGGATCGACCTCGGAAGGTCTTGAAGGCGCATTGCAAACGACTGAGCCGGAAGAGTTTTCTAAAAGCGTCATTCCTGATTGAGAGCCCAATGCGCGAACCGTCGCCGGTCTCTTCAAGCTCGCGACTGTGCACGGACGCCAGGATCCCAACTTTCGGGCAAATCGATCCATATATCTGCAGGACCATTCATAAGTGTATCCTGATCCGGCACATAGATATTATCAGGCACTCTGAGGCCGTGACCAACTGCGACTCCACTGATTATAAAGGGAAGCTCGATCTGCTTCTGATCTTCAAAGCTGTCCGCGGCAACAATTCGAAGAGATTCCAATTCAAACCCTCGGAATTTGATCAGCGGTTTTGCCGACTCTATCAGATCTTGGGCGCAAGACACACCCCGCGCGGCCTCTTTTCTCAAGTGGTTCAGCGCCACGAAGAGGGACGAAAGCTCGACGAGTTCGGACCGATTGAAGTGTCGCAGACGCGACGAAACAGGCACTCCGTTCCTGTATCGTACTGTCGGCACAAATCGTATCTCGCAATCAAGAAGCAGGTCCGCGACCGCCCGCCTGACCAGAAGAGCTTGTCCAATATCCTTTAAACCGAAATAGCTGCGAGATGGTCGCGCGAAACAGATCCAGCGGATGCATCCGGTGACACCTTCCTTTAGGAGCCCATGAGGCCCGTTCGCGCGCAGCGGATAATCCCCTTGAGACACAAAGGTCCGATATCCTGGCGGAAACATCTCCGCGTCGGTCGTCGAAATCACGGCAGAAGCGCCCGCTCCTAGCGCAAGCGCAATGTCATCCTCCAAATTGAACTCGTAGGCAGGACCTGGGCTAAGCTGAATCTTGTTCGGATAGACTGTGACAACGGCCACATCGTTCTCGACTGCGGCCCTTCTGATTAACTCCGCGGCCCCAGATGCAACGCACCTAAAGTGTGTACTGTGCCGATAGTTTGACCTTTTCTTGCGACGTCCGTAATGAAGGCCTTGCCAGCTGAAAGAGACGCTAGATGCATATTTCCTACTCCGACTTGTGATCGCTCAGCAGCCCTGCGGCTCGATCACCATGACGCGTGGTGAGAGCTACCTGCAATCAATCGCGCGGCGAATGAGCTCAGGCGCGCCTGAAGTTCCTCCACAGCGACGACGCATCGCGCCTCTCCATTTTCCTCCTCTGAGATGACAGCTGCCCCAGATCGTCATGCGTCTTTCCGCCCAATCAGCTCGATCCCTCTCGACCGCGCCTCATGAGCGATGAGAAATCATTCAGATACTCAGAAGGATCGCATTTCTGATCTTCCGTGCCCTTCAAAGCGGCCTGGAGCCCAGGACATCTGTCCGCAAAAAACGGCGGTTCAAACGTCGTTATCATTGCATCCGAGAAGTCGGTCTTTACAAAGCTTGCCTGGAAAGGCGCAATTCCACTCAAGTTAGCCTTGCAGAGCGACGATTGATTCATTCGAACGTATGCGGTACGGGCGGCTTCCAGGTTGCTGCCAGTCATTCCTGCCGCGATATATGCCTGAACAAGGTTGGCTCCCTCGAAATTGGCCCGATTCAAAGCCATGGACTGCGGAGGATCACCGGTAATCATTGAGCGATATAGGTACGCTTGTGAAAAATCTGAATCATCGATATCGCAATCGCGTATAGACGCGCATCGCGCACGAAAGCCGCGCAATTGGGCGGATCGCATCGTGCTCTCGATGATCGAAATGGCTTCCCCTGATGCGCGAGATAGATCAGCTCCATCGAGCTGGCAAGAACGAATGGATAGTCCATTCAACACCGCGCCGACGAGGTTGGCGTTGGCGAGGTTTACGGACAGAAGTCGCGCCTCCGATAGATCTGCCTCCTCAAGCTCCGCCTTCGCAAGATTTGAAAGGCTGAAATCCGCAAAGGGGGCGCTCAGCGCTTTGGCCCGAATGCGCCCGCTCGCCTTTGAAAGCCTGAAGTACGGGAGATGAGCGTTTTCCAGAACAAGATCATCGACCGAAGTGGGACGGACGATTGATAGAAACTCCCCCCTTGACTGCAAGAGCGAGCTGCCGGTCAAATGCGCCTTCGTCATCGTCACTTGGTTTAACTTGGCAAAATGGAAGGACGAGCAAGGCAGGTAGCATTCATTGATTGTCGATCCTTGCAGTTCGGCGCCATCAAAGACAGCCTGGGCCGCGTCACACTGATAAAAGAGGACGCCACTTAAGACGGCGTTGTCGAAACGCGTCCTTCTCATGCTGCAGCCGTGGAATAGGCTCCCTGTTGCATCGATGAGATTGCGCAAACTTGCATCATCGAAATTGCAGACCTGCGCGGCAATAGCATGCATATACGCAAAGTCGAGCTTGGCTCCGCGGAAACTTGCGCGCTCTAATCCCGGGCAAACAAGGTTAGCCTCTGACAGATCGGCTCCATCCAGCTTCGCTCCGTGAAGTTGAGAACGATTGAGGATGCATCGCCGCAACGGAAATCCGGATAGATCGTGACCGTTGAAGTTCTCGGAAGATAGGCGCAGGCCGATGCCGGTGTTCTTGATCGATTCCTCGGTTCGCTTTCCCACCGCAGCCAACGCGGACGCCCGATCACTGTTTCGGCTCCAGTAGCGGACAAAGTCACCATCTACTGAGGATTGGCTTATCGTCGTTGCACGGATTCCCAACTCCTCATGCACGCCGAAATGGCTGTTGGCGTCGATAGCTTGCGTCATTGTCGGCGTTTTCCATTCTCGATGACGAGCGCAGTTTCTCAGCCTCGTTTGCCCGGCGTTTCTTTGGATGGCCTGCCTGTTTCAGGTAGCCAAGTTTTGGCGCCTCAGAGCGCCGCTTGGGATTTCTTTCTGCGACACAAGCATCATCACTCATCAGGATGTAAATTACCTGATCGGCCCTTCTGGAATTGTGCCATCACGAACCGACATGCACGATAAGCCTAAGCAAGTTGTAGCAGACGGAGTTGTTCTCCCCACGACGTCGCCCTTCGGGTACTTAATCAGTGTGTCGACAGCCGAGCGAAAAACGCCGCAACTTGGGCTACCCTCGAGTCACGCAGCCGTGATGCACGTAGTCGGCCCTCACGACGCATTTCAATAGCAACGTCTGTGCCAGCCCTCATCTATCCTGAGTAGGCGTTGAATACGTGTCCAGAAACGGCGCTCGGCGGACGCCGCCAGATTTTTGTATGTGACAGGACTCGCCTCTCTGTCACAAACCGGACAATGGTTCGCAACGCTCGAAACGGCAAGTCCCGCTTGTTCTCTATGGCTTCGACCGCAAAGGGGATGTCCCTCTCCATGACGATCGAGTAATAGTTGCTTTAGGCGCATTCGTGAGATGTCGTACCATTGAGCCACAAATCGCCGCCTGCCTTCCGTTCCTCAGTTCTTCGTCCCGGCGACGCAGTTCCGTCCCGGAAATTCGCCGACAAAGTCGCGCCAGTTTCTGGGGGGCGAGTTGGGACTAGCAGTCCACATGAAGGGGCGTGAAATTGCATTGTAGATAAAGCTGTCGCTTTTTTCACCACGTCGGCAGTGCCGGATGGGCGTGAAGGGTGATGAGCGTGAAGAAGCGTTCGACCTTGTTGAGGCAGGAAGCATAGGCTTGTGATGTGCTAGCGCGGACTTCGGGCGCGCCCAGGTCCTGACCTTGGATGCTTGTGGGTGGCGTGGTTGTCGAGATGGATGTCAAGTTGGGCGGGCACAATAGTTTCGATGTGCCTTAGAAAGGCGCGCAACTCCTGGTGATTGCGTGGTTTAGCATTTCTTTCCGAATCGAACGGCTTGCCTCGGTATGAAGGCGGAGCGAACTCTTAAGTGGGTAGCCCCGCATTCCCGGATTCTCACTCGCCAATAACCGTGATTTACGCGATCAAGCGACGTCTCTGAGAGCACGCCCGCTCGCCAGCACTTGGAAACGCAGGACGAGGAGCCCCGCGTAGATGGTTGTCCCGATTGACAAGCCAATCCAGATACCAATCGCACCAAGCCCGATCTTCAAGCCAAGCACGTAGCCGAGTGAGAAGCCGATCAGCCAATAGGCGATGCCGACGAACAGAAGCGGCACCCGAGTGTCCTTCAGTCCGCGACCGCCCGCCGCAATGCTCTGCGCGGCATCAGTGACAAAAAAGCTCGCGGCGACCATAAGGAGCTCTGCAGTCAGTCCGATCGTCGCGTCGACATCTCCGGCCGATTTGTCCAGAAACAGCTCGGCGATCTCAAAACGCGCGACGATCACCGCAACTGTCAGCAAGGCAGCGATTAGGATACCCAGCAGCATCGCGACCAGGCCTGCCCGCTTGATGGCGGGACCGTCGTTGCGGCCGACCGTATGGCCAACGCGCACGGCCGCCGCCATGCTGATGCCGAAAGGGATCATGGATATAATCACGGTGATCTGAAGCGCAATCTGATGAGCAGCGAGTGCACTGGTGCTGATCAGGCCCGCCAGGAGCGCGGCAGCCGACAACACTCCGTACTGCATCAGGGAGGCGATTGAGATCGGAGTCCCGATCACGATCAGCTGTCGCAAGAAGGGCCAATCGAATTGCCAAAGATCTGCAAGCACGTGGTAGTCACGGAAAGGACGACGCATGGTGGCGAACCACAAACCGGCCAGGAACATCGCACAGTTCACCAGCGTGCTCGCAAGCGCCGCCCCGAACAGCTCAAGCCGCGGCAGCCCGAGCTTCCCATAGACCAGCAGATACACGAGCAGGGCGTTGAGGGGGATGGCCGCCAGCGTGATCCACGAGATCGGCTCCGGCCGGTTGACCGCTCCCATGAAATTACGGATGGCTTGCAGCCATAGCGCCGGCACCACGCCCAAGGCCAATCCGACTAGATATTGCTGGGCGAGCCGCGCCGCGTTTGGGGCCTGGCCGAAAGCGAGCAGTATTTGCTCTCCGCGAAACGCAAACGCTATGATCGGGAACGATAGCATCAGCGCCGCCCACAGCCCCGTGCGCAGCGCGCGCCGTACCATAGCAAGATTCCCGGCCGCATAGGCCTGCGCCGCCAAAGGTGCGATCGGCGCCAGCAGGCCCGCGCCAAAGGTGAAGCTGACGAGATAGAGCGTGACGGCCAGGGCGGCCGCCGCGAGTGCCTCAGGTCCGATGTGCCCGATAAAGGCAAGATCTGTCGTCATCATCGCGACCTGCGCAAGCTGGGTCAACACCATCGGCCACGCAAGCTTCACAGTTTCGCTGAGCTCGATAGTGAGGTGTTGGCTAGCCGCCCGTCTCGTCACTCCGTGCCACGAAGCTGATGCCGGTTCTGTTTCGACTATTTTGTCCATGGAAATCATGCTGCTCGGTTTGTCTCGGCCGCAAACGACTCTTGTTCCGCCGAGAGGATGCTCTTTCCCGCCCTGAATTCGCGATGGGCCTGCCGATGCGGAATCAGGCGGCCCGCTTGGGCAGCTGCGCCTCACGGAGGGGAAGCGCGCATCGGCTTGGGCTTGCCGTTGAGCTTGGGGTCTGGCCACTGCTCGCCCGCTGATGAGCGCCTTGATCAGTGCCTCCGCCAGTGCATCGACTTTTGGGCGTGTTTTAAGCGCAAAGAAGACGCGACAGGTGGCTGGCACGCAGAATGGTCGGTCATCGGCATAGCGCGATCGGTGCCGGCGCGAGCCGCGATCGCGGCTTGGTCGATCACGGTGGCGAAACCGCGCGCGAGCGCGCACTGAAACGGACAGTGGCGTTCGGGGAATCGAAATCGTACGCGAAGCATGAACTGAGAGGCGATCATCCCAAGAGCCCTGACTATGATTCCTTGAGCATGCGATGCTGGATGGCGGCTCCTTTTCAAGGCTCGTGCCAACTGCGAGAGCTTGATTTGGAAAAGCTATTTGCTCTAGCGGACGTGCTGGGGTCCGACAACATGTCGCAAATCTCACAGTCGGCATCAGAGACGAGCCCAAAGCGCGCAGACTTCGGCAATTTTTGCACCGCAGGAATCCCAACAGACGGACGCCGTACGACAACCTCTCCGAACTCACCAGCGCCCGAATCAGCTAGACTGAACGCTCGGCGCGAATGGCAGTAAACGGTGCACGCAATGACAAAAGCCTCGCTTGCTGAAGAGGATGTGGCCTCTATGCGTTTTCAATCGCCAAAGGTCTTAGCCCCGATTGTTGAAACCGCGTTCATCCCAGAGCATGGAAATAAACGCTCTTACGCGGGCGTCTTTAGACGCGGCTGAATGAACGATTGGCCGCTCCGCTGCGCGCAAGACTTGGGATGGCGGCGATCAAGCGTTTGGTGTAGTCGGAACGCGGATTGAGGAAAATCTCATCCCCGGTGCCGGTCTCGACGGGTGGCGACACCATTGCGTCGATGACGCACGTGTTGTGTCGGCGACCATTGCAGCCGCCCCGTGGGTCGGTCAAAACCCCCCGGGTATGGTCACTTGAAACTCCCCCACCTGATGATCACCGTCAGCGCCGCTGAACAGCGGTAGCCGGTCAGGCCGGACGTTTATTTTGGTCCCCTTTTATCCAGCAAGGGGACTGGGAGTTGAACGTCTTGAAGG
>NZ_LBIX01000111.1:0-6861 GCF_028128655.1 Bradyrhizobium sp. CCBAU 45394 | reverse complement strand
AACCAGATCTATGCCTGGAAGAAGCAACTGCTGGACCAGGCGGCCCTGGCCTTCCTCCTCAACCCAAGCCGGGAGCAAAATAAATGAGGCAACCGATCGCACTCGGGAGCATCGATACGTGAGGCAATACGCTTCCCATCCAGATCGACGCGCTACAAACCATCGCCCGCAGCAGCGCCAGCAGATAATCCCGCTGCCGCTCGATGGTCCCTTGATCGAACAGCGCCGTGGCATAGCCCAGCGTCCCGGCGATCACCTCACCCTGCTCGCCAAGGCTCAGCTCCAGATCGAACTTGACCTGATCAATCTCTTCCCCGGCAGCTTCCACACTCAGCCCCGGCAGGTCCAATGACCCAACCGCATTGTTCTCCCAGGCCAGCATCACCTGGAACAACGGCGTGTGATCAAGACGCCGTGGCGGCTGCATGATCTCCACCACCTGCTCGAACGACAGGTCCTGGTGCTCCTGCGCTCCCAGGGCCGTGCGCCGCGTCCGCTCCAACAGCTCGGCCACGCTTGGTGCGCACGACAGGTCGAGCCGCAGCGCCAACGTGTTGACGAAGAAGCCGATCAACTCCTCGATCTCGCGGCGACCCCGATTGGCGCTCGGCACCCCGATCACAAGGTCGTCCTGCCCAGACAGCCGCGACAGCACCACAGCACCGCAGCCCACCCCGTCAGCACCGTCATGAACAACGTCGTGCCATGCTGCCGGCTCAGCCGCTTCAGACCCCGCGTCAGATCCGCATCCATCACGACAGCCACACTGGCCCCGGCAAACGACTGCTGCGCCGGCCGCGGCCGGTCCGTCGGCAAGGCAAGACGGGCCGGGGCATCAGATAGATTGTTGCGCCAGTACTGCGCCTGGCTCTGCAGCCGCGCGCCCGACAGCCATTGCCGTTGCCAGGCGGCACAGTCCGGATACTGGATCGCAAGCGGCGGCAGCGGATCGTCGTCTCCGGCCACGAACGCCCGGTACAGCTTGTGAGTTCGCGCACCAACACGCCCAGCGACCAGCCATCCGAGACAATGTGATGCTGCGTCAGCAGGAACACGTGCTCCTCGTCGGCGGTGCGGATCAGCCGGCCGCGGATCAACGGGCCGCGCGCCAGGTCGAACGGCGTGCGCGCTTCCTCCTGGCACAGCTCCGACAGCGCGGCATCCGCATCCAGCCTGCCCCGCACATCGTGCTCTACAACCGGCAGCCCCGCCTCCTCCGGCAGAAGCTCAACCCAGGGCTTGCCCTCCGGGGCGACAAAGCGACTGCGCAGCGCCTCGTGCCGCGCCACCAACCGGTCCAGGCTGCGCTGCCAGGCGCTGCGGTCGAGCCCACCCTTGAGCCGCCACCCCAGCTGAATGTGGTCAAGGGCGGACGTTGTTGGGTGATGCAACTCGGGACCCGCCCTTGGCGGCATTGTCCTTAAGATAAGATGAGTAGCGCGGGCATCTCAGCCCATTCCTAGAGCCAATATTGGCATACTTCCGCCAAGCCACCCTGGATACGCTTGGGTTCCCACGCTGCACATTCATCGCCGCACTGGCAAAATCATGAATTCGACCGGAGCGAGTCTCCGTATCCCGGACGATGTGCGAGGTCAGATCACCGATCAGGGCTCGATTTGTACTGGCACGTTGTTCACCGGGCAGTGCCAGCAATGGCGTCGCCATCAGGAAGGTAAAGGGGCTCGGTAGGACAATGCAGCCTTCAAACGGTTCGGCAAAGCGTCAACCGAGGGGGGTATCTATGAGCCTACGAAGTGTTTACGAGGCGCGACATAGTATCGGCCAAGCACTCGAGTTTTACAATGACCGACGTCCTCATTCGAATGGTAGACGGGGGTTGTGCTGACGACCAAGACGAGACGCAGATCGACGCTACACTGAACGCAAAGATCGCGCTGGAGACGGCGCGGGCGGCAATGACGACCGAACTGGCCCTGCGCCCGGAAGTAGCAACTGCTGAACCGGGGC
Organism: Bradyrhizobium sp. CCBAU 45394; assembly: GCF_028128655.1. Lineage (NCBI taxonomy): Bacteria > Pseudomonadati > Pseudomonadota > Alphaproteobacteria > Hyphomicrobiales > Nitrobacteraceae > Bradyrhizobium > Bradyrhizobium sp. CCBAU 45394. The sequence goes on along the minus strand of NZ_LBIX01000111.1, from coordinate 4,890 downwards.
CGTGCTTTTGACGCGGGCTTCGGCGAGAGATCGAGAACGTCAACTCAACAACACTGTTGATTTGGATCGACTGCCTACCAAGTTCCGGCGGCGCATTGAGGACACGTCTAGTACGGAGTTCAAAGCCGACGGTCACTTTCACGCTTTCTCCAACGCAGGATATCTCACCCCTCCATCCTCCTAGAGGCTATTTAGAAAGCGGTTCTCCAGGGTGAAGTCGGCCACGACTTCCTTCAGCGGCGAACAACCTACATTGTCGCGCTTCAGACATAGCGATGCTCCTTCGGGCAGGATGGAAAGGATTTCCGCTTTCTCAGAGCAGTTGGCACGATTCTTGATGTCCGTCTGCTTGCAAGTCGGCGGCGCTGACGCGCATCGTGATCGACAATAGACAGGAGCTAATCGTGGAAAAACGTACAGCAATGAAAATCGACCTGCTAGCCTACGGCCTAACCGAATTATCCCCACAAGAAGCAGCGGCAACTGTAGGAGGCTCGTTCTGGAAGATCTTCGATAGGGTCGTTCAAACAGTGACTCAAGTTGGGACCCTGGTGCTCGGTACAATATTTGGAGTTGGAATGATTCGCGGGCGCGGTGGTCGCCATCCATAATGAGATGGCTAGAGCCTTATCACCGCAATCAGAGTGCGGCGCTGGTCGGTGCACCACTTAAGCAGTGACCAGCCCCACTCGATCAGAGTTTCAATGGAGGCCGCCAATCGTCAATAGGAGTATACGTCTGCAATGACCAATATCCTGCTCCCTCCTGAAATGATCAATTTCACTGCAGAGAGCATCCTGTCGCGAGAATCAGGACGATCTTTGGCGATCTACAAGATCATCGTGTCTTCTGTCGCTGCGGCGTTGCTGTCGCTGCCAGTCATAACCGTCACGCTGTCAGTTCAAAGTGCCGGTGCGATTCGTCCTACCATTGAGAAGACTCCTCTGATCGCGCCCACCTCCGGGCGCATCTCACGTGTACTCGCAGTTGAGAACGATATTGTTGCACAAGGCGGAGAAATCCTCGCCCTTGACGATAAGGGCATTCAAGAGAAGATCAGTGTGCTCTCTGGCGAAATTCGTGCGAAGAACGATCGCACCGCTGATCTTCAGACCATGATCTCTTTCGGTGCGCAGGCGGACGCGCCCATCCCCCTGCGGACCGACTCCGCCAGGGCCGAGTGGCTGCATTTTCTCAACTTGTTGCGGGAGAACCAATATGCCCGCAGGAATGCCGCCGCAGAACTCGAACGTGCTCAGCGTCTCGTCTCGGTTGCTGCCGCGCCCGCGAAGTCAATTGAGGAAAAGGCTTTCGCTCTCCAAAGCCTTGAGGGGAGAGGCGAGATCCTCGCCCGGAGCAAATCCGCCGAATGGAACCAGCAGCTCTTCGACACTAATCTGCGCCTTAGAGAACTGACAGCCAACTTGCATCAGCTCGAGAACGAACGCGATCTGACTATCATCCGTGCCCCCGTGTCAGGGGCTATCGAGCAATTCGCCGGCCTTACGCCCGGAAGCTACGTCCAGGCAGGGCAAACCGTCGGCTGGATCTCGCCCGACCGCGAACTGGTGGCAGAAATCTACGTTTCGTCCAAAGACATCGGTTTCGTACAGCCCGGCCAGCCGGTGCGGCTCCAGGTCGATGCTTTCAACTACAATCAATGGGGTATGATCGACGCGACAGTGCTAGACGTGGCGCAGGACTTTACGCTGCGTGACAAGAAGCCGGTGTTCAAGGTTCGCTGCGCGCTCTCCCGAAATTACCTCGAGCTCACAAACGGGATAAAGGGTCATCTGAAGAAGGGCATGACCGTGCGCGGCCGCTTTCTCGTGGCGAAGCGCACACTCCTGCAACTACTCTACAACGAGATCGATGATTGGCTTAACCCGCTCCTGTCACCTCGCTAGTTAACTTTTCTAAGGAGCCAGTGAGCCGCCATGTCGACTCGGATCCCCAAGTTCAAGCAGCGCGACATCACGGATTGCGGGGTTGCGAGTCTTGCTTCCGTCGGAGCGTTCTATGGCTGCAAGTTGCCACTGTCGCTCATCCGTCAGTATGCCTCGACCGACCGCTCCGGTACCAGCGTGTCGGGTCTCCTCCAAGCGGCTCAAAAGCTCGGTTTCATTGCGAAGGGCGTCAAAGGTGACTTCGACAGCTTGCACAAGATTCCCAAGCCCGCCATCGCGCATGTGGTCGTAAAGGAGGTCCTGCACCACTTCGTGGTCGTTCAGGCGGTCGACCAGAGGTGGGTCACCATCATGGACCCAGCGTATGGAGAGATCCGAAAGCTGTCGCACGAGGAATTCAAGACGCAATGGACTGGTGTCCTGTTGCTTATGGTCCCGGCAGACACCTTCAAGCGCTGCGACGAGACCACCTCCCCCCTTCTCCGCTTTGCCCGACTGCTTGCGCCCCACCAAGCCGCGCTAACGCAGGCCCTCGTCGGCGCACTGATAACGACCCTCCTCGGCCTCTCGACGACCATCTACATCCAAAAGATTGTCGATCATGTTATCACAGCAGGAAACAGCAATTTGCTCAATCTAATGAGCGTCGTGATGCTGCTGATCCTTGTGCCGCAGACCCTGATCACTTTCCTGCGAAACCGGCTAGTCCTGCAAACGGGGCAAAAGATCGATCTCAACTTGATCCTAGGCTACTACAATCACGTCCTAAGCCTGCCCCAGAAGTTTTTTGATGGGATGCGTACGGGAGAAATCATCTCCCGCATGAACGACGCGGTCAAGATCAGAAGCTTTCTGAACGACGTCTCGATCACCTTATTTGTTGATGTGCTGGTGATCCTGTTCTCCTTTGGGCTGATGTTCGTCTACTCATGGAAAATCGCTTCGGTCGTGGCGGGCTCCGTCCCACTATACCTCTTCGTTTATTGGACCCTGAACCGGCTGAATAGCAAGCGCGAGCGCGCCATTATGGAGAATGCGGCAGATCTGGAGGCGCAGGTGGTAGAATCACTGGGAGCCATCTCCACGATCAAGGCTTTCGGAATAGAGAGCTATGCCGGCCTTAAGTTTGAGACTCGCTTTGTCAAGACCCTGCACTCCGTCTACAGGTCCGGCCTCATCTCAATCGTCGGAGACAATGCCTCGATCTTCCTCTCGACCCTTTTCACCATCGTGCTGATGTGGTTCGGTGCAACGCTTGCCCTCGATCAGACCATTACGCCCGGCGAGTTACTGTCCTGCTATGCGCTGTTCGGCCATATTACCGGCCCGGTTACAAGCCTAATTCACGCCAACAGGATTGTTCAGGATGCCATTATCGCGGCGGATCGCCTGTTTGAGATATTTGACCTTGATCCAGCAGGCAGCGGCGGCATTAATGCCACGACGTCCGACGTTGGCGACATTCATCTGGAGAACGTCACGTTCCGCCATGGCGCCCAGCCGGAGCTTTTCAAGGATTTCAGCGTCACCTTCCGGCGAGGGGAGATCACGGCTGTGGTCGGAGAAAGCGGCTCGGGCAAAAGTTCGCTTGCTGCGTTGCTGCAAAATGTGTACCCGCTTGAGGGTGGACGCATCCGCATCGGCTCCTATAACCTCCAAGACCTCTCGGCTGAATCCCTGCGCAAGATTGTTGCCGCGGTACCGCAATCCGTGGACGTGTTCTCGGCCTCAGTCATCGAGAACATCGCGCTTGGCGATTTCGAACCGAACACCGGGAAGATAGTGCACATCTGCGATCAAATCGGTCTGCGTGACGTGATCGAGCGCTGGCCAGGTGGCTACCAGGCCTATCTGGGCGAGAACGGCGTACGGCCTTCGGGCGGAGAGAAGCAGCGCCTAGCGTTGGCTCGAGCTTTGTACCGCGATCCGGAGATCTTAATCCTCGACGAGGCGACCGCCTCTCTCGACTCCGTCGCAGAGACATTTGTCATACGGGCGATTGAGGAACTGCGTCTGGCTGGCAAGATCATCGTGGTTATCTCTCATCGACTCAACACGATTTGCGGAGCCGATAAGATCGTCGTCTTGGATAAGGGATGTGTTGTTGCGGAGGGAAGGCATGCTGATCTGCTGACAGCTGAAGGCGCTTACGCTCGCTTGTGGCGGGCGCAGACCGGATTCAGCTAAACGCTTGGGTTCGTCAGAACCCAGACAGTCAGGCCGGGAATGGTCCCGACCGGACGTGACAAAGTCGTTGGCATCGCTTTTAATTCCGCGTTTCATCCCCAAAACGCAAGTACCGACACGGCAGGACTTGGGCCGTTGGTGTGATGTCTTCGTTAGACTTTTCCCGCGCGACGAATGCTTCAGTCTTCAACAGTCCGTCCGCCTTCCGCTTCAGCGAGCATTCGATCTTGGCATCTGGAACAACCAGCGACGATCTACCGTCACCACCCTGCTCTCCTCCGCAGTCGTGCTAACCAGCCATATTAGCAGAACAGGAAATGAGATATGGGTTGAACTCTAAACGGCGTGTTGTTGGCGCCCCCCCCCCCCCCCCCCCCCCCCCCCCCCCCCCCCCCCCCCCCCCCCCCCCCCCCCCCCCCCCCCCCCCCCCCCCCCCCCCCCCCCCCCCCCCCCCCCCCCCCCCCCCCCCCCCCCCCCCCCCCCCCCCCCCCCCCCCCCCCCCCCCCCCCCCCCCCCCCCCCCCCCCCCCCCCCCCCCCCCCCCCCCCCCCCCCCCCCCCCCCCCCCCCCCCCCCCCCCCCCCCCCCCCCCCCCCCCCCCCCCCCCCCCCCCCCCCCCCCCCCCCCCCCCCCCCCCCCCCCCCCCCCCCCCCCCATCTGCCGTGGCAAGGTCGAGTGGTCGAAATCCGGCTTCAGGCGCGACGCTTTCGATGCGCTAATCCGCAATGCCCGCGTCAGATATTCACCGAGCGGCTACCGGCAACGGTGCGGCCGAAAGCAAGACGCACAACCCGCCTC
>NZ_LBIX01000110.1:0-6360 GCF_028128655.1 Bradyrhizobium sp. CCBAU 45394 | reverse complement strand
CTCATTCGGGATTCCCTGCTTCGTTGACATACCGTCAATCAACGTCTTTGACGCCCTATGACATTCACTGCGTCTGAACAGACGAGCGGCTCTCCACCTGCAACCACGATACCTGCCAAATCGGTGCTCCTCACATAACCACGCCGTGCAAGCGCTGGTCCAAGACTTACCACGACATCGGCGCCGCGCTGCGGAGATCAATCCGATCGGACGCTTCGCTACCGCAGACTGGTTGATGATGCAAACGATAGGTCCGTCGGCCGACCATACGCACTTGCACCCTGGTAACCGCAGCACAAGGGCGCTTAGGACTGATCACCAAATCGCTGACGCCCCTGCAGTTAAGCGTGGTCGCGCCGCGTGGATGCGCAACAAAAGAACCCAAAACGCGATATCGAGCTCGCCTTGATCAACGCGTGGTTGATCAATCGCGCGGTCCGGTCGTCGAGCCTTGCCTGCTGGCAAGGTGCGCCCTGTTGCGGCTGCGCCAAGCTGCGGGATGCCGAAAGCGCGATCACGCCACTCCAGCCGGACGGTAAGGTGTCCTTGCCACCGCCTGACGGCCCGTTCCGCAGTACGTTTCACTTGCAGCCACCAGCGCGAGTCGGCCGGGCTTCGCCTCCCCGCCAGGACGGTCCAGCGACTTCTGCACCTGGAAGTCGAAGCCCCAGAAGACCGCGAAAGGACCCACACTCGATTTGTCGATTGCATCAAGCTCGCGCGCTGGCTCGCGGCTTTATACCGCGATCTTGGAAGCCGAACACCACAGTAGTCATCGCGACGAAGCCGTAACCGATGGCGTGCCGAGAGGTTTTTCTTCCATAGTGAAGACATCGCTCGCTTGCTCCCTACTAGTCCCAAGCGCCCTAACCAATCAGCAAAGAGCTCAGGAGGTGTCGTCCCTGTCTTTGCCCTTGTGACGGAGCAAGTCACGATAGCCGCCTCGCATGAGGCGCAACCCCATCTGGACCAGGCGGATGGTCCGGCTGCGCAGATCGTGTGTTTTCCACCCTCGATCGGGAATGCGAGGCTTGCCAAACAGGCCTTGCGCAATGTTGCGATAGCTGTTGCCTTCGAGCCACCCGTCCACTGCACGCAAAGCGAGGACGTGATCCCGATCGATTGAGCAAGAGGAGGCCGCCCAACGGGGCGCTGTTCGAGTGCCAACCAAAATCGATGTGCAGCCTGCAAACGGAGGCCCAAGTTGCGGTCGAGCGGCAAATCGAGGGTAACCAATGATGCGCGCGATGGGAGTTCTGTTAGACAAAGCCGATGCTTCGCTCCTCCGAGCGGCACGACCACATGCCATCCATCCGGCGCCTCGCGAAGCTCGCTGGCTGCGAGGTCGGCGACATCAAGCCTGTATGGATTGGACGCGGTCGAGCAAGTCGCCGTGCGGACGTTTAGCACGGTCGGCAGCGCCTCAGGCGACCAGAAAACGGTTTGCTTGTCGAACATCTTCTGCGGATCAGCCGCGAAACGTCAGTCCCCACTTCCGTCGGAAGTGATCCGTCGGGCTGGATTGTTTAGCGCTGGGCAGGGCCCGGAAGTCTTTTTGATATTCGCGATCGCGCGTAGCCACTCCCAGGCGATGTCGACAGTTTCTGCTTTCTTGACATCGTGGTATGCGCTCTCTGATCGCCAATCCGCACCTGACATCGCACTATTTTCTCCGCATGTTCTGAGTGCACACGCAAGGAAACAGCAGGCTTGTGACGATTTGTGGTTGCAGTCGTGCAGCCCTTCGACATTGCACTCACACGATGGAACAATCAACTTTTTCGATTGAAAGAACTCACCTCCGCTTCGGAGACCGTCGCTCTTTAGTTTTAGCTATTGTGAGGCCTGCGAAACATCGAATGCTGACACGCCGAAGCAATGAATTGCGACCCCATAGGAATCCGATGAGGGGATTTCTTGGATCCATCAACCTCGATCCAAGCGTCGAGGCCCAGCTAGGCCGTGAGACTCGCACGTGATCCGGCCAACTTGGACCAATAGGCGCAAGGCCTTGGTTATCGGTAGCTCAGGCGTTCCATCTCATTGCAGCACGCACGGCCTAGCGTCGCAGGCAAGCCGAGAGACTGCTGCGCGTCGCCCGGCCCAGTGGCGCCGGCGATAACCCCATCGTGGCTCTTGTATGATTCCGCGGCAACCGCGCCCGGCGTCGAACAGGAAATCCAGATAGATCCGCGGAGGGATCGCCGCGGCTCCAGCGGAAGATGCTTAAGGTGCCGATTGTCCTGACGATTGAATACGCCCTAGTCCTGACCGAGGGTCCGACTTGGGCCGGCAGTGGGGGACACAGCAGGTAATCCGGAATGAAGCGAACAGCTCGCCAGGGTTCCCGCAGACATGACCTGGCCATGGCGTTCCACTACAAGCTGAATCGATCGGGGAGTTTTAAGCTGCTCCTCCGGGAGATGTGCCTCGCCAAGGAGGCTACCGAACGACCGCTAGCGAGGTACCGTTCTCGGACGTCCTGACCGTTCTGCGGCTCAGATCGCGCAGGCGGCACGCCGCGGCTATGGATCGCTTGAAGCAAAAAATGAACAGCATCGGCCCGCAAGCCAGCTCGCTGATGTTCCTGCCAGCATTGCGAGCGTCGGCGTCCCCCATCATCGAGTCGATGAGGATGACATGATGGCAAACTCGCGCCCGAGCAGTCGCAGTCAAGGCAATTATGCTTCGAAGCGGAGCCGGCCCTTTCAGCGATTCAGTGTTCGGGACTCGCAATAACCATCCACGATGCAATTGGCACATTCCGGAAATGCCACGGATTGAGTATCGAAGAAGCGCGGCAAGTCACGTCTGGGCCGTGAGGAGCAAGTCCTTTGGGAGTTAATCAAACGCGTGCCGCTCGCGCGCTCCCGCTCGTTCGAACGACTGAGAGCATGCACTTGACCGACCGCGACAATCGCGATGATCAAAGCCGGTTGTTGACGCGTCGATTTCGCTCGCCCGAGGACGAGTACGAAGCAAAGGCGGCGCGCGGTCACGACAGAATTCCGGCGGAGCATCCCGCAGCTGGTAGAAGGCCCGGGCATCCCGTCTTACAAGGATTGACAAGGCTCGGCGCTCGGCAATGAGGCTGCACGCCGACCATTTCATGCTGCCGCACACCGTGCGATCTTCACGGCGGTAGATGCGTGCTGCCTCGACGGGCCGCGCCTCAGCCTCTCGCTCGAGCGCCAATCGGCAATCGGCAGCTCAAAGATGATGTCGATTGCAGGACCCATCTTGAGGCAGCGCCACAGAGCAATGAAAAATATCCCTGCGGGACTCTTGGAAAGTCTCATTGTTCTAAGCCACGCTCTGCGAGCAGCCGGTGCATGACCTCGCCTTTAATCTCGCCTGCGATTTGGTTTCGGACCTGGGCTCCGACCACCCGCTCGGCATCGACGTCGCCCACCAGGCCATGTTCGGCCAGTCGCTGATCCAGACGGCTTTGGAACTCTTCGCCCATGGCTTCGACGAGCCGGTCCTGCATCGCTGCATGTTCGTCCGGTGCGATGCGCCTCAGCACCGTCTCCCAAGGTTGCCAGCGCGTTGACATATAGTCCGTGAATTCGTTCGCTTCCCGCTCCCGGACCAGGTCCAGCGCCTCCGTCGCGTCATCCTCGCTTACACGAGAGACCGCCAGGTATTGCATGTTAGGGGCGAGGTGACTCAGCTCGAGCGGCTCGCGCAGCCGATGTTGATAGGCCAGGTAGACTTCGATCTCGTCTAGGTCCGGGTAGACGCTGAGGAGCGAGTTGACCCTGTCGCGCGCGATCTCGTCAAGCGCCTCCAAGCGGAACGCAACACGGCCGCGCTGGATCAGTTCGCCAAGACGATCGTCATAGACGCCGTCCTCGACGTCAGCGTTGAGGCGCGCGGTCTGCATACCGTTCCAGTGCAAGGTAACTCGATCCTCGCAGCTCAGGTTGGCCTCGGAAGCCTGTGCAAAAAACTGCTCGCGCAATCTCGGATTGGCCGCCGCCTGCCGCAGATCATCAGCCACTCTCTGCCGAAACTCGTCATTGCCGTAATTCACGGTTCCTCGTAGCCTCTCCAGGAACTGCGCGTAGTCCTGGGCGCCTGGCTCATCCGCAAAGTGCTGCCATTCGGCCAGCGTCGCCGGGTCGTCTGCGAGCCAGTGCGCGGCAGCCTCATATAGAGATTGCTGCGCAAGCTGCGGTGGCGCTTCAGCCGCCGCCAGATTAGCGAGGACGTCGTCCGGCAGCGGGTTATCCCCGAACTCGAGGTTCTCCAAATGAGGGTAGTTGAAACTAAGATTCGGTACCAGACCTTCGAGAAGATCCTCAGGCAGGCTGGTCAGCCGGTTACCGCTGAGATTGAGCGATTGGAGGGTGCTCGGAAGGGGGTCGGGGAGGCTGGCCAATTGATTGCTGCTGACATCGAGTTCAATGAGCCCCGATGGGAGGGAGTTGGGGAGATCGGTCAGCTGATTGCCACTAACCGCGAGCGAGGTGAGCCTGCTCGGGAGAGCGTCCGGCAGGCTAGTTAGTCGGTTGTCGCTTGCGTTCAGGATCTCGAGCCCAGCCGGAAGGTTGGCCGGCAGACTGATCAAGCCGTTATCGGCCACCTCCAGCCGAGAGAGGGTCGCCGGAAGAGCTTCCGGCAAACTGGTCAACCGGTTATGGCTAATGAGAAGATGCTGAAGACCGGGTGGAAAGCTAGCGGGCAGGCTGCTTAGCTCGTTGTGCCTGGCGCGCAGTTCCAGCAATCTTGGCGGCAGGGCGGCGGGCAAAGCGGTCAGGGAGAGGGAGGACAAATCCAGCGAGTGCGAGCCCGTGTTGTCCGCCCCCCTAATTCGTGTGTGCCCCTGTCGCCGATTCTCGGCTTCGCCCTGCCCCTCTTCGGTAACCCAGTTGTCCAGGATCTGCGCGCGCGCGGAGGCCGGGGTCCGATATCCTGTCATGGCTTCGACCAAATCCGCCACGGCTCGGCTGAAGCCGCTGAGGTAACTTTCCTGCTCCCCCGCCTCAGAAGCGGCCGAGGAAGAACCTGCACTCCACTGTGCCTGTCCTGTGTTCATCAATTTCTCCATCGTCAGAACAAGAATACCCCCGCTTCTCCAGGTCGCGAAGCAGGCGGGTTGTCATGATCATTCGAGAGCCAGCGCACGTGCGCTGCGGCTCCCGCCCGACTCGAGCCGGCACAGGGTCACACGCGGCAAACTGATCGATACTGCTGCGAGGCTTCCTGCCATTTCGTTGACCAGATAAGTCCCGGAGGACTGTCAACGTGGCAGCGTTCTGCCCTTAGCAGGCCTACCTGTCGATCAGCTGACGAGTGTCGCTGCAGCGCGTGGGGAGACTCGTCATCCAGACAACACGATAGTTGAAGGTGAACGCGGGCAGGATGAACTTCTCGCCGATGCAGGTCGTCGTGATGAGATAATCCGAGGCGCATGGGGAGGTGGCGCGTTCCGATGATAGTCAATTGGGTACCTGCCGGAATCTAGGCTCTGACCAACGTTTGATCAGTTGACGAGTGTCGCTGCAGCCCCAGGTCGCTCGGTTGCCAGAGGTGATCGAAGCAAGCCGGTTTGAGGTTGAACCGGTCAAGCTTCGCAAAGACCAGTTTGGCACGGATTGCCTTGGCATAGGACACCGCCAGCGCTTTGGCGTTCGGAGCGCCTGCCACTTTTCGTTGCCACGTACTCGGCCGAAGGCTCCACTGGCCGCGGTTGAGATGAGGCGCCAGCCGCGCTGGGCTCTATGCCTAAGGCGCTCCTGCCTTGGTTATCCGCGGTAGCGTGGAGGCGGAAGAAAAATCGCCCTCAGCCATCATCGAGTCAGTGCTCCGACAGATATGCCGGCTTCGATGCCATCGTTGCCCCTTTTCCGGCGATAGCTCTTGTCAGCTTATCGAAAGCTAAGTGTCTTAGGCCTACAACGTATCGTCGTGGACTGAGCCTGCTCAGTCTCGTAAGGAGATTCAATGGATCGTTTTCAGGCAGAACAGATTCAGCGCGGCGATGTGATCCCTTCCGGGTCCTCCGAACAAGAGGACCCGGGAAGCGGGGCTACGGCGCAGTGGGACGGAGTCGTAACAGGCTATGCAGCAAACTCGGCGGATTCAGCCCATGCGGAGGGAGACGAGAACGAGGTGCTTGAGCATTGGGCTGCAGAACCGGAGGTGGGTCCGCTCGAGGATCGTGAAGAGGCGGTAAGGCGACTGAATGCTCGGGGTGAGGCCACAAGAGTGGATCTCGAGTCGCTGTCTCTTACTAGCCTGCCTAGACTTCCGACAGGTATCGTCGTGCTCGATGTGCCCTTCAATCGGCTTACCTGTAAAAGAAGGGACTTGAGCTGACAGTGAGTGCTTTGTCGCGGCAGGTGTCCGACAAAG
>NZ_LBIX01000109.1:0-6019 GCF_028128655.1 Bradyrhizobium sp. CCBAU 45394 | reverse complement strand
GCTGGAAAACCCCGGCGGAGGCGCTTGACGAATTGCTGTCATGAGTGAAAACGGTGTTGCGACGACCATTTGAATCCGCCCAATACGTATCCATTAAGTACACCGAGCGCCTGGCTGAGGCCGGCGTCGAGCACCTTCTGTCGGCAGTGTCGGAGATTCCTATGACAACGCTCTCGCCGAAACCATCAACGGTCTCTACAAGGCCGAGGTGATATCGGCGCGGGCCATGGCGCAACTCCGAGGCCGTCGAGTTCGCCACTCTCGAATGGGTCGACTGGTTCGACAACCGACGGCTCCTGGAGCCCATCGGAAACATCCCGCCGGCCGAAGCCGAGCAACGCTACTACGCCATGCTGGAACAACCGGCCATGGCAGCTTAACTTAAACCAAATGGCCTCCGGCAAACCCGGGACGGTTCACACTGGCACCTTTCGAGGGAACAATCTGGCTCTCATATCTGCAACCGCAGCTATAAACACTTACTGGCGCAGCGAAACATTGTCGGAGCACGTTCACCGAGTAGTAGACTGTATGCGATGCCGACTTGAGGCCATGGCATCGAAGCACGGAAACAATTTCGCTGTTCGTGGCCGCGGCATGGCGTTGGGGTTTGATTGCAAAATGCCTGAAATCGCATCCGGGGCGGTGCGCAAGGCATTCGAGAAGGGCCCGTTATCGAACGATGCGGGCCCCTTGATCAAGTCGTAAAGTTCTTGCCTGCACTTACGATCGAGCGCGAGACGCTACATGAGGGCCTTGAGCTGTTCGACGAAGCCTTAGCCGAAACACTGCGAGATTCAGCGAGTTGAGGTCTGTCTCACTAACGAGATGTCTCGCTCTTAACGAGTTGCTTGGGAAATTGCCCGGAGCTAAGTTATGCAGCGGGCTGCAGTCCACTTGACAACCGCTTCCCACGGTCATAGGGCGGTCGCCTATCAGGTTCCCTGGCTGCTTGGCCTCGATCATGTAGAAATCGAAGCAGAGCTGTACCAAGCGCACTTCGTGATGGTTCGCGGCATGCGTGCTCATGAAAGCGGCAAACCGTGGAGATCCTCAATCGCCATGATTTTCAAGCCGTTTCCGCGCCTCGCAGGACCGATCTCTGCACCGCCCCACCTCTTGTCATCGCAGCAGCCTTTTGCCATCGCAAAGGTCGCCACGGAACGATGCTCCCTGGCCTCGCCGACAGGCTCCGCAGCCTCATCCACCGAGCAAAGAATCCGCGTTCTCTTTCTAAGGGGCGGTCCTTTTCATTACCTTCATCCCTACCGCGGTAGAATAGTTCCGATTCCCAACACACGCGCCTTTTGGATCGCCAATTCGGCCAACGCCAGATCCGCGGTTACGAAGCCTTGGAAAGCGAACAAAGCTCTGGTTGGTGTATCAGGACGCGATGAACCAGATGCAAGATGCACAAGGTCATCTTGGAATTTTGCGAATTTGACGTACTCTCCTGATGCGTCAACCGGCGATTTGGATTGCTCCAAACTATCCGTGACGAGCCTGTCGAAAGCAGAGAGAGCTTCCGGTAACCAGCTCCTGGCTCCGTCCACAGCAGCGGCGAATGACGAAGACGGCATCAGTCGAGCGTCCAGAAACGGCTTCAATCCTGGCGAACTCGGGACCATGGAAATCGCAATTTCGCTTTGACTCAAGAGAGCATTAGGATCCTTTGATATAATTGGCTCCAGCCGCTTTTCAGACACGGCCGCCGCGAGTCTCTCAGCGGAGGAGACGCTTCGGCTTAACAGAAATATTTTGCATATCGATGGGAACAAGTCGACAAAGGCATCAAGATGGCTGAGTGCCTGCAAGCCGCAACCGACCAAGCCAATCGTTAGGGGCGCCTCAGGCGCGAGATACGTGGCCGCCACGGACGACATCGCCGCAGTCCGTATAAGCGTGATGGAATTACCATCCAAAACTGCTATGGGGACGCCAGTTTTGTAATCGCTCACAGAGACCAAGCCATTAACTCTCGATGTTGTGCGATTCTCTTGTTCTGGAGCGACCGCCACCATCTTCACTGCCGCGACGCCGTTGGCCTCGGATGCCGCGTTCATAGCGATGAACCAGGAGCCCGGACCGATACTGATGGCCGATTTCGGGAGGCCAATGTTGCGACCCGCTGCATTGTCGCGAAACGCCTCGAGAACGGCTTGGCGCGCCTCGCGAGGCGTGATGTGTAATCGTTGGATGTCGGCATTCGAGAGGTAAAGGAGTTCGGAGGGCATTATTAGTCCTTTGCTGAATTCCAGGCTGGACGCCGTCACCACGTTGCGGCCGGTGGAAGGTGAGTACTGCATCGGTCAACGTCGTGGTATTTTGAAGCAATGGCCATGCCACAAGGGTCCCTCTTCAGCAATCTACTAAGTAATGCTTCGAGGTGCGTCGCCGCCGGTCGCGCATATGTTGGCAGACACTGGTCATCGTCAGACAGGCTGACAGCAGCTCTGGGTGTCGAACGAGTGGCTGAGCGGGATGGCAATAGGTTGATTGCCTGAACGTTATTCGTGATGCGTGTTATTGACGCGACGTCTCGTCGCGATCAGATCGGGAGGTTCTGTTCGTGGAGGCTACTGATGTTTGGGCTTAATGAGTCGCGGCAACCGACCAGCTGCTCTAGGAGATCGTGTGTTGGTATCGGCTCTCTGTACGATTTTGATATAGCTCGAGAGTAGCCCAAGGGTATCGACGTCACCTTCGCCGTGCGTACATGTGTGCACAGCGCTCTCTGGAAGGTATCGCCGCGGAAAAAACCACCTAAGCGGCAGCTCTTCGGACTATCGTCGTTTCCGAAACTTGCGATTCCGGAAAGCAATTGGATTTGCCTTGGCAAACGAGTCGGAAAAGGATTGCAAATGACCGGTTCACCGCATCGCGCGTTTGAGCGATGTATGAATTCCGACCATGAAACTTAGAATGTTAGTTTCATGCCAGAATGTTGGTGTCCACGAAGGTGCGAAGTCGAAATCTGATCGACGGCTTGGAGCGCGACGGGCTGGCATGGTAGTTGCTTTTGGCAAGAACAGTGTTGCGGGCACAAATCGAAATGACCCTGCCGAGAAGGCACGCACGAACCGTGAATGGCACCAAGCGTTAGTCGAACCTGGTCACACATCCTACTGCCACAACAGACAGTTACGTTGGAGCTTTCGACAGTCGGGATTGTTGCGATTTCAAGTTCTGTTGTTCGACACGCTAAGGAGAACGTGATGAGACTACTCATACTCACAAATCGCCCTGACTGCTTAGGCGAAAACGATGTACCTATCAGTAACGCGTTTCGTCGTTCCGGCTGGGAAGTTGTGTTCGGCGAGATCACGGCCATTGGAGCTGATGATTACCGCTTTTTCACCCGGGGAGTTCTCGTGCAAGCGAGCGGCGAGCCGTATGGTCTTGGCGCGGCAGCGCAGGGGATTCAGGGTGTGTATTTTTTTGACGAGTGCCAGATTGTCTGGGTAAATTGTGGGGCCCCGCCTAGCATCGCCCACGATGTCTGGCAATTGCTTTGGCTAGCCTCCCAAGATACCGCGTTCGTTAACAGCATTGAAGGCACGATGTTTTTGGAGACAAAACATTCGTTGGGCCACGTTGTTCCAAAAGAGAACAGGGCGTTTGCATATACATCGAATGAGTTCTCGCTTCTTTGGGAGTGTTACCGTCAGAGCTCACATCTTTGGTGGGTAGCGAAACCGCCAGGCGCCTATTGTGGACAAAATGTCTTCTTGCTTCCTCCAAACGGTCCAAATGTCCGAGCGATCCTCCAATGCCTTACCGGAAATGCTGATGCACAGAGCGAATTCGGCGGTCTCACCGAACGCGAATCCCTGATCACGCAAAGGCGCGCCGGGTACGGACCAGGCGGCCTTAAAGCCCAATACGCGGTTCTTCAGCAGTTTATCCCCGAGGTAGGGAAGGGCGAAAAGCGGATAATTGTTGCGTGCGGCGAGGCGGTCGCCTGGCACGGTCGGGAGAAGTCTGCAGACGATCACAGGTCTAATATCGCTCAAGGAGCGAGGCCGATTCCGGTCGACTTGAATTCCGCCGAAATCGAGCTCGCCGAGTTGATCGGTCGGAAGTTGATGAAGCATGGGATCAATTTCGTAGGAATAGATATGGCGTATCCCTATATCATAGACCTTAATCTTACAAATCCCGGGGGGATATACGATGCAAAGCTAGCTTCCGGAATGGATCGCTCCGATCGGGTCGCGGAGCTCATGATCTCCCGTTTTGTGGGGAGTGGTGAGACATGATCGGATCGTGTCCTCGTCGCGAGCGTGCAGGTCGGTAACCAGCAGGCCGTTCTCGAAGCGGGAGCCCTTGACCTCGACGTGGTCAGCCAGCGTGAACTGTCGCTTGAAGTTGCGCGCGGAGATGCCGCGATACAGGAGGTCCTTTCCTTGTCAGTCTTCCGGCTTTCGAGTGTCGGGACGGTCCGCTCGACGGTCAGCACGACTTCCTGCGAAGAGAAGCTGAACAACGCCACCGAGTGCTGAAAGCGGTTCTCGTCGATCCGTTCGATGTCGCAGGGGGATAAGTCGTAAGCGCTTAGCCGGAACCCTTGCTTCGGGATCGGTATAACTGTGCGAAAGAAGCCTCCGGCTTGGACGGAGGTATGGGATGGGATTGGACAGCAAAAAGGACGTCCATTTCGACGGCTCAACGACGGGGTCGGTGAACCGGCTGGAGGTTCTTGAAGGACCATCGAGGCGCCGCGTACGTTCGGAAGCTGAGAGAGCTCGGATCGTCGCCGAGAGTCTGTTGCCCGGTGCCCAGGTGTCCGAGGTGGCGCGCAAGCACGGAGCGACGCGCTGGCAGATCTACGATTGGCGACGGCGGTTTCGCCAGCGAGGCATGTTGTCGCCGTGCGAGGCGTCGCAGCCGACATTCGCGCCGCTGGTCGTGGAAGGTGCGTTGGAGGAGCGTCAGGTTCCCGCGATCAAGCTTGAGATCGCGATCGGCGATGTCGTGCTGCGGACGGATGTGGCCATTCATGCCGAGCAGCTGTCCCGAGTGATCCGCGCAGTGCGAGCGTCACGATGATCGCGGCCGGTGCCGATCTGAAGATTTACATCGCGACGCGGCCGATCGACTTCCGCTGTGGCCACGATGGGCTTGCGGCGAAGGTGCAGGACATGCTTCGTCTCGACCCGTTCAGCGGCGCGGCCTTCGTGTTCCGATCGAAACGAGCTGACCGGATCAAGATTTTGGTCTGGGATCGAACGGGCCTGGTGTTGGTGCACAAACGCCTCGAAGGTTGCAAGTTCGTTTGGCCAACGATCGCGGACGGCGTGATGCCGGATGTCGCCGGCGATGTTCGCGGCCTTGTTCGAGGGGCTGGATTGGAGGTTGGTCCGTCCGGAAGAAGCACGGCGGCCGCAGGCGGCGGGATAACTGCGGCAGAATGACTCGGAAGCTATTTTGAACGTGGCACGCGCGGCGGCGATATGCTCGAAATAGCGCGTGAGCATCGCGGCGCTGCGCGACGAAAACGAACGCCTGAAGACGCTTTTGGCGCAAACGCAGGCGGCCTTGAGCGAGCATCAGGGGGCACTGGCGGCGTCAGAGGAGGCCCGGCGTCGGCTGGAGGTCATCCTCGGCGAATTGCGACGCGAAAAGTTCGGTTCGAAGTCCGAGAAGCTGCGGCCAGATCAGTATCAATTACCGTTGGAAGACGTGGAGATTGCGCAAGGCATCCTGGACCCGGCGCAGGAGAGAGCCGAGGCTGTGATCAAGGGCCGATCGCGGAACGTGCCGGATCAAGGTTCTCATCACAATCGCGGCTGCTTGCCTGGCCATTTGCCGCGGGTGGAACGGATCATCGAGCCTGCGAGCACGCTCGGTCCGTGCGGTTGCGGCGCCATGACGAAGATCGGCGAGGACGTCAGCAAGCGCCTTGACGTGATCCCGGCACAATGGCGCGTGCTGGTCACACGCCGCCCGAAATACATCTGCTGTAAAAGAAGGGACTTGAGCTGACAGTGAGGGCTTTGTCGCGGCAGGTGTCCGACAA
>NZ_LBIX01000108.1:0-5861 GCF_028128655.1 Bradyrhizobium sp. CCBAU 45394 | reverse complement strand
CATGAAGCCGCGCAATACGCCGGAAGCAGTGACAAGCGCGCCCGCCGCGCCCAGCGCCTTCCCGCAAGTGTGGATCACCACCAGATCTTCGCGCCCCTCATAGGAAGCGGTGAGCCCCCGGCCCTGCTCGCCGTAAACGCCTGTGGCATGGGGCTCGTCCACGACTGGGAACGCCTCGTAGCGCTCGGCTATTGCGACCAGATCTTTAAGCGGCGCGAAGTCACCGTCCATACTGTAGAGGCTCTCCACCACGATCCAGATGCGCCCCATTCCGCCCTTGGCGCGCCAGTCGCTAATCCTATCTTCAACCGACTGTAAATCATTGTGGGCGCTTATCCGAAACTTGGCTCGACCCGCTCGCGCGGCTTAATGAATGCTGGCGTGCACGAGCGAATCGAGAACGAGCAGATCGCCCGCTGCGGCAGCGTCGTCAGAACAGCGACGTTTGCGATATAACCGCCGCCAAAAAACAGCGCTGTCTCCGATCGGAAGAACTGCGCCGCCTCGGCTTCGAGAGCTTCGTGCTCCTCGCAGTTGCCGCGCAGCAGCCGTGACCCACCAGCTCCGATAGGCGTGCCGGCCTCAAGCGCGGTGAACAGAGCCTTTTTCATACGCGGCGCGCTCGCCAAGGCCAGATAATCGTTCGAAGCAAAATCAATCCCTGCGCGCGGCATTAGGCCGCGCAGTCGAGCGTCTCCTCCCAAGGTTTCCAGGGCCTCGGCATAGCTGTTAAGCTTGCCTATATGGGTTGGGTACATTGCTCAATCCGCCCAATGCCATCAATCGTGAGACGACTGTGATGGCTACAAAAAGAAGATGAAGGATCCGCCGTGCACTCTTTCAAGGCGGTCGGACGCAACCGTCTCCCATCAACTAGCACGATGCGCGGCCTGCACGTTTTTCCCGCTCCGACGGAGGCATAACTGCAGCCAGGCGCGCGCCCATTAATCGCCACCATGATTGGCGACTGGAGTGCTTCGATTACGTAGGTGATCGCACTTCGGTTTTGATTTTGGCAGGTCACAGCGTGTCCGTTGATCAACGATCCCGCCCCCGCGACAGCGCGCGATCGAGCTTTCGTCGCAGAAACTTGCTTATCACCGGCGCGCGACACATTTGCAGGAAGATTCATCGCGCGCTGGCGAAAAGAAGCCGAGAGCCGCCGGTGCCATCCGTCATTTACTGCCGTCCGGAAAACAAGTCCCTGCTGGGGTGCATGTCGCGACCAAGCGCAATCACATCTCTCAACGCCACCAAACGGCACATGCTTGACGCCATTCCATAGGATAGACGGTTAGGCAGAACCAGCATGCCGAGGCCACCCTCGACACGCTCGCCCGTGCCGGTGATGCCCCCGCTGCACAACTTGATGCCAGCGCCACGCGGAGACACCTGCGCCCCAGTTCTTTGCGCCTAAGGGCCTTTCCAAAGACGCGCCGGAAGAAGGAACCGGGTGCGGCCGATTCCTCCCCCGCATGGTTATTTGGCAGATTGCGCTTCGGCATGCGCGCGCAACCTTCGTACTGACCGGACAAACGCACACTCTCTCAGCGAGAGTGATCTGATCGTATCATAACCGTACGGTGCGTACCGGAGCGAGCGTGAGAAGATTTCCAGTTTCGGCATGCCTAACCACCGGCCGTCTTGCCGCGCGTCACGGCAGCCGCACCAGCATTGCGATGCGGCCAATCTCACGATAGTTATCTGACAGATTTGCGACACCAGCTTCGCATCCATGCTTCGTTACATCGTCTCGTTCGCCCAAGGATGTGGCTCACATCGACGAGATCGAAGGTGTGGCTGTTCTCACCACAACCCCGCATGCGCGCCGCTCGAGATTGCATGCAATCGCAAGACCGGCGCGCATCCGTCCCTTTAGTACAATATTTTCGCTATTTGCACCGGCACACCTGGCGATGGAGCCCGATCAGGTCGTGTTGCGCATAGCAGTCGGGAGACGCGCGGGAGTTCAGTGAACAGCAAGAACATCCCCATTCTGATGACAAGACGACTTATGGTAAGGGCTTGCCGACGAGACGAAGAAGGCCCTCAACAAGGCCGGCATCATCGAGAAGATGTACGAGTCCTATAACAAGGACGACAAGGACTTCAATGCGATCGTCTCGCGCCTGAAGCGAGACGATATCGACCTCGTCGATGTCGGCGGGCCTCATCTTGCGCCAGACGCGCGATCAGGACTGAAGGACGTTCTGATTTCGAGCGACGCGTTGGCTGACAAGGAATATGCCTCGATAACCGGCGCAGCTACGTTCTTCACCTTAGGACGCGACCTGCGCAAGAAACCGACGACGGCTGCGATCGTCAATAAATTCAGATCCGGGAATATCGACCCCGAAGGCTACACGCTCTATACTTTCGCTGCTGGCAGGTCCGGACGCAAGCCGCAGCCAAACTCGGCACCACGATCCGAGGAAGGTGATGGACACCGATTAAAGCGGGGTCCTGGGACACGGTGATCGGCAAACCGGAATACAATGCCAAGGGTGACATCAAGCAGCTCGACTATGTCGTTTATAGATGGGACGACAAGGGCAGCTATAGCGAGACTAACCCGAGCGCGTTCTGACGCATCTTGGTCCGACGCATCAAAGCTGGCGCATCCCCGGGGGCGGTGATCAATGCCGATCGATCGAGTGCTCCAGGGCAGCAAGTTGCCGCCGGACGAAATTGAATGCCTGAGCTCGGCCTATGCGCGGCTCCTGCGCTCGTTTTGCCTAGTTGATCGAGACGACCCTATCTCCGAAATTGTGGCAAAGAAGATTGTGGAGATCGGCGCAAGCGGGGTTGGCATTCGGCAGAGATGGCGAGCATCGCGTACATAGCTGACCGTTTATCTTTACTTCCGATCGATGCTCAGCCGCTCCTGCGGGATTAAAGGCCTCGCGGGTTTGACTCAATGGAGCTCGTCAGGCTTGACGAATGCAAATCGTTGAGCGGTCGGCAGATGAGGTGAACCGCCCCGGGTTTGCCGGAGGCCATTTGGTTTAAGTTATGCCGCCATGGCGGGTTGTTCCAGCATGGCGTAGTAGCGTTGCTCTGCTTCGGCCGGCGGTATGTTGCCGATGGGCTCAAGGAGCCTTCGGTTGTTGAACCAATCGACCCATTCCAGGGTAGCGAACTCGACGGCCTCGAAGCTGCGCCATGGCCCACGCCGATGTATCACCTCGGCCTTGTAGAGACCGTTGATGGTTTCGGCGAGAGCATTGTCATAGGAATCTCCAACGCTGCCGACGGAGGGCTCCACGCCTGCTTCAGCCAGGCGCTCGGTATATTTGATCGAGACGTATTGGGCGGATTCAAGCGGTCGTCGCAACACCAGTTATTTTCACTCATGATAGTAAGTCGTCAAGCGCCTCCGCGGGCGTTTTCCAACCCAGTGTCTTTCTCGGTCGGGCATTGAGGGCCGCTGCCACAGCGGATATCTCGTCGGCGCTGTGGATGCTCAGGTCAGTGCCTTTCGGGAAGTACTGCCGCAACAAACCGTTGGTGTTCTCGTTAGTGCCACGCTGCCAAGGGCTTTGCGGGTCGCAGAAGTAGACCTGGATACCCGCATCGATCTTGAGACGATCGTGCTGTGCCATTTCGGCTCCCTGATCCCAGGTTAGCGAGCGGCGCAGCTCTTCGGGCAAAGTGATGATGGTGCGCGTGATCGCGTCGCGCACGGCTTCGGCCCCATGTCCCGCGAGGGCGGGCCCGTTCTTCGCGCGCGGAGCTTCGCCATGCCCCGCCAACCGTGGAAGGTGCAAGAGCATCGTGAAGCGCGTCGTGCGCTCGACCAGCGTGCCGATTGCCGAGCTGCCAAGACCGAGGATAAGATCTCCCTCCCAATGTCCCGGCACGGCTCGATCGGCCGCTTCAGCGGGGCGCTCACTGATCATGATCTCTGGCGAGACAAAGCCCTTGCCTCGCCTGCGTACGCGCGCTCTTGGCGTCCGTAACACACGCCCTGTTCGCAAGCAGGCCGTCAGCTCGCGGCGTAGCGCCCCACGGCCCTGAACGAAGAGGGCTTGATAGATAGCTTCGTGGCTGATGCGCATCGTCTTGTCGTCCGGGAAGTCGATCGGCAAGCGTCGGGCAATCTGCTCAGGGCTCCAGGCTTTGGCCCATCGCCGATCCTTGCGCGGCCCATGCCGGCGGCCCTTCCACGGAACGGCGGGACCAGGAACGGGAGTGCCGCTCGGAGCCACGACGACACCGGCAAGTCGCTCTTCCACATAAGTGCGCAAGGTGGTGTTGAGCGCAAGCTTGGTCAGCTTCGGACGACAGGCCGATCGATCTGCATGCCACTGGGCAGTCGTCGCCCGGTATTCCAACCCGCCGCTGCGGGTGGCCGCATTGCGCCGCAGTTCACGGGAGATTGTCGAGGCAGCCCGCGCGAGGCGGCGCCCAATCTCCTGTATGGAATGACCCTGCACCTTGAGGAGTGCGATCTCCTCGCGCTCTACCAATGAGAGGTACCGCCCAGAGAGCGGCTTGGCCGAAGATCTGAACATCGCTGGTGGCATGCCCCCCGCCTTTCGGAACCATCTGGTACCGACAGGTTGCGACACTCCTGCTTCGAGCGCAGCCTCTTCGCTGCTCAGCCCGCTGGCGATCGCCCGCCAGAATCTATTCTGTTCGTCGCGCCCTGCAGCAGACGGCCGCCCTGGCGATGGCAATGGCGCTCGTCCTGATCGTGCCGATCGCCGCTTTCGAATGTTCACCGCAACCTCCAACCTCGGAGTGTTGCGACGACCGCTTGAATCCGCCTTGGCTACCCCTGTCGCTATGGTGCACGAGGCCGCCGCGATGGACCGGCCGTCGATCGTGCAGTGCCTGCTCCAGAGCATCGAGCACGAAGCCTGCATGCGCCGTGCGCGAGGCTCGCCAGCCCACGATCCTGCGGGCATAGGCGTCGATCACAAAGGCGACGTAGACAAAGCCGGTCCAGGTCGCGACATAGGTGAAGTCGGAGAGCCAGAGAACGTTCGGCCTTGTCGCCTTGAACTGGCGGTTGACGTGATCCAGCGGGCATGGCGCAGCCTTGTCGCTGATCGTGGTCTTGACGGATTTGCCGCGGATCACCCCTTGCAAACCCATGTCCCGCATCAATCGCGAGACTGTGCAACGGGCAACATCGAAGCCTTCGCGCTTGAGCTGACGCCACACCTTGCGCGCGCCATAGACGGAGAAGTTCTCCTCGAACACACGCCGAACCTCGATCTTCAGCCTGGCATCCTGCTTGGCGCGTACCGACAACTTGGCCGGATCGCGCCGCTTGGCCACATGGGCGTGGTAGGTCGAGGGGGCGATCGGCAACACCTTGCAGATCGGCTCGACCCCATGCGCCCCACGATGATCGTCGATGAAGGCGATCATGGCTTGGACCGGCGGTCGAGCTCCGCCATCGCAAAATAGGCGCTTGCCTTGCGCAGGATCTCGTTGGCCTGCCGAAGCTCGCGGTTCTCCCGTTCGAGCGCCTTCAGCTTCTCGGCCATCTCGGTTGGAACGCCGGCCCGCTGCCCGCTATCGACCTCGGCCTTCTTGACCCAGTCATGCAGCGTCTGCGGCGTGCAGCCGATCTTGGCCGCGATCGACGTCACTGCCGCCCAGCGCGACGGGTGCTCGCCGGCGTGATCCAGAACCATCCGAACCGCTCGGGTCCGGACCTCGGCTGAAAACTTGTTCGTTGTCTTGCTCGTCATGGCTCCATCCTCTCAGGAGTTGGAGCCTCCGGCAAACCCGGGGCGGTTCAAGGCGACTGTTCGACGATCTGCAGTCCCACATGCTTCCGTTGATCCAGTCGATCGTTAATAAGCCGAATTGGGCTGAACTGGACAGTTGAGCGTTGGCCAGAGTGA
>NZ_LBIX01000107.1:0-5342 GCF_028128655.1 Bradyrhizobium sp. CCBAU 45394 | reverse complement strand
AGATGCAGCCGTCGTCAAGCAAACATGATGCCTTTTCAATCTCGAACACAGCACCGATCCGGCGGACCGCTTCAGTGGGAGGGTCAACCAGATCAGCCATGACGAAGAAACGGCCTCCGGGCATGTGCCAGTTCGCGTCAAGACAAGTCATGGAACGAGGAAAGAAGGTGATCTGAAAACTGTCAGCATGACGAAGACGGTTTGACACCCCCGCGTCGGGTAAACGACACTATATCGCATAGCTGGGTACCGCGGATTCGAACGCGTGCGACTCAGAGGTCTCTCTGGCGCCCCGCGACAAGTTTCACCTTGCTGCCATCGCGCAGAACCTCAAGACGATGTGACGCCCAGCAAGGAGCAAGTGAACACGCCCCGACAAGCGATTTGCGGCAGAGCATTTTTCGACAGCATCGTCCGGAAGCCGACTTCGGCCGGAATGCCCACCTTGCGCCGCCGATCGCGGTCCTCGGTCCATTCCTTCGGAAGTTAAAGGCGATAGCCAGACAGGCTGGCGTGGTGGTAGGCAATCGACAATGACACCGCCACCTGACAATTATCCTGCTTGCCGAGCTGCCTGCAATATTGCCGTGCAACTCCAACTGAATGTCACCCCTGCTTGGGAAATCCGGTATCGTCTATGATCCAGGCTTCGTTGGGGCCCTGGCGTTCAATCGCCGGCAGGACCATCTCACGTACCCTGCCCAGCACCTTCTCATCCGACCAGGCGCCGCTGCCGATGAAATGCAGCAACGACTGATGCTGGGCGGCCGTCCGTTCCGGAGCTGTCACCGACGCCGTCGGCTCCACGCTCTTGCGACGGCCACAGGCAATCAGGCCGACGCAATAGTCGCGCAGCGGCGCCTTCCGATCAGCATGACCGATGACATTGGCAAGCCCTTCCAAATACGCCGCAAATCGCTTCTCGCTCGTCTTGGTGCCACGCCCGCTCATGTCGGCCTCATGGCTGATGGTCATGCTTCAACCATCACTGATTCAGGCCGGCGGTTTTGTGACTCAGTCAGACTAGGTCCGACTGCATTTTGCGCCATCCTATCCGGCGCTCTTCGGCCGCCAGCTTGGCGGACCGCTGGCACCTGCTCAACAGTCTGGGTGAGGGCCTGCGCCACGCGGTCGGTAGCCATCGTCACAACGTGGCCGCCGCCGTGCAAATCATGATGTCCGCGCTGAGCGAAGACCGGCAGTTCCGCGCCGCCGCCCGGCTTGCACAGTTGCGGGGGGAACGAATGACTGCGCGACGCGAATGCTGGGATGAAATCTGTCGCCTACGCGAGCAAGGTTGCCCGACATCCGGGATCGCCAACTGCTCGGCGTCGACAGGCGCACTGTTCAGCGCTGGCTCGCCGCTGGCGGCGAACCGGAGCATTCGCGTCCTCACAGACCTTCACATCTTCTCGCGCCCTTCACGGCATGGCTCGAAGCGGGGTGGGCCTCCGGCTGCCAGGTGGGCCAGCAGCTTTGGCGGGAGCTTCAGCAACAGTTATACTGGAAGTCGGGGTGACCGTCGCGCGATGGGCCGCTGACAGGCGTGCAGATGCAGACTCGGGAGGAGCAGCACAACCGCACCCGACCTGGAAAGCCTGTGCCTGGTATTTAAGCCAGGATCCGGATCAGATCGATGCTGAAGCCGGGCTGTTCCTCGGCCGCCTGTTTGCGCAAGCTCCGGAACTCGCCACGGCGGCCGATCTGGCGAAGCGGTTTGTGTCCCTTCTCAGTGGCAGCGACATCGCCGAGTTCGATGAATGGATCGCACAAGCAGCCAACAGCGAGTTCAAGAGCTTCGCCAACAACGCGGTCCGAGCGGCAATAACGGTCCGGTCGAAGGCCAGATCAGCAGGATTAAAGCCATCAAACGACAAATGTATGGCCGGGTAAGCTACCCGCTATTGCGTCGACGCGTCCTTCTGGCTGCCTGAGAACGACCGCGCAACCTATCCAACCCCAGTCGCTCAAGCTGCACCAGATATGCGGAAGAACCCCTGATTGTCGCGCTATAAAATAGCCCGCAGGTGCCTCGGGGTATTTTCATCGCGGTAGAAAGCTTCTTGAGCTATTTGATCGCGAGCGGCGGCGCCTCTTATCGCCTGCTCAAGAACGCGTGCAACTATTTGGCTACTCGTTCGGTTATCTTTCGCTGGCGACATGTGCAACTAAAAGCCGCCGCTCCCATTGACCAATTAGCTCTCACCACGAAGCTACAGCGGCTTCGCCGCTTCAAATAGTCAATACAGGTTTTCACCAGAGTAGGTAGTGCATCGCTTTCTATAAATCGGGTACGAACAAATGCTACTCTCGTGTGAATGATGATAGAGCGGATAGGACAGGTGCACCGATGATAAGCGTGGTCAATCCGTTGGAGCCGGTCAAAAAGGGGCGAACTGCCATCTCTGAATGTTCCAATCATGGCCACGCCCAATCACGAGCCGGGCGTCCTAAACTGTCGGTTGGGCCGCGGACCTCATTCGCGAGTGAGCAACTGCGTGTTGCTGATATCAAAGCACTCCGCAGCGCCCGATCGATATAGTGGCTCAGGAAGCGCCGCCGAGGTTCCCATGCGTCTCTCTCTCTCTCTCTCTCTCTCTCAAAGTTCGAAGTGTTCCCATGATGCACCCAGCAAAATTGACTCCAAACCAGCTGAGAAAACGTGTCGCAAATGCGATGCACAAAGTCGAGGCGCTGGAATCCGCCTATGAGACCATCACCGTCGGTCAGCTGGTTTCAATGCGGGCAAAGACGCATGGATCAACGATAGCGATCGATTTGTTCGAGCGCGGTGAACGCGCGACCTACATGGAGATGGACCGATCATCTAACAAATACGCGCATGCGCTGCGTGCAATCGGAGTGCGCAAAGGGGATCGCATCGGGGTGATGCTTCCCAATCGCATCGAGTACCCGATTCTGTGGTTCGCGATTGCGAAGCTTGGTGCGGTCATGGTTCCGATTAACATGCGATATACGCGAAGGGAGATTGAATATGTTCTCAGCGATACACAAGCCAAGTTCGCCGTTGTGGACCAAGGCGTATGGTCGGCATTCTCGTCGATGGAACCTTGGCCGCAAAATCTTGCCAAAGAGAGGGTAATTGTCGCGGGGCGGCCTTCCTGCGGGATACCCATTACCATCGCCGGATTGCTTGAGGGCGTCGACGAGGCGTTGGTCGAGGAGGACGTCGGCCCTAACGATCTTTTGAACATTCAATACACTTCCGGGACAACTGGCTTTCCGAAGGGGTGCATGTTGACCCATGACTACTGGGGTGTGTTTTCGTATCAGGGGATGTGTTGGGACGATGGGCCGCACAAAAGGTATTTGTCTGCGCAGCCATTCTTCTATGTCGATCCGCCGGCGCATCTTCTGAGGTCGTATCGACAGGGCGGCACGCTCTACCTAGCTCCTCAACTCAGCGCGACACGCTTCTTAGGTTGGGTCAAGCAGCATCGCATAGAGTGGTGCCAGGTTCCCGAACTGATAGCGCGCGAGGCCGAGGCCGCCAACGAAGATGGGGCGACCTGCTTGAAGCAAATCCTGAATTGGGGCTGGAGCCCTGATACAGTGCGCCAATTCCGGAAACGGTTTCGAGTGCGGACCGAGGAAGCGTACGGTATGACTGAGATCGGTTTCGCCACACGAATGACTAACCAACTCGACGAGTTAGCAAGTTCAGGTTCGGTCGGGATACGAGCCCCGTTCCGAGCGCTGCGACTAATGAACGAGGATGGCAGATCCACTCAGATCGGCGAAGTCGGTGAACTGTGGGTAACTGGGCGCGGGATCCTCAAGGGCTATTGGAATAAGCCGGAAGCAAATGCCGCCTCGTTTGAAGGCGAATGGTTTAAGACTGGTGATCTGATGCGTCGCGATGAGCTCGGCTTTTATTGGCTGGTGGGGCGCACGAAGGACATGATCCGCCGTTCGAGCGAGAACATCGCTGCGCGAGAGGTTGAGGCGGTCATTCGCGAAATTCCAGAGATTGCGGACGTGGCCGCGGTACCGGTTCGTGACCTGAAGCGAGGAGAGGAAGTCAAAATTGTCGTCGAATTGAGAGGCATCGAGTCAAACACTCTGGCCATAGAGCGCATTGTCGACCATGCGCGTGCACGCCTTGCGGCGTTTAAGGTACCTCGGTACATCGCCTTTACGCAGAAGCTTCCGAGAGCCATCTCCAGTAATAAAGTGCTCAAACGTGAGTTGATGGCCGTCGGTGATCCGCTTGCTGGGGCTTATGACACCAAAGAGAAGTGCTGGTTGTGAAATCGATTTACCCGCTTGTTCTCGCACGTGTGCACTTTTGCTGCGTGATACGAGCCGGGTTGCCATGATCAGACCGACGTCCTTTGGGCGCCGCGAGGCTAGTCATCTGGAATGCAAAGTTCGATACATAAAAGGAGCGCTGGGACCTCTGAAGGAGAGCGCTTATGGCGAATGCAGGTATGAGATGCCGGCCGATTGCGCCGTCGGTGCTGAGTCAGCAGGAGCGGACGTACCTGGAGAAGCAAGTTCGTCGTCATCGTGTTGCCCGGTCGCCATCTGAGCGATGCCGCGCGATTCTGCGATGCGCGCATGGAGTGCCCAGCAAGTCTGTGGCTGCCGAAATCGGCCTCCACGAACACACGTTGGCAAGTGGCGTCGCCGATTTTTTGAAAGGCCGCTGTGATGGCCTGCTTGACGAGCACGCCCTGGCCGCCTCGAACCATCAACGACGATCAGGTTGCCGCAGAATGTGGGCGGCGTTCGGCTTGCAGCCGGCACCGTAGCCAGACATTCAAGCTATCGAGCGATCCGCTGTTCGTCGACAAGGTACGCGACATCGTCGGCCTTTACCTGTTCCCGCCGAACCGAGCTCTTGTCCTCAGCATCGATGAGAAAAGCCAGATTCAGGCACTCGTGAGTCGCCGGTCTTGCCGATGATGCCCGCCATACCGGAGCGTCGTACGCACAGCTATGTGCGGCATGGTACGACCACGCTATTTGCCGCGCTCGATGTCGCCTCGGGGTTCGTCATCGGCAAATGCTACAAGCGCCACCGGGCGGTCGAGTTCTTGAAGTTTCTAAAAGAGATCGATGCTCAAGTCCCTGAAGGCCTCGATGTCCATATCGTCATGGACATGTGGACGCCCCCGTTGGCGCAAGAAGAATCTTTCGAAGAGTGCGGAGCGTGGTCGGGTGCTGACATGTGTCCGGCCTTTTGCTGCGGCTGTCACATGCCGCTGGCCCGTATGGGAGTTCGCGGAACGAAATTTGTAAAAGAAGGGACTTGAGCTGACAGTGAGTGCTTTGTCGCGGCAGGTGTCCGACAAAGATTTCATGTCCGACCTCACGCA
>NZ_LBIX01000106.1:0-5073 GCF_028128655.1 Bradyrhizobium sp. CCBAU 45394 | reverse complement strand
CTTCTTTGTATCTCGCAAGAAGGCCGCGGAGGACCTCCCATGGATCGCCTGTAAGTGCCACTCCATTCCAACTTGCCTGTCCATCTGCGACCAAATAGGTGCCGAACGGCTCGCAGGCCAGATATGAGTAACGCCCGAGCAGCTCATGCCCTGCCGCGCTATCGAGAAAGGTAAGCTGCGGCCACGGCGCAAGGCACCGCAGCGCCTTGACAGGTTCAATCCATTGCAACTCGCGGACGTGCATAGGCTATCTGTTACCGACGACCGGCAGGTTGTGAGGCCTGCGCCGCCGTGATGCCGCTCCGAAGGAGGGTTGTTTCCGCCCGAGCGTACAAGACCCTGCGGCTGATCATCAAGCTACTCACCGCCAGCTGATCCGCTACGCCGAGCGACTTGCGTTAGCCCTGCCGTTCCCGCGAAATGCACATCTGTTGACAGCTCATAGTCAGCGGCAAAGCGCAACTCCCGAAGTGGCCGTACGCATCTGATCGCTTCTCGATACAAATTGTGCGTTTTGTACGCAGCGAGATCCGTCTCGCTAGCAAACTCCCCGTACACTACGACGTCGATGTCATTGCCGAGCTGATCGCTCTTGCGGTTGCGCGCAATCTCGAGCCGGCGTGCATATGGGATTGAGGTGAGAACCGATAGACCTTTGACGATTTGGTCGATACAGGCCTCATCCCTGGCTGTGAAGAAGACGATGTGACGGATCATGGTGGCCGCAAAGGTGACGCCTCAACTTGGCCGCGTCCTTACCTCGGGGAGCGGCGCAACGCAATGCAATGCTGGAACGTCGTTGATGGCAAGGGGGCGCTCGTGTGACGCTCGGCCTTGCAGCAGAGGCTCGCAACAGCAGAGACTCGCAGAATTTCCAATTGAGCAAGACGTGTGAGTTGCTCGGTGTCCAAAATGATCTGAATGTGGCATATTCTGGCTCGGCGGCTCGATGAATCCGCGTGCAAAGCTCGAGAACCCGCAATACTTCGTTGCGGGTGATACCGTCGATCAGTGTTTCCCGACAAGACGATTCAGCACTATCTCAACAGCCCATATCGATTGAACTCAGGCACCTCTCGTAGAGCTGGGGTCCGAAACGTACGGTTCTGCATCTATTAGGATACATCGTGCCGCAGGTGAATGCCCTCGTCCGATCCGGACAGTATTTGTGCGCCGAAAACAATCTCAACCTGTCACAACGCATGACACGCAACTTAGGGAAGCGCGATGGTCCGCGCGCGAAACTCTATAATTCAATCTATCAGTTGGCCAGGCGGAACAGGCCCTTTCAGGCCAGGGGCATCGGCAACGAAGGCCATCCGTGAGTCGCATAGATTGAGCGACCGCTACTTTGCTTTGAGAGAGTAAAAGATGGCCGTAAGGGAGCTGAGCAGAGTTTTGCTCGACGCGCCTGGAAGGCCAGGTCGTACGCGGAACGTTGATTGCCGATCTTCCCAGGCGCGAGGTGGGTACTCCCGACTGGCGTATATTTGTGAATTGATACTGAAATCGTGGAGGGTGAATTGCGTACAACTGCAGGAGGAGACAAGAGGCCAAACTCAATGAGCCAGAAGCAGATTGTGGTGACCGCTACTGGCGCCGGCATCGGAAAGACGGTGTTCTGCGCAGGACTCGTCAATCTCCTCGGTGCGAAGTTTTGGAAACCGATTCAGGCCGGCCTCGAAGGAGAAACCGATACCGAGCGGGTCGCTCGGCTTGGCAGTCTTCCGCCGGATCGCATCGTGCCTGAGCGTTACCGACTGCAAACGGCCGCTTGGCACCACAGTTCCTCGGGGATTGACGAGGTTCGCATCAAACCGGATTCGCTGGACGTACCGGACACCGGAGGGCAGCCGCTCGTGATCGAGGGTACCGGCGGACTAATGGAGCCGCTGAATTGCGGCTCGCTTTACATTGACCTCTTGGAGCGGTGGCGACTACCTGTCGTGCTCTGCGCGAGCACAACTCTGAGTACGATCAATTGTTCACTGCTGTCCATAGATGCGCTCCGAAGGCGCCAGATCGTCATTCTTGGGATCGCTTTCGTTGGCGAAAAGAATTCGGACGCTGTGGCAGCAATTTGCGAGATTGGACGGGTGCGGTGGTTAGGACGACTGCCCTGGATTGCGCCTTTGTCGGCAGACACGCTGCAAGCTGCGTTCAAGGCCTCCTTCTGTCACGATGATTTCAATTCATGATGCTAAAGATGAAGTCGTTGATTGGCATCCGCATGCAACACGCGCTTCAAGCGGAATGACAACCGCCGGGCGATGGTGCTTATCTTTAGCGTGGAATCTCAGGAGGTCGTCCATCGGTACGCCGAGGCCGCTGATGGGTGGTTTGGCTTGCAGACTACCGTGCGGGCGATGCCAGTTGTAGTGATGAAGCCAGATTGGCAGGTTTTGGGCGCGCTGATCCGAGGTGTCGTAGGCACGAGCGTAATGCCGTTTGTTTGCGGTCGTCGGGCCTGGTGAAGACGTGCTGGAGGCCGAGCTTGCTGCATTTGCGGACCCCGGAGCTTCGACTATGCCAACGTATAGCTTTCGAAGGAACTTCTCCTCTGCCATCCTGAGGCGCCGACGCGATGATTGGGATAGGCGAGGCGCCGTTACGGCAGGCCCAACTTGGTCACGCTCGAACCTGCCAAATGCGCTTCGCCGTCCTGTTCGGGACTGTGCTTCGCATTCCCGAACAGGAACGCGGAGATCGCAGTCAAAGCATGGCAAGGCGCAGTTTGCCCATTTCTCCAGCGCCGCATGAAATCGAAGCTAAGAGGTTGGATTAAAGTTGACTCTCGCCCCTCCTCGCTGGACGAAACGAGAAGACGAACTGCTGCGCGAGCTTGTTGATGCAGGCACGCCTGTGAAATCCATTTGCGAAACGCTCAATAGGTCAGAGCCAGAGCTTCGCAGGCGCAGCTACTACATTGGCCTACCAAAAAAATGGTTTAAGCGAACAGTCGCCATCTCAGGCTGAGGCGGCGCTCGGCAATAGGCGGTTCCTTTGGCCTCTCAGTATTGTTGGCGGCAGGAAGACAAAAGCGCCTCGAACAAGACGTTTCGTGCCAACGTGCTCACTTCAATAATCAAGACTTCCGACAGCAATCTCCATGAATTTGCCCACACGCTGGAGGGGTGACGAAATCGCTTGGTGTTCCTGATAAAAAAGAGGACGCACTTCTTTTCCCTCGGCGATCATACCTGACCTCGTCGATCAGTTTCTCGGAACAAAGTATGCTAGTTGGGCATATGACCGAGAACGACGCATTGTGGTCGAACTGGCGAAGGCTGAGCGTGAAACAGCGAAATTGCCGACCATACGCCGAGTTAGCGCATGGATTGAGCGGGCTTTCAAAACGGCTCGCGTCAACAACCTCGACAGACTTGGCCGCTCAATATTTTGCCGCGAGGGATATCTCATTATAGTACATCCTGATCAATTCTCGCGATTAGAGAGCGAAGCTAATGAAACGCGCCAGAAAAGCGAACGTACCGAACTGTTATCGCGACCACATGGTGAGGGTCGCATATGACGAGTTCTATCTCGTCGAAGAGCCGACCGAACCGGGCGAACCGGTTTGTGAAATACCCTATAGCCTGTCAGAGGTGTTCGATTGGTACGACATTGAACCGTGGCAGATCGAACGCCCGGTGATTAGCGGCATCTAAGACGCTGGGGGCCGCGTTGCGGCGTAAGGCGGCACGCGGTCATCTATCTTCGTTTCGACTAGCGGGCCCGTTGGCGACGTGGGTGAGCCGAGGACGCACCCGCCAATTGGCCAGCAGTCCTCATCCCCCTGACATATTCGCAAGAGTGCGTCTGAGGGCTGGCGAGCGTGATGTAAAGCGCTGATGCGGCGGTTCGGTTGCGAAGACACCCCATCACCTTCATCCGCCGATCGAATCGATGAGCTTACCCGCGATCGTACTGCAGCACATTTCCGCTGAGACCGTCGAAGATTCCAACATCGAACTCAAATCGATGACAGGCCATACCGTTCCCGAAATCGAGCGCATCGAAGTTGACTTAGATAGAATCGCGCAATTCAACACCGAGTCTGACTTTACCGGACTGGCAGTTCGCTGATGGTCGAGACCGCCAGCTATTGCTGCATCGCTGCGGGTACGCTGGGGAGGACACAGGCGTGGGGTCGTGAGATGGCCGCAGTCGCTGGAAATATGGTCCGTCAATACAAGTTGCTCGACTCGTACCTCGATAAATTTGTAAACACTGGAAAGAAACCGGCATGATCCTCGCGAGGCTTGTATTGAGGCGACCGTCAATATCCGATTTCTGATAAAAAAACTTCTCGAAACCTCTGATCGACTCTTATGTCGCTCACTCGTTGAGACATGGGCAGCAGTTGCGCGATAAGATTCGCGCCAATATCGAAGCGCGGGGCGGGATAATCCTTCCAATCGAAGACCGGATGCTTCGGTCTATCGAACGCGCCGCAAAAAGCGCCGAAGTGGATCTCGACACAATCGACCCCAAAGACAAGCGTCCGTGGGGTGGGAAAAACGTCTTTCAAAAAACTAAGGAGGTGGGGCTAGGTGTTTAGTCCCAGGCTTTGATGGTGCATTCTTATCGCACGATTCGAAGGATGCGCTATGGGACAAGTTTTACACGGCTGCGCCACCACGACGGAGGCAGTCCGTCGAGCAATACAAAATAGTCAAGAGAGCCTGAGGGCGCTCGCCAAGCGCTACGGGATCAACCAGAAGACTGTCGCGAAGTGGAAGGAGCGCGAGACTGTCGCCGATATCCCGACAGGCCCCAGGGACGCCAAGTCGACAGTGCTTTCCATCGAGGAGGAGGCGATCATCGTCGCTTTCCGGCGGCATACGCTATTGCCGCTCGACGATTGCCTCTATGCGCTCCAACCGACCATCCCGCATCTGACGCGATCATCCCTGCATCGCTGTCTCCAGCGCCACGGCATCAGCCGATTGCCAGAGGTCGAAGGCGGCAAGCCTGCGAAGAAAAAGTGCAAGGCTTACCCGATCGGCTATTTCCACATCGACATCGCCGAGCTGCAGACCGCTGAAGGCAAGCTCTACCTCTACGTCGCCA
>NZ_LBIX01000105.1:0-4861 GCF_028128655.1 Bradyrhizobium sp. CCBAU 45394 | reverse complement strand
TGGCAAGTCACCGCCCCGTGTCGGGCCGCGACGCCTTTGCACTTCCTGCCCTCTGAGGCAGAGGCAGCATTGTGAGCCGGCCGGTCTCACCCTTCGGACAAATCGTCCAACCAGCAGGCGGCTTCGACGTGTGGCCGGGAAAAGATCTTTCCAATCTTCTCGGGAGATTTGTTTTGATGGTATCGCATATACATGCGACCATCGTCTCCCAAATCGAGGATCTCGATCTTCCCTGTGTAGTGGGACATGATGTATTTGAATGTCTTCTGGATGCCGCTGAGACGCTGGTTGATGCCGCGCGTAATGTCTATTCCGCGGCGCAATGAAACCTGAAAGTGCGATGCGCCTTTTACCGGCCTGCCCTGAAAGAGATAATAGGGACGCACTCCAATTTGGTGACATTTGGCGAAGGTTGCCGCCAAGATCTTGGGGTCGTCGTTAACTTTCGCGAGAAGTACGGATTGATTGAGGAACTGCACGCCCAGTGCACGCAAAGCGCGAATGTTGTACTCCGCATCGGCTGAAATCTCACCGATGTGATCGAAATGCGTAACGATTATTGCTGTCTTGCCTGCATCATGGATTCGTTGGAACAAGGCCTTTAGGGCAGACTCCTCAAAGCGCTTAGGTTGATAGGCGACCATTTTTGTACCAAATCGAATTGATTCCAGATGTGTGATCGGCAGCAAGTGGTTAAGAATGCTATTGAGCTTGGTGGTGCTGAGCATGAACGGGTCGCCTCCGGATAGGAGCACGTTGTTCATCTCCGAATGGCTACCAATATATTGCGCAGCTGCAGCGATATCGGGCGCGATTTCATCGGAATCCTTGCCGACAATGCGTTTGCGAAAACAATAACGGCAGTAAGAAGCGCAGCGGTCCGTGACCAGCAGCAACCCAGTCTGAGCGTACTTGTGCTGGAGTCCGGGCACGACCGTGTTGTCGTGCTCGCCGCTCGTATCCAAGCTGCCAGGACTCTCGAACTCCTCGACAGAGGGCTCCACAACATGTTTAAGCTGCTCGTAGTAACCACTCTTGGTAATCTGTTCCCGATAAAATTTTGTAACATGATAACGCGTGATGTTGTTGACTTGCAGTTCATCATCGGTAACGACGCGTGTCCCTTCGATGAATTTCATCTCTCGCTCTCTACAATGCAGCGGATTTACGGCGCTTGTCATTAGCGTACTTGTCCCTGTTGTGATGAGCCGCGTGCACGCCTTACGGCGGTTACGCACTCATGATACGGCATAAACTCTGGATCCAAACCCACCTATTTTGGTGAAGAGTCTCGGGAGCGATATTTAGCATTGACGAAATCGACGGCGGCACAGCGTTCGTGAGCGATACAAGGTTGTGTCCCAATCGCTGCTTGTTTGTCAGGACAACACTTTATCTTCCGACAGTAGTTTTTAATCTTCCGACAGTAGATTTTACCCTCGCGGCTATGCGCTTTTTGTTCGGCTAAGCGGTCCCATCACCAGGACCCGCAGACTCGCCCGCAAACCATCGACTGGATACCCGGCGTACGAAAAAAAGGGCCGCCCCGAACGGGGCGGCCAGTGTGTGTTCGTCGCGGGAGGAAAATACGACGAACGAGATCAGCACATAGCGCGTCAGCGTCTTACCAAATTGACTGAAGTCGATTCCCGCCGCTTTCTGGACTGAACACGTCACAGCGGCACATTGCTTTCTGTATGCAGAAGAGCGCGCGTCGAAATCCGCGCGCGTCCCCTTTGCCGCTGCATAGTACCCATTTCTCGATCTTGATTGATGCAATGACTTAATATTGGCGCTGAAATTCGGCGCAGAAGGCGTGTCTCGAACGATTTCCACCCGGGCCGGCTATCTGATCTCAGCGGCGCAAGCAGCAACTCGCCGAAGCGTCGCCCCCCCCCCGGCGCATGATGACTACTCGCGAGATGGCGATCTGCATCCCTGTCAACGTCACCGATTCTGTTTGAGCTTTAGCCGGGTTGGCTTCTCCTGGCTGTGCCTCTCCGTTTCGCTGACCCTTCGATTTCCCTTGCGGCTCAACGACCCAAGTCTGACTGCCATCCCTATTCGCTAGCCTGCTGCAGAGATCCGGTCGAATTCGTGGCTTGACTCTTCAACAGCCGCCGATAGATTCCGCCAGGCCGCTTAGTCAGGGCAGCATGCGTGCCCTGCTCGGCGACGACGCCGCCATCAAACACCAGAATGCGGTCAAGGCTGCGCACCGTCGACAGGCGATGCGCGATCACAATCGAGGTGCGGCCCTTCATCAGCCGCTCCATCGCTTCTTGGATGAGGGCTTCCGATGCCGAGTCTAGGCTTGAGGTTGCCTCGTCCAGGATCAGCACCGGCGCATCCGCTAAGAATGCGCGCGCCAGCGCAATGCGCTGCCGCTCACCGCCTGATAGTTTGACGCCTCTTTCACCGACCAGCGTGCCATAGCCCCTGCGCAGCCGCAGGATGAACTCGTGCGCATTGGCAAGCCGCGCCGCCCGCTCGATCGCTCCCATACCGGCTCCGGGCCTGCTATAGGCGATGTTCTCGGCGAGCGAGCGGTGGAATAGCATCGGCTCCTGCTGCACGACCGCTATCTGGCTGCGGAGCGACTGCTGCGCGGCTAGGGCAATGTCCTGGCCGTCGATCAGAATGCGGCCGCCCGAGACGTCATAAAGCCGTTGAAGGAGCTTGACGAAGGTCGTTTTGCCGGAGCCGGAGCGGCCGACCAGCCCAATCCGCTCGCCCGCGCACACGTCAACCGATAGCTTGTCAAAGAGCGGCGCCCCGTCGCCGCCATACTGGAAAGTGACGTTGTCGAATACGATCTTACCGCCCTCAATGGCGATCGGCCTTGCATCCGGCACATCGGCAATCCCGATCGGCTCGTCATGGATTGCGACCAACTCCTCCATGTCGTCGACTGAGCGCTGGAGGTTGTTGATGTATATGCCGACTTCACGCAGATACGCGTGAATAACGTAGTAACTGGTCAGCACATAGGTGACGTCCCCGGGCGAGGCGTGCCCAGCCATCCACAGCAGTACCGCGCCGCCGATCACTGACGCCCGCAGGCACAACAGAAGCGAGTGCTGAGTCATAGCGGCGTAGTTGTAGCATAGCCAGGTTCGCCGCAGCCGCACCCGCCAACGGTTGATGATTCGGGCGAGCCGAGCATCCTCGCGCGCTTCCGCACCGAAAGATTTTACCACCGCATTGCAAGTCAGCGCATCGGCCAGCGCGCCGCCGATCCTGGTGTCCCACGCGTTGGAGACACGTGACGCAGGCGCAATATAGCGCATCGAAAATGTCATGGTAACCGCGACATAGATTGCCGTACCAATCGCGATCACGCCACCCAGCGCAGACCAATGCAGCCCAAGTAGAATCATCGAACCGACCAGTATCGTCAGGGATGGCAGCAAGGACATCAGGATGGTATTGTTGAGCAGGTCGAGGGCCCACATGCCGCGCGTGATCTTCCGCACGTTCGAACCGGCGAAAGAATTTGCGTGCCAATCGGTTGAGAACCGCTGGATGCGCATGAACGTCTCCAGCGCCACGTCCGACATTGTCTGAAGCGTGAACGGGACGATTGCCTGCAGACCTAAGATGCGCAGGATCACCGAAACCAGGCCGAGTGCGACGATGCCGCCGACGGCGGCCAGCGCCGCATGTCGCGCCGCCTGGTCGTAAGGGCCAGACGATAATGCGTCGACGAGACGGCCGGAGTAGACCGGCATGAATAAGTCGGCCGCCGTTGCACCGAGGAAGCCAACCAACACAACGGCGGTGCGGTAGGGCTGAAGCAGCCAGTGGCGGAAAACAAACTGAAGCACCGCGCGGATTGGTATGGGGCGTTTGTCAGCTAAATCAGTCATACTGCAACGCGGCCCCGCTCAGGATGGAAATCGACTCCATCTGAATTGAGCCCCGCATCGCGACGGCGCGATCGAGCACCGGCATTGTGTCGACATCCTTGACCAAGCCAGGCACTCGATGCCAACAGCCTAAGCCAATCGGACCTCGCTCCATAGCTTTCCGCCGAAGCCCGGCCGTCTCATGCAAGGGGAAACGCCTCACCTCACC
The DNA here is from genome assembly GCF_028128655.1 of Bradyrhizobium sp. CCBAU 45394. NCBI lineage: Bacteria > Pseudomonadati > Pseudomonadota > Alphaproteobacteria > Hyphomicrobiales > Nitrobacteraceae > Bradyrhizobium > Bradyrhizobium sp. CCBAU 45394. The sequence continues at coordinate 784 of NZ_LBIX01000105.1, read as the reverse complement.
ACCATTAAGAGCCTTAAGAATTCGCTCCTTACAGCATCCTTCTCGAGGAAGTCCTCTCCTTCGACAGGTCACAGTCGTCTCAGAGCAGGCCCGGCAAGAAATCATGTCCAGTCTTGTTCGTAAGGCCTCCGTGCATGCGAGCGATCGGCGAGCACAAAGATGGTCCATCATGATGTTCCAGCAAAAGATAATGATCGCATTTCATGACTACACGGCGATAAGACAGCGCACCCATCAGGTGCAGCGTGGTCAGATTTATGTTGGATCTCGAAGACACGAGGGCGTTCATGTGGTGCCAGTGTCAGTCATCTCAATCAATTGCCAAGGCTAGTAGTTGACAGCGCGCAAGGTGTAGCCGGGTCGATGTGGATAGCCGGTTGCGATAGGTATAAAGATGGGCCTCGCACTAGACATTGCTCCGCGGGAATAGATATCGAACTCCATCGAGATCGAGCAACTTAGCATTCTGCAGAGCTATGAACACTTCGCCCACACGGCATCAGATTTCAGATCCCAAGGAGCTAACTGCTCCGGTAACGGGGCGGGTAGGTTTGCTGGTCCAGCCCCAGACGTCTGCCGCCCACGTGAGCATTGTAGGAAGAAGCCGGGTGCCAATCACCTAAATCATCGCTCGCCAGTCACCAGAGCCGCCGCCCTGAGACTGCGTTCAGTCATCAGAGCATCAAGTGCGACCAGGAGATTGAGATCCAGTCGTCAGGATCGCGAGCTATGCGGGAAGCTGGGTGATGACGGAGTGAGATAGGCGGCGTATCGAGGCGGGTGT
>NZ_LBIX01000104.1:0-4701 GCF_028128655.1 Bradyrhizobium sp. CCBAU 45394 | reverse complement strand
TCGATGCAGTCGTGAGCGCTCGCAGTTCGCACTCCTACGCGCCGTAATTGGCGCCGTAAAATGTCACAATCGTTTGCGTATTCGCTTTCCTTTTGCGCAACTTCCCTTTGCCTGATTGTCGGCGATTGCCTGACTGTTGCAGATCCATACCGATGGGCACATTTTCCCTTCAGTCAACTACCGTCCGCAGCAGTTGATGCAAGAAACAGGAATATGCCATGCGCTTATTACGACCAGCGGTTGGCAGGTCAACTTACCCGCAAGGAGGCCCCGTTGTCTTTAGTGGCGCAGAAGAAGCCGCGATCTCGACCGTTGGCACGATTTGGTCGCACTCACCAGGGAGATTGTGAAGTGTGCCACGCCACAGGCGGATCTTCGATGCAAGTGGGTTATTTGTAAGCGAGCCAATCTAAGCGCGGTTTCGGGTGCCAACGGCTCTTCGTTTGTGGTCGGCCGAAGCGCACTGATTACGCGGGCGATCTGCAGATGCGCGTCTAACGCCCTGCAGGCTCACACGTTTAAGAAAACGCGAGCATGATTTACCCTCGAGTAGGGCAGAGCCTACACACACTCAGGAGATAACAAATGAAGTTGGGAGAACTTCCTTCGCGTATCCCTACGGCGCCCCACGGCGCCTAGGATCCTTGTTGGTAGGAATCGCCCGGGCAACTGGGTTGTTCGCGAACAGAATTGCCTTTTGGCGGCCTATTCGTGAACCGGACCCAAGCATTGAAATACGCTCTTAGGATCGGCCTTCATTTAGAAACTATTGTCGCTAGCCGAAGAGATTGAACTCGATGTTTTCTGATCTCTCAACACGCTATCCGCTCAGAAAGAATTGATTCCGGCCCGACAGGGAACGAACAGATGAAGAGAACGGCCTGCGGAATAGCGGCTATCGCGGTGAAATTGTCTCGCAGGTTTAATCCGGCTGAAATTCACTTTAGCCGGTCGGGACGACAAGAGCATGAACGCAGTCGCTGTACGGAAGTGCAGTTCTTATCGGGATATCGAAAACCCTTCAAGCCGTCGTTTCAGTCGCCGTCTTGCGAGCAAGGCACGCAAATTGGACATGGCGCCATGGCACAGTCGACTGCCAGATAGCTACGTCCGCAGCAAGTTTGCTCGAATACTCGTGGACACACAAGCTATACACAGTTGAGTTCAGGACATTATAAGTCGTTGGAGAACCAGAATGTCGTAGTTTTTTCCGTTATGGGGAAACGCACCCGGGAGACATCCCGCGACCGAAAGGCCACATTTCCGTTTTGCGAAAGAAACAACGTTCGGCGTGTCAGAAAATATCGTTGCTAAGATGCAATGTAGATTGGCTGTACTTGGTCGGCTTAGAACAGCACGCGCAAGTGCGGATCCAACTCCGCTACGACGAAACCTTCCTTGAACATAGAGCGACATCTCCGCTGTCTGGCGCACTCCTTCATTGACATGGTGCCGGGTAATTGCCGTCCATCCAATCACGCTACCGTTGCTGACACACGTATAGGACACAAAAGAGGGACGAAGCGCGAATAGAAATTCGTTCATTTCAGCGACGCTCCAAGGGCGTGTTCCTTGCGTTGATTCCCTATCCCGACATGCGGCGTTATAGATGTCTGTTACTTCTGGTAGGTCGTCTGTTTGCAGCCGGCGCAGTTCATACCGCATTTGAGGCCTCCAATCTCGTGTAGCATCAGATCCGAGATGATGCGGCGACACACCAGATGTGCCACCTAAAGAGAACGCGATCCGCACGATGACCACCGAAATTCCTTTGACCGACGAGTTACTCGCAACAACGCTCCTTTTTAGTAAGGTGATCCGAGCGGCCCCACCTGAACTCTGTTTGGGTCGCGATCTCCGTTTTCGCCCATATGCCCTTTATCGGCGAGCGCCCGGGAACGGCGCTTTGCGCGTTCATGGCGACGTCTCCTGGGGTGAACTGAGGCAGGGTGCTGCAGCTGAGTTCAAAATGCGAGTAATGTAGAAGCGAGCCTCGTCCCTCAAGAAAGATACCCAATGGTAACGCACAAGGGGCCTTCCGAAACCTACCAAAGCTTATAGCTTGTGTAGACAGTTCTAATACTCGCATTGTTGAGCAGACCTCAATCCGATTCAGCTCGTTCCCTCCACGGGCGGAATCAGACGTCTAGCTGCCCAACTAATGATCGGAAGTGTTCGACAGATGCTAGTAGCTGCGTGTCGCGCTTCCCGAGTGCGACTGTCAAAACGATCGGACGTGATAGTGATTCGACGCGCGAAATGTTCAGATGTTGAAGACATCGCAGCAATCTACAATCAAGCGATGGCACCCGGTGTCTTTGCCATAAGTCGAGTGTCGCCTGAAACTCGCACCGAACGGTTGGCTTGGCTTAGGGAGCATCAAGACCCCTACGCAGCCTTCGTTTATGAGCATGACGGCGGGAAGATAATCGCGTGGTGCTCCCTAAATACGTTTTCGATGCGACCTGAATATATGGAGCTCTCCGAAATCTCGTGTTACGTGGATGAAAAACACCGAAGAAGGGGCATTGGAAAGCTGATGCTTGGGCATTTGATTGACACCGCCAAAACTTTTAGACTACGTGCGCTGTTGGGCCGCACCCTCGAAAGAAATGTCGGAGCGATCAAGAACTTCAATTCGTTCGAATTTCGACGTGTCGTGACCTTACGCGAACTTTCACGTATTCGAGGTGAATGGCACAATGACGTATGGCTGTGGAAGCAGTTACGATGATTAAAATGGATAGACCCCAATTTTGGAGCACGTGCTTAGTTGGAAGGGGCTGCTCCGTTTGATAGACGGAGCGCATGATGACGACAAAGACGAGACGCAAGATCGACGCGGCACTGAAGGCAAAGATCGCGCTGGAAACGGTACGGGAGCAGGCGACGGTGGCCGATCTGGCCCAGCGCTATGAGGTTCACCGAACCGGATCTATGCCTGGAAGAAGCAACTGCTGGAACAGGCGGCCCGGGCCTTTGACGCGGGTGTCGGGCGCGAGATCGAGAAGCTGCACGCCGAGTTAGGACAACTGACAGTCGAGCGCGATTTTTTTGCGCGGAAGTCAGGAAGATGAGTACGCCGGACCGTCGAGGAATGCTCGATCGCGCCGACATGACGCTGTCGATCCGCCGGCAATGCATGTTGCTTGGCATCGCGCGCTCTGGGGTCTACCGGCCGCCACAGCCGGCCAACGACAACGACCTTGCCCTGATGCGGCGGATCGACGAGCCGTTCACCGCCTGGCCGTTCCTGGGCTCGCGGCGAATGACCGCGATCTGAAGGCTGAGGGGCTTCAGGTCAATCGCAAGCGCGTGCAGCGGTTGAAGCGCAAGATGGGCATCGCGGCGCTGGGACCGAAGCCGAATACGACGAGGCCGGCGCCGGGCCACAAGATCTATCCCTATCTGTTGCGCAACATGATAATTGATCGGCCGAACCAGGTGTGGGCGGCCGACATCACGTATCTGCCCATCGGGCGCGGCTTTCTCTATCTCGTCGCGATCATCGACTGGGCGAGTCGTGCGGTTCTGGCGTGGCCGTTGTCGAACACGATGGACGTCTCGTTCTGCGTGGCGGCTCTGGAAGAGGCGCTGGCGATGTATGGCACGCCGGAGATATTCAACACCGATCAGGGCAGCCAGTTGACCAGCGCGGCCTTCACCGGCGCGCTGGCGGCCGCAAAGATCAAGATTTGCATGGATGGCCGCGGTCGTTCGATGGACAGCGTCTTCATCGAGCGACTGTGGCGGTCGCTTAAGCATGAGGACATCTATCTCAAGGGCTATGCCGACGGCCTCGAGGCCAAGGCAGGGGTCGCGAGCTTGATCGCCTTCTACAACGATCGTCGCGTTCATCAGGCACACGGCCATCGCACGCCGATGGCGGCTCGGCGCGAACGGATGCAGGCCGCGAGCCCGAGAACCGTCTTGTGGCGCGCTCACTTGAGCGGCTTGGGAAGACAAGCTGCGTGTCGTCAGCGGTCGAGCAGCAGCATGCGCGTTGGCGCGCGCAAGAGCCGCTTCTGATTGGCCCGGCGGAACGCGCAGGGCTACAAGCGCTCGGAGAGAACCTGCCGCGGATCTTGAACGCGGCTACCACGTCGGCAACCGATCGCAAGCGCATTCTGCGATTTGTCATCCGCGAGGTCGTTCTTGATCAGAAGCGGACCCGAAGTCAGGTGTGGCTCCAGATCAGCTGGCAGACCGGCGCAACCCAGCGAGCATCACGTGCAACAGCGCGTTCACACCTACCGCAATTACATCGACATTGATCGGCTGCGGCAACGGAAGTCGAGTTGCATGCTGAAAACAAAATGGATGCCGAGATCGCGGCGATACTCAACCAGGAAGGCTTAGCCCACAAAGCAGGAATCGGCTACGCGATAGCTCCGTCCGGCTGACCGGCAAGCAGAGTTTCCAAGTGCACCGCGCGGACGCCCAAGACTCCTTGTGTCCACCCATACCGAAGCGCAGTAACCGCCCTGGCCGTTACAAATCGACGCCCGCGGGCACGGATACCGGACAGCACTGCCGGCGCGAGATGCGCCTCCCCTTGCGGAGATGCGTTTCCTTACACGCCGCCTATGTGTAGAAGTTTTCGACTTAATCTGACGGCAAGGTTTGGAACTGGCAGGGATTGGAGCTGCGGGCGAGCAGGAGCGCTCACCCAAAGGGCGCTCCCGCGCAGCCCGCAGCGTC
>NZ_LBIX01000103.1:0-4701 GCF_028128655.1 Bradyrhizobium sp. CCBAU 45394 | reverse complement strand
TTCTGTATGGCCCCTCTTCCTGCCACTCGAGAGCCCTCTCCTCCGATACCTGGAATGCTCAGCCCTGACCTAGAGGCGGCCGAAGAAGTTGAGTCCAGTCTGAGTGTGACAGTTTGGCAATCGAAACTCGACCAGGAGCAATTGGGCTCGGTCATTGCCGTGACGCGGGGTTCAGTGTTCAACTGCGTGTCCAGTTAGAGCTTTACGCGAGTGGCTGACCACAGTTGCAATCGAGAGGCTGGAATGATGGAAGGAGAGAAACCAGAAAACAAGCTCCGCCGCTGCGTCTCAGGTCTTCTCGGTCACGGGAGAGGAACCCAACTCGAACTCTTGCTGGGCGCGACCAGCACGCAAGTGTAGGCAGAGAGTCGACGAAGCGGAATCTTCTTGCAAAACTAATTTATCAATTACAGCACGTGGCCGCACTACTACCGTTCGCGCAGGCTTTCGTGTTGGTATCGAACAAGTGGCGAGAGCAGATAGCTGATGATCGTACGGCTTCCAGTCTTGACTTCGGTGGTCACGGCCATGCCGGGCGACAGGTCCACGAGCTTGTCTTCAACCCGCATCCGCGCGCGGTCGAGCGAGATGCGCGCAGCGTAAACCAGTTCCTGCCCGTGCGGCTCGCTGCTGCTTGCCTCCGCACCTTGCCCCTTGTCCCCACTTCTATTCTCCGGCTTGTCGCGCGTGATGGCATCATGGGAGACGGTTAAGACCTTGCCATGAAGAAGGCCATAGCGCGTGAAATTGAAAGTATCGACCTTGATCGCGACGTCGTGGCCCACCTCGATGAACCCGATGTCGCGATTCGAGAGCATCGCCTCGATCTCCAAGTGACTCTCAACCGGGACGATCACCATCAGTGCTTGGGCGGGCGTAACTACGCCACCAACTGTATGTATGGCCAGTTGCTGAACTACGCCATCCACCGGCGCAGTCAGTTGCTGCAGGTTTGTTCGCTTCTCCGATTTGATGACATCCTGAGCAAAGCCGGCCGCCTTTTGCGCTGCTTTTGCGAGATCGTCAAACAACACTCGTTGATACTCGGCGGCAGCCTTGCTTTTGGCTTGCATGAATGCCGAGATTGCTGCATCAGCCTCGCGAATCTTGCTTTGCTGAACGAGCACATCTTCTCGCTGTCCAGTTAGCTCCTGGAGCTCAGTCAAATAGAGGAGTTTCGACCCCAGCTCCTTCTGGTAAAGTTGTTTGCGGACATCGACCCGCTCGCTCTGTATCGGGATTGTCGTCTCGAGCTTATGGATGGATGACTCGATTGTGGCTCGCTCCGCCCGCTTCTGCGCAATCTGGCGATCGATTTCTGCAAGCTTTGCGCTCTGTTCCGCGGTCTGACTGAGCAGAAAGCTGCGCTGCAGCTCAACCAGTTCAGCCGGAGCATTTTCCGGCGGCCTGAAGCTGGCGAGTGGGTCATCGCTGCTCAGAGCCGCCCGCAGCCGAGCGGCCTCAAGCCGTGCGGCTAGCAGATCGGTCTGGTAGTGGGCGAGCTCGGCGCCACTCATGGTCGGGTCCAGTTCAATCAGCACGTCGCCGGCCTTGACGCTTTGACCGTCGCGAACATGAATGCTGCGTACGACGCCGGTCTCGAAGGGCTGGATGACCTTCGTTCGCCCACTCGGAATGATCTTGCCGGGTGCAGTCGCAACCATGTCCACGGTGCCTATGCAGACCCAAGCGAGCGCGATTGCAAATACGGCTGCGATCGTAAGGGCTGTGGCACGTCCAGCAGGCGACGGAGGCGTCTCGACGATCTCGAGTGCTGCCGGCAGAAAGTCGAGCTCAAGCATCTGCTCTTTTCGGCGGCGCGGAAAGGCAACGACGCTAGCTGACTTCATGCAGCCCTCCCTGGAAACGGTAAAGAGCCGCATATCGTCCGCCTGCTTTGAGCAGGTCGTCGTGCGAACCATCTTCGGCGAGGCGACCGCGATCGATTGTAAGTATGCGATCAGCGTAGCGAACTGTGGACAGGCGGTGCGCTATGATGAAGACGGTACGCCCCCTGGCAATCTCTTGCATGTTCTGCTGAATTACACGCTCGCTTTCATAATCAAGCGCGCTGGTTGCCTCGTCCAGTATCAGGACGCGGGGGTCCCCGATCAGAGCGCGCGCGATCGCAATGCGTTGGCGCTGCCCTCCGGAAAGGCTGCAGCCTCGTTCGCCGATAATCGTGTCGTATCCTTCCGGAAGCTCGAGAATGAACTCGTGCGCTCCTGCGAGTTTTGCCGCTGCGATCACCCCGTCCATACTCATGGCCGGATCGGCCAAAGCGATATTATCCCGCACGCAGCGATTGAAGAGTATGTTTTCCTGGAGGACGACTCCAATTTGCCGGCGAAGCCTGGACGTGTCCACCATCGCCAAGTCAACGCCGTCGACCAGAACACGACCACCTTCAGGCACGTACAGCCGCTGTACCAGCTTGGCCAACGTGCTCTTTCCCGAGCCAGACGGACCGACGATGCCCACGATCTGGCCGGCAGGAATATTGACGCTCAAGTCATGCAGGACTTCCGGTCCATCCAACCGATAGCGAAATGTAACATGCTCGAATACGACATCGCCGCGGATCGCCGGGAGCGCCGCACGCCCCGGATTGAAGGCCGGCTCGGCCGGTGTGTTCAGAATGTCGCCCAAGCGCGCGATCGAGAGCCGTGCTTGGTGGAAATCCTGCCAGATCTGCGCGAGGCGAAGCACAGGCCCGCTGACACGGCCGGCCAGCAGGTTGAAAGCGACAAGCTCGCCGACCGTAAGCGAGCCGTCAATCACGAGCCTAGCCCCGAAGAACAGTGTTGCCGCGGTCACTACCTTGCTCACCAGCTGAACAACTTGGCTTGCTACGTTGCCCAGGCTAAGCACCTGGAAACTCGCCGCTACATATCCGGCGAGTTGCTCCTCCCAGCGCCGCTGCATCTGCGGCTCGACAGCCATGGCCTTGAGAGTCTCTACTCCCGTGATGCTCTCAACCAGAAAGGCTTGATTTTCAGCTCCGCGCCTAAATTTCTCGTCCAGACGCCGGCGGAAGAGCGGTGTAGCTCCCGCGGATATTCCTATGTAGAAAGGAAACGCCCCGAGCACGATCCAGGTTAAGAGGGGTGAATAGAGGAACATCACCGCCAGAAATACGATCGTGAAAAACAGATCGATAACCAGCGTAAGCGCGGAGCTGGTCAGGAAATTGCGGATGTTCTCCAGCTCTCGCACGCGGGCGACGCAGTCGCCGACCCGACGCGCCTGAAAATAAGCAATCGGCAGGGCAAGCAGATGCCTGAACAAGCGCGCCCCAAGCTCAACATCAATCCGGTTAGTGGTGTGAGCGAAAATATAGGTTCGTAGAATGCCGAGAACGGTCTCGAACAGGGCGACCGCTACTAAACCTATAACCAGAACGTGAAGCGTGCTGAGCGTCTGATGTACAAGCACCTTATCGATCACGACCTGGAAGAACAGCGGCGAAATGAGAGCGAAAAGCTGAAGAAAAAATGAGGCGATCAGCACCTCACCGAAGAGTCGGCGGTACTTGTAGAGGGCACCTAGGAACCAGGTAATATCGAATCGGCGGGACAGCTCCACCAAGCCAGTGCGCCGCGTCATCAGCAGGATGGTGCCGTTCCAAATGACTTCGAGTTCCTCTCGGCTTATCAGCATCGGCCGCGGCGATGTTGGAAACTGGACCAGCGCCTTGTCGTCTCCGACCTTGGCGAGCAACAGGAAGGTCCCATCGTACAATGCGGCTATTGCGGGCAACGGCGTCTTTGCAAGACGCTCCCAGCTGCTCTTGCGTGCCCGAGCCCGAAGCCCGAACTCCTTAGCACACCGGAGCATTTCGGGAATACAAAAGGCGTCTCCGCCAAAGCGATGTCGGATCTGCTCAGGATCCGCGCCGACGCCCTGCAGCCGCATCAAGGCGATAAAAAGCGTCAACCCCGGATCTAGTCCTCCTGGCGTCTCCATATTCCCCTCATCGATTGCCCCTTGTCAGCTTCGCCTAACCTTGTGCGTGCTGAGGCTGGCTGAGCGTCGTTTGCGGATTGAATATCGGACACGAATCGCCGAGTGGCATACAGCCATGGAGATCGCCTGATGACACCAAGCTTGAGGCCATGTACTGCCTCAACAGCGCAAGGCTGCAGCTGTCTGTACTTGCCAATGAGGAGACGGGCCCAATCGCGACGTCCGGAGGATCGGTAATCAGCGTGCCTCCGCTAGCATCTGCTGCAAATTCGAAATTGGCCAACGTGTATGTTCCAACCATATTGATGTTAGCGGTATGCGTGCCATCTGTGACGGTGAGAACGTTGTTCAGGTAGCTTTTTGAGAACTGAGGCGACGAAAAGTTGATATCTCTTAAGTCAAGCTTGTCAGAGTTTGCAGGATCGCCCGTGCCACTTCCGGTGAATCCAGTGACGGTTCCTTTGAAGTCGGCAGAATCAAGCAGTAGAAGCTCTCCAGTAGAACCAGGGGCGAAGGTTATATTATCGTGTGATTCAGCGTCGTATTCGACTTGAGACGTCCCGTAGATAGTGGCACTTCCCGCCCCTGTTTCGGCTGCCGTTACTTTGATGTTACCACCATTGGCGACTAACACGCCCGAGTTGAGGAAGCTGCCAGAGCTTATGCTAACCGTATCGCCGTTGGAGACGTTGATGGTGCCCTGGTTGGTGAAGCTGCCGGCCCCGGCAATCGTGA
>NZ_LBIX01000102.1:0-4031 GCF_028128655.1 Bradyrhizobium sp. CCBAU 45394 | reverse complement strand
GAATGCTTCCGATAAGAGCTGTTATCGGAAGTAATCTTCCTTGAGGATTAGCCTGCGATCAGCCCCAGACCACTTCAGGATGACCTCTAAAGTAGGCTTTGGGCGGCCGTTCGAGGAAGTTAAATCTAACGAGGTTCACCCGCTCTCATTCTCGCTATTGTTAGTTTCTAACCGGCTCAAGATCGTGACAAGTGTGTTGAGCTCGTCGTCAGTTGCTCTCGTCAGATCATAGGTTCCGATAGCGCCCGAATGCAGCATTGCTTGCGGCGCCTTTCCAACCGCCCTATCGAGAATCTCTTTGATCGCTCCGAGTTTAGCGGCCTCACTTTGGGCATCCATCGACATCGCCGCAAGTTGCTCCATAGCGCGCGGGACGAACTGCATAGCTAGCTCTTTCAGTTCGCGCGTGACCTTATTCGGAGTGCCGGCTACACGACCTCCAGTTTTCGGAGATCCCGGCTTTCTGCCACGTTTGGCGCTCATTTCTAGAGATCTCTACTTTAGAGAATGGGAGGAAGCTTTGGTTCGGCGCGCAAACACACTCAGTTCCTGCGGTGATAGGTTAAGGAAAACCTTGCGGGCAACGGAAGCCTAACTACTTGCGTTGAAAAGTGCCAAGCCGAACTGGCGTCGTATCTCCGCACCCGGCCTGCCGGGTTCGACGAGCAAGACCGTCCTATCGTCCTCGCTTGTACCTCCTGTACCCCTTGTACTTACCTACCTGGATAGGCGGATCACCATCTTTCGCTCATACTGCTTCTCCTCTCATCTCCTTTTATAGAAATGAGGGGGTACAGCGGGTACACTAGGAGAAGGTCCTGTCTCAAAAGGAGTTCTAGTGTACCCGCTAGCGGGAACGGCCGAAGCTTCAAGCGGGTACCGTTAAAATGGCCCATCCTCATAATTCGCCGATACATCTTGTTGCGCAGTCCGTTTAACAACAATACGCTTCAGCGTGGCCTCCTTTGCGTCTCCTTTCACGTATCCGTTGTGCGGCTTCCCGTCGAACCGATGCTTCTTCCGATCCCAACCCAAGCTACGCATAGCCTTCCCCAATCGAACATTATGTTCCTGCGTCCGCTGACCCGCCGGCAGGCCAATGATTTCCCAAGCATCGGAGGCGGGCAGCTTTCCTTCCATGTCCCCTAGCACGCTCGCAATCTGGTCGATCCAAGGCTCCTCGATCGTGCGCTCTGCTTGCTCGACGGCTGCCGCCTTCCAGAGGTTAGGATCGAGCCTAATGCTCGCCCCCTGGGCTTCCCGCTCAGCTGCTTCCGCCCAGAGTTGGTCTCGGTCGCGCTTAAGCGCTTCAGTATCGAAGGTCGCTACCGCCACTGGCCAGAACCGTCGATTGCCGGTTTGGTCGCGAAGGTATTTTTGATCATTGGTGGAGCCGATGAAGACGCATTGACGCGGCATCTCTGTGGTGAAGCGCCCGTATGCCATTCGCCCGCGATCGATACGGCGAGAAAGAGCAGCTTTCAAGTGCTCCACTTCGGTTTTGCGCATTCCGTTCAACTCTGCGACCTCAATGATCCATCGACCGCCAAGCTGCTCGATCATCCGCTTGCCATCGGCGCCGAGTGGGAGATCGTCGGAAAACCAATCTGGGTTTACCGCGAGGACCTCGAGGGCTTTCGACTTTCCTGTCCCCTGCGGACCCTCAAAGATAGGCATCTCATCGAACTTGCATCCGGGCTCACGGATCCGGCGCACTGCCGCGATTAGCACGAGCGCACCCACGGCATGCACGTACTCGGTGTCGCTGGCCCCACCGTATGTCACGAGCCATCGGTCGATGCGGGGGACGCCATCCCACTCCAGTCGATTGAGATACTCCCTCACGGGATGAAATGAGTTACGCAGAGCAGCATCAGTGACTACTATCAAGAAGAAATCATTCGGCGGGAGAAACTTGAATTGCTCCTCGACCTGCAGCCATAGTCGATTAATGGCGGCGTCATTTAGTATCTCAAACCCGTCCAAACCCAAGACTGTCATCCGGCCATCGAACGTATTGTGGCGCAGCGTGATGCCGAGGCTGTCAAGCGCAGTTAAGATGTTCTTCTGGCTTCGGAGAATAATCTTACTTTTATCGTCGCGCTCAAAAGTGGTCGTACGAATTTTATCCAGAGCTCGGGCGATCTGGCGACGAGCATAGTCCTCGCCCCCATTCTCCGCGATGTGCTGGTAGATCCCGCAGCCAGCATACTTGTCATCGAGTAAGGCAGCTAAAATTGCGTGTTGGTCGGTTCCCGCTCGTAGCGCCCCGATATTGAACGCGAACAACGCCTCGCTGCGAGACTGGTATGCCCCAGCACCTGCGACATGCAACATGTTGATCAAGCGGCGCGGTAGCTCGTTTGATCGAGTTTGGGACTGCCTGCTTTTTCCCTGCTTATTTTTTTTCTTCAAAGAAGGAAAATCCGATAGCGGATGAAAACTGTCGTTGAGGTTGATCAAGGACGATAGACGCGGGAGCCTTCCATCCTTCCGCTTTTTCGCATTCGGCCAGTTGATCGTTCCTGGTAATCGGAACAGCCTATCAATGTTGTGCGTGCCCTTGGGCGCGCCCAGCGCCTGGATCAGGGCACTATTGGCTGTCTCAATTGCTCCGACGTCCTCCGCTGGTACGTCTAGGCGCCATAGAACTTGAATGCCGTTGCCGCTATCAACAATGGCGCTGGCACGGGGGACGAAGGCACGGAGATGAGGAAGGAAGCGAGCCTTGAACTGCTCTGCGTTCTCGCCATCGTCCGGATCGGCATCCAGCTGCAGGAACTCAGCCGCGGCAAACTCGCGCTTTGCCGGCTTCTTGGTAACAGGGTAGCGAAGCCGGTTGATCGTGTAGTGAATATTGCGGCCCTGGACGTTCAGTGAGCAAATGAATGTGCGCAGGGCTTCATCGTCATGGATGGTGAATGTTTTGGTCACGGTACCACGATCGGGCTTGATAGCCGTAATGACCCAGGGACCGGAAGGCCGAAGCCATCTTAGAAAATCGATGGCTGCTTCGACGTTAGGCTCGGATGGCGGAATGCTGCCGTGCATCACCGTTCCCCTCCTTTGGAAGCAATCTTCGGAAGGGTAGGCGTTCGCCTGGCGTCATCGATCGGCAGGCCGGCGATCTGCCGGCGGTCGTTCATGAGGGCTATGGCGAGTGGGCCGGTGGGGACTGGACTTGGGCCGCTGCCTTCCTTAGGGGATTTCTTGCGGCCAGTGACGGCCGTGGCTTTTCGACCAAAAGAGGTGCCTCCAGTAGCCAGCTGGGGGCGCCTTTCTTGTTCAGGGGGGGTGACCATCTTGCCAACTCCGGTCATGCGCCGGAGGCGGAAATGACAATAGGCCGCTCCGGCGCTAGTTGTGCTAGCGCTGCGCTAGTTGAACTAGCGGGTGAGCGACCTGGCGTTTGGTATCCAGTCCGTGGCCGAGACTGGAGTTGCCCCCGTCCGGGGCCGCTGGTCGGTGCCGTCGCCACACGGCCTGCACTGCCCGACTATACTGAACGCGCGTCGGGTTGGTTTTCGGGCTTTCGACAAAGGTCCATTTCGTCCGCTTAAGATAAGCCAGCGCGGAAGCGAGGGTGCCTAAAGTGTAAAGGATCAAAGACAAGTCTCGTTGTCCAGACCAATTTTTCCGAGCGTCTGATCGTGTGATCGTCGTGCGTGTTGTTGCTGCTTGGAAGTCACGCTTGACAAACTTGTGACCGCCTCAACGCATCTATCTCTCTGAATAGTGAGCCTCATCTCCCGGCGTTGGCTCGCGCATCTCGGTTTTATTAGCGTCTTCCACGCTGTTTCCGCCAGTTTCGCCTATCAGTATGAGCATTCTCATCATGAGGCCGACGCCATACTGTGTGTCCGTTGAACTCCTGGTGGAACGTCCAGCCAAATCCCTTCGGCCGCGGCTGAATTTCAGCATTCCACGGTCCATCCATTGTTTCGATAGTTTTGGTGTAGGTCTGCTCGATGGTAAGCGCAGCTCTGCGGCCCTTTTGATTGACGCTTGACGGCTATTTTGTCCGCGTGGCG
>NZ_LBIX01000101.1:0-3886 GCF_028128655.1 Bradyrhizobium sp. CCBAU 45394 | reverse complement strand
CGGTGAAGGCCGCCTTGCCGAGTGAGGCGTATTGTTGAGAACTGTCCTTATGGACAGTGATAGGCGCAGTGCCCAAGTCGAACGGCTCGAAGTAGTGGATACAGGCCGGCGGCGGCGCTGGTCCGAGGATGAGAAGCTCAAGATCGTCCTGGAGAGCTTACAGGCGCCGCGCCAGGTCGCGGCGACGGCGCGGCGATATGGCGTTTCGCGCTCGTTGCTGCTGCGATGGCGGCGAGCGTTTCGTCCCGAGCCGGCGGATGCCGCCGATCAGCACACGAGCTTCATACCGGCGATGCTGGTACCGGAATCGGGGGCGACGCCTGGTCCAGTCGAGCCGGCCGGCGGGGCGATCGAGATCGAGTTTGCGGCCGGAGCTCGGATGCGGATTACTGGCGCGGTCGACGCGGCGACGCTGAAGGCGGTGGTCGTGGCGCTGGCAGATGGACGGCTGCGGTGATCCCCATCCCGTCGGGCGTGCGGGTGTGGATTGCGACCGGCCACACCGACATGCGTCGCGGCATGAACTCGCTGGCCGTGCTGGTGCAGGAAGCCTTCAGGCGCGATCCGCACGGCGGCGACCTCTACGTGTTCCGAGGCAAGAGCGGCAAGCTGATCAAGATCCTCTGGCACGATGGATTAGGCATGTCGCTCTACGCCAAGCGGCTGGAGCGCGGCCGTTTTCTCTGGCCATCACCGGTTGATGGCGTGGTGAGCATCACCCCAGCCCAACTTGGCTACCTACTGGAGGCATTGACTGGCGGATGCCGCAACACACGTGGCGGCCGCAGGCGGCTGGCTGATCGCTGGGATTTGAATCGATAACACGATCGACAGTTCGGACAGAGCTAGCGTCTTGTGATTCTCTGGTCGGCGATGGGCGCCGATGATTCTCTCCCCGACGATGTGGTGACGCTGAAGGCGATGCTGCGCGCCGAGCGAGCGGCCCGCTTGGCCGCGGAGGCGGAGGCTCAGGCACGGACACTGCTGATCGAGAAGCTCAAGCTCACGATCAGGAAGCTGCGGCACGAGCAGTTCGGACAGTCCTCCGAGCGCGGCGCATTGCTGGACCAGCTCGAGCTGCAGCTCGCCGACCTGGAGGAGAACGCGGCGCAAGCCGAGACGGCGGCGCAGATGGCAGCCGACAAGATTGCGGTGCCATCGTTCGAGCGCCGCAAGCCGGCCCGCCGGCCGCTGCCGGAGCATTTGCCGCGGGAACGCCTTGTTTATCCGGTGCCTGCCACCTGCCCATGCTGCGGCGATAGCCGATTGCGCAAGATCGGCGAGGACGTGACCGAGACGCTGGAGCTCATTCCGCGCCAGTGGAAGGTGATCCAGCATGTGCGCGAGAAGCTCGTCTGCCGGGCCTGCGAAGCGATCACCCAGCCGCCGGCCCCCTCGCATCCGATTGCGCGCGGGCGTGCGGGGCCCAAGCTGCTGGCCCATATCCTGTTCGCCAAGTACGGCCTGCACCTGCCGCTCAATCGTCAGAGCGACGTCTATCAACGTGAAGGCGTCGACCTCGACGTGTCGACGCTCGCGGACTGGGTATCCGCCGCAACCCTGATGCCGCTGGTAGATGCGATCCGGAGCCACGTCTTCGCGGCCGAGCGCATCCACGCCGACGACACCACAGTGCCGGTGCTGGCCAAGGGCAAGACCCGAACCGGCCGGCTCTGGACCTATGTGCGCGACGACCGCCCGTTTGCCGGGCCAGATCCGCCGGCGGCCGTGTTCTTCTACTCGCCGGATCGTGGCGGTGAGCATCCGGAGCAGCATTTGACCGGATATGCCGGACTGATGCAGGCCGACGCCTATGCTGGATTCAGCAAGCTCTACGAGGCCAATCGCAAAGCAGGCCCGATCATCGAGGCCGCGTGCTGGGCGCACGGCAGGCGCAAGTTCTTTGATCTGGCACGGCTCAGCAAGGCGCCGATCGCGGCCGAGGCGGTCAAGCGCATCGATGTCCTGTTCGCCATCGAACGTGAGATCAACGGTCTTGCGCCGCAGGAGCGCCTGCGCGTGCGCCAGGAGCGTAGCCGCGCCCTGATCGTTGAGCTGGAGGCGTGGTTGCGCGAGCAGCGCGCCAAGCTCTCCAAGAACAACGACACGACCAAGGCGATCAATTACTGCCTCAATCGCTGGGATGCATTCACCCGCTTCCCTGATGACGGGCGGCTCTGCATGTCGAACAATGCCGCCGAGCGCGAGCTTCGGGCTGTCGCCGTGGGCAGAAGAAATTGGACCTTCGCCGGCTCCGATGAGGGCGGCCGGCGTGCGGCTGCGATCTACACCCTCATCGCAACCGCCAAGCTCAACGACATCGATCCACAGGCTTGGCTCGCCGACGTGCTGGCCCGCCTGCCGGATCATCCCGCCAAGCGCATCCACGAACTCATGCCCTGGAATTGGCGACCTCAGAACGTCGCTCACGCCGCATAAGCGCGGTCAGCCATCCCGCTCAAGATGACCTAACCAGGGGCCGTCACCGGACGCGTACGCTTGCCAATTGGCATTTGTGACGCTCGTTGGCAGGCGTCAGTGTCCGCGCAAGGAGCGGCACCATGGTCGCTCCCACCCATGCGGCGAGAAAAAACCCCTTTAAAAACAGTTATATATTACCATGCGTCGCGATCTTTGCAAAAGTTCTGAACAAAATATCTGAAATCAACGCAAAAGATCTTGTGTTGAGATCTTCACTCTGGTATACGTCGTTTCATTCCACCCTGGATCGGAGAGGAACGCACTCAATGAATTCCAATTCCTTGGCCCAACTCAAAGCGCTGCAAGCCGAAGCCCACACCCTTCACAAGAACCTTGGTTTCTTCACACAGCGCCTGGACGCGCTAGTTGCCGAGCAGAATCCGACCGATGGGCCGGAGACCACGCCTAGCGACTGGAAGCGCGAGGACGGCCGCCTCAGCGACAAGGGCGTGACCGCGATGGAGATGATGTTCCAGTCCGGTCGTAGCGTTACCGAAGTCGCCAAGTCCTTCGACATCACTGTCAGCGCCGCCAGCCATCGCAAGCGCATTTGGCAAGCGAAGAACGGCCCTGCCGCGTGATCGGCAATAGCCATCTAATTAAGTCCACCGAAAAAGGGAGCGCACGATGAAGAAAGACCTGACCACACTGACACTCAAAGAACTTGAGATCATGATGACCAACGCCCGGAAGTCCACGTCACCGAACGCAACCGACGTGTACCGGGCAGCGGCGGTCGAGCTGTTTCGTCGCCACGGCAGTGATTATACCGACCCGGTAATTGCAGACTGTTGGGGAGCGCTCGCTCTACTCGACCGCTGCCGATACGAGAAGACCGGCAAACGTTTGAAGTCGCAGCATAGCGTGAATTCGATCAAGCGTAATGGCGAGATTGCCTTCATGACTGCTTGTGCTCGCGGCAAGACCGAAGGCACGGGCTTTGTAGTCCTTGTGGAAGCCGGTCTTGGGCAATGCACCGTGGAGTACATCGTCGCGACCAACCCAGACCGCTTCCCTCCAGATGCAGTTAGCTCGGCGCGAAGCCGTTTGTCCGACCACGGTGTGCCGCTCCCAACCGCCTGACAACAATCTAAGAGCTCAGCGCTGCAAGTGATCTTACCCGTCCTAGCGGCCCTGAGCTTTGCCTTCCGCGCTCGGAAGCCTGACGCAATCTACCCGGTGACTAGTGCATCCACTGGTGGATCATCTATCCATGCATGGATAGATTTCATAATGATTTCAATGACTTAATCCTGCCACACTCTCATTGAAAAAGTCCTTTCAAAGATGACCTGCGCGATCCCGTGCATGTCGCGATGCGCCTAACCCGGTAGACCTGCGCAGGCGAGCTATGCGGGATTTTGGGTGACGAGGCGATCAGGCGGCGTGGTTTGCCGGCATTCGG
>NZ_LBIX01000100.1:0-3776 GCF_028128655.1 Bradyrhizobium sp. CCBAU 45394 | reverse complement strand
GTAGCCAGGCTACCGGGTTGGCTGACGGTCGATGGCGATGCCGTGCGTCGCCAACATCTGCGCCTGGCGATAAAGCGGCAAATGCCAATGATACTTGGCATCGATCACATGCGCTGACCAGCCGCTCCGTGGGCAGTGTTCGGGCCCGGCATGCTGGAGGACGACGCCATGACAAGCGCGGCAGGTCAGTTTGGGCCGGCGAGTGACGATTACGCGATACTGCGCCGGTACGACGTCGAGCCTCTGGCTCTCATCGCTCCCAATTTTCAAAAAGGACGCCTGCGCAGCACGGGCGGCAGGTTGCAGTGGGCATCAGGGCCTCGACGATGTGCGGCAAATACTCCGGCAGCTGACCGCGGTTGGCTGTGCGCTCGGCAGTTCGCTTCTCGCAGGTTCTTGGATTGGCGTGATCCTCGGCTGCTTCGAGAGCCGCGACGGTCTCTTCGATGTCCTCCAAAACAGGCTGTAGTTGATCAGCGTCCAGCTTTTCCGACGATCGACCGAACTGCGCATCTTTCGCAAGCTTGCGCCACGCTTACGGCCTACTGGGTTAGCGCGATGTCGGATCGCAGCCAATCAAAAAGGCAACTGCAGCTAGTTCTTTGCGCTGCCGTCCTCACGTGACGAGGTTCGCTAATGCCAATATTGCCGGCGTCTAGATGGCGCGGAGGTGGATGGCCACTACCAAAGCTTGGGGGGCGTCGAAAGCCTGGAGCTTGGCTATAGGTGTGATCTTTTCAATCGAACCTATAGGACGCCTGAAAGAACGTACCCCAGCGCTCCATGCTGTGCTTCGCAAACATGGGTGGTGCACCAACGCAGCCGCTGCCGCTGCACAACGTGTCGCTCCGCCTGTTGGTCCACATCGCCCAATAGCGGCCACCGACGCCGACGCTGAAGTTCTTGGTAATGAAGTAGGACAACACGCCTTCGAGCTGGACGCCCCCGCCACCATTGCCCCGTTGCTCAGCGAAGGTGGTCATAGGGCGCAAGAGATGGTTGTCACGCCCCTTGAAATCGGTCCAGGGCAGGTAAGCGACGTCAGCGTTCAAACGCCAACGCTCGGTGAGCATGGTTTCGGCGCTCAGGCCGATCCGAGCTGCATTCCACTGAGTATTCTGGCTGCCAATGACCCTGTCGTCGTCCGGCGCCAAGCATGGACGCGGGCGAGCTATCTGTACACACCCCCTCGAGTCGGAGTTCTGTTCGTAGTAGGTCCAGCCGATAAATCCCCCGACCTTGTAGTTGGCGGCGCGCAGGAAATCGTAACCGGCATCGGCCGTGTAATAGGTGAACCTCCCGTTTGCCTGGCCATGGATCGTGTTGCTATAGGCGCCGCCCCAGTCTTCATCGTTCATGTTTCCTTTGTTGAAGCGACCAACCCCAACGTTGCTCTTCAGGAACACTCCCCACGGGCTGTTGAGACGGCCAAATAGCTCCCCGGAAAGTCCGTCAAGTCCGTGATAGGTGAGCCTCGATCCAAGAATGCTGGGGTCATCAAGGCCGACTGCGCTGTGGTCCCATTGGAAGCGTCCCCGGCTGAGCCAGAGCCGCGATCCGCCTTCGAACGACCAACCTGCCGTGTAAGCAATCGGCGGCGCGCTGGCGGGGGCTTTTGCGTACAGCGGTGCATCGGGCCATTGCACCGCCCACGGGTCGGCGCCAAAATGGTAGTTCAACCCGATCTTTCCGATGTGATAGCTGCTGGAGAGGCTGGTTATGTTCGCCGGAAGAATTGCGAACGGCGGATTCTGCACCGTCGGAGGCGTTGCGACACTCGGCCCGCCGAAATGGAGATAGTCATACTCGACGTTGATCGACCATGCAGGCGTAAGCGCTTGCTCGACGCCCAGCCCGATGACGCCACCGAGGCGACCATAGTCGAAATGGGTTTTCTCCTGTGGCGCGCCGCCTTCATCGTTGTTGACGACGTCGCCCCGATTGTTTTGCCAGGCTACGCCAGCCTTGAGATAGGCCAGTGTGTGGCCCAGCGCGCCAAACGCGTAACCGATGCGGCCGGTCCCGGTGGCAAAGACGTTGGGACCTGCCTTGCAGTTTGCACTCACGACAAAGCCGGAGGCGGCGAGGCAAGTATTCGTGCCGTCTGAGACAGCACCGCTGGCATCGAGTTCGACACCAAAGACCCAGCCGTTCTTCTGCCAATTGTAGCCGACCTGGCCACCCGCGAGAAACACTGGGGTATCGACGACATCGCCATAGATTGACTGACCGTAGGGATTGCTGAAGGAGGTTCGGCCGTACCCGCCGCCGAGGTGCCCGCCAATATAGCCTCCGGACCAGTTCCACACCGCGGGCGGCAGTTTCACCTCTGGCTCAAGGTCCGCCGCGTTGGCTGCACCGTTTGCGAAGAGCGCAATTGTCGTGGCTACCGAAAAAAGAACTCCAGATCGCATCAAGGATTGCCTTCCATCTGCCCGGTTCACAGCCGGGCGCCTTAAGTTATCGCCGCAGCAAACCGTCGGAGCGGACTAGACGCTAACAGCGACGCGCGCCGAGTCCGTCCCGAAGACCATCGCATTGCGATTGGTGATGATGCCGCAAAGAGAGCAAATCGCGTGCCGAAGTGAATTCACAGGCTCTGCAGGCACTTCGTCGCGGCGTGTAGCGTCAAGTTGCTCACATTGGTCTCGATACCGACAAGGGCCACGTTGCCCGAGAGTGGCCCGCTCGCGCGCTGAATGTGTACGCGCGGTGGCGCGTGCAGACCCGGCCCGTGTGATTTCAACAGGAAGCCCTCTGCGCTTCCCCGACTACGGCGCTGTGTCGCCGTTGATTTAATTTCACCGAGTCCTACTGATGGGACTAGTCCTTTGGAACGCAAGTTCGTCACATTGGTTGATAGCTCGAATCTCTACAGAGGAGAGTGCTCGTGGCGAATGCGGGTGTGCGAGGCCGGCCGATCGCGCCGCTGGTGCTTAGTCCGCAGGAGCGGGCGTACTTGGAGAGGCAAGTTCGTCGTCATCGCGTTGCCCGATCGCTATCTGAGCGCTGCCGCGCGATCCTGCGGTGTGCAGATGGTCTGCCAAGCAAGTCGGTGGCTGCCAAACTTGGCATCCATGAACACACCGTTGGCAAGTGGCGCCGCCGATTCTTGAAGGATCGCTGTGATGGCCTGCTTGACGAAGCCCGCCCTGGCCGCCCTCGAACCATCGACGACGATCAGGTTGCTGAGGTAATCGAGCGGACATTGCGTACGACGCCGCGCGACGGACGCACTGGTCGATCCGCTCGATGGCTGCGGAAACTGGCTTTTCTCACACCACGATCCGCCGAAAGTGGACGGCGTTCGGCCTGCAGCCGCACCGCAGCCAGATATTTAAACTGTCGAGCGATCCGCTATTCGTCGATAAGGTGCGCGATATTGTCTGGCTTTACCCGAACCGAGCCATTGTCCTCAGCGTCGATGAGACCATTAAGGCACGGTGGATTTGTGAGCAGGCGCATCAGCAGTTGAAGGAGGAGCTTGGACTTGATCACTTCGAAGGGCGATCATGGCAAGGTCTTCATCGCCACGCCCTGATGACAATGATTGCCTACGCCTTCCTGCAACATCATCGCCTCGCATACGCGTGGCGAAAAAAAAGAATCAACGGGCCTCCGCCTCAACGTTTCGCCATCGTCGATCTCATCCTTCGGCCGCCGTCTCAGCAGTGCCCATATTGCCGAAAGCAAATCCTTGAAAGCGCAAACGCATTCTGTTCGCGGTAGGGACACCCATCACTGGGCGCCCCCCGCGCAGATCCCGGCGAGCCCAA
>NZ_LBIX01000099.1:0-3428 GCF_028128655.1 Bradyrhizobium sp. CCBAU 45394 | reverse complement strand
ATCCCTCCGCGGAAAGACTCTGGATTGCTTCGCTGCGCTCGCAATGACGACGTGGAGAGAGTTGGGGTCAATGACCGCGCTTCCTCATCGTCTCGCCATCCACCATCTCCGGCGCCATCGCCGACCATGCGCTCGAGGCGAATTGCCGGCGCCATGTCACGATCACCACGGCCGCCGTGGTCACGAACAGCACCCAGGGGCTGACGAACCAGCCGAGATAGCCGAGCGCGAAGAAGAAGGCGCGCTGGCCGCGGTTGAAATGACGGCCGGCGGATTCGAACAGGCGCGTGGTGCGGATGACATGGGCTTCGGCCGCAGGCGTGTCGCGCTGGGATGCCGGCGGCATGCCGCCGAACAGGATGGCGACATAGTTGAACAGGCGATAGGCCCAGGCGAACTTGAAGAAGGCGTAGACGCAGATCAGCACGAGACCGACGCATTTCAGCTCCCACATTGCGGGCGAGGTGCTGAGGTCGGTCGGCAGCTTGCTCAGGATCGTGATGGCGTCGTTGGTCGCATGCAGCAGCGCCAGCGCGCCGCCGAGTGCGATGAGGCTGGTGGAGGCGAAGAAGGCGGTGCCGTTCTGGAGCGAGGCCATGATCTGCATGTCGACCATGCGCGTCTCGCGGTCGAGCAGCCGGCGCACCCAGACCTCGCGATAGCGGTTCATGCGCGCCGACAGGCTGTCGCGGCCATAGGCCGAGTGTTCCAGGGTCAGGGCATAGACCAGCCATTCGACGATGAAGAAGCCGACGGCGGTGATGTCGACCCAATGCCTGCTCATGTCTCTCTCCTCGCGAGCATCGCAACGATTGCCACGCAAGGCCGGGCGCAGCAACGATTGATTGACGGCAGGCGATGGCGCTAAAAGCAGCCGCATCCAGAGGACTTGGGAAGGACCAGTGGACATGGCTGCACTAAAACTTGCCATCGGCAACAAGAACTACTCGTCATGGTCGATGCGGCCCTGGCTCGCGCTGCGCGCCAACGACATCCCGTTCGTGGAGGCCCTGATCCCGCTCTACACGGATAACCCCGCGGACAAGGAGCAGATCCTGTCCTTCAGCCGCGCCGGCAAGGTGCCCGTGCTGGTCGACGGCGAGACCACGGTGTGGGATTCGCTTAGCATCATCGAATACATCGCCGAGCGCTACCCGGAAGTGAAGCTGTGGCCCGATGATGCCGCGGCCCGCGCCCATGCCCGTTCGGTGTGCGCCGAGATGCATTCCGGCTTTGTCGCCTTGCGCAGCGAATGCGGCATGAACCTGCACCGGCCGATCCGTCCCGTGGCGCTGTCGGCCGATGCGAAGGCCAACGTGACCCGCATCGAGGAGATCTGGCGCGAGTGCCGGGCGCGTCATGGTGCCAGGGGACCGTTCCTGTTCGGCCGCTTTGGCGCGGCGGACGCGATGTATGCGCCGGTCGTGCACCGCTTCCGCACCTACGCGATCGAGGTGGCACCGGATACCAAGGCCTACATGGAGACGATGATGGCGCTGCCGGCATTCCAGGAATGGACCCGCGAGGGGCTTGCCGAGACGCTTGTCATCGCGAAGTTCGAGGACGCGTAACCCGCGAATGTGATCGGGCGCCGCTTGACGATACACCAGCCGGCGGCGCTCAATCGTACCGAGTTGCGGCTTGGAAGAGGGCACGCCATGGGAATCCTGGACTCGCTGGAAAACAACCCCGCGCTCCGCAGCGCGCTCGGCCAGCTCGGCGCCGCCGTGCTGCCGGCCGTCTTGAGCGAGGTGCTCGGCAGCAACAATCAGGGCGGCCTCAGCGCGATCGTGGCCAAGCTTCAGCAGGCCGGGTTCGGTGACCAGGTCAAATCCTGGCTCGGCAACGGCCAGAACCTGCCGATCTCGGCCGACCAGCTCCGCGCGGTGCTCGGCAACGACACCGTCCGCCAGCTGGCTGCGCGCTACAACATCCCGGTTGACCAGCTGGGCCAGATCCTGGCCCAGGAGCTGCCCAAGGCGGTGGACCAGGCCAGCCCGCAGGGTCATCTGCCCCATACCGCCTGAGGCCCGGTTCCAGCGGTATTAGCGTGGCCCGCTGTTCCCGTTATCGTCCTGAAAAGACTTCAAGATTGGTGTGTTTGCCATGCTCGCATGAGGCTGGCCAAAAACGCCGCATGCGTGCTATATAACGGCTGGGTTTCCGGCCGGCCATCGCAGTGGGACCATGGGCGAGGCAGGCGTTGTTTGAGTAATGGAGAGGGTGTTGAAGCACAAATTCCCCGTTGGAACGCGCGTATTGTTCACGGCCAGCAACGTCGCGCGCCCGGCTGCCAGCGGCTCGTATGAGATCATCCGCCTGTTGCCGACGGAAGGTGACGACTGCCAGTACCGGATCAAGAGCTCGACTGAAGCCTTCGAACGGGTCGCCAAGGAAAGCCAGCTCGCGCTCTCCTGAGGCACCGCCGCCCGTTGATGTCGCGGACGAATTTCCTGCGCTCGCCGTCAAAAGGCCCGCTTCACCTTCACAAGGTGGGTCGGGGGCAGTTGCCGGCTCACGGTGCTCGCTTTGACCATTCGCTCTTTGCTCGCGTGAGGGGACGTCGCGCATGAACTGGGCATGGGCCTCGTCGCTCGACCAAATCTGGCGCTCGCCGGCCGTCCCGATGTGGATGACGCTGGCGGCTGCGGGCTTCTTCGGATTGATCCTCATGATCACGCTGCTGCGCGCCGAGAGATCGGTTGCCAACGGTGCGCTGACCGTCATCACGCTGCTTGCCATTGCCATCGCGGTGGCTGCCACGGCGCACCTCTATGGACCGGACGGGCAGGCCGCTCCGGCCGAGGCGCGCGCGCAGGGCGTTGTTACCGCGAGCCTGCCGGCGCTGTCCTGCCTTGACGATCTTGCCGGCGATGCCGTGGCCATTGGCTGCGAGAAGGCGCTGTTCGGTTCGCCGGATGCGGCGGCCGCGGCCGTCTCCTACACCGCCGCCAGGATCGACCGGCTGACCGCGCTCGGCGACGCCGCGACCGTCGACAAGAGCCTGACGCTGGACATGAAGGTGCTGCGCAAGGCGCTGGAGCGCGATCGCTACGGCCTCGTCGCGCAGGTGCTGATCGCCCGCGACGGCTGCACCCGGTTCGATTGCGCCGCCTTCCGCTCGCTGACCGATCAGCAGCAGGTCGCCGCCAACATGGAGTCCCATCTCTACGACATGCTGGTCGCACGCTATGCGCCCACCTGGAACGCGCCCGCGGCGGCAGCACCGGCCGCAGGTGCGCTCGCCGCGCTGCCGCCGTCGATGCCGACGGGCAAGCCGACCAACGCTGAATTCCCGAGCGCCTCGTCGACGCCGCCGGTGAGCATCATGAATCCGGAACCGCCTACAGCGGCGGCGCGCCAGGCCGCGCCGGCCGCGAACGCAGCGCCGGCTCCGCGCGCGCCGGCCACGACCTCGGCGCAGGCCG
>NZ_LBIX01000098.1:0-3367 GCF_028128655.1 Bradyrhizobium sp. CCBAU 45394 | reverse complement strand
TCAGTCATGCTTGTTGCGGCGCCTGCACGGTGGTATTCGTTTGCGTAGCTCTCGAGGTCGACGCATGCCACCCGATCACTTTGCCCAAAGCTCGAACCGAGACCGCGGTACCTTGCAAGAGCGCTCGGCCAGCGAACGTGGGCGGACTTCCATCAATCTCCCCACCTCGACAGATTCCATTCATCTGCGAGACGGGAATGACAACTACTCCAGGATGTTGTGCCATAAGCTTCCTCAGTGCGAGACCAACCGGGGAATCGTCCTCGATGCTCATCGGCAAGTCCTTACCCCAGAGAAGGATGTCAAACTCATCGCTCTGTCCGAGTACTTCTATGCAACTCGTCAGGACCTCGGCGTCAAATGCGCTCTGAGCACTCAGGTCTAGGGGATTAAAGTTGTTTGCGAATCTCGGAAGCACGTCCGTCAGCTGTTTGCGTAATCGATGGGAAAAGGAAGCGAGCTTCAGTCCCGGCGTCGACAGGATCGAATCAGCCATTATATTGCCCATTCCGCCAGAAAAACTTACAAACGCGATGCGTTTGCCCCGCGGTCTGCGGCAGGCATTGAAAGCCACGACGGTTTCGATTAGGTCCTCAACTGAGTGAACGGCAATCACGCCCAGTTCCTTCAGAAAACGTATATCATCTTTGTAGCTGTTCGCGGCTCGTGTTGCCGTATGTCGGTTGATGCCCTTTTGCACCTCGGGATGTGCCCCGACGCGCAACATAATGATCGGCTTGCCTTGTTCCCGCGCGCGCGTACAGGCAATGGCAAACCATTCTGGATCGTTAATGCCTTCGCAATAACTGACGATGACTTCTGTTTGGGGATCGTCAGCGAAGAAGTTGATTAATTCGGCTGTTGTTACGCTGACTTCATTGCCAGTCGTCACGATCTTACTAATCCCAATGCCTCTGCTCATCAACGGATGCATCATTGTGACCATCTGCCCACTCTGGAAGACGCCACTAACTCCTCCCGCGACCACCTTGGCGATCTTGTTGTCCCCGACGGCAATTATCGGCCGGTGCAGATTGATAACTCCGTATGTATTGGGCCCGATAACGACTGTTGCGGCTGAGACTTCTGCCCAGCGCTGAACTTGTTGCTGCCTTGCGCGGCCTTCCTCCGAATCGAGTTCCGCGAAACCGCTAGCGATGATCTGCACAGCTCCCACTGACTTTTGCTTACATTCCTCTAAAACTGACAGAAGGTTCTCGGCTCGAACGCATACCACGGCCAAATCGACCTGAAACGGAACGTCTGCGATGGACTTGTAACAATCGACCTTATCAATGCTCGTGTAATTCGGGTTCACGGCAGCAATGTTTCCGTCGAATCCGAAGGAGACAATGTTGTTAAGGATGCTTTTGGCAAGGCTCGGCTTTGGCGAAGCACCAATCACGGCAACTCCTTGCGGTTCAAAGAGAGATCGCAGAGTCCGTCTGCCGTTTCCCATCTTGTTAGCCGAATGCTGCGTTTCTGAATGCATTCAGTGCTCCTCTCTCTGTAGTTGTTGCATTTCATGGCAATGAACATGCCAGCGGCATCGAAGTACACTAAGCGCCTGAGTCTGAATCATTGGCGCGCCGGAAGAAGGCCGATCTCGCTCGACGCGATTGTATCGAGGTCAGAAGCTGGACAATTGGATCCGTAGTCATTTGTGTGCGAGATGACAAAGGTGTAGCGATGGTGCCCCAACCAGCGAGCGAAGTCCTGCGGCCAACATTGAATCCGGTGTGGCCCTGAGCGCGAGGAGATACTCCTGCACCGCAGGCGAATACGGTGAAGGGCTAGCCCAAAGGTGGTGAAGAGGCGCTCGAATCGGGGCTCCGGGACGGTCTGCGCTATTGGAGGCCGAAGTTCCGCGTTCAGGCCGTTTGCTAAATGCGTGGTTTCTCATAGGCAAACCGCGCACGAACTCCGGCTACGGCACGCCAATTGCTTAGACGATGAATGCGGCTGCGACATGCCGCAGTGCGCGCATTGAGAAACGCGGCTGATACTGTTTACGTGGTTCTACGTTGGGAGGCGAAGAGGGGGAATCTAACGGAAACGGAGCTGATTGTTAGTGCGGTCTGCCTTGGTGCTGGTCAAAGGAGAAGTTCAGGATGATTTCTGAGGTGTTTATCACCTGTGCCGTCACAGGGTCTGGAAGTTCGGTGGAGCACAGCCCGCATGTGCCGGTGACCCCGGAGCAGATCGCTGATTCGGCTGTTGAAGCTGCGCGGGAGGGCGCGGCAGTGGTTCACATTCACGTGCGTGATCTTGAAACCCGACGCGGCGCCCGAGACCCGGCCCTATATAGGGCGGTGGTGCAGCGGATTCGGAAGTCGGACGTGAATCCGGTGATTAACCTGACCGCCGGAATGGGCGGAGATCTCGTGCTCGGTGAACCGCAGTCTCCTCTGCCGCCGAACCCCGCGGGGACGGACATGGCGGGTGCGCTTGAGCGGCTCGTGCATGTAGAGGAGTTGCGTCCTGAAATTTGCACTCTGGATTGCGGGACGATGAATTGGGGCACCCGCAGCCAGTACATCATGGTCAACACCGCCGGGACGCTGCGCTTGATGGCCGCACGCGTGAAGGAGCTAGGTGTGCGTCCTGAACTTGAAGTGTTCGATACCGGTCAGTTGGTCCTCGTGCGCGATTTAATCGAGGAGGGGATAATTGAGGATCCCGCGTTGATCCAGCTGTGCATGGGAATTCGGTATGGCGCACCTGACGATCCGACCACCCTCATGACGCTGGTGCACCAGATTCCGCCTCGAGCGATCTACTCGGCCTTTTCGATCGGGCGAATGCAGCTTCCGTACGCGGCGTTGGCTCCGATGGTCGGCGCAAACGTACGGGTAGGATTAGAGGACAATCTTTACCTCTCTCGTGGGCGGCTCGCGACCAACGCCGAGCTCGTCCAGCGGGCCGTGGAAATTCTCGTAAGGTTGGGCGTGCGGGTAATGAGCGCAGATGAAGTACGCCAGAAGCTCGCGTTAAGAGCCCACGGCTGAGAGGGGGAAGGTTTATGCCTGAGGGGCGGGCACGCGCGGTAGGTCTGCAGGTGGACACGCGATCGTCGGCCAGTTCCGCGGAAGCAGTTCGTCGAGCCTTTGAATTGGATGTGTAGCGATGCGGGCCAGGACGTCGGCGAGCCACGCTTGCGGATCGACGTCGTTCATCTTGGTCGAGTCGATCAGGCTGTACGTCAACGCGGGATGATTGCAGCCGCGATCGGAGAACAGGCAGGACTTCCACTCCAGGGGCGATGCCGCTCACGTCGTGGTTCGGCGGCATTGTTCGAAAGACAGATGCTGTAAAAGAAGGGACTTGAGCTGACAGTGAGGGCTTTGTCGCGGCAGGTGTCCGACAA
>NZ_LBIX01000097.1:0-3117 GCF_028128655.1 Bradyrhizobium sp. CCBAU 45394 | reverse complement strand
CGACTTCCCAGCCAGAACGATTCAAACTTAATCCGCTCCAGCAAATGCCGGGACTAAACAGTCACAACCACCCGCGCCGGCTCGGGGTCTGGATCTCGGGGCAGGTCCGTCGCGTCACGGCTTCCATCCGGCGGGAGATGAAGCGTCGTGCGGCTGTCGAGCCCGTCATTGGCCACGTCAAGACCGAGCACCGCATGGATCGCAATCATCTCAAGGGACGCCTCGGCGACAGGACCTACGCTGTCCTTGCCGCTGTCGGTTATAACTTCCGCCTGCTCCTGCAATGGCTCGCGGAGTTTTTGCGTGTCATCATCCGAGCCTTCGCCGAAACTGTCCCGGCTCACAAGATCGGTTAAATCAGCTCTCGTTCGCGTTCTTCACGGAGGACTCATTCATCTGGTCGAGGGCAACGGCGACTCGCCGAAAGGATGTGCCTTAGCGATCGCCGTGCCCGGTCGCCTATTTCGGCCGAACGGTTGGCCGAAAAAGTCAGATGATCGAGAAATAATGTTCAGGGTGATGCTGAACGTCGGCAGCATTCACATTGGAGAGCGTGATCGAATTACCCTCTCCGAGGTCAACGACCGCGGAATTCGAGCCATCCGCTTCGACGCGATTGGCAAGATCGGCAGGCGTATGAATACCAGTGTGATTAATCCCTGCCTCGATGTACAGTTTATCCCCCACCGTGAAGTCCATCACGGCATCCTTGCCATTCCCGCTCGTGAACATGAAGTTGTCGTTGCCGTCATCGCCGAACAGAACATCGTTGCCCTGATCGCCGAACAGATAATCGTCGCCCGCACCACCAGAGAGCGTGTCGTCGCCCTGATTACCTTCCAGACTATCGGCACCCGCTCCACCACCGATCCAATCGTTCCCGCCCAGGCCCTGGATAAAGTCCCTGTCGGGCGTGCCAACCAAGTGATCGTCGGAGTCTGTGCCGCGGATTCGAGCCATGTCGTTCTCCTGTGTTCGGTCTGCTAGGCGAGCGGTCACGCAAGTGATCGCGCTCTGGCTACGAAACATAAACGTCGAAGCTGACGAAAACCTGATCGCACACTCAGCCGAAACGGATGCGATGGGTCGTCTAATTGCCGAGCGTTGTGCAAGTGGTTTTTCAGTAACCCTCCGGCTCGACACTGAGATCGGTGTTCACGTTGATGCGCCGTCGGGTGGGTGGATGCGAGACCTCACAGCGGTTTTTCAAGTCATAACAACGGCCTTGAGGTTTGACTCAGATTGGGGAGTTCCAAATCGGTGAATTTCTGAAACGGCGGCGCGGCGAATGTTGGCGCTTGCGCTGGTTCTGAAAGCGAGGGGCGCAGCAGGTAGGCGGTGAAAACCTGCGGAATGGATCGCCAGACCCAGCGAGACTGGGGGCTGAAGTGGACCCCGGATATCTTGGACCGGCGGCTTAGGTGGTGCGGATGCCGTTCCATTTTGATAAACGGAGCGGACCATGAAGAAGACGAGAGGGAAAATCGATGCAGCGCTGAAGGCAAAGATCGCCTTGGAGGCGCTGCGAGAACAGTCAACGGTGACGGATCTGGCGCAGCGCTACCAGGTGCATGTGAAATAGCTTTATCCGTGGAAGAAGTAGCTCAGGATCAAGCGGTTCGGGCGTTCGACGCGGGCGCTGGTCGGGATGGCGAGGCGGCCCACGAACTGGAGGTCGAGAAGCTCCACGCCAAGATCGGACAATTGACGGTCGAGGGTATATCGGCCGCCGCGGCCGGCCAATGACAACGACCTTGAGCTGATGCGACGGATCGACCAGCTGTTCACGGCCTGGCCGTTCCTGGGCTCGCGGCGGATGACGGCGATGCTCAATGGCGAAGGCCGTCGCATCATCGCAAGCGCGTGCAGCGGTTGATGCGCAAGATGGGCATCGCGGCGCTGGGACCAAAGCCCAGAACCACAAAGCCGGCGCCGGGACACAAGATCTTCCCGTATCTGCTGCGCCATATGGTGATCGATCAGCAAGAAGGCCGGGAAACGGATGCGGCATACCGTGCGCAGGTGGCGGCTGCATCGGCGCAGCGACCTTGAGTTGGTGGAAATCGCCAAATGGGTCCGTCCAGTCCTGACGGGCTGGGTGCGCTACTACGGGCGGTTCTATCCCTCGAAGCTTCAAGAAGAGTTGCGCACGATCGATGCCTACATCGTTCGTGGGCAACACGAAAATACAAACGGTTCCGAGGACACACGTTGGCGGTATGGGAATGGTTACGATCGCTCAAGCGACGGAATCCTGGCCTGTTCGCCCACTGGGCTGCGGGATCAACGGTTGGATGACGGGAGCCGGATGAATCGCGAGGTTCACGTCCGGTTCTGAGAGAGCGCGGGGCTGCAATGCCCCGCGCCACTCACCTATCTCAAGTGTTATTCGGATGGCCACGGGGCCAAAGCCGGAATTGCCCGATGGATCGAGTTTTACAATTTCCGGCGCCCCCCGTCAGGCGCTGGAAAACCGCGCGCCGATGGCGGTCTGGCGGGCCGGTGTCACCGGCGCATTCGGCAAAGAGGCTGTGGATATGACGCTTCTCGCAAGCGAGAAGCTTGGACAACGCTGCGCGTTGCCCACATCCCCACAGCCACAACAGCAGCAAGCAAGAGTCGCGTAAAGTATTGGGAAGAACGAACGGCAGCAGCTCCACTTAAGAACCGGACCCGGTGGTCCTCAGCAAAGGGTCCACTTCACGAGATCCCATGCTTCATCGTGTTCGGCCCGTTGGTCGGCGCAATTTTGCCAGAGCCCCAATGGGAGCCGCTGGGATGCGTTCCTTGCAAGACAACCAGATCTTTTGATCTCCTGCCACCATCAGACTTGGTGCAGCCGGCGTAAGCAGGAACTCAATAAATAGCTTGCAGCTTACGTGGCGTCAGATTGTAGGCTTCGACGAAGGCTGACCAAAGTTACACAAAAAAAGGCAATCGATGACGCGCCAGCAAATCGGAGCCGAGCGCCACGTGACGTTGGATCCCTCGCTTCAAGGAGTCTGGAGTACGATGGACGGCAGAATTTCGTCTCCTGACTCATTAATGCAAGCATTGAGCTATGCGGGAAGCTGGGTGATGACGGAGTGAGATAGGCGGCGTATCGAGGCGGGTGTC
>NZ_LBIX01000096.1:0-3082 GCF_028128655.1 Bradyrhizobium sp. CCBAU 45394 | reverse complement strand
GCATAGGCGTTCATCGCGGTGGCGCGGTCGAACTTCGATGCCGCCTTCACCGCGCGCTCCGCCATGGCACTGTCGTCGGAACGCGACGCCGCGCGGATCGCCTCGGCGAGCTGGTCGGCGCGGCCCGGCGTCACGACCCAGCCGAGCCCGTTCTCCACCACCGTCAACGCAGCCTCGGCCTCCGGCTCGGACGCCAGCACCACGGGGCGGCCGACCGCCAGCAGATTGTAGAACCGGCTCGGCACCGACACCCCCGCAACGTCCTTCCGGTACGGAATGATCCAGAGATTGGCAGCCGCCAAAAACGCCTCGAGCTCGGCATCCTCGACCCGCGCCACGAAGGAGACATTGGGCAGGTTCGCGGCCGCCTGCAACTGCTGCAGCCGCGCAAAGCCGATGCCCCAGCCGGAGAGCAGGAAGTGAATATCCGCCTCGCCCTTCAGGAGGCGCGCCGCCTCGAACACGATCTCCGGGTCATGGGTGAAGCCGAGATTGCCCGACAGGCCGACGACGAAACGCGCGGGAATCGCCTTGCGGAACGGATTGTCCGGCGACAGCGGACGCGGCCCGGGCGCGATCGTCGCCCAGTTCGGGATGAAGCGGATCTTGTTCCGCCTCATGCCGGCATAGCTCAGCAGCGGCCGCTCCGCATCGCGGCCGATGGTGATGACGGCATTGAGCGCGCGGAACATCAGGTTGTTGGCGAAGCGCATCGTCCGCGTCACCATCGAACCGGGCTTCAGCAGGCCCGCCATCACCAGCACGTCGGGGAAGAGGTCGTGCATGATCAGCGCCGAGCGGGCGCCCTTGAGCCTTGCCGCGGCCGCCACCGCATAAGGCAGCATGAACGGTGCGGTGACGGTGAGCACGACGTCCCCTCGCTTCAGCTCCCGGACCAGTGCGAGGAACGTACGCGACGCGAACAGCAGCTCGGAGGCGCCGCGCCGCACCAGCGCCGCCTTCCCCGCCATCCGGTTCCTGATCGCGACGACGCGCGGCCTGCCCGGGCCGGTCTGCGCGGCCGGCAGCGCGCCTGGTGAGCCCGACAGCACCACGACCTCGTGGCCTGCGGCAAGGCGGCAGGCAATCTCGGCCATGATCGCCGCGGTCGTGCTCGTATCCGGCGGATAATGCTGGCTCGCGACGACGATCTTGCCTTGAGACTGCATGGTCAGGCCGCGGTCGACCCGAATTCCGGAACTGCATCCTTCAGGATGGTCCTGATGGTGGCGCGATCGTCGCGCGCGATCGCCTGCTCGAGCGCCGCGATCCACTTGCGCAGCGTCTGCATCGGCGGCTCGTTCGGCTGCGCGGCCATGATGCCGGCGACGCCGATCTCGCGGGTCGGCTCCTCGGAGGCGAACAGGATCTCGTGCAGGCGCTCGCCCGGCCGCATGCCCGTGAACACGATCTCGATGTCGTAGCCGGGTTGAAGGCCGGAGAGACGGATCATGCGCTCGGCGAGATCGACGATCTTCACCGGCTGGCCCATGTTGAGCACGTAGACCGAGACGTCCGACCGCTGCGTTCCGAGCGCATGCGTCGCCGCCGTGATGACGAGATCGCAGGCCTCGCGGATGGTCATGAAGTAGCGGACCATGTCGGGATGCGTCACCGTCACGGGGCCGCCGGCCTCGATCTGGGCCTTGAACTTCGGCACCACCGAACCGTTCGACGCCAGCACATTGCCGAACCGGACCGAGATCAGCCGCATCGGCCTGGCGCCGCCGCTGCCCGCGGAGAGATCATGGTCGAGCGCCTGGCAGTACATCTCGGCGAAGCGCTTGGTCAGGCCGAGCATCGACACCGGCTCGATCGCCTTGTCGGTCGAAATCATCACCATGGCTTCGGCGCCGGCGCTCTGGGCGGCGTCGGCAACGTTGATCGAGCCGAAGATGTTGGTCTTGACGCCCTCGCTCCAGTCGCGCTCCAGGATCGGCACGTGCTTGAGCGCTGCGGCATGGAACACGATGTCCGGCTTGAACTCGGCCATCAGGCGCATGATGCGCTCGCGGTCGCGGATGTCGGCGATGCGCCCTTCGACCGCAGCGGCCGAGCCCTGCGCGGCCAGCGTCTCCGTCACCGCGTAGAGCGCCGGCTCGGAATTTTCCACGATCAGCAGGCGCGCGGCGCCGAAGGCCACGACGCGCTCGCAGATCTCCGAACCGATCGAGCCGCCGCCGCCGGTGACGATCACCGCCTTGCCCCTGATCAGGGCTTCGAGCCGCGCATAGTCGATCGTCTCGCTCGGCCGCAGCAGCAGGTCCTCGACCGCGACGGCGGTGAGGCGGGGCGTATCGCCGCTCTCCAGCGAGGGCATGCGATTGATGATCACGCCCAACTTGCGCGCCCGCATCAGGATCGATTCCGGGTGCGCGTCCGGCTCGAATGCCGACGGCGTCATGATGAGGCGCGCAATCGGCTTGTTGCGCTTGGCAAAGTCGCCGATCACGTCCTCGATATCGTCGATGCCGCCCAGCACCGGAACGTTGCGGATGAACTGGCCGCGATCCGAGCTCGACGGCGACAGCACGCCGACCGGCCAGATTCGCTTGATCGCTCCGCTCTCGATGCCGCGGAGCAGCACCTCGGCATCGGCGGCGCGGCCGATCAGCAACGTCGGCGCGGCATCCTCGGTCCTCGCATGGCGCCGCACCCGCGTATAGCGGAAGTAGCGGTAGGTCATGCGCAGCGCGATGAGGAAGGAGATCTCGAGGAACCAGTAGAGGACGATCGTCACCTTGCCGAGGAAGAAGGCGCCGCGGACATTGGGGGCGACGAAGATGTAGTCGAGTACCAGGAGGGCAACCGTCAGCACGCTCGCGACGCGGATGATGTTCAGCGCGTCGGGCAGCGAGATGAAGCGCCATTTCGTCGTGGTCAGGTTGAAGACGAAGAAGACGACCACGCTGAAGGCGAGGAAGTAGGGCAGGATCTGGAACAGCAGCGGCAGGCGGTCGTAGAAGCCGTCGCCGCCTTCAAAGCGCAGATAGAAGGCCGCGAACAGCGCCGCGGTGGTCGCCAGCAGGTCGTGGAGCGCGATCAGAAAATTGCGCAAGGTGAGATGCGATAGACGCGTCAT
>NZ_LBIX01000095.1:0-3055 GCF_028128655.1 Bradyrhizobium sp. CCBAU 45394 | reverse complement strand
GAGTCATCTTCTGCAAGGGTGCTCACAATGGACGACCATTCGGACGACATAAGACGACCGTTGTCACCGCGTATCGAGGTGTATGCTGGCGCAGGTCGCAAGCGCTGGCCGGACGATTTGAAGGCGCAGATTGCTGCGGAAAGCCTCGAGCCGGGCGCGGTTGTCACAGATGTCGCCCGTCGCCATGGCTGCCGGCCCCAGCAAGTGCATGACTGGCGGCGTCGGGCGCGGTTGGGCCAGTTGGTACTGCCGGCTTCGGCGGACACACTGTCATTCGTGCCGGTGGTGTCGGAATCAGCGTTACCGGCGGCCACGGAGCCCACCGGGTCGCCGGAAGCAGCCGTTGTGACGGTTGAGTTCCAGGGGGCACGCGTTGAGGTGCGGGGGGCGCCTGGCCTTGCTGTGTTGAGTGATGTGTTCATTGCGCTCCGACGGACACGTTCATGCTGACACTGCCCGCGAGCCTCACGGTCTACGTTGCGACCCAACCTGTTGACTTCAGGAAGGGTGCGGAGGGCTTGGCGCTCTTGGCGAAGGAGACGCTGGGCCACGACCCGATGAAGGGCGTGGCGGTGGTCTTCCGTGCGAAGCGCGCCGATCGGGTGAAGATTGTCGTCTGGGATGGCAGCGGCCTTGTGATGTATTGGAAGCGGCTCGATGGCAGCGGCTTCAAATGGCCTCCCATCGTGGCCGGCGTGATGCGGATGAATGCGGCCCAGCTGTCCGCGCTTCTGGCCGGCATGGATTGGACGCGCATGCACGCGCCTCGAATCCCGCAGCCGAAAGCACTTGCGTAAAGATACAAATCTTCGCTGCATCGGGGCGCGAAGCATGGCAGATTCGGGCCGATGAGTGATTTGCCTGATGAGCTGCCGAGCGATCCAGCCGAGTTGCGTGCCTTTGCCGCGGCTCTGCTGGATCGCTGCGCCAGACTCGAGCGGTTGCTCAAGCTTGCGAAAGATGCGCAGTTCGGTCGATCCTCGGAAAAGCTGGACGCTGATCAGCTACAGCTTGTTCTGGAGGACATCGAAGAGGCTGTCGCGGCTCTCGAAGCCGCCGAAGATCGCGCCAATCCCAGAGTTTACGAGAAGAGAACTGTCGCGCGCAGGACCAATCGTGGTCAGCTGCCGGAGCATTTGCCGCGCATCGTCGAAACCCTGATGCCGGCGGAGACTTGTTGCCCGTCTTGTAAGGGCGACCTCTTCGAGATTGGTCGGAATGAGAGTCAGAGGCTCGACGTCGTTCCGGCGCAATATCGCGTCATCGTCACCCGCCGTCCCAAGCTGGCCTGCCGCGCCTGTCATGGCGTCGTCCTGCAGCACGCGGCTCCCGAGCGATTGATCAGGGGAGGATTGCCCACCGAGCGGCTGGTCGCGCATGTGATCGATGCCAAGTATCATTGGCATTTGCCGCTTTACCGCCAGGCGCAGATGCTGGCGACGCATGGAATAGCGCTCGACCGTTCCACGCTCGCCTTCTGGGTCGGGTATGCCGCCCAGGAATTGAAGCCCTTGTGGCATCGGCTGCGCCAGCTTCTGCTCGCCTCCTCGAAGCTCTGTGTCGATGAGACGCCGGCGCCTGTGTTGGATCCGGGTCGCGGCAGGACGAAAACCGGCTACTTCTGGGCGCTGTCGCGGGATGACCGGCCCTGGGCCGGGCCTGATCCGCCTGGAGTGGTCTATGCCTATGCACCGGGCCGTGGGGCCGTCCATGGCTTGCGGTTGCTTGAGGGCTATCGCGGCATCATCCACTGCGACGGCTATCAGGCTTACAAGACCATGACCCGAGAGACGCGTGCGGACGCCCTGTCCGGGACGCTCGCCTTCTGCTGGTCGCATCTGCGGCGCCAGTTTGTGAAGATCGAGCGCGAGGCGGCGCCTGCGCCAGCTCCGGTTGCCCGCGAGGCCCTTGAGCGCATCGCCCAGCTCTACGCGGTCGAGAAAGCCCTCCGAGGCCGATCGGATGCCGAGCGCCGCGCGGGTCGACAAGCGCATGCCCAGCCTCTGGCTGCAGCCTTGAAGCAGTGGTTTGAGGCAACGCTTGATCACCTTGCACAGAAGAGCGACACGGCGAAGACTTTGCGTTATGCGCTGCGTCACTGGGACGGTCTGACGCTCTACCTTGACGACGGACGCATCGAGATGGACACGAATGCTGTTGAGCGTGCGATGCGGCCGATCAAGCTCAACGCCAAGAACTCCCTTTTTGCCGGTTGCGACGAGGGGGCCGAGAGTTGGGCAGTACTAGCTTCGTTAATCGAGACCTGTAAGCTCAATAGCGTCAGCGCCGAGCACTGGCTCTCCGACGTTCTCGCCAAGCTCGTCAATGGCTGGCCTGCGGCGCGACTGGACGAACTGCTTCCATGGGCATCGACTTACGCGATGCATGCGTACGATCCGAGGCTGGCAGCATGAGCCTCAAGACGACCGCGGTCCGGATCAAGGTGACCCTCAAGGACGTGAAGCCGGAGGTGATGCGTCGCCTTGTCGTACCCGTCACCCTGCGTCTTGATCGGCTGCATCTGACGCTTCAGGCGGCATTTGGCTGGACAAGCAGCCACCTCTTCGAGTTCTTCGCTGGTGAGGTCCATTGGGGGATTCCCGACCCCGACAATGATTACGGCCACCAGCCCATGGATGCGAGCAAAGCGCGGCTTTGCGATATCGTTCGCGAGACCGGTGCGAAGACGATCCATTATCTCTATGACTTCGGCGACAGCTGGGACCATGTGATCAAGCTCGAAAAATGGTTCGAGAACACCACGACGGAGGGACTTCCCTTCTTGCTCGAGGCCGCCGGTCGCTGTCCTCCGGAAGATGTCGGCGGTGCGCCAGGCTATGCCGAATACCTCGATGCCATCAGCGACCCCGCCCATCCGGCGCACGAACACATGCGCCTCTGGGGCCCGGAGCGATTCGATCCCAACGTCGTCGACCGGAAGGCACTTGAGGCCGCCGTCAACGCATTGTCCGACACATGGAAGCCGCGACGACGCGCCACGCGGACAAAATAGCCGTCAAGCGTCAATCAAAAGGGCCGCAGAGCTGCGCTTACC
>NZ_LBIX01000094.1:0-2921 GCF_028128655.1 Bradyrhizobium sp. CCBAU 45394 | reverse complement strand
CGAAGAGGAGCCAAGAATGACGCCGCTGACGCGGCCGCGATCTGCGAAGCCGTCACCCGTCCAAATATGCGGTTCGTTCCCATCAAGAGCGTCGAGAACCAAGGGTTCTTGATGCTTCATCGTGCAAGAGGCTTGCTGGTCCGCCAGCGAACCATGACAGCCTGCGCCATTCGGGCTCACTTTGCTGAGTTCGGAATTATTGTCGGGCAAGGCCGGCAACGGGTGGATGGTCTGGTGGACTTGTTGGATGACGAGGGGTTGACGCTGCCGGCCCATGCCCGCATCGCACTGGCCGTTCTTATGAACCAACTGAAGGAATTGGACCGGCAGGTCGAGGCCATCGAGCGCGAGCTAGCTCAGATCCAGCGAGTAAATCCGATGGCGAAGTTGCTGTCCTCGATTCCCGGGATCGGTCCCATAACGGCCACGGCTCTCGCCGCGACCGTACCGGACGCGACCATGTTCCGCTCCGGGCGGGAGTTCGCGGCCTGGCTTGGCCTGACGCCTAAGCAGAATTCCACTGGCGGGAAGGATCGGCTCGGCCGGATTACGAAACAGGGCGATTCCTATCTCAGGCACTTGCTTGTCATCGGAGCACGTAACGTCGTTCGGTACCCAAAGGCACGCTCCCGGGTTGGAGGCGGCTGGATCGAAGCCCTGCTTGAACGGCGTCGGCCCATGGTCGTCGCCGTCGCCGTTGCCAACAAGTTGGCCCGGATCGTCTGGGCGATGATGACGACCGGAGAATTCTATCGGTCAAAGCTCGCGGCCTGACTTTCCGCGTATGTTGGCCACCTTATGGTGTGAGGGCAAATGACAGCATGATGGACACCGGCGGAGCTGGGGATCGAGCAAGCCCGAAGAGCTTTAAGCGCAACAAGCGCGACCCGTTGATGAGGCCTCGATCCGCGATCTCCATCAGGGCCAGCGGCCATGGCATCGGTCGCACTAACAGGCCGTATACATGAACGCACCCGACCGATATCCAAAATGCTGTAAAAACCTCTTGCACCCGCGGGGCCGTCTATACATGAAGCTCTCGACAAAGCCGTTCTGCATCGGCTTTCCTGGTGCGATGAAGTGCCAGTCGATGGCTGCGTCCTTGCACCAGGCGAGCATGGCGTTGCAGGTGAACTCGGTGCCATGGTCGGACACGATCATTCCTGGCTTGCCGCGCCGCTCGACGATCGCCGTCAGTTCGCGGGCCACGCGCCGCCCCGAGATCGATGTGTCCGGAATGGCGCCAGACATTCCTTGGTGACGTCGTCGACGATGTTGAGGATGCGGAAGCGCCGACCGTTGGCGAACTGGTCGTGGACGAAATCCAGCGACCAGCGCGCATTGGGCCTCGCCTCGACCAGGATCGGGGCACGGGTCCCCACGGCCTTGCGGCGAGCCCGCCGCTTGCGGACGGTGAGCCCTTCTTCCCGATAAAGCCGGTAGATCCGGTTGATCCCCGAGGGCTCTCCCTCTCGCCGCAGCAGGACGAACAGCCGGCGGTAGCCAAAACGTCGCCGCTCGTTGGCGAGGTCACGCAGCCGGCCGCGTAGAGCAGCGTCCGGCGGACGGCTGGAGCGGTAACGGACCATCTTCCGATCCGCGCCCACGATCGAGCAGGCCCGCCGTTCCGACAGGCTCATGACGGCCTGCAGATGCGCGACAGCAGCGCGCTTGGCGGCGGGCCCTACCATTTTTTTGAAAGGAGCTCGCGAAGGGCGGCTGCATCGAGCATCTGCTCGGCAAGAAGCTTCTTCAGCTTCCCGTTCTCCTCCTCCAGGGCCCTCAGCCGCTTGGCCTCGGAGACATCCATGCCGCCGAATTTGGCCTTCCAATTGTAGATCGTCGCTTCAGAGATCCCGTGCCTGCGAGCCAGATCGGCCGTCTTCGCCCCGGCCTCATGCTCCTTCAACACTGCGATAATCTGCTCTTCCGTAAACCTTGCTCGCTTCATCTGTCCGTCCTTCTTCAGGCCGGACTCTAACTCCTTCTGGAGGAAATACTCAGTGGCAGGTCAGTTCGAAAATGCCGGCGACATAAACCTCTGTGTTCGCCTGTATTGCGAAGGATTTCGGCGTCGGCGGAGCGATATGAATGAAAACCAGCGCGTCAGCGGAGACATATTTCGTGAAAGAGCTGTTGCTGGCCGCTAGGCGGCAGAGTCAAAAACGAAGGGCGAGGAAACGTGAGCCAGCCGCCGGCGCCTTATGCAGGTGCGTCCCTACCATCCTGGCCCCGCATGCAGTTTCTGCAATCCGTCAAGCAGAAGATCGTGGTCTGGTCTTCGACGGGCGCCGCAAGAGTGGGAGCACCAGGGCGCGCGGGGGAGGGAAGAGGGGCGATGCCGGGCACGAACAGCGCCTTTGTGGAGTTTTCTGGCGTTCAGAAGACCTATGATGGCGAAGCCCTGGTCGTTAAGAATCTCAACCTGGAGATCGCCAGGGGTGAATTTCTAACAATGCTGGGGCCGTCTGGTTCGGGCAAGACCACGACCCTCATGATGCTTGCCGGCTTCGAGGCGCCCACTCAGGGAGCGATCCTGCTGGCGGGGCGCTCGATTGATAAGATGCCGCCGCACAAGCGCGACATCGGCATGGTGTTCCAAAACTACGCGCTGTTTCCTCATATGACCGTGGAGGAGAACCTCGCCTTCCCACTGAAGGTCCGCAAGCTTGGGAAGCTGGAGCGAGAGGCGAAGATCAAGCGGGCGCTCGACATGGTTCGGCTGGGTGCCTACGGCGGGCGCCGGCCCGGCCAGCTTTCCGGCGGTCAGCAGCAGCGCGTCGCGCTGGCCCGCGCGCTTGTCTTCGATCCCAAGCTCGTGCTGATGGACGAGCCGCTCGGTGCGCTGGACAAGCAACTGCGCGAGCACATGCAACTCGAGATCAAGCATATCCACGAGGATCTCGGCGTCACCGTGGTCT
>NZ_LBIX01000093.1:0-2699 GCF_028128655.1 Bradyrhizobium sp. CCBAU 45394 | reverse complement strand
ATCGTGATCACCGTTTCCAGCCGGTCGTGATCGCTATTTCCAGCGATCATGATCGGGGACAACCAGGAGGCGCGCACCGCTGACAGTCTGCAACCGGGGTAGCTCGGTCTTTTGCCCAACCGCAGAGGATCGAGATGCCGACAGAGAGACTGTCCATGCGCCACATTCGCGAAGTTCTACGCCTGCACTACAGCGTCGGCATGTCGCAACGCGCCGTTGCCCGCAGCCTGGGCTTGGCCCAGGGCACGGTCAGCAAGTACGTCAACCGAGCCCGCCGCGCCGGTCTGACCTGGCCGTTGCCGCCGGAGCTGGATGACGACGTCCGGCTCGAGAACCGTCTGTATCCGCCGCCCTCCGATCGGCCCAGCGAGGAGCGTCCGCAACCGGATTGGGCGCTCGTGCATCGCGAGCTGCGGCGCCGGAACGTCACGCTGATGCTGTTGTGGGAGGAGTATTGCGACGCAAACTCCGACAGCTTCAGCTATGCGTGGTTCTGCGAACGCTACAGGGAATGGGCCGGCCGTCTCAAGCCGACCCTGCGCCAGGTTCATGTCGCCGGCGAGAAGCTGTTCGTCGACTATTCCGGCCACACCATGGAGGTGGTTGACGGGCTCACCGGTGAGGTGCGCAGCGCGCAGATCTTCGTCGCCGTGCTCGGCGCCTCGAACTACACCTACGCCGAGGCCAGTCTCACCCAAAGCCTGCCGGACTGGATCGCCTCGCACGTTCGCGCATTTGCGTATTTCGGCGGCGTGGCCCGACAGACGGTGAGCGACAATCTGAAGGCCGGCATCACCCGGGCCTGCTTTCGTGAGCCGATGGTCAACCGGACCTATGCCGATCTCGCCCGCCATTACCGCACCGCCATCGTGCCGGCACGGCCGTATCGGCCGCGCGACAAAGCCAAGGTCGAAGTCGGGGTCCAAATCGTCGGGCGATGGATTCTGGCACGCTTGCGCAACCGCCGCTTCTTCTCGCTCGTCGCCCTCAACGAGGCGATTCACGCGCTCCTTATCGAGCTGAACGATCGACCTCTCCGGAGCTGGGGACGAAGTCGGCGCGAACTGTTCGAGGAGCTCGATCGTCCGGCGCTCACCCCCTTGCCGGATGATCCGTACGAGTATGCCGAGTGGAAGCGCTGCCGGGTCAACCTCGATTATCACATCGAGATCGCCAAGCATTACTATAGCGTCCCTCACAACCTCCTGCATCAGGAGGTTGAGGCTCGCATCACCCAAAAGACCGTTGAGATATTTCTCCGCGGCAAGCGGGTGGCGTCGCATCTGCGCAGCATCTTGCCACATCGCCCGACCACGATTCCCGAGCATATGCCGAGCTCACATCGCCGCTATCGCGACTGGACCCTTGAGCGCATTCGTTCCGAAGCCGCCAAGGTCGGTCCCGATGCCCAGACGCTGATCGACGTCATCCTGCGATCGCGGCCACATCCGGAACAGGGCTTCCGCTCGGCCATCGGCATTCTCGGGCTGGTCAAGCGCTACGGCCAGGAACGCGTCGATGCCGCTTGTGCCCGGGCCCTCCTGCTCAACGCCCGGTCGTACAAATCGGTCGCCGCCATCCTCAAGAACGGTACTGACAGAACTGCTCCTCCCGCCGAGGAGGCGCCCATCCTCTTCCACACCAACATCCGTGGCCGCAGCTATTACAATTGATCAGGAGAGATCAGCATGCTCATTCACCCCACCGTCGATCGCTTGCGCGCACTCGGCCTCGCCGCCATGGCCGATACCTGCGTCGAACTGCAGAACAATCCCGAGGCGGCCGAGATGCCGCACGCCGATTGGCTCGGCCTCCTCGTCGATCGCGAGGTCACCGCTCGCGACAACCGCCGCCTCACGCGCCGCTTGACCAGTGCCAAGCTCCGTCAAGCCGCCACCATCGAGAACGTCGACTATCGCACCGCCCGTGGTCTCGATCGTTCGCTCTTCCAGAACCTCGTCACCTGTCAATGGATCCGTGACAGCAACCACCTGGTCATTGTCGGCCCAACCGGCACCGGCAAGTCCTGGCTTGCCTGCGCGCTCGGCAACAAGGCCTGCCGCGACGGCTTTTCCGTCCTCTACAAGCGAACATCCCGCCTGTTCGCCGATCTCGCCCAGGCGCGCGGCGAAGGTCGTCTGGCGCGCCTGATCGCGGCCCTGGAGCGCGTCAATCTCCTCATCCTCGACGACTGGGGACCCGAACCGCTCACCGCCGACCAGCGCCGTGATCTGCTTGAGATCGTCGATGATCGCTACGACAAGGGGTCCTTGTTGATCACAAGTCAGGTCCCCGTGTCGCAATGGCATGACGTCATTGCCGATCCCACCCTCGGCGATGCGATATTGGACCGCATCATTCACAATGCGCACCGCATCGAGCTCAAAGGCGACAGTCTACGGCGTCAGGCTGGCGAAAAGAAACAACCGTGAGCACCTCGCGCACGATCGCCCCGCCGGCCCACAGGCCCCTCCCGCGCGCGTCGCTACGTCGCTCGTGGGGGCACTCCGCGCCGCGCACGGGGCCCTCCCATGGACCGCCGGGACGATCTCCAAACCAACCCGCCAATCTTGACGAGGAGACTATTTCCAGCACACATAAGCTCGTCAGTTGTGTTCGCCTCCGCGCCTGATCACGATCATCTGGAATCCGTGATCACCATCGTCTGGAACACCTGATCACCATCGCTGGAATACGCA
>NZ_LBIX01000092.1:0-2583 GCF_028128655.1 Bradyrhizobium sp. CCBAU 45394 | reverse complement strand
ATGTGCTGTCGGCCGAGCGCCTTCATGGCGACGACACCACCATCCGCATCCTGGCCAAGGGCAAGTGCACGACCGGGCGAATCTGGACCTATCTATGGACGGTCCCCGCTTTGCAAGGCCATTTGCTTTGTTCCGGCTAACGATCGTTTGCAGCTATCTATCCGGCTTTATGGCAATGCCACGAGCCTTGATGAGATCCGCGGATCGGCGCCCAATTATGTTGGCGAGCTCTGAAGCTCGATAGGTCCAACGGGCTTAGCCGACCCCGGTCCGACCGGTTGCCATCACTC
Source organism: Bradyrhizobium sp. CCBAU 45394 (assembly GCF_028128655.1). NCBI lineage: Bacteria > Pseudomonadati > Pseudomonadota > Alphaproteobacteria > Hyphomicrobiales > Nitrobacteraceae > Bradyrhizobium > Bradyrhizobium sp. CCBAU 45394. The sequence goes on along the minus strand of NZ_LBIX01000092.1, from coordinate 2,293 downwards.
TGCTTTTGCCCTCGCAAACGGGAACCACGCTCGATTTATGCTTGCGCGCGGTACTCTTCACCATTGGCCATGATCGCCCAAGCAATCCGGGCCGTTTTGTGAGCAAGCGCCACCGTCACGACATTGAAGGGACGCCTGCCGAGCAGCTCTGCTATCCAGGTGTTGGTGACCTGATGGATACGGACGCGATGAACGGCTGCTCTTGCGCCATGTATCAGCAATTTGCGAATGTAGCCGTCGCCGCGCTTACTGATACCACCCAAACGCTCCTTACCCCCGGTCGAATGCTGCTTCGGTACTAATCCAAGCCAGGCAGCGAAATGCCTCGCCGACGCGAACTGTTGTGGATGGTCGACAGACGCCGCCAAGGCGGTGGCGGCAAATGGGCCGACGCCCGCCACCTTCATAAGACGCCGACAGACTTCATTGTCTTTGGCCGTTGCAAGGATCATCTTCTCATAGCTTTCAATGTGTAGCTCAAGGTCTTCGATCTGATCGACAAGGATTGACAGGGCGCTACGCGCGCTCTGTGGAATGCGCTCATCAACATCCACGAGTGTCATGAGCTCTCTCGCGTTCGCTTTTCCCTTTCCGGCCACGATGCCCAACTCGCCCAAATGACCACGCAGAGCATTTATCGCGCCTGTGCGTTGTCGAATGAGCAAGTCGCGCGTGCGATGTAGCATTAAAATTCCCTGCTGTTCGACCGTTTTTATAGGGACAAAGCGCATGCCGGGCCGTTGGACGGCTTCCCAGCACGCCTCCGCATCAGCGGCATCATGCTTGTTTGTCTTCACGTAGGCTCGTACATAGTGGGCCGGCATAAGACGTGCTTTGTGTCCAAGCTTTATTAGTTCACGAGCCCAATGATGAGCGCTGCCGCAAGCCTCAAGACCAACGAGACAACTTGGAAGCCGTGAAAAGAAATCGAGAACCTTCCCGCGGGCGAGCTTCTTGCGGATAATTTCTCCATCCTCTGTGATCAAGTGGATTTGAAACCAGCTTTTCGAGATATCGAGCCCGATTGTCATCATAGGCATAGCTTGTCCTCCTTCTTGGATGCGTTCGGAGCTTATCAGGGCGGGGACCGTCCATCTCATTATGTGCGCGACGATCGGCCCTACGGTGGGCCTGCGCCGCCGGCGGCGGTCTATTACGCCTCGGGCGACCGACGGGGCGAGCATCCCCAGAAGCATCTGGCCGCCTTCGCCGGTATCCTGCAGGCGGACTGCTACAGCGGCTTCGAGCCGTTGTTCGACCCGCAAAGGAAAGCGATACCGATCACGCCGGCATTTTGCCTAGCCCATGCGCGGCGGGGCTTCTTCGAACTGGCTGACATCGAGAAGAATGCTAGAGAAGGCCGCAAGGGCAAACCGATCTCCCCGATCGCGCTGGAGGCTGTCAGGCGCCTCGATGCGTTGTTCGAGATCGAGCGCGCCATCAACGGCCGCAGCGCCGACGAGCGGCATGCCGCGCGCCAGGAGAGAAGCAAGCCGATTCTCGACGACATGCACGCCTGGCTGCTCCGTGAGCGAGAAACCCTCTCGCGCTCCTCCGAGGTCCTGAAGCCCATGAACTACATGCTCAGGCGCTGGGACGATTTTGCGCGCTTCCTCGACGATGGCAGGATCTGCCTCAGCAACAACGCCGCTGAAAGAGCGTTGCGCGGCATCGCCTTGGGGAGGCGCAACTGGACCTTCGCCGGCAGCCTGCGTGGCGCTGACCGCGCCGCCATCATGCTGACGATGATCACGACCTGTCGCCTGAACGACGTCGATCCCAAAGCCTGGCTCGCCGACATCCTCGCCCGTACCGCCGATCTTCCCGCATCGCGTCTGCACGAGCTGCTGCCCTGGGAATGGAAGCTCCGGCGTCAGGCCGACAACCCCACCGATCAGCAAGCCGCCTGACCTTCACGCATCGCCATCATAGAACTCGCCGTGCCCGCGCGCATGCGTCAATCAGGCGGTCTTCGTCGTCTTACGATTACCCACATTTTTAATCAGAGTTTCGCGCCCGTTGCGATATCGATGAATCGCGATAATCCGCGCCACATGATCAGATTCCCTGGTGGCGGATCGTTGGCGCGGGCGAGATAGCCGCCGAGCTTGGCGATCTTGATGAGGTAATGCGACAATGTCTTTCGTTGTGTGCTGACTGGCTCCTTGTCTTTGACGAGCCGATCAAGCAATTGGATTTCAGCTTTGGTCAGCACAAATTCCGGTGAGGCAGTTGGCGCTGAACGATTGAGCATCGTCATCCAAAAAATGCGCCAGCTCACAATGCAGAATAC
>NZ_LBIX01000091.1:0-2465 GCF_028128655.1 Bradyrhizobium sp. CCBAU 45394 | reverse complement strand
GGTCAGTCCCATAGAGCACCTCTTCTCGAATCAGGTGCCCATCAAAGAATCACGAGCGATTCTGGCAGACTCAAGTTTTTCGACTCACTGCACCTCAAAAATGTGGGTAATCGTAAGACGACGAAGACCGCCTGATTGACGCATGCGCGCGGGCACAGCGAGCTCTATGATCGGTCGAAGGTCAGTGGCCTGCTGACCCGGCGGGCTTATCGGCCTGGCGCAGGAGCTTCCATTCCCAGGGCAGAAGTTCGTGCAGGCGCGACCCGGGAAGATCGGCGATCCGGGCCAGGACCTCGGCGAGCCAGGCCTTGGGATCAACGTCGTTGAGGCGATAGGTCGTGATCATCGTCAGCATGATGGCGACACGGTCGGCGCCGCGCTGGCTACCAGCTAAGGTCTAGTTGCGCCTTCCCTGCCTCTCAATGCGCGCTCAGCGCATTAGTGAAGCAGATCTTGCCATCGTATGGGAAGTGGGCGAAGTCGTCCCAGCGCCTGAGCATGTAGTTCATAGGCTTCAGTACGTCGGAGGAGCGCGAGAGGGTTTCGCGCTCTCGCAACAACCAGGCGTGCATGTCCTGGAGAAGCGACTTGCTTTTTCCTCTGCGCTGCGCGCGGAAGTAAATCGAGGGGCAAAGATCGAGCCGCAAGCGATCTCATCAAGTGCGTTTGTGAACAGCACATCTGCGGCTCTGACGTTAAGCAGCCCATTCAGCGCATGCTAAGAGACTGTGAGGCTCAGTTCCTGCGCCATCTCAGCAGCGATTGGGAATTGATCGAGCGTCGTCAGATTCTGAAGTAAGTGCGAGATCAGGGGCATCTGCGGAGATCTTGCGTAGGGTAGGCTCTACAGATGTTGTGAGCTCCACGTCGCGGCAATACGTCATCGAAAGCACGCTCCGGGACGTGGCCCACCGCACTTAGCGCGCCAGTGATGTCGAACAAGGCTGCGCTCGCAATGATCTTCAAGCTCGAGGAGGCTGCCGCAAAAGCTGGGTCGGTCGATGGCCACAATTAGTTGCCGAAACTCTTCCCGTAAATTTCGCCGACGAATCAGCCGTCAGACCGCGAACTCAATCCACTGCCGCCTAGCCCGTTGGGGCATCAACATTCACCGATGGTTCTTCATTCCACGATAAGTCACACGTCGGATCGAAAAACAAATAATTGCGAGTCAGTTCTTCACCAGGTTGTACGTCACGCGCCGTTAAAAGTCGGCAATGATCGTCTTGATATGTGTTTGGCTGACTGCTGTGGTTCATGAAGCGGGCGTTGTCGGCATTGTACTCTATAACACCATCATTTGCCTTGTAGTCTCTTGGATAGGCATGCTTATCAAGTAGAGCTCGAAATGTTGGAGCTAGAGCTTCGTACTGCTCAGGCGTCACTGCGATGTCAACGATTGGGTTGTGAATCCATATCAGCGAACCTTTGAGCAAAAGCGTCGCGGAGAAAAGTCCAATACCGCCAAACTGGTCTGGCTTTAAAACAGTTTCGACAATCAACATTAAGGAAGTCTCCCCTAACACTCAGCAAGCTAACTGACCTGAGCCGCGAAATCTCCTGCACAAATCGGTAGGGTCGTCTAATCGCGCCTCCGTCCCGATTTGGATTTGTTTGCATTTGTTGCGGCAGCGGCTGCTGCGGATCGCCTTGTACGGGACCGCCGACTTGTCGGTGCTGGAAGGCGGCTGCAAGTCAGTGGGATTCCGAGCAAAGATCCGCGTCGATCAAGGCGGCGAGTTCCTGTCGCGCGATCGTGACCTGTAACCCTACCAGCGTGGCGATACGCTTACTTTCTCGGCCGCCGGCAAGCCAACCGACACGGATGTTGTAGACAAGCCCTATGTCGCGGAAGCCTTGCTGTGTCGGGATCGTGGCTTTGCCCGCCACCGGGACGTGAACCTCGTGTACTCCTTCTCGGCGGATTCCACGCGTGCTCGTTCCTCAGCCCTCTTCGCGGGGATGTTTTAATCATAGGCCGATCCACGCTTGGCATGGCTGGTGGGTAATCCAGCGCGCAGTTCGATGCTCCGGAACTTGCGCGCCAGCAGGGCCGGCCTGGTCCAGATGTAGTCAGTGCTCTTGGTCAGCATATGCCAGATGATCATCGCCAGCTTCCGCGCCGTCGCGACTGCCGCGATGTGCTTGCCGCGTCGTGAAGCCACGCGCTGGAAGAATGCACGCAGCGGTCCCGGCGAACGGGCTTCGACGAGCATTCCGCGAGCTTGGCCGCGCCCTGCTTGGTGATCCTGCCATGGTAGGCGGAGCCCTCGCCAGACTGCCTTACGCTCGGGTTTAGCCCCAGGTAGCTCACCAGCCTGGTCGGATCGGCAAAGCGCCGAATGTCGCCGACGGCCGCGGCCACGCCCGAAGCCACCGTCATGTCCACACCCGGGAGCGTCATCAGCCGCCGAATGATCGGATCGGACATCGCTTCACGCGCGATATCCGCCTCGACCTCCTTC
>NZ_LBIX01000090.1:0-2260 GCF_028128655.1 Bradyrhizobium sp. CCBAU 45394 | reverse complement strand
TCACCCTTCTGGCGTTCGACCATCGGGTTCGACCGCCTCTTAAATCTGGTGAACGATACGGTAGACAACGGCGACACTTACCCGCCGTATGATATCGAGCGCACCAGCGAGGACCAGTACCGGATTTCGCTGGCGCTGGTCGGCTTCACCCCGGACGACGTGGCGATCACCGCAGAGCGCTCGATGCTCACGGTCGAAGGCCGCAAGACCGACGAGGATGAACGCGACTACCTGTATCGTGGAATCTCCGTCCGGCCCTTCCGGCGCGTATTCAACCTGGCCGACTACGTCCAGGTCAAGGACGCGACGTTCGAAGACGGCCTGCTCAGGATTGCCCTGACTCGGGAAATGCCGGAGGCGCTGAAGCCGCGTCAAATCGCGATCGACGTTGCCGGCAACGACCACCAGAGGAGCGATCGGAGGCAGGCGGCCTGACACTGGCTGCTGCCCATCGAACCGCTGCGCGGCTAGGTCCGCGCTGCGGACTGCTGGCCCATTGACGACCAAACCCAAGAAAGGAGGACCACAATGGCACTACGCGAACTCATTCCGTGGAACAACGGCTCCCGCAATCTGCCTGCGCGACGCACCGAGGTAGACAACCCGTTTCTCTCGCTGCATCGCGAGATGAATCGGCTGTTCGACGACGTGTTTCGCGGCGTCGATATCGGCCAGTTCGCCCCGCCGGCGACAATGGGGTGGCCGAGCGTCGAGTTCAACGAGACCGACAAGGAAGTGAAAGTTATCGCCGAGCTTCCCGGCATCGAACAGAAAGACGTCGAGGTCGAACTTGCCGACGGCGTGCTGACGATCAGCGGCGAGAAGAAGAGCGAAACGAAAGACAAGGAGCGTCGCTTCAGCGAGCGCTACTACGGACGTTTCGAGCGGCGCATTCCCGTCGACGACGTCGACCAGGATAAAGTCGCCGCGTCCTTCAAGGACGGGATCCTCACCGTCACGCTGCCGAAGTCGCCTACGGAACAGCGGAAGGTGAAAAGGATCGCAATCAACGGAAAGTAAGACGAAGCGGACGGGAGCCCAGCTCCCGCCCGCCCGGCTCGAAGGAGGCGTTCATGAACGTCACGCCTTTATCGGCACATTCGGACTTTACGGCGCGCCGGCCCGTCCCGGAGCCGGTGGTGACGAAGTCGGTATTTCCGGCGGATGCGCAGGCCGTGATCTACAAGCCTACCCCCTCGCCGATGACTTCGGGACGTGCGCGCGCCCAGCGCTGGACGCTGCGTTTCGAGCGCCGCTCGGCCCCGTACATCGAACCCCTGATGGGTTGGACCGGCGACGACGATCCCCTCTCGCAGGTCGAACTTTCGTTCCCGTCCGCCGAAGCCGCCATCGCATATGCGCGCCGCCAAGGTCTGCAATACTCAGTGGAGGGCTTGCCGGCGCAGGGGGCGAAGCCGCGCCTGATTTCGGACAATCCCGACGTTGAGGGCCCAGCCGCCAGCCAGCAGCGCCGCCGGCGGCTGGAATGGATTGAGCGGACCCTTGGGCGGGAGGTGATCCGCCACGGGTTCGGGCCTGGGGCTGAACCTGCCGAGAGCTACGCGGATCCGCACCAGGTGCTGCTGGACAGCAATCTGTCGCCAACGCGAAAGCGCGACATCCTGCGGCGCTGGGCTCTTCATGCCTCTCAGATTGAGACGGAGCACTCGAAAGGCAACTTGCTGGCGACGCCTTCCCATCTCCAGGAGGTGATCGACGCGCTACTCGATCTCGAGGAGCCGCAGATTACGGAAGCATCCTTCGAGCATGTCGACAGAAAGGCAAGCTGACTTCGAGCGCAGGTGGTCGGCCCGCTCACGGCGGGGCGCCTAACTTGGCAAAGGCCTATCGCACTCAAGCGGACGTGTTGAAGGCTAAGCGAAAGCAGGAAAAGAAGCGACGACGACCCAGGCATCTGAAATTGGCCTTTGATCTTCAAGCCGCAGGATCGGCAACAATGGCGCGCTTTCTGATTACTCTCGGCATTGTAAGTCTAATGGCCGGCCTGCTGTGGCCTTATCTCAGCCGGATCGGTCTGGGTCGGTTGCCCGGCGACGTCGTGATCGAACGGGAGAGTATGACGTTCTATTTCCCTTTGATGACATGTTTGCTTTTGAGCGCAGTGCTCAGCCTGGTCTATTGGGTCCTGAACCGCTGAAGAGCGCAGCCCAAGCGGAGCTTGGTCTGGCCATGCGTGCACCTCGCCGGTGCTTCTGGCACCGCGCCTCAGTTTGCCTTCATCTGAAATTGGCGATCGAAT
>NZ_LBIX01000089.1:0-2056 GCF_028128655.1 Bradyrhizobium sp. CCBAU 45394 | reverse complement strand
AAGCGCATCGCCCCGATCTCCCCCCATTCCAGGGCGGCGCAGCCGGCTTCCTTGCTTACGATCTGAACCGAACACTGGAGCAGCTGCCGCCGCCGTCAATTCACGGCCTCCGGTTGCCTCAATCAATCCTGCATTTTTACGATGTGGTCGTCAGCTTCGATCACCGGCACCACAGGTGCTGGATCGTCTCGACCGGATGGCCCGAACAGGACCCAACCCGACGAGCCGATCGCGCGCGTCGTCGCGCCGACGAGTTTGCAGCACTGCTCGCCAGGCCAAAGTCGCCGCGGAACATAATCCCCAGCACGGCGGGCGCTTGGCATTCTAACTATAGCCGTGAACGCTTTATCGCAGCGGTCCAGCGCGTCGTCGGCTTGATCCTGGCAGGAGATATATTCCAGGCCAACATCGCGCAACGCTTCAGTGCCAGGGTTTCGCCCCTGTTCGATCCGCTCACCTTTTATTGCCAGCTCCGGACTCTGAACCCGGCACCGTTTGCAGCTCTCTTGCGCTACGATAAGCTGACGATCGCATCAAGCTCTCCTGAGAGATTTCTAAAACTTGACGGACGGCAAGTCGAAACGCGCCCGATCAAGGGCACATTCGCGCGTTCCGCCGATTCTGCGGAAGATGGGCGGCGTGCCGAACTCCTTCTTGCGTCCGAGAAGGATCGTGCCGAGAACATTATGATTGTCGACCTGCTGCGCAACGATCTGTCACGCGTTTGTACCGACAATTCGGTCGATGTTACCGCCCTGTGCAACCTGGAATCCTATGCATCGGTGCACCATCTCGTTTCGATTGTCAGGGGCGCACTTGCTGAAGACAAGGACGCCGTCAGTCTGCTTCGCGCCTGCTTTCCGGGCGGCTCCGTTACCGGCGTTCCGAAGGTGCGAGCAATGGAGATTATTGCGGACATCGAGGGAGTGGCGCGAGAGGTCTATTGCGGCGCGATCGGTTTCATTGGATTCAATGGACAGATGGACACGAACATTGCGATCCGCACTGTGATGATCGACGACGACCTAGCTGTCTTTCATGCAGGGGCTGGGATAACGGCGATGTCGGATCCTGAAGCCGAGTACGAGGAGACGCTTGCCAAGGCACAGCGACTCTTCGCCGCCTTTGGTGCCGATCTATCTGGTGCATTTTGATTCTGATCATCGACAATTACGACTCATTCGTGTTCAATATCGCGCGATATTTCCGCGCGCTCGGTGAAGAGACGCAAGTCGTCCGGAATGACGCGATGAGCTTCACCGATCTCCTCGCGCTCCAGGCGCGTGCAATCGTGATCTCTCCCGGACCTTGCACGCCAATGGAGGCCGGCATATCCACTGCCGTTGTCCGCGAACTATCGGGTCGCGTTCCAATTCTTGGCATCTGTCTTGGGCACCAGTGTATTGGGAGCGTTTTCGGCGGTCGCGTGGTACGCGCGCGTTGTCCGATGCACGGTCGAGCCTCACACATAACTCATGACGGCCGAGGGTTGTTCAAGCAACTCCCGTCTCCACTTTCTGTTGGACGCTATCATTCTCTGGCGGTTGAACTAGAGGAGTCAGACGCGCAGCATCTCGTGGTGACAGCCCGCTCAAATGAAGGTGAGATCATGGCTTTGGCACATCGGCATCAACCGACCTATGGACTGCAATTCCACCCGGAGTCAGTACTTACTCAGCAAGGTCACGTGCTGCTCATGAATTTCCTGCGATTGGCAGAGAGCTTCCGAGCGTGAGATCGGCGACTTCGTCCCAAACGTGGCAGCCTAGTCCATAGAAGGGGCATCAAGCTGCAAACTTGACGGATCTAACTCGACACTCCGTGCGAAACAGCTCTGACCTGTTGAAGGTGTGACGAGAGAGCGCGAAAAAGCTCGATTTGTACGCTTTTTACGCAACTTTTTCTTTAAATTCAGGCTCAATTGAATTACTGGAAGCCAGCAATGCGTAGCTTTCCTCGCATTACCTCCATTCGATGAGTAGGCGGATCATCGTCTAGTTGTCCGTGAACAAGCCTCCAAGCACTTGATTGGGAGTCTGTTTTCCGGTTGCGGCGG
>NZ_LBIX01000088.1:0-2033 GCF_028128655.1 Bradyrhizobium sp. CCBAU 45394 | reverse complement strand
GCCCTGCGCCTGGAGCACGCGCGTCTGCAGCGTGTCGCGGACACCCGACAGGCGCAGCTGTCGTAGGCAACGCTCAATTTCCGGCATGGTCATCATGTGGCTAGGTCTCCAGTTTAAGGTGAGAAGGTGCAGCGGGAGCGCTCGTGGTGCCGGAGCTGGCCGGGGTTGCGCAGGCGACACGAGCGCGGATTGCCGTGGCGTGATCGTCGTGAGCCTCGGCCTGCCGACCATTATCGTCGGCGTCGCGCCGCACAGCGCGGCTGAAGAGGTCGCCGTATTCCGCGGGGGTACGGATCAGCGGATGATCCTGGGTGAGCGGCGATGCCGGCTGTGGCGTCACTCCAACCTGCTCGATCGCCTGTTCGAACAACCGCTCGACGGTCGCACGCACGTGCTTGGAGCTGTAGACGCGGCTGTCGATGGCGTGCGCGCAGGCCTGCTCGACCAGCCGCGCCGGATACTTCCGGCCCAGCCCGACAATGCCCCACATCGCGCGCTGTCCGGGGCGCCCTTCGGTGTCGAACACCTGCTGGCATAGCGCCCTGGTCTGCGGCCCGATGCGCTCGGCGCTCGCCAGCAGCACGGCGGTTTGCCGCGACGGGTTGAACGGCCGTTCGCTGGTCGGCAGGACGACAGAACCGGGGTGCGCCATCCGGGAATGAACACGCAGCAGCGCACGGGTGTGGCGATCACGGATCTCGATCGTGGTGGTGTAGATGCGCACGACGACCTGGCTGCCGATCGGCGCGGGCCGCGCGGCGTAATAGCTGTTGTCGACGCGTACGGTGGTGTCGTCGCAGACAGTCCGGACGACTTCGGTGAAGATGCGGAAGGGAGCGACAGGCAGCGGCCGCAGGTGCGGCTTCTCTTCCTGGAACATCGCCTCGACCTGACGGCGCGTGCTGCCGTGGATGCGTTTGGAAGCCCAGTTCTCCTCCCAGTGCCTCAAGAACTCGTTTTGCGCCTCCAGCGTCTCGAAGCGCCGTCCGGCCAGCGCGGTGCCCTGGGTATGTTGAATCGGATTCTCGACGCATCCTTTCCGATTTGGATCGGCCACGCGCGCGGGATCGGCGACCACGGCGTAATGAGCCAGCATCGCGCTGTAAATCGGGTTGAGCTGGGGCTCGTACAAATCCGGCTTGAGGACGCCTTCCTTCAGATTGTCGAGCACGACATAGCTGGGGACCCCGCCAAAATACCGGAACGGCTCTTCGTGGAGCTGCGCCCAGACGTGTTGGCTGGACTTCCAGACCACCCGCCGGAAGCTGCGCCGCGAGTAGCGCAGCGTCATCACAAACAGGCGGGGACGGCGGTACCGGCCGCTCCTGGGATCAATCGTCAGAGCGCCCTCGCCATAGTCGACCTGGGCCTCCTCGCCAGGCAGGAACTCAAGTCGATCAAACTGCTCGGGATCGCTGTGTCGCAACGTGCGCACAAACCGCTTGACGCTCTGATAGCTGGACGGAAAGCCAAATCGATCGACCAGGTCCTGGTAAATCGCCTGCGCATTCCGCTTCAGGCGGACCTGTTCTTCGATCCATGCCCGATGCGGTTCGCAGGCCGAGCGGGCCAGGCTGCAGGCGGCTGTCGCTTGCGACACCCCAAAAGCCGGTGGTCGGGGTGGGGGAATTTGGTCGTCCGCGCTCACCGAGCCGGTGGTCACTTCCCCGGGGGAATTTGCCTCCGCACCAGCCCGCAGCGCCCGGTAACGCCGGATCGTCTTGCGATCGACCCCCGTCAGCCTGTGGATCTCGCGCTGGCTGGCGTTGCGATCAAGTAATGTAAATACCGTGCTTTGCAGATGTGCCTTCAAGACGTTCAACTCCCAGTCCCCTTGCTGGATAAAAGGGGACCAAAATAAACGTCCTGCCTGACCGGCTACCGCTGTTCAGCGGCGCTGCCGGTGATCATCAGGTGGGGGAGTTTCAAGTGACCATACCCGGGGGATTTTGACCGACCCACGGGGCGTGGATCAGTTGTCCGTGAACAAGCCTCCAAGCACTTGATTGGGAGTCTGTTTTCCGGTTGCGGCG
>NZ_LBIX01000087.1:0-2032 GCF_028128655.1 Bradyrhizobium sp. CCBAU 45394 | reverse complement strand
TGGTTCATCCCAGTGATTTTGACGTTTTGATACCGAGCCATTCGAGGATCGGCAAGCTTTCCGGCGGCACGAGGATTTCGATGCTTCTGGGGACGCCGGGCTGACGTCGGATGAAGCCGTTTCGTTCGAGGGTGACGATCATCTGGTGGACTGACGGCGGGCTGACGCGGAAGTGGCGCTGAATGTCGGCTTCGGCGGGCGGCTGTCCGAACATGAACGAATAGGTATGGATGAAAGCGAGGTAGTGCCCCTGCTTCTCGGTGAAGCGCGCGCCTGATTTTTGACTCATCGTTGGATTCGTCCCGGCCTCCGACAAGGAGGCGAAGCATGAATGTACGTTATCGGGTCGAATCGAGCCAAACCGAGCGCGACGAACTGACGGCGATGCTCGGCGGCGGCAAGCACGCCGCCCGCAAGCTTAAGCGGGCGCAGATTTTGCTGGCGGCCGATGGAGGCCGCCGCGACGAGGAGATTGCCCAGACCGTGAGTGTCAGCCTCTCCACCGTCGGCCGGACCAAGCGCCGCTTCGTGGAAGGCAATCTGGAGCGGGCCTTGAGCGAGGAGCCGCGTCCGGGCGCAGAGCGCAAGCTCACCGGCAAGGAGGAGGCCCTGCTGGTGGCGACCGCATGCGCCAAGCCGCCCGCCGGCCGCAAACGCTGGACGCTGACGCTGCTGGCTGACACGATGGTCAAGCTAACCGATCACGACAGCCTGTCGGGCGAGACCGTGCGTCGCCGGCTGGCCGAGAACGACCTTAAGCCATGGCGCAGGGACATGTGGTGCATTCCCCATATCGATGGCGACTACGTTGCCCGCATGGAGGACGTGCTCGACCTCTACGCCGAGGCGCCGGATCCCGCCCGGCCGCTGGTCTGCTTCGACGAGACCCCCGTCCAGCTGATCGGCGAGGTGCGCCAGCCGGTCCCGGCCCAACCGGGACAGCGCGAGCGCTATGATTACGAGTATCGCCGCAACGGCACCGTCAATCTCTTCGTCACCTTCGATCCACATCGGGGCTGGCGCAACGTCAAGGTCACCGACCGCCGCGCCGCCGTGGACTACGCCCACTGCATGCGTGATCTCGTCGACCTCCATTATCCCGACGCCGCCTGCATCCGTGTCGTGCAGGACAATTTGTCGATCCACAAGCCTGGGGCGCTGTATGAGGCCTTCGCGCCCGCCGAGGCCCGACGCATCCTGCGCCGCCTCGAATTCCACTTCACCCCGAAGCACGCCAGTTGGCTCAATATGGTAGAGTGCGAGATCAGCGTGCTGCAGCGCCAGTGTCTCGGCCGCCGCATCGAAGATCCCAAATGGCTCCGAAACGAGATCGCAGCATGGCAAAAGCGGCGGAACAAAACCCGAGCCCGCATCAAATGGATGTTCACAACCGACAAAGCCCGCGCCAAACTCGGCCGCGCCTATCCAGCCACCGCCAAAGAGTCAAAATCACTGGGATAGACCACTAGGCGGTGTGGACTCTAAGGATTCCTTTACAGGCGCAAATCAGATTCAAAGCTGCTTTTCGTGAGGCAGTCTTGGGTGTGATGGACCGGTTGGTTTTGAGCGATGCGACGTGGGAGCGGATGGCGCCGCTGATCATCGGCCGGCCTGACCAAAAGGGTTCGACGGGCCGGGACAATCGGATGTTTGTGGAGGGCGTACTTTGGATCGTGCGCACCGGCTCGCCCTGGCGTGATCTTCCGGAGGCGTTCGGCGACTGGAACAGCGTGTTCCGGCGCTTCAGTCGATGGAGCCTCAAGGGTGTTTGGTGGCGGATCTTCGAGGTGATGTCCGACGATCCGGACTTCGAATAACTGATTGTCGATTCCACCATTGTCCGAGCCCACCAGCACGCTGCCGGGGCTAAAAAAGGGGGTCTGAAGATCAGGCGATAGGCCGTTCGCGCGGCGGCCTGAGCACCAAGATACATATGGCCGTTCGCGGCTTGGGATGTCCTGTACGGTTTAGGTGTAGAAGTTTCGACTTAATCTGACGGCAAGGTTTGAACTGGCAGGGAATGGAGCTGCGG
>NZ_LBIX01000086.1:0-2006 GCF_028128655.1 Bradyrhizobium sp. CCBAU 45394 | reverse complement strand
GTGAGCAAGGGAAACTTACGGATCTCGACTAGATATTTCGACAGCCCAGCGTCGACAGACGGGGCAGGTAGAGCGGCATTGTTAAACATCTTGCAAACCCCATTAGAGCTAAGGAATTGGACTCGTTTCATCGGGCCTCAATCGACCGGCTCGATCTCGCTTGATCGAGGGGCACGCGCACGGACACGCCGGCACAGGTGCGGCGGCCGGTAAGCGGCTCGGCCTTGTGGTGAGCCCGTCGAACAACCAAGCCGTCAGGCCGCTTCGCGCTCGATCTGCTGGACGTCGGATGCGGCCAGATTGTCAATCGGGATCCGGCGAGGCTTCATGGCGTCCGGAATCTCGCGAACCAACTCGATCTGCAGCAGGCCGTTGTCGAACCGTGCTCCCTCGACCCGGACGTGGGCAGCCAGACCGAACTGCCGCTTGAAAGGTCGCGACGAGATGCCTCGATAGACGAAGTCCCGCCGTCCTTTTTCGCCCTTGCGACCTTCGATGGTGAGCACGCTCTGTTCGGCCGTCACGGTGATTTCATCGGGGGAGAAACCGGCCAAAGCCAGCGAAATCCGATACCGGTCGTCAGACAGGCGTTCTACATTGCAGGGTGGGTAGTTGGCTTCGCCGGCGGTGTGCCGGGCCGCGTCGACCAGATCGAACACGCGGTCGAAGCCGATAGTTGATCGCCACAGGGGGCTGATGTTGTAAGTCCTCATAGCCAAATCCTCCAAGGAGCAAGATGGGTACGAGCAGGCGTCGGACACCTCCGGCGCCCGTCTCCGCCGGGCCCCTAGGGCGCCCGGACCGCTTGTCGCGGCGAGCAGAAAACTAGCAAATCGCCTTTCGGTTTCAAGTAGAGAGCGGAGAATTTTTGTCCGAAAACTAACCCAATGTTACCGAGCCACGGAGCACGTCTTCAAAATTAGGCAAAGCCATCGAGGGGTCTTCAGGGGCCTTACCAGACGCCCCTGCGTCGGTAAGCGATGCGGCAATATCGTACTGAGTTCGATCGTCAGGCGTGTAAACGCTGCAATTCCGCTTCGGCCAGTTCGACCAACCGGGTGAGCCTTTGGCGATGTTCTGCAGCGAGATCCTGTGCTTTGAGAAGTCGCCGCAATGCTCGATTGCTCTGCGTTGGCCCTCAACCACGAAGGATCGGACCCTGGCGGCCCGCTCAAATACGAGCGTCTCAGGCGGAATCGGACGCTGGTCAGTACGTCCGACATGATCGAATAGCGAGGGGGGAGCCGGCCGGGGGATGCGATCAGCGCAATCGGTCGAGATCGCATCCCGGTGAGTGAATGAAACTAGCCGATCGCTGGTCTCTCCCTATTGCGGTCTTCCGGCATAAGCTTGATTCCCGATGGGTCCAGGATCGGTGAAAGGAGCATGTCGACCTTCAACGTGTTCACGCCGGCGCCCCACGTCAACCAGGGCATCGAATCCAGATACGGGATCGGCGGCAGCGCGATCGTCCCGAAAACCTGCCCCGACTCCGGCTTGCTGCGCGGGCCATCCACCCCCCAAGCCGCCAGCGACGGCAGGACCAGGACCGCTGTCATCGAGGCCGTGAGAATCCCGCGGACCACGCGCTGTCCGAAGGCTTGTTTGCGGTTCTCCGCATGAGCGGAGACAATGGCTTGATCTCTGATCATCTCATCCTCCAATCGGTCGAAAACTGATCCAGGCGATCGTGAGAAGGCTGAGGGCGAACATGAGCCAATGCATTACAGTCGCCCCGCTCTTGCGCGATCGAGATTGCATGCGTGTGCTCATCTGGGTCTCCTTGTGCTTTGCGTTCCTTTCTCTTTTGGTTAGTGGTTGAGCCCGGCCGGTGGCGGCCGGGCTCGATCTTGACTAGAAGTCCATCGGCGGCGCTGCGGGCGCCGGCTCGGACTTCTTCGGCTTCTCGGCGATCAGCGCTTCCGTCGTGATCAGCAGCGCGGCGACGGAAGCCGCATCCTGCAACGCGGTGCGAACGACCTTGGCGGGATCGATCACGCCTGCCT
>NZ_LBIX01000085.1:0-1969 GCF_028128655.1 Bradyrhizobium sp. CCBAU 45394 | reverse complement strand
TTGAGAAAGGGAAACTTACGGATCTCGACGAGATATTTCGACAGCCCAGCGTCGACAGACGGGGCAGGTAGAGCGGCATTGTTAAACATCTTGCAAACCCCCATTAGAGCTAAGGAATTGGACTCGTTTCATCGGGCCTCAATCGACCGGCTCGATCTCGCTTGATCGAGGGGCACGAGCACGGACACGCCGGCACAGGTGCGGCGGCCGGTAAGCGGCTCGGCCTTGCGGTGAGCCCGTCGAACAACCAAGCCGTCAGGCCGCTTCGCGCTCGATCTGCTGGACGTCGGATGCGGCCAGATTGTCAATCGGGATCCGGCGAGGCTTCATGGCGTCCGGAATCTCGCGAACCAACTCGATCTGCAGCAGGCCGTTGTCGAACCGTGCTCCCTCGACCCGGACGTGGGCAGCCAGACCGAACTGCCGCTTGAAAGGTCGCGACGAGATGCCTCGATAGACGAAGTCCCGCCGTCCTTTTTCGCCCTTGCGGCCTTCGATGGTGAGCACGCTCTGTTCGGCCGTCACGGTGATCTCATCGGGGGAGGAACCGGCCAAAGCCAGCGAAATCCGATACCGGTCGTCAGACAGGCGTTCTATGTTGCAGGGTGGGTAGTTGGCTTCGCCCGCGGTGTGCCGGGCCGCGTCGAACAGATCGAACACGCGGTCGAAGCCGATAGTTGATCGCCACAGGGGGCTGATGTTGTAACGCCTCATAGCCAAATCCTCCAAGGAGCAAGATGGGTACGAGCAGGCGTCGGACACCTCCGGCGCCCGTCTCCGCCGGGCCCGCAGGGCGCCCGGGCCGCTTGTCGCGGCAAGCAAAAAACTAGCAAATCGACTTTTGGTTTCAAGCCGGAAACCGGGAATTTTTGTCTGAGGACTAATCCATGGTTACCGAGCGCGGAGCACGTCTTCAAAGTCAGGCAAAATCAACGGGAGCGGTGGAAAACGTCTCCAAGGCCCCACCAGACCCGTCGCTACGTCGGAAGTACGCCGCGGCTATATCGTGACTGAGTTTCGATCGTCAGGCGTGTAAACTCTTCTGCAGCGAGATCCTGTGTTCTGAGAAGTCGCCGCAATGCTCGATTACTCTGCGTTGGCTCTCAACCACGAAGGATCGGACCCTGCGGGCCGCTCAAATACGAGCGTCTCAGGCGGAAACCGGACGCTGGTCAGTAGTCAGACATGATCGAATAGCGAGGGGATCCGGCCGGGGGATGCGATCAGCGCAATCGGTCGAGATCGCATCCCGGTGAGTGAAATGAAACTAGCCGATTGCTGGTCTCTCCCTATTGCGGTCTTTCGGCATAAGCTTGATTCCCGATGGGTCCAGGATCGGTGAAAGGAGCATGTCGACCTTCAACGCGTTCACGCCGGCGCCCCACGTCAACCAGGGCATCGAATCCAGATAAGGGATCGGCGGCAGCGCGATCGTCCCGAAAACCTGCCCCGACTCCGGCTTGCTGCGCGGGCCATCCACCCCCCAAGCCCCCAGCGACGGCAGGATCAGGACCGCTGTCATCGAGGCCGTGAGAATCCCGCGGACCACGCGCTGTCCGAAGGCTTGTTTGCGGCTCTCCGCACGAGCGGAGACAATGGTTTGATCTCTGATCATCTCATCCTCCAATCGGTCGAAAACTGATCCAGGCGATCGTGAGAAGGCTGAGGGCGAACATGAGCCAATGCATTACAGTCGCCCCGCTCTTGCGCGATCGAGATTGCATGCGTGTGCTCATCTGGGTCTCCTTGTGCTTTGCGTTCCTTTCTCTTTTGGTTAGTGGTTGAGCCCGGCCGGTGGCGGCCGGGCTCGATCTGGACTAGAAGTCCATCGGCGGCGCTGCGGGCGCCGGCTCGGACTTCTTCGACTTCTCGGCGACCAGCGCTTCCGTCGTGATCAGCAGCGCGGCTACGGAAGCCGCATCCTGCAACGCGGTGCGAACGACCTTGGCGGGATCGATCACGCCTGCCT
>NZ_LBIX01000084.1:0-1902 GCF_028128655.1 Bradyrhizobium sp. CCBAU 45394 | reverse complement strand
TTTTCGGGGCTTGGAGACCTCGCGAGGAAGCCGACTCCAGCATGTGCGCGGCTACCTCGGCTTGCCGCGCTCTTCTGATAAGCCGCTCACGTTCGATACTAGGCGGGGTGGCTAGGGGCTTCTTTCCGGAGACGCACAGCCTCTTCCGAAAGGCGCTTGTCGAGGGGATCGATTTGTTCGAAACGACGCCGTTCCTGCATGGCGCGCTCCTTCCTTGCTGGGTGGGGCGGGAGCGCAGCCGGCGTTCTCATCACCGATAGAAGCTTGCTTCGCCGCGAGCATCCGAAGCTTTCAAAATGGGCCGGCATTTACGCGGCGACGTGGAACGATGCGATCAGGGCACGTACGTCGTTGGCCAACTCGCGATAGTGTTCGCTCGCACGCAGATACATCTCGCGATTACTTCCATCCGATCGTTTGGCGATCAACTCGCATTCAGCTGCGAGACTTTCAAAACGTTCCAGTTTGGCTTGAAAACCGATCATGTGGCGTCGCCCCGAAACTCGTTACTAAAAGGGTCGCGAAAGATATTCGCCGAATTAGGTCGAGGCGAACATCGTTATCGAATATAATTATGCCGTACCAATTTACCGGGCCGCTGCGTGCGCAGTACGTCCATGTGCATCGAGGGTTCGGATGCTGACCGCGTCACCACAGTAACAGCGAGGAATGCCTTCCGCGCGCTGCGGGAGCGCGAGCGAGTGCATTCGGTCTCTCCAAGCCATCCAGTCGCGGGCTTCTCGCCATGTTTCCGTGAGCGTCGCTGCGAGCCCGTCCCAAGCCGCTTGGAAGCCGTCCCGCGCCTGGTCGAAGGTCTCAGCAATCCCGCTGCGATGCTCGCCCGGGTCAACGCCGGGATAGAAGCCGCAGGACCAGCCCCATTGCGGTGCGGAATTGGGAACGCCCGAGCGCCGGCTGATCACACCGACCCGCACGTCGCCGAGGTAGATCAGCCACGTTTCGCGATTGGGATCATCTTTGCCGCGGCGGCGGGTGAGCGGAGGCACGCCGCCATCAAAGCGGTAACTGATGAGGCCTGCAAATTATCAATCGCTTGCGTGTTGAGAGGCTGGCGAACCACTGCCGCTAGTAGGTGTGGACAATGGCCGGGGCATCACTGCCGCCGGCCATCGCTTGCGCTACCTTTGGGCTTGGGGGGTGATCAGCAGCGCTGACCGCAAGCGTGCCGGGCGCCGATTAACAACTCGCTAACCAATTCGGGCGGGCTCTGGATATTTCGCGGGCAAGATCGCGGCGGTCTTGGGCCGCCGCTTGGTGGGGTGTTTGAGGGGCGAAAGGCGCATACTTTCAACTTGTCTGCTGTCGCATCGGTTTCTTACCGTCCTGCTTTTCCTAGGCCACGACGACGACTTTAAGGTCGTGAGCGGTAACCCAACTTCAACCGTTATCGCTATACGATCTGCTCTCGCGGATTGGTGACGAGTACCGCGGGGACGCATGGGCAATAGGAAACCCGTCAGCCCTACGCGGCTGGCGGGTTTTTCGTTAGGCTCGCAGCGCGAAGTCCTTGCCGCTCGGCAGAGTGATAGCCCGCGTTGCTACTGGAAAGAAACAGTGCTGGAACGTCGCAGACAACAGCGCATCGAAATAAACGAGGTCGCCTACATCTTCGGCGACGGATCGAGCACCTGTTGCCGCGTCGTCGACATCACCGAGCACGGAGCAGCAATCGAGCTGCCCTTATCAGCCGGGCATAGTATGAAAGGCCGGTTCAAGCTCATGATTGCGAAGGGTCGCGTCGAAAGAAATTGTCGCCTAATCTGGCGTTCGGGCAGCCGTATCGGCGTTGAATTTACGGATTGACCTGTAGGCGATTGCAGAGTTGTCCGTGAACAAGCCTCCAAGCACTTGATTGGGAGTCTGGTTTCCGGTTGCGACGGC
>NZ_LBIX01000083.1:0-1902 GCF_028128655.1 Bradyrhizobium sp. CCBAU 45394 | reverse complement strand
CGTCGCACCCGAGATGGTGGTGGAGACGTTGGACTTGGTGGAGTAACCGACGGTCGTCTGCAGCGCCTGGTTGGCGATCGACTTGGCGCTGTCGATCAGCTTCTGCAGCGAGGTGATGCCGGTGTTGGCGGCCTGCAGCACCTGCACGCCGTTGGCAATGCCGTCGAGCAGATTGTTGATGTCGCTGGCGCGGTTGTCGAGCGACTGTGCGGTGAAGAAGTTGGTGGGATTGTCCAGGGCCGAGTTGACGCTCTTGCCGGTCGACAGGCGGCTCTGCGTGGTGGCGAGAAGATCAGCGGTGGACTGGAGGGAGAGCAGGTTCTGACGAACCGAGGAAGAGAGAACGATACCGGACATTGAGTGTTACCCTTCTGGTACGCAACGCAACAAAACTTCGATTAGGATTAATCGATGCTCGGGACGGTGAACGCGGAGGGCTAACAAAGCATGAAGCGTGTCGCGGCAGTCCTTGTCGGGATTCACCATATGGGCGATCGACGCAGCATCTGGCTTCGCCGTATCGTCATGATCGGATGATGCTTTTTGATACACCGATGAAGCGTTTGCCACTTGTCAACCATAACTCAGAGTGAGCAATTCGCTGTACCGGAATGCATCGCTTTCATCAGCCGAGCGGCAGTCTGATGCCGGCACAAAAGAAAGCGGCGGGGCCGAAGCCCCGCCGCCATATTGGTTTTGCGATGTCTGCCGCTTGTTAGCGGAGCAGCTGCAGCACGCTCTGCTGCGACTGGTTGGCCAGCGACAGCGCGGAGACCGCGATCGACTGGCGGGTCGACAGCGCCTGGCTGTTGGCCGCTTCGGTATTGGTGTCGGCCAGCGTCAGGTTGGACGAGCCGGTCTGCAGCACGTTGATCAGGCTCTTGTTGAAGTCCTGACGCACCTGCACCACGGACAGGTTCGAACCGAGCGCCGAAGCTTCCGAGCGCAGCGTGCTCGACGCGGCGTTCAGGTTGGTCAGCACCTTGTTGGTGGCAGCGTTGTCGATGAAGTCGACACCGCTGGTCAGCGCAGCAAGGCCGAGACCCTTGGAGTTGTAGGTCACGCCCGTGATGCTGAGGTTCGACTTGCCGGTCTCGTCGAACACCAGCTTGAGCTGATCGCCGTTCAAGAGGTTGACGCCGTTGAACGAGGAGTCCTGCGAGGTCGTGTCGATCTGGTTCAGGATGTTGTTGTACTGGTTGACGAGGTTGGCACGAGAGGTCTGCGCAACCGTGTCCTGGACGGGGGTGGAAGCCGTCGAGAAGGTCAGCGCCGTCGTCAGCGTACCGCCGATCGCACCACCCGCGGCGCTCGAACCGATGGTCGAGGACGCGTAGTCGTTGGTGGTGGAAACCGTCAGCAGGCCGTTGGCGTCGATCGTCGCCGTCAGGTTGTTGGCCTGAAGCGCGGAGTTGAGCTGATCGAGCGTCTTGACCGTGCCGTTGGTGCCGTCGCCGAAGGTGACGTTGACCGCCGTGCCGCCGTTGAAGGAGGAGAAGGTCAGGGTCTTGCCGCTGATGCCGCCGATGCCGGAGGTGCGAGCCGCGGTGAAGGCGGTTGCCGTGCCGGTGTTGCCGGCAAGTCCAAGCACGTTCAGCGCATTGCCGGTGCCGGTGATCGACAGGTCGGCGTTGACGCCGGTGGACAGCTTGAGCTGGCCGGAGGCGTTGATCGACGAGGCGATCTGACCGGTTGCGGGGCTCAGCGTCGCCGTGCCGTTGGCCGCGATCGAGGAGGTCTGCACGCCGGTGGCAAGGTCGATTGCGTTCAGCACGTCGGCAACCGTGCCGGACTGCAGATAGACCGTCGAGTTGCCGTTGCCGTCGGTCAGGACATTGCCACTGACACCGAAGCCGCTCGGGATCGCCGGAGCGTTGCTCGATCCCGGAACCGGGGCGTTCT
>NZ_LBIX01000082.1:0-1860 GCF_028128655.1 Bradyrhizobium sp. CCBAU 45394 | reverse complement strand
ATCAAACCGGACGTGCGGTTTTCCCGCATCCGGCTTTCCGACAGGTTTCGTCACAAGGCGCACGTCGGCGACACTTTGCGCACGCGGTTCAGCACAAGTACGCCAGGGTTCCCATAGATCTGATCAGAGAACCGTCTGACGCCACGTCCTGGCGTCTTATGTCGTCTGCGCAGAAAGGCGAGCACGCGGTCAAAGACGTGTCGATCAACGGCCTGATGAGCCGTAGCAAGCGAGCCATAGCTGAAGTAAGCGGACCAGCCGCGCAGAAGGCGGTTCAGTCGTGCTTGTACTTCGGGCCAAGCGCCCTTGTTGCCCGGCGTCAGCAATTCGCTGACCTTCCTCTTGATCCGCAGCACGCTTTTCTTCGACGGAGCCGCGCCAAGATACCACCGCCCCCCATTGCGGAAGTGGCGGGGTCCGAGCGTGTACCCAAGGAAGTCAAAGCTTTCCAATCGGGCATTCTTCACCGAGGTTTTAGTCTCGTTGAGTGTCAGCCCAAGCTTGGTCATCACCGCTTTCGTCCACGTCAATGCGTCTTCCGCGTGGCCGCGGCTGAGAATGACGAAGTCGTCGGCATAGGAGATAATCTGGCCATGGAATGCTTCACGCCGACCGCTGAGACGCCAATGCTTCAGGAACCGGTTCATGTAGATGACGGAGAGCAGCGGACTGATGACACCGCCCTGTGGCGTGCCACACTTGTTGCTCTTACCGCCGCTCATGCGCCGTTTCCCGTTGCTATCCCGCTCCTCGACCGGTACTCGCAGCCATAACTTAATCAGCCGCAGCACATTCCGGTCGACGATGCGTCGGGCCACCGATTTGAGGAGGTCCGAGTGCGGTATCGTGTCGAAGTATTTCGACAAATCGGCGTCAACAACATCTGTGTAGCCCCGGCACATAAGCCGGTGCACTTCCTTGACGGCATCGCCCGCGCTGCGGCGCGGGCGATATCCATAAGCTCCGTCCTCAAAATCCGCCTCGAAGATCGGTTCCAGCACGATCTTTGCAGCAGCTTGGACGACCCGGTCCCGGATTGTTGGGATACCGAGCGGACGTTCGCCGCCGCCGGGCTTCGGGATCATCACCCGCCGCACCGGATCGGGCCGATAGGTCTTCGTGACGAGTTCATCGCGCAGGCCAGCCAACCATGCTTCGAGTCCCGACGCGTCGATCTGTTCGAAAGTTATTCCGTCCACTCCCGGCGCACCCGCGTTGGCGCGGGCCAGCTTGTAGGCATGGCTCAGAATGTCCTCGCGGCAGATCTTGTCGTACAGCACATAGAAGCGGAAGGCAGGCTCCGCCTTCGCTTTGCAATAAAGCTTTCTCTGAAGGCTCCTGATCTTATCGGGCGTTTCAAGGCTCATCGCCAATCTACCCTTTCCCTCGCCATCTTCAAAAGCGCACCTGAAGTCAGGGTCCTTTCCTCCGCCGGAATTACCCGGTTTCATCGGTACCTTTGACCCTGTCCGACTCCCGTCCGGTCCATCGACTACTCAATGCTGAAGGCGCGACCTTCGACCAAGACGGGTCTCCCCCGATTACCCGTACTACCTTTCCAACGTGCCGTGCCCATTACCCCGGTGAACCAGACAGGTGCGTGCGTCGATTGCTTCCCTGTCCGCACGGCCTTCCCCGCCATACGATCGGATCGGCATTCACATCGTAACTTTCGAGGCGTGCTCAGGCTTCACTCACGTTACGGCCCGCTGGATTGCTCGGCCGCCTAAAGCGACCTTTGTCACGAGGCTTCGATCCGTCCGATTGCTCGTCCAAACCGCTCGTCAGCTACCAGATCAATCGACAACTCTCTGGGTGGATCCTTCCTCCACTGGTAATACGCGCCGTCGGGGCGCACCG
>NZ_LBIX01000081.1:0-1693 GCF_028128655.1 Bradyrhizobium sp. CCBAU 45394 | reverse complement strand
GCAAATGGTCGGGTACTGAAGTGAAGATCGACGGCCAGGACTACTTGATCATGAAGGAGAGCGATCTTCTGGGCGTGGTCGACAAGACCGGCTCGGTCAAGAAGGCCGCCTGAGCACAACTTGCGAAGCCGACAGTCATTGAGGAGAGAGGAGCAACGAACATGGCTGCCAAGGAAGTGAAATTCTCCACAGACGCCCGTGACCGGGTGTTGCGGGGAGTGGATACGCTGGCGAATGCGGTCAAGGTCACGCTCGGCCCCAAGGGGCGGAATGTCGTGATCGAGAAATCCTTCGGTGCGCCGCGCATCACCAAGGATGGCGTGACCGTCGCCAAGGAGATCGAACTGGAGGACAAGTTCGAGAACATGGGCGCGCAGATGGTGCGGGAGGTCGCCTCCAAGACGAGTGACCTCGCAGGCGACGGGACGACCACCGCGACCGTACTGGCCCAGGCCATCGTCAAGGAAGGCGCGAAATCCGTCGCCGCCGGCATGAACCCGATGGACCTCAAGCGCGGCATCGATCTGGCCGTAGAAGCCATCGTCAATGATTTGAAGGCGCACGCCAAAAAAGTCACCACCAACGAGGAGATCGCCCAGATCGCGACCATCTCGGCCAATGGCGATATTGAGATCGGCCGCTTTCTCGCCGACGCCATGCAGAAGGTCGGTAACGACGGGGTCATCACCGTCGAGGAGGCCAAGAGCCTCGATACCGAGCTCGAGGTGGTCGAAGGCATGCAGTTCGATCGCGGCTATGCGTCACCCTACTTCGTCACCAATGCCGAGAAGATGCGGGTCGAGTTCGAAGACCCCTACATCCTCATCCATGAGAAGAAGCTGTCGACCCTGCAGTCCATGCTGCCGCTGCTCGAAGCCGTCGTGCAGTCCGGCAAGCCGCTGCTCGTCGTTGCCGAGGATGTCGAAGGTGAAGCGCTCGCGACCCTCGTCGTCAACCGGCTGCGCGGCGGGTTGAAGGTCGCGGCCGTGAAGGCGCCCGGCTTCGGCGATCGCCGCAAGGCCATGCTGGAGGACATCGCGATCCTGACGGGTGGCCAGGCGATCTCGGAGGATCTCGGCATCAAGCTCGAGAACGTCACGCTCAAGATGCTCGGCCGCGCCAAGAAGGTCGTCATCGACAAGGAGAACACGACCATCGTCAACGGTGCGGGGTCCAAGAAGGACATCGAGGCCCGCGTCACCCAGATCAAGATGCAGATCGAGGAGACTACCTCCGACTACGATCGCGAGAAGTTGCAGGAGCGGCTTGCGAAGCTCGCCGGCGGCGTCGCGGTGATCCGCGTTGGTGGCGCGACCGAAGTCGAGGTCAAGGAACGCAAGGATCGCGTCGATGACGCGATGCACGCGACCAGGGCGGCAGTCGAGGAAGGCATCCTGCCCGGCGGCGGCGTCGCGCTGCTGCGCGGCCTGAAGGCGCTCGATGCCATCAAGACCGTGAATGCCGACCAGAAGGCCGGCGTCGACATCGTGCGCCGCGCGATCCAGGTGCCGGCGCGGCAGATTGTGCAGAACGCCGGCGAAGACGGCTCGCTGGTGGTCGGTAAGCTGCTGGAGAACTCCAGCTACAATTGGGGCTTCAATGCCGCCAGCGGCGAATACCAGGACCTGGCGAAGGCAGGCGTGATCGATCCCGCCAAGGTCGTTCGCACCGCGTTGCAGGATGCGGCTTCCGT
>NZ_LBIX01000080.1:0-1680 GCF_028128655.1 Bradyrhizobium sp. CCBAU 45394 | reverse complement strand
AGATACGGTCCCGGGGTCCATATCGATTTGCTGGATACTCATCAGGCGGAATATTGGCTTACGCCATAGCCGAGCACTTACTGAGCCTCAATGAAACTGTCTCATTTATGGCGTTCATTGATGTTACGCTACCCGCAATGCCAGCCGGCATGACGCCCACCCAGACGGTATGCGAAGTGGTGCTGGAAACTCTTGAACCCCTAGAGGACGAGCACTTTAAACTATTAAAGCGCTTTGCACGGCACAGTTCAATTGCTCAACTACTTGAGAAGGCTCATCAAATAGGAGCTATACCTCCGGATCACAATGATGCTTTGATGTACGAGAGAATTGAGCAGTTTCAAAGGGCGCTGCAGCTATATCGGGCTCCGTCGCTGCCAATTGAGGTACATCAGTTTTACGCGACGGATTCTTCCGTAAGTTGTCGCGCACGACTAGACAAGAGCTCAATAGCTCCAGAGATGAGCTCGCCGATGCGAGGCTGGGACAGGGTTTTGAGTGCAGCGGCCATTGATACCACACCGATTCCAGGCAATCACGCGACGATGATGAACGCTCCAGAAAACCGCAAAGTCCTGGCACGCTCGTTATCAAGAGCCTTAAATAGCTCACCGACGTGATCTGAGGCCGCCGGCGAACTGGACCATTTTTGGTTAGAGTTTTTCGCGATTTCCCCGGCCGGGAGGAGCGAAGAACGATGAAGGCTCGAAGTTTTCGGGCGCACAGAAGGCGTTCGTTTTGAAGCTCCACTGAAAGTCCTTGAAGCGGCGTGACGGTTGATCGGTCTTCTCGGCTGTAGCCCGGGCCGCCGTCAGTTCGTCCGCGATCATGGCGAGCAGCCGCGTGTTGCGGGCGAACCCGAACAGATAATCCACGTGGTTGTCCTCGCACCACGCCATCAGCGGCTCGCGCGCAAAGGTATACCGTTTGAAGTGAACGACGATCTTCTGCACGCAATTCTTAAACTCCACTTTGATGATGTCCGGCCTGAGGAGCACACCCCGAGTTTCGCCGGAAATGCCTCAAGGGTCGACTTTTACCTCCCTGCCGAACGTATCCTGGTCGAGGCCAAGATGACGAGAAGCAGCCTTGGTCAAGAGGAAGTCACGGATCAGCTGATCAACGACGTCGCGCGATATTCCAAATTCGATGGAATCGATACGCTTGTTTGCCTAGTGTTTGATCCAGACCGTCGGTACAAAAATCCCGATCGCGTAGAGAACGATGTGCAGGGCACCGGTAGCCGACTAACCGTGCGGGCTATTGTTTGCCCGAAAGGCCTATGAGGGGTTGGAGCCCTAACATTACAGTCGTAGTTTTTGTTGCGCGCGCTCGCGAGTTCTGACTCGATGTATCACCATGATTCGATCTCAATCATGGACGACGGGCGCGTCGATCGAAACGGTGCTGGAGTTGTGGCGACGTCGCTTCGGGACGGTCTGATCGCGCCGCTTGTTCTGGACGGTCCAATGGATGGCGACGCTTTCCTGGCCTACGTCGAGCAATTGCTCGTCCCATCGCTGCGGCCGGGCGATACCGTTATCATGGACATGTGTGGACGCCCCCGTTGGTGCAAGAAGAATCTTTCGAAGAGTGCGGAGCGTGGTCGGGTGCTGACATGTGTAAAAGAAGGGACTTGAGCTGACAGTGAGTGCTTTGTCGCGGCAGGTGTCCGACAAA
>NZ_LBIX01000079.1:0-1657 GCF_028128655.1 Bradyrhizobium sp. CCBAU 45394 | reverse complement strand
TGCTGCTCAGGATACGTCACCGCCGTCCGGTTCAGTTCCTCCAGCAGATAGGCGCGCTCGGCAGCTGGCAGAATGTCCAGCTCCCGCACTGGCATGTCCGGCGCCCGCTCCAACGCCTCCGACAGCTGCTCGAGCGCCCGCTGCATGTAGCCGCAGATCCGATCCGCAGAGATAGGCTCCGCCACCTGCGCCGTCAGACCGAGCGCCTCGCCAAAATCCTCCACCGACAAGGTCAGCGGATAATTGGTGCGCTCCTCCCCGCCCAGCCATTCCACGCCCACCAGACTGTCATCGGTTGCGGTGGCGACCGCCGCGGTGTTGTGGCGGTAGTTCAACAGCGAACTGAACAGCGGCGCCGGCGCCGCAACGCCGCTGCAGCGTTGCGCCAGCGCCAGCGAGGCCTGCTCGTGCGCCAAGAGCTCGGCCAGCCGGGCGTGCGTGGTCAGGACGCTCGCCTCGGTCGCGGTGCCATCGAGATCAAGCCGCAGCGGCAGCGTGTTGATGAACAGCCCCATCGTGCGGTCGCCACCCGCACCCCCATGCATGCGGCCGAACAGCACCGTGCCGAACACCACCTGCTCGCGCCCGCTGCTGCGCGCCACCACCTGTCCCCACGCCAGATGGCACAGGCTCGCCAGGCTCACCCCCAGCCGTCGCGCCTGGCTGCGCAGCCGCGCGTTCAGCTGCTGCGGCAGCATCCGCTGCGCCTCTCGAACCCCGCTGCCGTCGCCGCGCACCTCGCGCAAGCCGAACGGCGCGCTCGGCGCGTCGATGTCTGCCAGCCACCCCCGGAAGAACGCTTCATGCGCCTTTGCATCAACGCCCAGGCGCGCCTGCGCCACCAGGTTGCGGAACGGCTGTGGCGCGCTCAGCTCATGCGCCCGGCCCTCCAGCTCAGCCCGGACCTCGGCACGCATCACCTCCAGTGTGGTGTGATCCCCGATCAGATGATGCTGCAGCTCCAACAGCAGCCAGCGCGCGCTGCCGGGCTCGCGCGCGATCACAAACCGCAACAACGGCGCTCGGCCAAGATCGATGCGGTGCTGGCGCGGATCAAACCGATCCTTAAGCTGCGCGGCGCCAGGACCAGCAGACCCGTTCAGCTCGACCTCGCTCACCTCCAGCAGCGCGTTCCGCCACACCACCTGGGCCGGGCGCGACAGCCCCTCCCAGACGAACGAGGTGCGCAGAATGTCGTGCCGGTCCACCACCCGCTGGACCGCGGCAAGATAGCGGTCCAACACGCCACGGTCGGCAAACGCCATCTGCGATACCAGCAGGTACGGATCGCCCTTTGTCGCCAACAGATGATGGAACAGGATGCCGTCCTGCAGCGGCGACAAGCCATAAATGTCCTGGATGTTGCCAACCCCGCCGGGCACTGTGGCGATGATCCGGTCGATCTCGCCCTGCGCCAGCTCAATGAGCGGCAACATCTCTGGCGTGATCGCCGTACTCTGTTCGGTGATCCGATTGGCCGGGACCGCCACCTCCTGATGACTGCCCAGGCTTGCGGCCTGATCGGCCAGCACCGGCCTGGCGAACAGCGTGCGCACCTCAACCCCCAGCGACCGCCGCCGCAAACGCTCGATCAGTTGCACCGCCAGCAGCGAGTGCCCGCCGAGCGCAAAGAAGTGGTCGTGGCGTCCGACCCGCT
>NZ_LBIX01000078.1:0-1638 GCF_028128655.1 Bradyrhizobium sp. CCBAU 45394 | reverse complement strand
TGCACAATCTAGGGACAGACCAGATCGACCTTGTCGGCCCGCGAATTCATGAAAAAAGCTCTTGGTACATGCCCATGGTAATCATAGCTAGCAGAGCGAAGCGCTTTCAAGCAATGAATCATGCCGAATGAGTTGTTCGGAGTTCAGGCGAACCGATCGCGTCGTCGGTGCAAGGATTGTCGGTCGGGGGAGTTCGCAGGGAGAGCATGGACTTGAAGCGCAGCTGCCGCGCGGACATAGGAGCCTGTTTGACATGAGCTGTATGAATGATCCGGTCAGAACGGTGGAAGCGCACTTCGATGAGGTGGATCAAAAGATCACACTGGCCTGCAAAAAAGCGCGCCGCGAACGGACGTCGGTGACGTTGATTGCAGTGTCCAAGACGGTTTCCGCCGAATACGTGCGTCCCGTCTTGGCGCTTGGCCACAATGTCTTCGGGGAGAATCGGGTTCAGGAGGCGAAAGGGAAGTGGTACTCCCTACTGGAAAGCTGTCCGAGTGTGAATCTTCATCTCGTCGGGCCTCTGCAGTCGAATATGGCGAAGGAGGCCGTGGGGCTCTTTCATGCGATTCACTCAGTAGATCGTCCTAGCCTATGTGAAGCTCTCGCCAAGGTGTGGTCGAAGCAGTGTCATCGGCCAACGCTGTTTGTACAGTTGAACACCGGCAAAGAGCCGCAGAAGGGGGGAATAGCTCCGGATGGCGCCGATGACTTTATAGCGCGCTGCAGAAGCGAGTACGGACTGCCGATCTCCGGCTTGATGTGCATGCCACCCCTCAATGAGGAGCCGCAGATGCATTTCCGCGTCACTGCCGAAGTGGCTGCGCGGAATCATCTGAAGCTACTCTCCATGGGAATGAGTACAGATTTCGAAATTGCAATCCAGTATGGGGCGACGCATGTGCGCGTAGGTTCTGGCATCTTTGGTCGAAGAGCAGGTCACGTTTCGAGTTAAGACGGGGCAACACACGTCAGTTCGTAGAGCGAGCCGCTCCAAGCATCCTGAGTGCAGGCCTCCAATTACAAGGGTATGGATGTCCGGCCGACGCAATCGGGATGGCGCTACCGATCACCCAGTACTTTTCGGACTTCAGTGTGACCCCGCTGATGCCAATACACAACTCTGACCGCGCGCTCACTCGCGCATGGATGGATGTCGTCCCAATCGCGAGGGAACTTCAAGAGCGTAAGTACACCGATCGTCTCAAAGGCAGACCTAGCGTTCGTCATCGGTGCTCGCAGAGCCGCGATTCTCCGATCGGTTGCCGTGCGGTCGAAGGCCTTCAGTATCTGGCGTCGCGCTGGCGCGGGTTTTCGGTAACCGGTATGAGCTCCCACGTGCGCGGTGATCAGCGAGCGCGGGCGTAGCGGATCGGCATCCAGTATTGCCGCAAGGCCTCGACCGCCGCCGGAATATCGGCGTGGGCGTTACGCAGAAAGTTCTTGGTCTCGCGACCGCTTCGTGGTGGTCCAAGCAGCGGACGGCCCTGATCGTCGCGACAGTGCAGCAGGATGGGCAGAAGTAGGCCGCGATTGACGTTGCTGGCGTCCAGCAACGGCGCCCACGCCGATAGCTTGAGCCGCATCGCGGCATAGAAGCCTTGGCACCATGGTCGCGGATCGACGTCTCCACTGGGT
>NZ_LBIX01000077.1:0-1578 GCF_028128655.1 Bradyrhizobium sp. CCBAU 45394 | reverse complement strand
CCGCCGTCCGGTTCAGCTCCTCCAGCAGATAGGCGCGCTCGTCGGCTGGCAGCAGCTCAATCCGCCCGACCGCTTGCTGCGCATCGGCAACCATCGCCCGCAGCAGCGCCAGCAGATAATCCCGCTGCCGCTCGATGGTCGCGCGATCGAACAGCGCCGTAGCATAACCCAGCGTCCCGGCGATCACCTCGCCCTGCTCGCCAAGGCTCAGCTCCAGATCGAACTTGACCTGATCGAAGCCGTCTGCCGCCGCCTCCACACGCAGCCCAGGAAGGTCGAACGTCCCAGCGGTGTTGTTCTGCCAGGCCAGCATCACCTGGAACAACGGCGTGTGATCAAGAGCCCGGGGCGGCTGCACGATCTCCACCACCTGCTCGAACGGCAGGTCCTGGTGCTCCTGCGCTCCCAAGGCCGTGCGCCGCGTCCGCTCCAACAGCTCCGACACGCTCGGCTCGCCCGACAGGTCCAGCCGCAGCGCCAGCGTGTTGACGAAGAAGCCGATCAGCTCTTCGATCTCGCGGCGACCGCGATTAGCGCTCGGCACGCCAATCACAAGATCGTCCTGTCCCGACAGACTCGACAGCACCGCAGCCCACCCCGCCAGCACTGTCATGAACAACGTCGTGCCTTGCTGCGGGCCCAGCCGCTTCAGCTCCCGCGTCAGGTCCGCATCGATGACGATCGGGACCGTCGCCCCCGCAAACGACTGCTGCGCCGGCCGCGGCCGGTCCGTCGGCAGCGCCAGGCGGGCCGGCGCGCCGGACAGATTGCTGCGCCAATACTGCGCCTGGCGCTGCAGCCGCACGCCCGACAGCCACTGCCGTTGCCAGGCGGCATAGTCCGGATACTGGATTGCAAGCGGCGGCAGCGGATCGCCTTCTCCGGCCACGAACGCCCGGTACAGCTGACTGAGTTCACGCGCCAACACGTCCAGCGACCAGCCATCCGAGACAATGTGATGCTGCGTCAGCAGCAAGACGTGCTCCTCATCCGAGATCCGGATCAGCCGGCCGCGGATCAGCGGGCCACGCGCCAGATCGAACGGCGTGCGCGCCTCTTCCCTGCACAGACCCAATAGCGCCTCGTCCGCATCCGGCCTGTCCCGCAGATCGTGCTCCACAACCGGCAGCCCCCCATCCTCCGGCAGCAGCTCCACCCAGGGCTTGCCCTCCGGCGCGACAAACACGCTGCGCAGCGCCTCATGGCGCGCCAACACACGGTCCAGGCTACGCTGCCAGGCGCTGCGGTCGAGCCCACCCTTGAGCCGCCACCCGAGTGGAATGTGATAGTTCGTGCTGCTCTGATCCAGCTGCGCCAAAAACCACAGCCGCTGCTGCGCAAACGACAGCATAAGCGGCGCTTCACGCGACACCGGCGCAATGGCTGGCAGGTCTTGCGCGCCGGAGCGGCTCAACTCATCCATGATACTCGCGGCCAGATCGGCCAGCACCGGTTTGGCAAACAGCGTGGTCAGCGGAAGTGTGAAGCCAATGGCCTGCGAGACCCGGCTCAACAGCTGCACCGCCAGCAGCGAGTGCCCGCCGAGCGCAAAGAAGTGGTCGTGGCGTCCGACCCGCT
>NZ_LBIX01000076.1:0-1564 GCF_028128655.1 Bradyrhizobium sp. CCBAU 45394 | reverse complement strand
GAACTCAGCCGCGTTCGCAAACGAGGCCTGAATCGTCGCCATTGTGTATGTAGAAATGGCCGACGAGCCTGCCAGCAGTGCCGATCATAACCCATCCGCGACCGCAGACGGGGTCATTCTCGTCGTGCCCTTCCCATGAGAATTCCGCGCAGGGCGAACCGTCTCGCGCGCCGTAGCGGACATCGAGGAAGCCCTTCAGCGCACCGAAGGCGACTTCACCGTCGGACTTGCCATCGAAGGTGAGATGCGCCTCTTCGACAAGATCGAGGAAGTCGCTGTCCCAGTTGTCCATTTCGACGATGCGCCAGCGGCCGGCAAAGGCCTTTGCGAAACCGGGCACCTTGGCCATCAGCCGGTCTCCGCTATCAGTTTGGGCAGCCGCACCAGATTGTAGGCGGCGGCAGCGAAGGTAAAAGCCCATGCTACGCGATCACGGCCACGGAAGCTGGTCTTCTCTTGCCCAGCTACCGTCTTGATCCAGCCGAATGCCTCCTCGATGCGCTTGCGGATGCGCTGGCTGACGGCATAGCCGCCATGCCGGGTCGTTCGCCCGTCGATCGCAGAGCTGCGGCCGCTGGTGTTCTGCGCAACATGCGGCGTCACGTTCATCGAGCGCAGCTCATTGACGAAGTCTTCTGTGTCGTAGGCCTTGTCGGCGCCAAGCGTGATCGCTGTCGGCCGATCAGCACGAGGCTCGATCATGTGTAGCGCGGCCACCCGTTCGGCATGCCCGTCAGCCAGCGTCAGGCAGGCGTCGACCACCAGGCCGTGGCGGTTCTCCATCAGTCCGTGCCCGATGAAGCACAGCTTCGTCTCCTTGCCTTTGCCCTTGCGGTACAGCCTGGCGTCCGGATCGGTGGTCGAAGCATGGGTGTCGTTCGAGCGCTTCTGGCCATGGAAGTCCGCTTCGGCATTGCGCCCGCCGCCTTGCGCCGGCGGCTCGCCCGCGCCGTCCTTAGGTTTGACGCTCTTCATCGAGGCCCAAGCCTCGATCAGCGTGCCATCGACCGAGAAGTGATCGCTCGACAGAAGCTTCTTCGCCTTGGGCTGCGACAGCACCGCCGCCAGGAACTTCGCCGCAATGTCGCCTTCCAGCAGTCGGTCGCGGTTCTTCGAGAACACCGAATGGTCCCAGACCGCATCGTCGACGCCGATTCCGACGAACCAGCGGAACAGCAGGTCGTATTCCAGCCGCTCCATCAGAAGCCGCTCCGAGCGGATCGAGTAAAACGCCTGCAACAGCATCGCCCGCAGCAGCTTCTCCGGCGGGATCGACGGCCGCCCAATCGGCGAATAGAGCGCGGCAAACTCGCGCTCCAGCGCCGACAGCGCGTCGTTCACAATCGTCCGGATCGCTCGCAGCGGATGATCACGCCGCACCCGCGCCTCCAGGTCAACGTAGCTGAACAGCTCGCCCGTTCGATTGTCCCCGCCGCGCACGCACCATCTCCGAATCTCGTCGGAGCCAATGAATCACGGTCGCCGGTCGACGGCGAGTGCCTTTTCAACAGCCTGCTCTCATGTTTGCTGTCAAGGGACTCGATCAAGCGGAGCCGCTTCCGGC
>NZ_LBIX01000075.1:0-1435 GCF_028128655.1 Bradyrhizobium sp. CCBAU 45394 | reverse complement strand
CAGCGGCATCTCCGAAAACCAGCGATAGAACGGCATGTGATCGGCAAGGTCCTGCCGGCCATGCAGCGTCGTCACTGTCCGTCCGGACTCCGATCGGAACAGAGGAAAGTGCAAGTAGTCGACGTGAAAGTGCAGGATGTCGAAATCGTCAGCGCGCTCCCGCACCTTGTCGAGCATCAGCGCGTGATGCGGGATCGGGTCGCGGGCGTCCGGATCGAGGCGCAACGCCCGGGGCACGCACGGAACGAGTTCGGCGGAGGTGATGGAATCGCCGCTGGCGAAAAGCGTGACCTGATGACCTTGCCTGATCAGCTCCTCGGTCAAATATGAAACGACCCGCTCCGTTCCGCCATACAGCCGTGGCGGGACGCTCTCGAAGAGCGGCGCAATCTGCGCGATCCTCATTCATTCCTCCCGTACAGCCAGTCACACCCGTTAAAGGCCGACGCCAGTTCAGTGGCCCCGAGCGCGGGGATGACCCGCGAGCCGTCGGTCTGGACGTGGCGCGCCTGCACGGGCTTCTTTCTGTCGATGCTCCAGGTCTTCGCATCCTGTTGCAACCGGCTCGTCCAGCGCTGCTCCAGACGGTCGATTACGTAACGGGGTAGACGGATATCTTCCATGGGATCCTCCTCACGCCGCCAGCACCCGCGACGTGGAAAACCGTCGCTTTGGCTTTCCGCCGGGCGGATTTCGCGGATTGCGTGGGCCGCCATCCAGATCGCATAATGCATCCAGGATGGCATCGATGCTGACAGGCGCCTTCAGTCCATGGGGCGCACGAAGCCCCGGACATGACGCAATCGCCGAAGCGTCGGAAGCCCAGGAGGCGAGGATCGCCCGCTTCTCGGCCAGCGAAAGCGACGGATGCCTAACCACGTCCTTGGGATGCTCGAAGACGGTGCCGGGGTGCAGGAGCGCTTGGAAGTCGAAGACGTTGTCGGTGGCGGTCGTCGGCCGCATGTTTTCCTCCCTTCGAAGACGAGTGGATGGACGGCCCGTAGACCGGGCCGCCGCAATACGTACTGGTTCAAGCCGCCCTGGATTCGAGCTTGTGCAGGTTGTCCGGCGTCGCTCCATTGATGGCGATCCGTCGCGGCTTCATGGCCTCGGGAATCTCCCGGACGAGTTCGATCTTGAGCAGACCGTTGTCGAAGGACGCGTTCTTGACCTGAACGTAGTCGGCCAGGTTGAACTGGCGCTTGAACGCGCGGGTCGAGATGCCGCGGTACATAAATTCGCGTTCAGTCTTGTCCGTCTTGTTGCCCTCGATCGTCACGACGTTCTGCTCGGCCGTCACCGAGATTTCGTCGGGAGAGAAGCCGGCCACCGCGAGCGAAATCTGGTAGCGATCGTCGCCGAGCCGTTCGATGTTGTAGGGCGGGTAATTGTCCTCGGTCGCGCGCTGGGCGGATTCAGCGAGGTCGAAAAGGCG
>NZ_LBIX01000074.1:0-1404 GCF_028128655.1 Bradyrhizobium sp. CCBAU 45394 | reverse complement strand
TGGCACCAGCGCCTTCTGGTTGGCGAGCACGCTCTCCTGCAGGGCGACGTCGAGATCGGTGCCGGTGCCGGCCTTGCGGCGCTCCTTGACGGCATCGAGGATGCGCTGCGCGCTCGCGATGTTGCGCTGGGCGGTGCGCAGGCGGTCCTGCGAGGCCAGCACCTGGAAATAGGCATTGGCGACGGCGGCGAGCGTCGTCAGCGCGACGGTGTCGCGATCGAAGCGGTTAGCTTTGGCGGTCTCTTCCGCCGATTGCAGGGCATCGCGGTTCTGGCCCCAGAAATCGAGCTGGTAGCTCGCGCTGAGCGAAGCCTGGTAGTTGACGACCTCACGGCCACCATTGGTGAGACCCGAGGCTGACGACCTGGAGGTGCGCGAATAGGTCTCCTGCCCGGTGCCTGAAAGGCTCGGCAGCAGCGCCGCGCCCGCCTGGCGCGCCTGGGCGTCCGCCTGGACGATGCGCGAGACCGCGGCGGCGATGTCGAGGTTGACGGTCTGCGCCTCCTCCATCAGCTGCGTCAGCTCCGCCGAGCGGAAGCCGCGCCACCAATCCAGCGACGGCGGCGCATCCCCCTTCCCGGCGTATTTGTACTGCGCGGGGACATCGAGCGCGGGATCCGGAAGGTCCTGGGTTAGCACGCAGGCACCCAAGCTCGACGCCAGACACGCGACCGCGACGGCTCGCAGCGTCCGGGACGAATGCAGAGAAAGATTACTGCTATACCGCGCGCTGCCCAGCTCCTTCGTCAAGGCTTTCCGACCGCTTTCCGACAGGGGCGTGGGTGATACTTCGGAGCCATGCGGTTAGGACGCAAGGCCAAGGGCATTGCAAGCGCCGATCCAAGAACCGCGGCGGCCCCCAGCCACTGCGTTGCGGTCAGGGTTTCCCGAAGGAAGATGGACGCCAAAATAGATGTAAACACGGGAACTAGTGGCAGCAATAATGCGGCGGCGGTCGCGCTCATTCGCTGCAGCGCAATCCCGTAGAGGAGAGAGGGGATGGAAAGAAGCAGCAATCCGGATACGACCACCGATACAATATCGGCCATCACCACAGAGAGCGTCGGCATTGGACGGACGCCAATCCACGCAAATACGACCACCGTCAACGCAACGATCTGGCTTGCCGTCGTAAGTCGCAATGCATCGACACTTTGCGACATCACACGGACTGCTACGTTGTAGAGTGAGGCGAATAGCACACCGGCGAGAACGAGAGCGACTCCCAGTCCCCGCGTTGCGGACGGATCAGAGTCAGGGGTCCAGCTCAAAAAGCCGACCCCGGCAGAAGCCAACATACAGAGGAAAATGATAGCACGGTTAGGGACCTCGCCAAGGATTAACGAGCTATGCGGGAAGCTGGGTGATGACGGAGTGAGATAGGCGGCGTATCGAGGCGGGTGT
>NZ_LBIX01000073.1:0-1286 GCF_028128655.1 Bradyrhizobium sp. CCBAU 45394 | reverse complement strand
CGACTACTACATCGTCCGCGTAACGCACGATGATCATGCCGCCGGAGACCTCGCGCTGTCGCCAGCGTTTGGCCCACAGGTCGAGAGCGTAGTGCAGGTAGATGTTGCCGAGAAGCGGTGAAATCACCGAACCTTGACCCGTTCCCCTGTCATCAGCGGCTACGACGCCGTCTTCGAGAACACCCGCCTTCAGCCATTTCTGAATGAGGCGGATGATGCGCTTGTCGCCGATCCTATGTTCCAAGAAGCGAACCAGCCAAGGTTGACTGACTGCGCCAAAGAAGTTTTGGATGTCGGCGTCAATGATCCAGTTCACGTGCCGCGTCTCGATCGCTGTGCAGAGCGCGTCCAACGCATCATGTGGTCCTCTGCCGGGCCGAAACCCGTAGGAAAAGCCACAGAAGTCTCCTTCGTAGATGGCGTTGAGCACGATGACGGTGGCGCCCTGGACGATTTTGTCTTCGAGAGCCGCGATCGCTAACGGGCGCTGCTTGCCGTCTGCCTTTGGTATGTACGTCCGGCGAGACGGTTGCGGGCGATACGCTCCTCGTTGGACCCGTTTGTGCAGATCGGCGAGCCGGGGCTCGAGATCTTCCTCGTAGTCCTCCCACGTCATGCCATCCACTCCGGGAGCAGCCTTACGCCTGAGCGCAAAGAACGCCGCCCGCAGTGTATCGACATTGATGTGGTGAAAGAGCGCGGTGAACCGGTCCTTCTTCCTCAGCCTTGCGGCTGTCCGTACGCGGTCCAGCGACTGGGTCATGCGAGCCCGGCCCTGTGTCCGGTGCATGCGCTGCTGTTCCGCGTTTCCCTTGGTCCCCGGCCTTGGCTCCGCCCACTCCGCCGCCAGTAATCCGGCTTTGTTCGTTGGCTTCTCAGCTACTATGCCAGAGTCAGACTTCTCCGTGTCGTGCATCAGCGGCTACAGCTCCTCGCCTTCCCGCTGCGGACCATCTCCTCCGAGAAGGAAGATGGCCGACCCGGAGATATCCCGGTTCCCGTACAAGGAGCTTCCATACATGCCAGGGTCTACGACCACGCCGGGTTGGACGGGTGCTCGCGTTTGCGCACTCGCCCATATTGCCTTCCGCTCTTTGGACAGCGTCGGCTCCCGAGATAACACTGTTTCGCGGCTCAATGGCTGGCCTGCATGCTCCCCTACCGACGCTTCGCCGACACCCTCGCGGACGCCTGCGCACGGCTCGGGGCCGATGTGGTTCGCTACACCTTCATCGCAATGGACTTCCACCATCTATTCCTTGCCGGTCTCCCGGCGCACCCAAAGT
>NZ_LBIX01000072.1:0-1260 GCF_028128655.1 Bradyrhizobium sp. CCBAU 45394 | reverse complement strand
GACGACGAACAAGTTTTCACCCGAGGTCCGGGACCGTGCGGTTCGGATGGTTCTGGATCACGCCGGCGAGCACCCTTCGCGCTGGGCGGCAGTGACATCGATTGCGGCCAAGATCGGCTGCACGCCGCAGACGCTGCATGACTGGGTCAAGAAGGCCGAGATCGACAGCGGGCGGCGGATTGGTGTTCCGACCGAGATGGCCGAGAAGCTGAAGGCTCTGGAACGGGAGAACCGTGAGCTTCGACAAGCCAACGAGATACTGCGCAAGGCGAGCGCTTATTTTGCGATGGCGGAGCTCGACCGCCGGTCCAAGCCATGATCGCCTTCATTGACGATCATCGTGGGGCGCATGGGGTCGAGCCGATCTGCAAGGTGTTGCCGATCGCCCCCTCGACCTACCACGCTCATGTGGTCAAACGGCGCGATCCGGCCAAACGGTCGACGCGCGCCAGGCAGGACGCGGCGCTGAAGATGGAGGTTCGGCGCGTCTTCGATCAAAACTTCTCCGTCTACGGCGTGCGCAAGGTCTGGCGCCAGCTCAAGCGCGAAGGCTTCGATGTTGCCCGTTGCACGGTGTCGCGACTGATGCGGGAGATGGGTTTGCAAGGGGTTATCCGCGGCAAGCCGGTCAAGACCACGATCAGCGCCAAGGCCGCGCCATGCCCGCTGGATCACGTCAACCGCCAGTTCAAGGCGCCAAGGCCGAACGTTCTCTGGCTCTCCGACTTCACCTATGTCGCGACCTGGACGGGCTTTGTCTACGTCGCCTTCGTGATCGACGCCTATGCCCGCAGGATCGTGGGCTGGCGAGCCTCGCGCACGGCGCATGCAGGCTTCGTGCTCGATGCGCTGGAGCAGGCGCTGCATGATCGACGGCCGGTCCATCGTGGCGGGCTCGTGCACCACAGCGACAGGGGCAGCCAATACGTATCCATTAAGTACACCGAGCGCCTGGCTGAAGCTGGTGTCGAGCCTTCTGTCGGCAGCGTAGGAGATTCCTATGACAACGCTCTCGCCGAAACCATCAACGGGCTCTACAAGGCCGAGGTGATCCATCGGCGCGGGCCATGGCGCAGCTTCGAGGCCGTCGAGTTTGCGACCCTGGAATGGGTGGATTGGTTCAACAACCGACGGCTCCTCGAGCCCATCGGCAACATCCCGCCAGCCGAAGCCGAGCAACGCTACTACGCCATGCTGGAACAACCCGCCATGGCGGCCTAACTTAAACCAAATGGCCTCCGGCAAACCCGGGACGGTTCA
>NZ_LBIX01000071.1:0-1207 GCF_028128655.1 Bradyrhizobium sp. CCBAU 45394 | reverse complement strand
CTCGATTCGTCAAACAAGGGGGCGAGCGATGC
Organism: Bradyrhizobium sp. CCBAU 45394; assembly: GCF_028128655.1. NCBI lineage: Bacteria > Pseudomonadati > Pseudomonadota > Alphaproteobacteria > Hyphomicrobiales > Nitrobacteraceae > Bradyrhizobium > Bradyrhizobium sp. CCBAU 45394. Next base: position 1,175 of record NZ_LBIX01000071.1, on the reverse strand, counting down.
CGTGGCGCGAGGTGTCTGTCATGGATCAACGGCGAGAGTTTGTGATGCTTGCCAAGCAGGAGGGAGTGAACCGGCGGAAGCTGTGCCGGCAGTTCGGCATCAGCGCCCAGACCGGCTACAAGTGGATCCAGCGGTACGAAGCGGGCGATGCGACGTTGGCAGACCGGTCGCGACGACCTCATCACAGTCCGGAGCGTACAGCTGCTGCGACCGAGCAGCAGATTGTCGAGCTGCGAGATGCGCACCCGGCCTGGGGTGCGCGCAAGCTCGCGCATCGCCTGAAGCGCAATCGGCAAGCCACTCCCGCGATATCGACCGTGCACGAAATTTTACGCCGTTACGATCGTGTGAAGGAGCCCGCGGGCACGCCTGGACAGCCCTATACCCGCTTTGAGAAGGATGCGCCCAACCAGCTTTGGCAAATGGACTTCAAGGGGCACAGTGCGCTGGAGAACGGCGTGTCTTGTCATCCACTGACGACGCTAGACGATCACTCGCGCTTTTCCTTATGCCTGGCAGCCTGTGACAACGAACGAGGCTCGACGGTACGAGGACATCTTGAGGCGACGTTCCATCGCTACGGACTGCCGGATGCGATGTTCGTCGACAATGGCGGCCCCTGGGGCTTCACCCTTGAAGACCCCTGGACCACGCTGACGGTGTGGCTTCTCAAGCTCGGCGTCCGCACGATCCACAGCCGGCCCTATCATCCCCAGAGCCGAGGCAAGAACGAACGGTTCCATCGCAGCCTGAAGGCCGAGGTTCTCGCCTTCAAGCGCTACCGGGACCTTGCCGATGTCCAGCGGGCATTTGACCAATGGCGAGCCGTCTACAATCTAGATCGGCCGCACGAGGCATTGGGCTTCGATGTGCCCGCAAGCCGTTATCGACCAAGCCAGCGCCTCATGCCGGATCGCCTTCCAACGGTGGAGTACGACGAGGGCGAGATCGTCCGTTCCGTCTCCACCACGAAGGCCTATGTCAGCTTCAAGGGACGGCTCTGGAAAGTCCCGCAAGCCTTCCGTGGTGAGAAACTCGCCATTCGTCAGCTCAGTGCTGAGGGAAAGTTCGGAATATTCTTTGCCGCTCACCAGATCGAAACGATCGATCTACGTAACCCCAAAAGTGTCAACCATCTCCCCGAACAGGTGTAAGCTATGTGCCCGGGCTGAACA
>NZ_LBIX01000070.1:0-1108 GCF_028128655.1 Bradyrhizobium sp. CCBAU 45394 | reverse complement strand
CCGCAGCTCGCGCAGTGCTACCCCGACGCTGCCGCCAACGCCCTTGTCCTGGTTATACTCTTGACATGTGCATTCAACGTGCCCGCGGAAAGCTCGCCAGCAATGCCCTTCCTATTTTTTGGCGGAGATAGTCGCTGAAATCTGCAAGAGCAGTGCATAGACCGCGAAGTATCTGTCGCTACTCCGGTTTTTGACGCTTTGATGAGAGCCGCGTTGTTCGGGATAAGGATTTGGTTCAGCGCGGGCTGCCTTCGGCACTACTCTGCCCGTCGAAGATGACGACCTGAAATGACCTATCGCGTCAAGGAGCTTGAGCGCAAGATGAAGCTGAGCAAGCCGCAGCGACCTCTGTCCGGCTGATCAAATCGGCCAGATCAGTGTTTGAGGAGTTCAAATAGCGAAGCGCCCCAAAGACAAGCCCCGCGACAGCATCGTTACCGAGCACCAGAGCTGTGTCTGTTCGCGACCAGCTTGCGCTGCTGAATGTCAACATCAGGAACTCCAGCCCGAGGCTGCTGCCCCATCTAGGCCATATCGCGGCCATCATGTGCACGACCGCACATCTCCCGCGTACTTTGATGCCGAGACAAATCATAGAGCAAGGCTCGCCGGCGCGAAGGCCGAGGCGTTTCGCACTTCCTGCCGGCCTCAATTGACGATCGCCGCGACAATCTTCTAGCTTAGCTGATCGTGCAGGCCTTCCCGGCCGAAGTCAGCACCAGGCGGGCACACCGCGACGACGACCGGGGTCATCGGGGCCGTCTCGACTCGGGCGAGGTGCTCAATTTCGCAAGGCGTCTGCATGGCCCTTGCGGCGGATCGACGAACGCCGCATTGAAAGATGCCGGGGCCAATGGTGCGCAGGCCGTGCCGTGCGTTTGTTGCGTGTTTCAGTGTCCGGGCTCAGGAATAGAGCGCGGGGGGGAGTACTTTCTGGCACGAGTGTCGTCTCTCTTTTGACACCTGGCGCGATCACGGCTTGGCCGAGAAGCACTCAGAGGAACGAGCCGAGCGAATAAGGCAGCCCTGGTTATGGCTCGATTACCTCGGAGCTATGCGGGAAGCTGGGTGATGACGGAGTGAGATAGGCGGCGTATCGAGGCGGGTG
>NZ_LBIX01000069.1:0-1067 GCF_028128655.1 Bradyrhizobium sp. CCBAU 45394 | reverse complement strand
TGCGTGTTTCGGCAATTGCCGGACACGGATTTCGGTAATTCGCGGACAGCGATTTCAGTAATTCCGGGACAGGGATTCCGCTAAATCGCGGACAGTTGTGAAGGTTGGTTTTCGGGAGCGCCGTTCTGGCAATGTTCTCTCTCAAGCTGAGTTTGAGAGGGGCAATGCCGAGACGGAAGCAAGCGAAACGGACAACTGTGAAGGACCTTCGATCGATCCTGAGGCTGACATATGAGCAAGGCCTGTCGGTCCGGGCTATCTCGGAACGGCTGCAGATCAGCAAGACCTCGGTTGCCACCTACCTGCTGCGGGCTCGCGAAGCCGGCTTAAGCTGGCCGCTGCCGCCGATTTACGAAAGCGAGGCGACGTTGCAGCGAGCCCTGTTCCGGCGGCTCGGACGGCCGCCCCAGGACTTGAGGGAGCCCGAGTGGCCGCGCGTTGCGCAGGAACTGAAGCGCAAAGGCGTGACGCTGACGCTGCTGTGGCAGGAATACCGAACGGCGCATCCTGACGGCTATGGTTATACTTGGTTCTGCGAGAGGTTCGCCGCTTACCAGCGCCGGACGAACCCGACCTTCCGCCATCGCCATGCGGCAGGGGCGGTCATGCAGACCGATTATGCCGGTCACACCGTGGAGGTGATCAACCCGCAAACCGGCGAGATCCGTCAGGCTCAGATTTTTGTCGCGGTGCTCGGGGCCTCGTCGCTGACCTTCGCTATGGGGAGCTTCGGTCAGCGACTACCAGATTGGATCGAAGGCCAGACCCGGGCCCTGTCGTACTTCGGCGGCGTTCCCAAGGCGATCGTCTGCGACAATCTGAAGGCCGGGGTCGTCAAGGCGTTGTGGTTCGAGCCGACGCTCAACCAAACCTTTGCCGCCATGGCGGAGCACTACGACACGACGATTTTACCGACCCGCAGCCGCAAGCCGCGTGACAAGGCGATTGCTTCATATTGCACCTCATCCTGACAGTTGCGCGGTGATAGATGTTGTTTGTGGTTTGCGTGCACGGCGGCGATCAAGGTGAGACTCCGGCGACAATCAGGGGTTCTTCCGCACATTTGG
>NZ_LBIX01000068.1:0-1021 GCF_028128655.1 Bradyrhizobium sp. CCBAU 45394 | reverse complement strand
CGACGGAGAGCTGCGGGATCGCGAAGCGGTCGCCGGCGGCTTCCACGATCAGCGCGGAGACGATGGCCAAGGTCAGCGGGATCTTGATGGTGACGCTCGAGCCCTCGCCGGCCACCGACTTGATGTCGATGGTGCCGCCGATCTGGTCGATATTGGTGCGCACCACGTCCATGCCGACGCCGCGCCCCGACACCGAGGTGATGGCGGCCGCGGTCGAGAAGCCCGGCGCGAAGATGAACTTGTGGATCTGGGCTTCGCTCATCTTCTCGAGCTCGGCCTCGGTGACGAGACCCGAGGAGATCGCCTTGGCCTTGATCCTCTCGGTGTTGAGGCCGCGGCCGTTGTCGGCGATGCAGATGATGATGTGGCCGCCCTCGTGATAGGCGGAGAGGCGGATGGTGCCCTGCTCGCCCTTGCCGGCCGCGAGCCGCTCGGCGGGGGTCTCCAGGCCATGGTCGGCGGAGTTGCGCACCATGTGGGTGAGCGGGTCCTTGATCAGGTCGAGCACCTGGCGGTCGAGCTCGGTGTCGGCGCCGTGCATCTCCAGCTCGATCTGCTTGCCGAGTTCGCTCGACAGGTCGCGGACGATGCGGGGCAGCTTCTGCCAGGCATTGCCGATCGGCTGCATGCGCGTCTTCATGACGCCTTCCTGCAGCTCGGCGGTGACGTTGGAGAGGCGCTGCAACGGCACCTTGAACTCGGTGTCCTCGTTGCGGCGGGAGATCTCCAGCAGCTGGTTGCGGGTCAAGACCAGCTCGGAGACCATGGTCATCAGATGCTCCAGCGTATCCACGTTGACGCGGATCGACTGGTTGGCGATGCGGTCGCCCTCGGAGGCGCCCTCGTCGGCCATCGACTTCTTCGGCGCGGCCTTCTCCTTGGCGGCAGGCTTGGCAGCTTCCTTGGCAGCCTCTTTGGCAACAGGGGCCGGAGCCGGCGCGGGCTCAGCCTTGACCTCGGCCTTGGCAACGGGTGCGGGGATTTCGATCGCGGTCTCGCGGAAGGCGCGCTCGAGCTCGTC
>NZ_LBIX01000067.1:0-1009 GCF_028128655.1 Bradyrhizobium sp. CCBAU 45394 | reverse complement strand
TCGCTCGCCCGCATCGACGAGATCTCGGTGCACCTGGTCGGCGCCATGGCGAGCGAGGAGTTTTGCATCCGCGCCAGCAAGCAGGGCAGGGTATCGACGCGCATCGTCGCCGATGCCGCGACCTGTCCGGAATGCCTGCGTGAGCTGTTCGATCCCGCCAGCCGGTTTCATCGCTACCCCTTCGTCAACTGCACCCATTGCGGTCCGCGCTACACCATCGCCGAGCGGCTGCCCTACGATCGCCCCACCACCGCGATGAAGCGCTTCGCGATGTGCAAGGCCTGTGCGGACGACTATGCCGACCCCAGGAGCCGCCGCTTCCACGCCGAGGCGATCGCCTGCCCGCAATGCGGCCCAAGGCTCGGCCACGGAATCGAGGAGATTGCCGCCGCGATTGCCGCAGGCAAAATCGTCGCGATCAAGGGGCTCGGCGGCTACCAGCTCATCTGCGATGCCCGTGACCAGGCTGTCGTGCAGCGGCTGCGGCAGCGCAAGGAGCGCGATCAAAAGCCGTTTGCCGTCATGGTCGGCTCGGTGGACGCGGTCGCCGGCATCGCCGATGCCGACGCTGCCGAGCTTGCGTTGCTCGAAATGGCGCCGCGGCCGATCGTGCTGATGACGTCCCGCCATAGGCTCGCGCCTGCGATTGCGCCGGGGCTGTCGCGGATCGGCATCATGCTGCCGGTCACCCCGCTTCATCACTTGATCTTCGAGGCGCTGAATTCGGTGCATAAGCGGGCCGGCGAAAGTTGGGCGACCGTCGCCACCAGCGCCAATCCCGGCGGCGAGCCGCTTCTGATCGACAATCGCGAGGCGGAGCTGCGCCTTGCCGGCATCGCCGATCTCATCGTCACCCATGACCGCGACATCGTCACGCGAGCCGACGATTCCGTGGCGGCGGTCGTCGCCGGGCGGACGCGGTTCATCCGCCGCGCCCGCGGTTACGTTCCCGAGCCGGTTCGTCTCGCGCAGACCGTGCCGCCGATCCTGGCCGTCGGCGGCGCGCTGA
>NZ_LBIX01000066.1:0-1009 GCF_028128655.1 Bradyrhizobium sp. CCBAU 45394 | reverse complement strand
CCGCTCGCCCGCATCGACGAGATCTCGGTGCACCCGGTCGGCGCCATGGCGAGCGAGGAGTTTTGCATCCGCGCCAGCAAGCAGGGCAGGGTATCGACGCGCATCGTCGCCGATGCGGCGACCTGTCCGGAATGCCTGCGTGAGCTGTTCGATCCCGCCAGCCGGTTTCATCGCTACCCCTTCGTCAACTGCACCCATTGCGGTCCGCGCTACACCATCGCCGAGCGGCTGCCCTACGATCGCCCCACCACCGCGATGAAGCGCTTCGCGATGTGCAAGGCCTGTGCGGGCGACTACGCCGACCCGAGGAGCCGCCGCTTCCATGCCGAGGCGATTGCCTGCCCGCAATGCGGCCCAAGGCTCAGCCACGGAATCGAGGAGATTGCCGCCGCGATTGCCGCAGGCAAAATCGTCGCGATCAAGGGGCTCGGCGGCTACCAGCTCATCTGCGATGCCCGTGACGAAGCGGCCGTGCAGCGGCTGCGGCAGCGCAAGGAGCGCGATCAAAAGCCGTTTGCCGTGATGGTCGGCTCGGTGGACGCGGTCGCCGGCATCGCCGATGCCGACGCTGCCGAGCTTGCGTTGCTCGAAATGGCGCCGCGGCCGATCGTGCTGATGACGTCCCGCCATAGGCTCGCGCCTGCGATTGCGCCGGGGCTGTCGCGGATCGGCATCATGCTGCCGGTCACCCCGCTTCATCACCTGATCTTCGAGGCGCTGAATTCGGTGCATAAGCGGGCCGGCGAAAGCTGGGCGACCGTCGCCACCAGCGCCAATCCCGGCGGCGAGCCGCTTCTGATCGACAATCGCGAGGCGGAGCTGCGCCTTGCCGGCATCGCCGATCTCATCGCCACCCATGACCGCGACATCGTCACGCGCGCCGACGATTCCGTGGCGGCGGTCGTCGCCGGGCGGACGCGGCTCATCCGCCGCGCCCGTGGTTACGTGCCCGAGCCGGTTCGTCTCGCGCAGACCGTGCCGCCGATCCTGGCCGTCGGCGGCGCGCTGA
>NZ_LBIX01000065.1:0-985 GCF_028128655.1 Bradyrhizobium sp. CCBAU 45394 | reverse complement strand
AATCAGAGCCCGCCTGGCCAGAGCGTTGCCAGCCTTGGTGATGTTGCCGCGTCGGATGGTTGCGCCGCTCGAATACTCCGACGGCACGAGGCCGAGAAAGGCCATCAACTGGCGAGGATTGTCAAAGCGAGAGAAGTCGCCAACCTCGGCAACCACCGTCACGGCAACGATGAAGGCGATGCCGCGCATGGCCTGCACGGCCTCTACGATTGGCGTCATCGACCATTGTGGCGCCAGCTCCTCGATCCGCTTGGTCAAGCAGTCCACGCGGGCCTCAGCGTCGGTTACGGCATGAATGTAGTCCTGCAGAACGATTTGGCTCGCCGGGTGATCGAAGCGCACCGTGGTGAGCCAGCGACGATAAGCCAGTGTCCACCCCCTCTTCCCGGCATAGATGCGCCCATGTCGCAGCAGGAAGCCTTGGAGATGTTGCCGCGCCTTGCCGAGCACACGCATCGCCGTGGCGCGGGCTCTCACCAAGTCGCGCATGGCCTCATGCGCTGCATCCGGAACCCACACGGCTGTCAGTTCGTCGCTCCGGTGCAGCTTGGCCAGCATCGCCGCATCGCGCCGGTCGGTTTTTACCCGATCGCCGGCTTTCATCGGGATCAGCGAGGGAGCCACCACGATGCAGTTGTGCCCCAGTCCCGTCAGTTGTCTATACAGGCCATATCCGCAGGGCCCGGCTTCGTAACAAAAACTTACCTGCCGGTCACCCTTGCCAAGCTTCTTCGCCAGTTTGGCGATTTGATCGGCGCGATTAGGGATGATCCCCAAGTTACGAACTTCTCCGCCGCGCATCGCTTCGGCCACTGCAACCGAAATCGTCGCCTTGTGCACATCCAGCCCCACGAAAATGCTATCGTTCATCAGGCCCGCTCCCCATGCTTGAGGCTCGGCGCCGGACCATCCGGCGCAACCCTCGATAGGAGCTTGCCGCGGGGCGGGCCGCCCGTCACCTCAGAAGGCAAACATAGGGTCTAGG
>NZ_LBIX01000064.1:0-917 GCF_028128655.1 Bradyrhizobium sp. CCBAU 45394 | reverse complement strand
TGTTCTTCGCCTGCGCAACAAGTTGCTGCCGCTGATCCATTTGAAGAAGCTGCTCAAGATCGACGACGGCGCGGCCAGCGATCCCGAGAACGGTTTTATCGTGGTGACGCAGGTTGGCAGCCAGACCTTCGGCATCGTCGTCGACGGCGTCTTCCACACCGAAGAAATCGTGGTCAAGCCGATGTCGACGAAACTGCGTCACATCGACATGTTCTCCGGCAACACCATCCTGGGCGATGGCGCCGTCATCATGATCATCGACCCCAACGGCATTGCCAAGGCGCTGGGTGCCGCCGGCTCCTCGGCCCATGACATGGGCGACGAGAACGGGGCGCATCACATCGGAAGTGGCGAGCAGACCACTTCGCTGCTGGTGTTCCGCGCCGGCTCGTCCCAGCCCAAGGCGGTCCCGCTCGGGCTCGTTACGCGCCTGGAGGAGCTGCCCGCCGACAAGATCGAGTTCAGCAACGGCCGCTACATGGTGCAGTACCGCGAGCAGCTGATGCCGCTCGTCGCCATGGAGAGCGTCACCGTTGCGAGCCAAGGCGCCCAGCCGATCCTGGTGTTCGCCGACGACGGCCGCTCCATGGGCCTCGTCGTCGACGAGATCATCGACATCGTCGAGGAACGCCTCAACATCGAGGTCGGCGGCTCCAGCCAGGGCATCCTGGGCTCGGCCGTGATCAAGGGGCAGGCCACCGAGGTGATTGACGTCGGCCACTTCCTGCCGATGGCGTTCGCCGACTGGTTCACCCGCAAGGAGATGAAGCCGTCGATGCACTCGCAGTCGGTGCTGCTGGTCGACGACAGCGCGTTCTTCCGCAACATGCTGGCCCCCGTCCTGAAGGCGGCCGGTTACCGCGTCCGCACCGCGCCGACCGCGCAGGAGGGCCTGGCCGCGCTGCGCGCCCAGAGCT
>NZ_LBIX01000063.1:0-917 GCF_028128655.1 Bradyrhizobium sp. CCBAU 45394 | reverse complement strand
CGTCCTGCGCCTGCGCAACAAGCTGCTGCCGCTAATCCATTTGAAGAAGCTGCTCAAGATCGACGACGGCGCGGCCAGCGATCCCGAGAACGGTTTTATCGTGGTGACGCAGGTCGGCAGCCAGACCTTTGGCATCGTCGTCGACGGCGTCTTCCATACGGAAGAGATCGTCGTGAAGCCGATGTCGACAAAACTGCGTCACATCGACATGTTCTCCGGCAACACCATCCTGGGCGATGGCGCCGTCATCATGATCATCGACCCCAACGGCATTGCCAAGGCGCTGGGCGCCGCCGGCTCCTCGGCCCATGACATGGGCGACGAGAACGGGGCGCATCACATCGGAAGTGGCGAGCAGACCACCTCGCTGCTGGTGTTCCGCGCCGGCTCGTCCCAGCCCAAGGCGGTCCCGCTCGGGCTCGTTACGCGCCTGGAAGAGCTGCCCGCCGACAAGATCGAGTTCAGCAACGGCCGCTACATGGTGCAGTACCGCGAGCAGCTGATGCCGCTCGTCGCCATGGAGAGCGTCACTGTTGCCAGCCAGGGCGCCCAGCCGATCCTGGTGTTCGCCGACGACGGCCGCTCCATGGGCCTCGTCGTCGACGAGATCATCGACATCGTCGAGGAACGCCTCAACATCGAGGTCGGCGGCTCCAGCCAGGGCATCCTGGGCTCGGCCGTGATCAAGGGGCAGGCCACCGAGGTGATTGACGTCGGCCACTTCCTGCCGATGGCGTTCGCCGACTGGTTCACCCGCAAGGAGATGAAGCCGTCGATGCACTCGCAGTCGGTGCTGCTGGTCGACGACTCCGCGTTCTTCCGCAACATGCTGGCGCCGGTGCTGAAAGCCGCCGGCTACCGCGTCCGCACCGCGCCGACCGCGCAGGAGGGCCTGGCCGCGCTGCGCGCCCAGAGCT
>NZ_LBIX01000061.1:0-799 GCF_028128655.1 Bradyrhizobium sp. CCBAU 45394 | reverse complement strand
GGAAGACGGCGGGCCATTGGCCTCATGTCGACTTGTCAGCATCGCAGCCTTTACCTTTTGAAACGCTCGCTCCTCGATCTGGCGAACCCGTTCGCGGGATACTCCATATTCCGCGGCAAGTTCTTCAAGGGTCGCCGATTCCTCGTTCAGCCAGCGCGCGGTGAAGATGTTGCGTTCGCGAGCGTTGAGGTTGGCGAGGGCGTTAGCGAGGGCCAGACGACGCTGCTTGGCCTCCTGCTCCTCGGCCAACGTGATTTCACAAGTCGGCGCGGGATCGACAAGCCAATCCAACGTTTGTCCGCCCTCATCCTCGTCGTGGATCGGTACATTCAAGGAAGCGTCTCCACGCAGGCGGCGGTCCATGGCGACAACGTCTCGTTCAGCCACCTTGAGACGCTCAGCAATTAGCCTGACCTGCTCCGGACGCAAATCGCCGTCCTGTAGCGCAGAGATCGCGCTTTTGGCCCTCCGCAGTTTGAAGAAAAGCTTTTTCTGGCTGGCGCTCGCGGCGATCTTGACCAGCGACCAGGACCGCAGGATGTACTCCTGGATGGAGGCCCTGATCCACCACATCGCATAGGTGGCAAGGCGAACGCCCCGATCCGGATCAAACCGCCTCACAGCCTGCATCAAGCCAATGTTTCCTTCCGAGACAATTTCCGCGATCGGGAGGCCGTATCCGCGATAGCGCATCGCTATCTTGGCGACGAGCCTGAGATGACTGGTCACCAGGTGGTACGCTGCGTCGCGATCCCGGTGCTCGCGCCAGCGCCTTGCGTAGGCGAGCTCCTGCTCGGGC
>NZ_LBIX01000060.1:0-792 GCF_028128655.1 Bradyrhizobium sp. CCBAU 45394 | reverse complement strand
TCGACGTGGTCCTGACCGACATCGAGATGCCCGACATGAACGGGTTCGAGTTCGCCGAGGTGATCCGCTCCGACAACAATCTGGGCGCGATGCCGATCATCGGCCTGTCCGCGCTGGTGTCGCCGGCGGCGATCGAGCGCGGCCGTCAGGCCGGCTTCCACGACTATGTCGCCAAGTTCGACCGTCCCGGTCTGATCGCGGCGCTGAAGGAGCAGACCGCGGGCGCCGCCGGCGCCTCCGAGCTGAGCCGGGCAGCGGCGTAAGAGCATGATCCGGAAAAGTGTGAAGCGGTTTTCCGACGAGATCATGCTCAAAACGAAAAAGCGGGATCAGGAGATACGCTGATGGCCAACAAGACCCAGTCCACCGAAGGCGCCATGGTCGAATACGTCACCGCGATGATCGGCGGCCAGCTGTTCGGCCTGCCGATCTCCCGCGTCCAGGACGTGTTCATGCCCGAGCGCGTCACCCGCGTTCCGCTGTCCTCCCGCGAGATCGCCGGCGTCCTCAACCTGCGCGGCCGCATCGTCACCGTGGTCGACATGCGCGCCCGCCTCGGCCTGCCGAGGCCCGAGGACGGCAAGGTGCCGATGGCGGTCGGTGTCGACCTGCGCGGCGAATCCTATGGCCTGCTGATCGACCAGATCGGCGAGGTGCTGCGCCTGCCCGAGGACGGCAAGGAAGAAAACCCCGTCAACCTCGACCCCCGCATGGCCAAGCTCGCCGGCGGTGTCCACCGCCTCGACGGCCAGCTCATGGTCGTCCTCGACGTCGATCGCGTCCTCGAGCTCG
>NZ_LBIX01000059.1:0-730 GCF_028128655.1 Bradyrhizobium sp. CCBAU 45394 | reverse complement strand
TGAAGGTGATGACGTGGCCATCGACATTCAGCGAGGAGCCGTCCGAGATCAGCGTGCTCAGGGAGCCCGAACTGGTCGTGCGGGTCGCAGTCACCGTGACATTTCCGCCGCCCGTCGCACCCGTCAGACCGAGCTCCTTCAGGAAGTCAGCCTTGCCCGTCAGGGACAGATCGGCACCAGCCGAGCTCTTGAGCGTCACAACGCCCGCGGCGGCAGTCGACGGCGATGCGCCGGAGGCGGCACCGATGGTCGCAGCACCGGCGGAGATCGTCGCGGTCTTGACACCGCTGGCGAGGTCGATCGCGGCCAGAATGTCGCCCACGGTCGCCAGCGTCGAAGTCGTGGCGGTGTCACCGAGATAGATCGTGGTGTTGCCGCCGCCGTCGGTGACGAGATGACCGCTGACACCAGAACCGCTCGGAACGGCGCTCGAAGCCGGCGCAGTGCCGGAACGGAAGGTGATGGTCTTGCCGTTCACCGTCAGCGTGTCGCCATCGGTCGGAGCGGTGGTCAGCTTGCCGCTGGCGGTGGTGCCGAGCAGCGTGGTGGCCGACGAGATGCCGGTCGTACCGTCAGCCGCAAGACCCCCGGTGCCCGCGAACGAGCCCTGGCTCGCACCGAGCGTGGCGGACGAACCTGCCGCGGTGGTGCCGCCGGCCGTGCCGTTGTACAGCACATTGCCGAGCGCCGTCGCACTGGCAAAGGACGTCGTGCCGCGCAAATCGGCCGC
>NZ_LBIX01000058.1:0-664 GCF_028128655.1 Bradyrhizobium sp. CCBAU 45394 | reverse complement strand
GCAGCAGCAGATCATCCATGCCATCGCCATTGGCATCCAACACCTTGAGGCCCGTGACACCGGTCAGTTCCGTGGTCCATGTTTGCGGAGCCGCGAAGCCTGTGCCGGTGGACAGCAAGACCTGAAAGCCGGTGCCAGCGACATAGCGGCCGAGATCGGCGCGACTATCGCCGTTGAAATCGCCTATGTACCAGTGAGCGTAGGAGCCCTGCCCCGCCGGGGTCCATGACCCCGTGTTGATGAAGCTCGAACCGGTCGACAAGAAAACCTGCGCGCCGGAGATGCCGTTGACATACCGCAGCAGATCATCTTTGCCGTCGCCATTGAAGTCGGCGACGTACCAGCGCTGCTCTCCCGATCCGGCTGGCGTCCAGCTGCCGCCGTCCACGAATGCGGAGCCGTTCGACAGCAACATCTGCGCGCCGCTGACGCCGTCGACGACGGCAAAGATGTCGTCACGGCCGTCGCCATTGAAATCACCGACATACCAGCCTTGAGAGCCGCTGCTCGCCGACGTCCAGCTCGACGCAGCGTCAAACCCTGTCCCATTCGCCGGCATGATGCTCGCGCCACCAGCTGCCCCGGTCGATAGCAAGTCGTCCTTGCCGTCGCCGTTGAAATCACCCGTGTACCATGTGAGACCGCTATGCGTCGGCAGGGACCA
>NZ_LBIX01000057.1:0-656 GCF_028128655.1 Bradyrhizobium sp. CCBAU 45394 | reverse complement strand
GGTGCTTCGCCGGCGCCATCTCCAAAGGACTCGATGCAGCGACTTGCGGGCTTGGCGGCTCAATCTCCGCCGGTTTTGACCCGTCGGACGAACCCAGAATGTACAGGAGGCCGGCGACCAACATGAGACCTGCGCACAGCACCGCCAGACCAGCAGTCACCACGTCGCGATAGTCGTCCATGTTCGTCGTTCTTGGCGGGTTCTACATTCGCTGACGCCTCAATCCGCAGTCAGCTCCGGAGCGAGGGCGATGAATGGAAGATCTCTTTCCAATTAACTGGTCGAGCCAAATCCGCCGTTCAAGACCGCGGTTGGCAGTCAGACGGCCGGAGTGACAAAAATTTTTAAAAGACCTCTTGAACGGCCGTTTTTCGGATCCTAGGTCGTTTTCGCCCGGGGGCCGGTTGCCCGGACCCGGTTTTTGGACATCGCTGAACTGACATGGAGGATGTGTATGCATTTCCGCCCGCTGCACGACCGCGTGCTTGTGCGCCGCATTGATGCCGAGGAAAAGACCGCCGGCGGCATCATCATTCCCGACACCGCAAAGGAGAAGCCGCAGGAAGGCGAGATCATCGCCGCGGGCTCCGGTGGCAGAAACGAGCAAGGCCAGTTGATCCCGATCGATGTCAAGCCGGGAGACCGCGTTTTGTTCG
>NZ_LBIX01000056.1:0-646 GCF_028128655.1 Bradyrhizobium sp. CCBAU 45394 | reverse complement strand
CGTGCTTCGCCGGCGCCATCTCCAAAGGACTCGATGCAGCGACCTGCGGGCTTGGCGGCTCAATCTCCGCCGGTTTGAACCCGTCGGACGAACCCAGAATGAACAGGAGGCCGGCGACCAACATGAGACCCGCACACAGCACCGCTAGACCAGCAATCACCAGGTCGCGATAGTCGTCCATGGTCGTCGTTCTTGGCGGAGTCCTACATTGCGCAGACGACCTCAATCCGCGGTCAGCTCCGGAGCGAGGGCGATGAATGGAAGATCAACTGGTCGCGCCAAATTCGCCGTTCAAGACCGCGGTTGGCAGTCGGGAGGCCGGAGTAACAAAAATTTTCAAAGACCTCTTGAACGGTGGTTTTTCGGATCCTAGGTCGTTTTCGCCCGGGAGCCGGTTGCCGGACCCGATTTTTGAACATCGCTGACCTGACATGGAGGATGTGCATGCATTTCCGCCCACTGCACGACCGCGTGCTTGTGCGCCGCATCGATGCCGAGGAAAAGACCGCCGGCGGCATCATCATTCCCGACACCGCAAAGGAGAAGCCGCAGGAAGGCGAGATCATCGCCACGGGTCCCGGCGGTAGAAACGAGCAAGGCCAGTTGATCCCGATCGATGTCAAGCCGGGAGACCGCGTTTTGTTCG
>NZ_LBIX01000055.1:0-634 GCF_028128655.1 Bradyrhizobium sp. CCBAU 45394 | reverse complement strand
GCGATCCCTGAACGAGAAGGTGGCGCTGCTCGACCGAGAGCTCGCCCGGCGCGCCAAGGAGGATGCCGAAGCGAAGCGGCTAATGACGATCCCAGGAATTGGGCCGATCACGGCTACGGCGCTCGTTGCCCTGGCGCCGACAGCCCAGGCCTTCAAGAGGGGACGCGACTTTGCGGCATGGCTGGGGCTTACCCCGCTGCAGCGCTCCACCGGAGGCAAGCAGAAGCTCGGCAAGACGTCACGTATGGGCGAACGAACCCTGCGACGACTGCTGATCATCGGCGCGAGCGCGGCCGTGCGCTGGGCAATGCGCAAAGGCTCGACAGCGGATTCTTGGCTTGCGCGCATGCTTGCCCTCAAGCCGCCCATGCTGGTGATCGTCGCCCTCGCTAACAAGATGGCGCGCATCGTCTGGGCATTGATGGCGAGAGGCGGAACCTATCGGGCTCCGGCTGCGGCGAAGTAGTTCCGCGGCAGGGACCGTGAGTGTGAGAAGGTCAACCGGAGAGTATGGCGCACGGTCACGAGACAGGAATGGGAAAACCAGATCATGGATACGCGCCTCGAGCACGCGAAGTTGAATTGGACCCGTTCCGCGAACTCCCATACGGGCCAGCGGCATGTGACAGCCGCA
>NZ_LBIX01000054.1:0-628 GCF_028128655.1 Bradyrhizobium sp. CCBAU 45394 | reverse complement strand
TCTGGCTGGTCCAAAGTTCGGTCTCGCTGCACACGGGACAGCTCTACTCTTGGCTGGTCTAAAGTTCGGTCTCACTGAAAATCCCGAGATGTAACTGCTGCCATATGAAAATTCAGTGGCAGGTTAGGTGCGGGATAATTCTCGGGCGTATCCACCGTATCGGTGACCTGTGAGGGATCTAGCGCTGGTGGTGCGCTCCTAGACCCCTGGTCATCGCCCGCGCTTCCGCCGCGATGCAGTCCTGTGAGGACGCCAGATCTGCACTAAGCGATTGGCCGTAAGGGATATCAGCCGATTTGCCGAGCCCCTGTGCCTCGACTGCTAAGCACCAAACCGGGATGCTGGCGTGGGAGTGAGCAAGGAGGGCTTATGCGCTTTGTCCGAAGCCGCAGCCCGTCGCGGGCTGATTGTCTCAAGCTTATCGGCCAACTCGCCAAGCCCGGCTGCAGGCGGCGCATGAACGAATTGCGATGTTCTCCGCATCGAGACCCCAGAGCGGACCTGAAGGCAGAGTAGATCGTTTCCCTAAATCGAAGGGCCATCTCAAGCGCTCATGGCCACGAGGTAATGAGCTATGCGGGATTTTGGGTGACGAGGCGATCAGGCGGCGTGGTTTGCCGGCATTCGG
>NZ_LBIX01000053.1:0-624 GCF_028128655.1 Bradyrhizobium sp. CCBAU 45394 | reverse complement strand
GCGATCGGCCTGCCGGCCAAAGCTTGGCGCACCATCACGTGGCGGCAAGGAACGAACGAAAAGCTGACCTCGCGCTTTGTACGCGTGCGGGTCCGTGCCGCGCATCGTGATTATTGGCAAACCACCCGGCGATTGGAGGAATGGTTGCTGATCGAATGGCCAAAAGGCGAGGACCAGCCTACCAAATACTGGCTCTCGACGTTGTCGGCGGATGTGGCATTCCGGACTCTCGTTGAGACGGCTAAATTGCGCTGGCGCATCGAACGCGACTATCAGGAACTCAAGCAGGAGGTCGGGCTCGGCCACTTCGAGGGACGCGGTTGGCGCGGCTTTCATCATCACGCAACAACGTGCATCGTAGCCGACGGATTCCTGATCTCCAAGCGGGAGACGATTCCCCCTCAGGCGCTCGGCGCGCCCGGCCGATCCCGCTCGATCGCATTCCCGCAGATTACAGACCCCGCGGATCTGCCGCTGCGGACCCAACGTCACATTCCAAATTCGACCGCGACGATGCGACGGCGCCTCGAACATGCGCTCGTCCGAACGCTGTCGGGATGTCCTTGTTGTGCGATCAAGTTCGACCATTAGACAGATCATCGTTTGTGACGCAGCAGGATTAGG
>NZ_LBIX01000052.1:0-623 GCF_028128655.1 Bradyrhizobium sp. CCBAU 45394 | reverse complement strand
AATCTACACCTCCGGATCAACAGGCACCCCCAAGGGGGTCATGGTCGAGCATCGCGGAGTGGCGCGTCTGGTGGCGGAGAACGATTTCGTCGAGATCTCGCCGCAGGACGTTTTTCTCAACGCTTCCTCGCCGACATTCGATGCGACCACGTTCGAAGTCTGGGGAGCCTTGGCGAACGGCGCCAGTGTTGTGCTCTATCCTGAACGCTATCTCTCGACGGCAACGCTAGCCCGGATCATCCAAGACCAAGGCATCACTATCGCTTGGATGACTGCGCGGTTGTTCGACGTCTATGTCGGGGAGGGGCGGAGCACCAGTGGGCTGCAGCAACTGCTGGTCGGGGGCGAAGAGGTCTCAGCCAGTTCCATCAAAGCATGTCAGAAGCGACATCCGACGCTGCGAATCTCAAATGGCTACGGCCCGACCGAGAACACCACCTTCAGTCTCTGCTACCCGGTGCCTGCTGGCTTCGATGGCCAGCAACGGGTGCCACTGGGACGACCAATCCGGAATTCGGTGGTCTATCTGCTGGATGATCATGGTGCGCCGGTTCCGTTTGGCGCGGTCGGGGAGCTCTACGTCGGCGGGGCGGGGGTGGCGCGCGGCTACCTGAACCGGCCCG
>NZ_LBIX01000051.1:0-608 GCF_028128655.1 Bradyrhizobium sp. CCBAU 45394 | reverse complement strand
GATCTACACCTCGGGATCAACAGGCACCCCCAAGGGCGTCATGGTCGAGCATCGCGGCTTGGTCAATCTCAGCTTGGCTCAGATCGGGCTTTTTGGCGTTTGTTGCAACAGCCGCGTGGTGCAGTTCGCCTCCTTCGGTTTTGATGCAAGCGCCTCGGAGCTTGTTATGGCGTTTGGTTCGGGAGCCGCATTGCATTTGCCTGCGGATGAGCTCCGTCAAGCGAGTAACAAGCTATCGGATTATCTGCGAAGCGAAGCCATCACGCACGCGACGCTGCCTCCAGCCTTGCTTCAGGGAAGCCAGAAGCTGGAAGGCTTGGAATCGCAAGTTCTCATTCTTGCTGGAGAGCTGCCGAAGGCAGAACTCATCCGGAGTCTGGCTCCAGCATCCATTATCAATGCTTATGGACCTACCGAAGCAACAGTTTGTGCGGCGACCTGGAGTTGCCCCGATGGGTTTGATGGGGCCATTGTCCCGATTGGCCGCCCGATTGCGAACACGCGTGTGTATCTGCTGGATGATCATGGCGGGCTGGTGCCGTTCGGTGCGGTCGGGGAGCTCTACGTCGGCGGGGCGGGGGTGGCGCGCGGCTACCTGAACCGGCCCG
>NZ_LBIX01000050.1:0-577 GCF_028128655.1 Bradyrhizobium sp. CCBAU 45394 | reverse complement strand
TCTAACGAAGCTCGGCCGCATTCCCATGACTCGTGACAGCTTGGAGGCTTTCGCCAGGAAGGAACTCACCCATGATGATCACGTGGTCGTCGAGGCGACTGGCAATGCCGCGGCCGTTGTCGAAGTTCTGGCGCCGTATGTCGACCGTGTTGTCATCGCCAACCCGAAGCAGGTGCGGTGGATCGCGCACGCAAAGATCAAGACGGATGCGATTGATGCCGCCGTGCTCGCGAAGTTGTACGCCACCGGATTTCTTCCGGAGGTCTGGGTACCCGATCAGCGCACTATGGCCCTGCGACGGCAAGTTGCGCGCCGTACGCAGCTCGTGCGTCAGCGGGTACGCTTGAAGAACCTCATTCAGTCGATCCTTCACGCCCACCTCATTCCGCCCTGTCCACACCTCAACCTTGTAGGGATCAGCGGTCGCAGGTGGATCGCCGCCCAGATTGTACCTGCCGACGAGCGTGCCGCAATCGAGCGGCACCTGGCGCAGATCGACCTGATCCAGGGTTCGTTGAAGGAGGTCGAGGCGGATATCGCGCGTGAAGCGATGTCCGATCCGATCATTCGGCGGCTG
>NZ_LBIX01000049.1:0-553 GCF_028128655.1 Bradyrhizobium sp. CCBAU 45394 | reverse complement strand
GACAATCCTCAATTTTCCAGCCGATGGTGATCACCGCGCCGGGCTCGACCTGCACCGTTCCTTCGGAATTCGGCAGCTTGATCACAAAGTCATCGTGGCCGCAGACCGAAACCCGGGTGCGCACGTGGTCGCCCAGATAAATCACTTCCGTAACTTGCGCGCTGAAGACATTGGGCAGCGAGCCTGGCGCCGGGTTCAACTTCACCCGCTCCGGCCGCAACGACAGCACCGTCGACCGGCCAACTGTGTCGACATTGACGGCCAGCGCCTGCACGTTGCCGGCGCCCGGAATCTCAACCTGGCAAGTCGCGCCATTCTTCGCCACGACCTTGCCATGCAGCCGGTTGTTCTCACCGATGAACTGGGCGACGAACGCGTTCTGCGGCCGCTCGTAGAGTTCGGCGGGCGCGGCCAGTTGTTGGATGACCCCATCGTTGAACACCGCGATGCGGTCCGACATGGTCAAGGCCTCGCCCTGATCATGCGTGACATAGACCACGGTGACGCCGAGATCCTCGTGGATATGCTTGATCTCGAGTTGCATGTGCTCGCG
>NZ_LBIX01000048.1:0-550 GCF_028128655.1 Bradyrhizobium sp. CCBAU 45394 | reverse complement strand
ATTCTGCCCGATGGCGTCTGCCGGACCCGAGAGGCATCCGGCGCCACGCACCCGCGTGGCTGCACAAAAACTAGGATGGGGCGATTTTGTTTCAAGAGGAGTGTAGGACAGAGAAGCGACCGGCCGACGGACCGGTCATGCCACACGAAGGCTCCTGGAAAGTCGAACATCGCCGCGTCGGCCGACGACGGGCAAAGACTCGGAGCGGGCCTCATGTAGCCCCGCCCTGGTGGCACTGCGGAAGCCCGTTATCTAGACGGCCCCGGATGGCTGAAAATTTTCCGGCCCTCCCTTGAAACCAAACTCGGTTTCTCTAATTTTCGAGTCGCCGCCGCAGGGCGGCTCTCCGGGCGCCTGACGGGCTCGGCGAATCCAGAGACGGGCACCGGTCGTGTCCGGTGCCGCTCGTAACCATTTTGCTCCGTGGAGGATCTGGCTATGCGCAGTTACGACTTCTCACCGCTCTGGCGTTCGACCATCGGTTTCGACCGCCTTTTCGACCTCGCTGAATCCGCCCAGCGCGCGACCGAGGACAATTACCCGCCCTACA
>NZ_LBIX01000047.1:0-550 GCF_028128655.1 Bradyrhizobium sp. CCBAU 45394 | reverse complement strand
GTTCTGCCCGATGGCGTCTGCCGGACCCGAGAGGCATCCGGCGCCACGCTCCCGCGTGGCTGCACAAAAACTAGGATGGGGCGATTTTGTTTCAAGGGGAGTGTAGGACGCGAAAAGCGACTGGCCGACGGACCGGTCGTGCCACACGAAGAATCCGGGAAAGTCGAATGTCGCCGCGTCGGCCGACGACGGGCAAAGACTCGGAGCGGGCCTCATGTCGCCGCCGCCCCGGTGGCGCAGCGGAAGCCCGTTAACCAGACGGCCCGGCGGGCTGAAATTTTCCGGGCCTCCCTTGAAACCAAATTCGGTTTCTCTAATTTTCGAGTCGCCGCCGCAGGGCGGCTCTCCGGGCGCCTGACGGGCTCGGGAAATCCAGAGACGGGCACCGGTCGTGTCCGGTGCCGCTCGTAACCATTTTGCTCCGTGGAGGATCTGGCTATGCGCAGTTACGACTTCTCACCACTCTGGCGTTCGACCATCGGCTTCGATCGCCTTTTCGACCTCGCTGAATCCGCCCAGCGCGCGACCGAGGACAATTACCCGCCCTACA
>NZ_LBIX01000046.1:0-529 GCF_028128655.1 Bradyrhizobium sp. CCBAU 45394 | reverse complement strand
CGACTCATTAAAATATCGTGATTTACTCTGTCGAAGAATTTCTCTAAGTCCATATCCACGACAAAGCGATATCCTTCAGAAATATAAGATTGTGCTTGTCTTATAGCGTCGTGCGCACTGCGATTCGGTCCCCCCCCCCCCCCCCCCCCCCCCCCCCCCCCCCCCCCCCCCCCCCCCCCCCCCCCCCCCCCCCCCCCCCCCCCCCCCCCCCCCCCCCCCCCCCCCCCCCCCCCCCCCCCCCCCCCCCCCCCCCCCCCCCCCCCCCCCCCCCCCCCCCCCCCCCCCCCCCCCCCCCCCCCCCCCCCCCCCCCCCCCCCCCCCCCCCTGCTCTTTAATGGTTAACCAGTGTTCACGGATATAATCGCGCAGTTGTTCGGTTGAAACACCGTCGATTCCCGCCGATCCTTTGTTTCTTTCCACTCTTTCGAGTGCCACTAAAAGATTTTCCCGTGATAGGACTTTCCCCAGCAACTCCATGACGATACCCTTTCCTTCGCACACATCCTTCTAGCCTTGCCGGACAATACTC
>NZ_LBIX01000045.1:0-524 GCF_028128655.1 Bradyrhizobium sp. CCBAU 45394 | reverse complement strand
TCATCTCTCCCTCCATGGTCAGTGCGAAAGGGAGCTGCGGGCAACACGACAATTACGGATCCGCGCTCGCAGCGCATCCGGGCTAGTCGCAGGGGCGGCCAGATAACGACCTCGAACTCGCAGTTCATGTCAGTGCGACGGCCTGCCCGCACTTGCGTGCTCCCGGTGCCCCGAGGCCCGGATCGGTCTACGCTAATGGGCTAGATCGAGTCTGGAAACACGGGACACCGGCTACATCATGCCGGATAACGCGTTCATCGAGGCCTTCAACGGCCGCTTCCGGGCGGAATGCCTCAACGCCCATTGGTTCCTGTCCCTTGCAGACGCCCAGGAAAAAGTGGAGACTTGGCGCAGATACTATAACGAGGAACGGCCCCACGGGGCGATCGGCAATCGGCCGCCGATTTTGCTGCAAAATCACGCCGGCGCCACCAGCCCGCCAACGTGATGAGAGGCGCAAAACTCTAGAACCTATCTCAAAATTGAAGATCAGCGTCGATCGGCTATAAAGGAAAGATGATTCG
>NZ_LBIX01000044.1:0-510 GCF_028128655.1 Bradyrhizobium sp. CCBAU 45394 | reverse complement strand
TCTGACCGACGTGCTGGAGCGCATCGTCTCCGGGCGAACCAAGAGCCATCAACTGCACGAGTTGCTTGCCTGGCACTGGAAGGCGGCGCGCCAGCGCACCGCACAGGCCGCTGCGTGAGCCCACGTCGCCATAAAGCATCGTCATCGATGGCCGCCGCCGCGATGCCACTTGCGGAACTCGAGCGATGGCTGCAGGCTCGCGTCGATCAGCATCCTGCCGCCACCAATCTCCCCATGCTCGACGGCTACGTCGCCGCAATCGTGGCCGGACCGGTGTCGATGAGCCCACTCGACTGGATCTGCCCGCTGCTCGCCATCGATGCCGATGCCTTCAACCACGGCGGCACCCCGGAGTTTGCAGCCATATCGGCCGTCGCGCTGCGCCACAATGACATCAGCAACACCCTCTCGACCGCACCCGACAGGTTCGCGCCGATGCACCGGCGCAAACCCAGTGGAGACGTCGATCCGCGACCATGGTGCCAAGGCTTCTATGCCGCGATGCGGCTC
>NZ_LBIX01000043.1:0-509 GCF_028128655.1 Bradyrhizobium sp. CCBAU 45394 | reverse complement strand
CGATGCGGTGCTGGTTATTGATGACACCTCACTGCCGAAGAAGGGTGAGCGCTCGGTCGGTGTTGCGGCTCAATACGCGTCGGCTCTCGGTAAAACGGCAAATTGCCAAACGCTGGTGTCTTTAACGCTTGCGCGCGGCGAAGTGCCAGTGATGGTCGCGTTACGTCTCTTTTTGCCTGACAGTTGGACAAGCGACATGTCTCGTTTGAAGCGCGCTCGCGTGCCAGTCGAACACCGAACGCCACGGTCCAAGCCGGAGATTGCTTTGGCCGAGATTGACCGCGCGATGGCAGCCAACGTGCGCTTTGGATGTGTGCTGGCGGATGCAGGATACGGCCTCAGCGCACCGTTTCGACAAGGGCTAACAGAGCGCGGGCTGGCCTGGGCTGTCGGCATCCCTCGGCACCTGAAAGTGTATCCGGTCGATGTGAAGCTCATTTGGCCGATTACCAAAGTCCGCGGGAAACCACGAAAGCACCACGTGCCCGATATCTTATCGATTGCGGCAG
>NZ_LBIX01000042.1:0-490 GCF_028128655.1 Bradyrhizobium sp. CCBAU 45394 | reverse complement strand
GGATGCGTTTTCGCACGACGACTTCGGGGCTTTGCTCCGGCCCGGCCATCTTCCAATAAGACGGATCAACATAGTGAGGCAAGTTGACAATGGGGTTGAATCGTTCCCCCCAAATTGGCATC
The DNA here is from genome assembly GCF_028128655.1 of Bradyrhizobium sp. CCBAU 45394. Taxonomy (NCBI): domain Bacteria; kingdom Pseudomonadati; phylum Pseudomonadota; class Alphaproteobacteria; order Hyphomicrobiales; family Nitrobacteraceae; genus Bradyrhizobium; species Bradyrhizobium sp. CCBAU 45394. The sequence continues at coordinate 368 of NZ_LBIX01000042.1, read as the reverse complement.
GCACGAGTGCCGTGAGCGGGAATTGTTTTCGATCCATCTATGGTTTCATAGACAGCGTTCGTGGGAAAGACCCCGTTGTTGTTCTTGGCCAACACCGTCAAATCGGGAGGCGGGATCTTGAGCTGGTCGCTGACCGGTCCTTTGCCCTTTGCATCCGCGCCATGACAACTCGCGCACGAAGACTGAAATTCTGACTTGCCGATGTCGAGGTCTTCAGCCTGAGCCGCGGCAGCGAAAGCAGCGGTAAGGCCGGCAATTATCAACCAACCACACTTTACCATGTCGCGCTCCGACGCTGGCTAGAAAGGCTTTACTACTAGCCGCTTTGCGCTCCGACAGATTGACGCATATCAAGACTGGCTTCCGGC
>NZ_LBIX01000041.1:0-470 GCF_028128655.1 Bradyrhizobium sp. CCBAU 45394 | reverse complement strand
GGCTCGGCGGTACGTCTACGTCTGGGCCGATGGCGTCTTCCTGCAGGCCCGCATGGAGGACCACGGCGAATGCATGCTGGTGCTGATCGGCGCGACGCCGGAAGGCAAGAAGGAGCTGATCGGCTTTCAGGTCGGCGTCCGGGAGAGCGCGCAGAGCTGGCGCGAGCTCCTGATCGACGTCAAGCAGCGCGGGTTGCAGATCGCCCCGGAAATTGCGGTCGGCGACGGCGCACTCGGCTTCTGGAAGGCGCTCGACGAGATCTTTCCCGGGACGCGGCACCAGCGCTGCTGGGTGCACAAGACCGTCAACGTCCTGGACAAGGTCCCGCTCTCGGTGCAGGCCAACATGAAGAAGGACCTGCGCGAGGTCTATTGGGCGCCGAGCCGGGCGGCGGCCGAAGCGGCGATCGACGTCTTCGCCGAGAAATACCGCGCCAAGTACGGCCGGGCGGTCGAATGCCTCGCCAAGG
>NZ_LBIX01000040.1:0-439 GCF_028128655.1 Bradyrhizobium sp. CCBAU 45394 | reverse complement strand
GATGTCCGAGCCGCCGGAACTGCGCGCTCTGGCACAGCAGGAGCTCGCCGCCCCAATTGCCGCCGTCGCTACCCTGGCCGAAGCCGTCGAGCACCAGCGCCAACGCAGGTCCCGTGAGGCCATGCTCCGCCATGACGGAAGCGGCATGGGCATGATGGTGCTGGACCGCGATCAGCCGCCGTCCGCTCGCTTCGGCGAAGCGGGTCGAAGCCATGTTCGGGTGCAAATCATGGACGATAACTACCGGCTCGACGTCCAGCGTCGACAGCAGATGGCCGACGGTTTCCTCGAAGAAGCGGACGCCTTCCGCGGTGTCGAGATCGCCGATATGCTGGGAGACGAAGGCCTCGTTGCCGCGCGTGACCGTCACGGTCGACTTCAGCGCGCCGCCGACGGCCAGGATCGGCGGCACGGTCTGCGCGAGACGAACCGGCTCGGG
>NZ_LBIX01000039.1:0-436 GCF_028128655.1 Bradyrhizobium sp. CCBAU 45394 | reverse complement strand
TCAAGTTCCCGGACCGCGTCGTGGTCGGCACCTCCGACGAGCGTGGCCGCAAGGTGATGGGCGACATCTATCGCCCGCTGTCGCTGAACCAGGCGCCGCTGATGTTCACGGCGCGCCGCACCGCCGAGATGATCAAATACGCTGCCAACGCGTTCCTCGCGACCAAGATCACCTTCATCAACGAGATCGCGGACCTTTCCGAAAAGGTCGGGGCCAACGTGCAGGAGGTCGCGCGCGGCATTGGCCTCGACAACCGCATCGGCACCAAGTTCCTGCATGCAGGTCCCGGCTTCGGCGGCTCGTGCTTCCCGAAGGACACCAAGGCGCTGATCAAGATCGCGCAGGACTACGACGTGTCCTTGCGCATCGTCGAATCCGTGCTGGCCGTCAACGAGAACCGCAAGCGCGCGATGGCGCGCAAGGTCAGCCAGGCGCT
>NZ_LBIX01000038.1:0-435 GCF_028128655.1 Bradyrhizobium sp. CCBAU 45394 | reverse complement strand
TGATCGCCATGTTACTCCGTCGGTCGTTCTTCTCGTGATGGCAAACACAGTCGCAGCGACTGGAGCAGTCCTTGTCGCCTTGCAGGCTGCGATGTTCGAGACAGGGCGTGCGGCTTCGCCGGCGTTGACGGTGGAGGGAGCCGCAATCGCCAACGCCGACTTGTCTTGGCAACAGGGTGAGGTTGCGGACGCTGCATGAGAGGCGGATCCCGGATCCTCTCCAATTCGCGGACGTCGAAAGCCAGACTCGCGGTAGTTATGACTTGGTGAGGCCGGAAGGTGATCGCTCTTCGCGAGAATCCGGGCGACCGCGAGCAAAACCATATCGGCGGATTCCCCGGTCGCTGAAAATCGTTGATCGCCCACTTGAAATTGAATCGGCTTTTTCTAATTTTTAGCGTGCCGCGACAAGCGGTCCGGGCGCCCTTCGGGGGC
>NZ_LBIX01000037.1:0-433 GCF_028128655.1 Bradyrhizobium sp. CCBAU 45394 | reverse complement strand
GATTTCAAGTGGGCGATCAACGATTTTCAGCGACCGGGGAATCCGCCGATATGGTTTTGCTCGCGGTCGCCCGGATTCTCGCGAAGAGCGATCACTTTCCGGCTCACCAAGTCATAACTACCGCGTGTCTGGCTTTCGACGTCCGCGAATTGGAGAGGATACGGGATCCGCCTCTCATGCTGCGCCCGCAATCCCACCTGTTGTCAAGACAAGTCGGTGTTGGCGATGCCGGCTCCCTCCACCGTCAACGCCGGCGAGCCGCACAACCTGTCTCGAACATCGCGGCCTGCAAGGCGACAACGACTGCTCCAGTCGCTGCGGCTGTGTTTGCCATCACGAGAAGAATGACCAACGGAGTAAACATGGCGATCGGTCCAGTGATCTTTTTGCGGGCTTAGGCCCGCGCCACCCCCTGCTTCATTTCTTTCGCGCG
>NZ_LBIX01000036.1:0-430 GCF_028128655.1 Bradyrhizobium sp. CCBAU 45394 | reverse complement strand
GACTTCTTCGAACTGGGCGGGCACTCACTGCTAGCGGTGCGGCTTCTCAGTCGAGCGCTCGATGCCGGGTTCAAGTTTACCGCCGCCGATCTCTTCCAAGCCCCAGTTCTGAAGGAACTTGCATTGAAGGTTCATTTGGAGCCACAGCCCGGTAGTCCGGGAGTGATTTGTGTTCGCGCAACCGGATCGCAGCCGCCCCTGTTCTTTGTTCCCACAGGCTTAGGAGATTGTTCCTATATCCTCAACTTGGTGGAGGAAATGGACGCGGACTGTCCAATCTATGGTCTACCGTGGCCTTCTTTCAGTGAAGTTTGTTCACCAACTCTTGAAGCGATAGCCTCGCAAGTCATTCCGGCGATCAGGGAGATACGGGAGCTATGCGGGAAGCTGGGTGATGACGGAGTGAGATAGGCGGCGTATCGAGGCGGGT
>NZ_LBIX01000035.1:0-413 GCF_028128655.1 Bradyrhizobium sp. CCBAU 45394 | reverse complement strand
AGGCACCGGGCTCCTACCTCGGGTGTTTGACGGCGAAGCGCAGCTTCGGCCATGGATGAAGGATGCGAGCCTTGGGGAGCCAGTCATCGGTGATCTGCGTTATGCGATCCCAGGTCAGACAGGTCCGCTGACTGCGCCGCCGAAGCGTCCGCCTCCAGAGATCGGTCAGATAGAACCGAAACGCATTGAGCGCTCGGCCATTCGTCGGGACAGCAAAGTACGCAAAGTGGCCGGTCAAGACCTGCCTCAGCCATTTCCCTTGTGCAGGGATCGGCCAGTGCATTCGGCGCCTTAGCTCCTCCTTGATTTCGCGGAGTTTGGTTCGCAAGCGGTCGCTACGGGTCTTCCGTTGAAGCTGGAAGCGCCCTTGGCGTGATTTGCCGCAGATAAACGTGAACCCCATGAACGCAAAG
>NZ_LBIX01000034.1:0-394 GCF_028128655.1 Bradyrhizobium sp. CCBAU 45394 | reverse complement strand
TCGCGCCCGTCCTTGATTTCGATCTGGCGAAGACGATCGAATATGCACGGCGGGTCAACCCGAAGATCGAGGTGCTGACGGTGTCGGCGCGCACCGGCGAAGGCTTTGCGGCGTTCTATGCCTGGATTCGCAGGCGGATGGAGGCGACGAGGCCGGCCGCGATGACGGCGGCGGAATGACGATGGGCGGCGAGGCTACAGCACTGGACGGACGGCGGCTGCGCCTGCATGTGCGTGGCGCGGTGCAGGGTGTCGGCTTTCGTCCCTATGTCTACGGCCTCGCCACGCGCTATCGCCTCGGCGGTTTCGTCGCCAACGATCCCCACGGCGTCATCATCGAGGTGGAAGGAGAGCGCGCGTCGGACTTCGTCGCGGCGCTGCCGCTCGAAAAGCCG
>NZ_LBIX01000033.1:0-378 GCF_028128655.1 Bradyrhizobium sp. CCBAU 45394 | reverse complement strand
GCCGCGGCCCGACCATGGCTTCGGCGGCAAGGGACCGGTGCCGGGCGCCCATAACCGTTGTGCTCGACAGAAGACGTCAATCCCAGCGCCGTGATCTGAAGATGGAAGCAGGCGCGACCGGACCAGTTGCCCAGTGTCGCCCGATCAAGCCGAATGCCCTGGCGGGCATAGATCTCGGACTGGCGGTAAAACGGCGTATGGTCACCAAACTTGGAGACGATCACGTGAGCAATGGCCGCTTCGGTCGGCAGCCCGCTGGGTACGACGTGCTCTGGCGCGTGCGCCTGCACGACGGGGCCGGAGCAGCGGCGGCAGATGTGTAGAAGTTTCGACTTAATCTGACGGCAAGGTTTGAACTGGCAGGGAATGGAGCTGCGG
>NZ_LBIX01000032.1:0-377 GCF_028128655.1 Bradyrhizobium sp. CCBAU 45394 | reverse complement strand
CCGGCATCAGCGACAGCTGCGCCTTCTGCGCAGCCGGCTGGGCCGGATCATCCGCGACATTCGCCGCAAGACCGAGGGCCAGCCCGCACTGGAGGAGGCATTCGCCCTGCCGCTGAGCCGAGCCACCCAGATCCGCTCGCAGCAGCAGCGCCAGCGCGGCTTCAAGCTGTATTCCTTCCATGCTCCGGAGGTCGAGTGCATCGGCAAGGGCAAGGCCGCCGCGCCCTATGAGTTCGGCGTGAAGGCATCCATCGTCACCAACAACCAAAGAGCTCCCGGCGGCTTGTTCGTGCTCCACGCCTGCTCGCTGCCGGACAACCCCTACGACGGTCACACCCTTCGCGACGTCATCGAGCGCACCGAGAGCCTCACCGGCT
>NZ_LBIX01000031.1:0-364 GCF_028128655.1 Bradyrhizobium sp. CCBAU 45394 | reverse complement strand
CCTGCTTCCCGATCGTAATGCCGACAGTGTTGCGCGCTGGCTGAAGCGCTGGCCGGGCATCAAGGTCGTAGCCCGCGACCGTGCGGGACTTTATGCTGATGGCGTACGCTGCGGCGCGCCCGACGCGGTGCAGGTGGCGGACCGTTGGCACCTGCTCAACAGTTTAGGTGAGGCCCTGCGCCACGCTGTCGGCCGCCATCGTCACAACGTAGCCGCCGCCGTGCAAATCATGGCGTCCGTGCAACGACCGAAGACTGGCAGTTCCACGCTGCCGCCCGGCCTTGCACAATTGCGGGCGGATCAAAAGGCTGCACGACGCGAACGCTGGGATGAAATCTGTCGCCTACGCGAGCAAGGTTGCCCG
>NZ_LBIX01000030.1:0-343 GCF_028128655.1 Bradyrhizobium sp. CCBAU 45394 | reverse complement strand
TGTGGTGCAATCGCTTCTTGGCGGCTTCGATCCAGGATCTGAGTCCGTAACGTTCCCAGTTCTTGATCCTGACCAGCACCACCCATGCCGCCTGGACGAACAGAACGCGGAGGTAGCGATTGCCGCGCCTTGAGATTTTGCCGAGGATCGTGCGGTCTCCCGTCGAGATCTGCTTGGGCACCAGCCCGAGCCAGGCGCCGAAGTCACGGCCTTTGGAGAAGACGTCTCCAGTGCCGATCGCGGCCACCATGGCGCTCGAAATGATCGGCCCGATGCCAGGCACCGTCATCAGGCGCGAACATGCCTGATCTTGACGGGCCAGTGCTTCGATCTCGCCGGAGAG
>NZ_LBIX01000029.1:0-317 GCF_028128655.1 Bradyrhizobium sp. CCBAU 45394 | reverse complement strand
TCGATCTCGCCTTGCGGCGGCTCATAGGCGCGATGCGCATACGCCTCATCGTCCGGCGCAGCCAGCGCCTTGCGGTCCAGCTTGCCGTTCACCGTCAGCGGCAGCGCCGCCAGCCGCACGAACGCCGATGGCACCATGTACTCCGGCAGGTGCGCACTTATGTGGGCGCGCAAGGCGCCGGCAAGCTCGCTTCCCTCCAGCCCGTTCGAAGCTGCTTCCGGCGCGCACACCACATAGGCGACAAGACGCTGCTCGCCGCCGGGGCCCTCGTGCGCCACCACCACCGCCTCGCGCACGAACGGGTGCTCGCAAAGCCG
>NZ_LBIX01000028.1:0-313 GCF_028128655.1 Bradyrhizobium sp. CCBAU 45394 | reverse complement strand
CATGAGGAGGAGCGGCTAAGCTATGGCGAGCTCAATGCGCGGGCCAACCGCCTGGCGCATCATCTGATCGGGCTCGGGGTCAGGCCGGACCAGCCGGTGGCGATCTGCGTTGCGCGCAGCGTGGCGATGGTGGTCGGGCTTTTGGCGATCCTCAAGGCGGGCGGGGCGTACCTGCCGCTGGACCCGGCCTATCCGCCGGCGCGGCTGCGGCAGGTTCTCGACGATGCGGCGCCGCGAGTGCTGCTGGCCGATGCAGCGGGGCGATCGGCGCTGGGCGACGATGCGCTACGCGATCTGACGGTGGTGGATCTGG
>NZ_LBIX01000027.1:0-283 GCF_028128655.1 Bradyrhizobium sp. CCBAU 45394 | reverse complement strand
CAACAGCGCATCCAGGCTCCGGGTGCGCCGCGCCCACAGCGGCAGGATCGCCGAATTGAAACGGATCCGCTCGGCATCGCTGACCGCCCCGCGGTCCCGAATCTTCGCCCGGGCGACCTCGACCGGGCCGATGCCGGTCGCAATCGTTCGCGCCGGGCCGTAACCATGTCGCACGACACGGGCGCGCCCGTCGGAAAGCTTCAAATCCTTCACCGTGGCAAGAAACGTCTCGACTTCGACCTCGACGGCCTGCGCCAGAAGCTGCCGCGCTCCCGCGCGCAGG
>NZ_LBIX01000026.1:0-282 GCF_028128655.1 Bradyrhizobium sp. CCBAU 45394 | reverse complement strand
GCTGTCGTTGCCGATGTTGAGGGTCGCGTTGTCGAGCGTCTCGGTGTCCTGGCTGTAGAGCGTGCTGGACGTCCCCGTCAGATTGATCGTGGCGCCACCCGAGCCGCCGGTGAAGCCGTCCTTCAGATAGAGCACCGACGACGCTGCGCTCATGTCCAGCGCGCCCTGATACGTCACCCCGTCCAGCGTGCCGTTGGCGGCGACCAGTCCTGACCCGGTATCCACGACCGTGCCGTTCTTGATGGTGCCGCTCGAGGTCAGCGTCAGCTTGCTCAACGGTGA
>NZ_LBIX01000025.1:0-281 GCF_028128655.1 Bradyrhizobium sp. CCBAU 45394 | reverse complement strand
GGATTTCCCTGCCGCTGCGAACCGTGATTCTGTGCTGCATCGGAGGCACCGATGCGACCAAAGAAGCACAGGACGACAGGCTCGAACGATCTGTTCCGGTCCCGGCTGGACCAGATCATCAACATGCGACACGAGCTGGTTCTGCTCGCCGGCAGGGTCGATTGGGACTGGATCGACGGCGAGATCGCGCCGCTCTACAGCGACAACGGCAGGCCGGGTATCGCGACCCGATTCATGATCGGATTGCTGCTGCTCAAGCACATCTACGGCCTGTCCGATGA
>NZ_LBIX01000024.1:0-262 GCF_028128655.1 Bradyrhizobium sp. CCBAU 45394 | reverse complement strand
CGGCGGGCATGGTTGGTTGAGGCGGAGGCCCGTTGATTCTTTTTTTTCCGCCCCGCGTTTGCGAGGCGACGATGTTGCAGGAAGGCGTAGGCAATCATTGTCATAAGGGCGTGGCGATGAAGACCTTGCCATGATCGCCCTTCGAAGTGATCAAGTCCAAGTTCCTCCTTCAACTGTTGATGCGCCTGCTCACAAATCCACCGTGCCTTGATGGTGGCGGCCAGCGTGCGCAGATCCGTCATCGCCGGAAGATTGGCGAGAT
>NZ_LBIX01000023.1:0-253 GCF_028128655.1 Bradyrhizobium sp. CCBAU 45394 | reverse complement strand
ACGGCGGAGGTTGTGGCCAACGGCCGAGAGGAGAACGTTAGCGGCATCTCCGGCGCGGCCTTTGAGATAGCAGCGGCCAAGGTGACCTTCGTTCTTCATGTGTCCGATGATGGGCTCGATGGCGGAACGGCGGCGTAGCTCGCGCTTGATGACGCCGAAGACGCCGCGCTTCTGGCCCGAGATGAAGACGCGGCGGGGATTTTGTGTGTCGTGGCCGCGATATCCCTTGTCGACATAGGCCCGTTCGATCGGG
>NZ_LBIX01000022.1:0-246 GCF_028128655.1 Bradyrhizobium sp. CCBAU 45394 | reverse complement strand
TCCGTGATTCGCCTTGCTCCATGCCTTCCGCTCGCTGGTTTCCCCCGAACTTTCGATTGTCCAGATCCTTCCCCAGACGGATAGGGTGGTGCTCGTGGCTCGGCCGAAGTCAGCGGTCTCGCTCTGTCCCTGTTGCGGCGGCCAGACGGGTCGCGTCCACAGCCATTACGTGCGACGCTTAGCCGATCTGCCGTGGCAAGGTCGAGTGGTCGAAATCCGGCTTCAGGCGCGACGCTTTCGATGCGC
>NZ_LBIX01000021.1:0-245 GCF_028128655.1 Bradyrhizobium sp. CCBAU 45394 | reverse complement strand
TCCGTCCGATGCGACGCTCACCAGGTCAGTCGCCGTCAGGATGTCGGTCGTCGTCGAAACCTCGGTCAGATGGACTTGCGCCGTGCTGGTGGTGCTCGTGAAGTTCAATATGTCGCTGTGGCCGTCGCCGTTATAATCTCCGACCAGTGTCGAGATGCCGGTAACCCCGATTTTGGTCCAATCCGCGGCCACGAAACTCGACCCGTTCGACAAAAGGAGCTGGCTCTGACTGGCTGTGTCGCTAA
>NZ_LBIX01000020.1:0-245 GCF_028128655.1 Bradyrhizobium sp. CCBAU 45394 | reverse complement strand
GTTGTAGGCGTTAATGAAGTCGGCAAGGTGTGCTTCGAGCTGATCGTGTCGATCGTAATGGTAGCGTTGGACGGTCGCTTCCTTGATCGTGCGGTTCATGCGCTCGACCTGGCCATTGGTCCAGGGATGCTTGATCTTGGTCAGCCGATGTTCGATGCCATTCTCTTGGCAGCGGATATCGAACATATGTGTCGTATATCTTGCCGTCGGGCCGTCCGCGTAGCGCGGCGGGAAAGTGAACTGGA
>NZ_LBIX01000019.1:0-212 GCF_028128655.1 Bradyrhizobium sp. CCBAU 45394 | reverse complement strand
GGCCCCTGGCTCGAACACAGGAACTGCGAGGTAGGAGGAGCAAGCGATGACGTAACCCCATCAACAGGTTCCAGCCGAGGTCTGCGAGAGGATGAGACGAGATGGAGGTTCGGTCTTCCCGGCGCATGCGAACACTGGTGACCCAAATGGCCCAATCGAGGCCTGTCCGCTAATGAGAACGCACGCGCGCTGATATCCATGATGGCCCGGAG
>NZ_LBIX01000018.1:0-201 GCF_028128655.1 Bradyrhizobium sp. CCBAU 45394 | reverse complement strand
TACGCCCTGAACTCTCCGGCACAACGCGAGGTCCGGCTGCGAACCATCATCGACTGCGATCTCCTCGTGCTGGACGATCTATTCCTCGCACGCGCCATCCCCGACGACGCCGGCACTTTGCTGCAGACCCTGATCCATCAGCGCTACAAACTGCGCCGCAGCGTCATCGTCACCTCCAATCGCGTCGTGCAGGATTGGGGG